>NZ_LMAK01000037.1 GCF_001439665.1 Formosa algae
CCATAAGCACCCGCCACAGCATAATAATTCACATCTTCAAAATCCGGATGTTTTAACATGCACGCCAAAGCGGCTGCGGCCATAACATCGTCCTCGTCGGGTTTCAAATCAAAATTTGCCAATAACAAATCTGTTTGTTTATTAAAGGTTTGGGAATGGATTTCAATACCACTTAATAAAGAAAGTATTACGCTTAATAGAAATGTATGTAATTTCACAAAACTGATAGTTTTTTGGTTAGTTTGTTTTCTTAAATTCATCTTTATTTCTTGGTTTTAATTTCGATTTCTTGCTGTTCCCGAACGACTTTAAATATGATTGAGGACGCTTCATTAGTTTTCAACAGGTTTAAAAACACACCTTCACGAGCTACTTTTTGTCCGTTTGCTTCTAAAATTAAATCGCCTTCCAAAAATCCCATTTTAGCCACTTCACTATCTTTTGGGACTTTAGTAAGTGCGATTCCGCCATCGTCTATAGACACACCATAAGCAGAAAAGTCTTGCCCCGACAAACGACTAATTGTTGCGCCTTCCCAAGTGATGACTTTCGCTTTTCTTTTCGTACTATTCTTTCTTTTTAATTCTTCAGAAACACCTAAAGCAGGAATTACTGGTGTTTTCGCAATCGCTTTTAGTGACGGTTTTTTCACTCCAAATTGATCCATCGGAAAATTTTCAAAACCAATATCGAAAGCAGGAGAACCTTCTTTTACTCTAAAATCACCATTCGTAGGATCGATAAATTCCGGATCGGCAACAATAGAGTTTTCGTCCCAACCATACACTTGTGTTAACTCGGCATCATATAACAAATTACGATCTACACGCTTTCCTGGATTTTGAGCTGTTGGCACTTTTACGCCTTGATATACAAACATGAAAATATTAGAAAAAACTTCATCCTCACTGTTTTCATACCATACATGCGGATGAAAGGTATTATTCACGGTAATATTATTCCAGGCGCGTCTTCTATACCCTTCACGAAGTTTTAAACCTCCAGATAACATTAGATTATTATATATATCGTAGTTGGTAGACCCATCGTCTAGATCGATATCCCAACCATGGTCACAACGCCAGCGGCTATTTCTAATGATTGTTGTTTTCATCGCATCGGCAAATGGTAATTCAGGATATTTTTCTAAATCGAAGCCTTCCAATCTCCAATAGCGATCACGTCCCCATGAATTAAACGAACCATGATCGTGAGTTTCTAGTACGGTATTAAATACATCGCAACGCTCGATGATATGGCCTCCAAAAGCGCCATCTCCAATATTAATTCCAGCACGTGCACAATCGTAAATGGAACAATCACTAATGGTGATTTCCATTGCCATTTCAATTTGAATTCCTGCAGGCTGACGCTCTACTGTCCCTACATCATGAATCAAGCAATCTTCAACCGTACTTCTGGCTGGGTAATTCTCTGTTTTAGGACCAGGTGTTTTATCAATTTTTGAAATGTTATTTTTTTCTCCATATTCAAATAATGGATCGCGTAAAGCATTCGGATCTCCGACAAAACAAACACCACTTGCTCCGGTATGATGAATATAATTTCCTTTAATTAATACATCGCGATTATAATTATTGACAAAAATCGCATTACCCCCAAGCTGATCAAATTCACTATCTAAAATCTGAATATGCTCTGTTCCTGTTAACATCACAGCTCCGCCTCTAAAAATTGCCCAATCAGAACGCAACATCGGTTCTTTTGTTTCCATAAACGTCCGGGATGCATGCTTAAAAACAAACCCTTGTAAACCAATATACTTCACCGGTTTTTCTATGCTTCCCTGAAAATCTACCAATTGTTTTAGGCGGACGACTTCAACCTTAACCTGATCTAATTTTGTACCTGCTTTTGGTTTAAAATATAATGTTTGAGTATTTTCATCATGAAACCACTCGCCTTCAGCATCTAATTCTTCAAAAATATTTTCAACCATACGGTACTCGTCGTGCATCCCCATTTGCCTGTTGTTTTGCCAACCGCCTTCGTAGGTCACTTCACCTTCTGCATTTTTTCCTGTAATGAGATAATGATAACCACCCCAACGCTTAGAATGCATAGCATGAATGTATCCGCCTTTAGGGTTTTCCCAACCTGCTGCACGTTCCTTAGAAAAAGCATCTGCGGCATAGCCTTGATACGCCTCTGTTTTCTTAGTCGCATCGTAATTAGGATAACGTGCCATGCGCTGATTTAATCCGTCGACAAATACCTGATCTATCACGATTCCTTTCGGTGTTTTCGCTTGAAAAATGCCATCCTTATAAGGTGTCCATTTCAACTCTAATAGCAATCCGCCACTTAATATGGCGCCACCCTCATTTTGGGCTCGATATAAAATTGGATAAGTTTCAGAACCTGAATCTTTGGGTGTAAACACAACCGTTTCTGGTAAATAATACACACCATCTTCAAAATAGATTGTTACAGCTTCCTTTCCTGCAAAGGCTCTAGCCTTAAGTTGAGCCGCTGCAAAAGTAGCTAGGGGTTTTCTTTTAGTTCCTTTATTCGTATCGGATCCTTTAGGACTAACGTAAATATCTAAAGCGTAGGATGTCGATAAAAAACACACCGTTAAGAGGCAAAAAGCTGTCAATATATATTTTTTCATATTCTATTTAATTTTTAGTTCAATACTAACGGGCATCTAAGTACGCACAATAGCACCGGCACCTTGATGCTCCATTAATACCCATTCTCTGTTTCCATTATTTTCTTCAATTCTAATAAGTTACGATCGGTGTCATTATTATTTAGATCCTTATTATTAAACCATCCTTCTGTATCATTAGGACTTACCGAAGCACGGTTATAACTGCTTTCTTGCTTTAAACGAAAGTCTCTTTCTGGAAAACTTGCTACCAAATCGCGATCTATCATGTCGTGAAGAAGAGTCTCTATATTCACAGTTTTTTTCGGTTGCATAGAAGAAATCAGTACAATGGCTAGTAAAAAGAGTGAGCTTAAGCTTAGTATCTTAATTATTAAATAATTTTTCATTTTATACTTTTTAAAAATAATTTCTAAATGGTAGACTATTTTATTTTCTTCTTTTACTTTTCTGCTTGATAAGATTTTAATAACGCTTTCATCTCTTTTACTTTTTCAGGGTATAGAGTATATAGATTTTTTGTTTGATTTATATCCGTTTCCAAATTATAGAGCTGTGCGGGTGGTGCATCTTCTTTTAATTTACCATCTTCAATATCACTATTGACTTGTCCTGCAAAAGATATGGCCGCTGGTCCTCCAAAACCATGCGTACCTTGTGTTCTAGAAGTAAATCCTCCTCCTCCTTGCGCTCCTATATATAGCCAGTTTCCTTTACGAATAGCAAGGTGAGAACTTTTTTTAGGTGCTAAAAGCACTTCGTTTCTTATCTGTTTATTGGTTTCACCAGTAATTACTTCCAACATGTTTTTACTATCCTGCCCTTGCCCTTCTCTCAGTTCTTGATTTGAAATTGCGGCAAAAGTTGCTAGCATATCTACATTACAAATTAGCTGATTAGACACCTCTCCTGCATTTATTTTATTAGGCCAATGCGCGATAAATGGAATACGATGACCACCTTCCCAAGCATCAAACTTGAAACCTAGTAAATCACCATTTAATTTGTGTCCATCTTTCCAAGCTTTTTGACCAGTAGCATTAAACATACCTCCATTATCACTTGTAAATATGACTAAGGTATTTTCGGCTACGCCCATTTCTTTAAGAGTTTGCATCACCTCTCCAACAAT
The DNA here is from genome assembly GCF_001439665.1 of Formosa algae. GTDB lineage: Bacteria > Bacteroidota > Bacteroidia > Flavobacteriales > Flavobacteriaceae > Formosa > Formosa algae. Next base: position 3,768 of record NZ_LMAK01000037.1, read on the forward strand.
CCAATCCAATTCATGCACAAAATCTCCATACAAACCAGATTCACTAGTTCCTAAAAATTCTGGTGCTGGTGTAAAAGGATGATGAATGTTTGTTGTAGCGAAATACAGAAAGAAAGGCTTCTCTTTTTGTGCTTTCATCCAACCAATTGCTTTTTCTTTTAAATGGGTCCCTACTTGCTCATCAACATATAATGCATGTGCTTTATCAGCTCCACCTATATCATCCAAATTCATTTTTTCAAAAACTTCTTTTGTGTTGGCTTTTTCTCCATACACAAATGGATCTTCTTCTGTTAGTCCAACTACATTATGGTTTTCAACATATACAAAAGGAGGGTGACTATTTACCACAGGAACGCCATAGTAATAATCAAAGCCAAGTTCATTGGGACCAGGAGTTAATGGTTTGTTCCAATCAACAGGTTTTGTTGTCCCAAAGCCTAAATGCCATTTCCCGATACAAGCCGTAGCATAACCTGCCTTACTTAGAACTGATGCTATGGTTTCTTTTTGGATATCAATTACTAATTTGTCTTTAAGAAAAATAGGGCTGTTTAAATTCCCATGTCTTATAGGGTACTCTCCTGTAAGTAAGGCATATCTTGATGGCGTACAAACAGCTGATGCTGAATGCGCATCTGTAAACATTCGTCCTTCTTTAGCTAATTTATCGATATTTGGTGTTTGAAGTTTTGTTGCTCCATAACACCCTAAATCACCATACCCTAGGTCGTCAGCATTAATCAATACAATGTTAGGAAGTGTTTGATTTACTTGCGCAAAGCATAGTTGACTCAATATTGATATTATACAAAATGTCAGAATATTTTTCATTAGAGTATTGGTGTTTTGTTAAAATTATAATTCTATAAATTGTGTTGAAATAAGAAAGCCGCGTTGATCCTCTAGGTTTACGTAATACCCCTTACAATCTTTTGGCACCTTCACTTTTACCGATTTATCTTGATCATTTAATTTTAAGGATTTTGAAAACCAAGGTTCAGGATGCGGATGTCTTTCACTTTCTAATTTTGTATAGGTTAAAGGTTCGTTTTGATAATATAAAGTGGCTTTTAAAACAGGAACTTCCGATTCATATCTCACTACACTTTTACGTCCTGAAGGTTGCTGTGTGATGCGTCCTAACCCTGGCGTTTTCCCTTTTAGGATATAATCTGCAAAAGCATAAATCTCAGGAACCTCATCTGGTTTCCATCCCGAAGGATGCCCATGTTTCATGCTTGGATGAATACTCATAAACGCATGATCCTTTGTGACGTCGAAAGAATGCGATGTAATATTTAAAGAAAAATGTGCATCACTATCACCATTCACCCAAAGTGTTGGCACATTACCTTTAGAAAACTGACGCGCAGGATCCCAAAACTTTTTCTTCTCGATAACGTCCGTACTATTATCGCCCTCATCTCCAAAATAGCCTTTAGATTCATACAGAAATCCTGCGCCATAAACAGGAATCGCGCATTGCAATCGCGTATCTACTCCCGATACCAAACTACTTAAAATACCGCCCCATGAAATACCTGTAATTCCAATGCGACTTGCATCGACTTCGGGCATATCTGCCAAAAGAGAATGTGCTACTATAATATCGGAAACGGCATGATACATCCATTGTTCTTTAAGTGGTGCTTCAATATCATCAAAACGTCCTACACGCTGCGGACCGCTATATTCGTGTTGAAATTTCCCTTCGCCTTTCTCATCACTAACATGTCCTTCCAAACTCATTGCTATGGCCACATAACCTTTATCATTCCAAATCTTTACCCATTCGTAAAAGGCACGACCACCTCCACCGTGAACTAAAACCATTGCAGGCAAGGGTTTATCACTTTTCGGAACTCCTAAATATGCAAATGCTCTTGTTGGTTTTCCTTTAAAATCTAGAGTTTCATAAAAAAGCGCTTTTATTTCGCCTTGATCTAACTCGGGTTTCCAATATAGTTTAGGGACTTTAAAAACCTGAGCATCGAGTAGCTTGGTTAACGGCGCTTCATGATTTTGTCCAAGGGATACTGTAGAAAACAAAAACAGTATCATCCCAAGGATGGATTTTAAATTGAGCGTTTTATATATTAATACATTCATTTTTAATCTTTTTTATTTCTGAAATGGTAATTCTAAATTCACAACCCTCGCTAATTTTTCAATCCCATTTTTGAAACATCAAGAGGTTCAATCCCTAATTTTAATGCAGGACTGCCTTCTTTAAATTCAAAGTTCCCTGCTTCAACATCTATAAACATCGGATCGGCAAAAAGACTAGACGTCTCCTTTCCAATAGCTCGCATACGTTCAAAATGGGCATCCATCCAATGCGGGTCAGACGGATTAAAATACAAATTTGAATTGATGTCGACATCGTCTAAATTGGGCAAATTCGTGGTTTGATCTTTTCGTGGTCTTTCATTATTTGCAATGCCGCCATCGGGATGAGATACAATGATATTATGGTACACTTTGGAACCTGCTACCGGAACCCATTCGTAACTTAAATATCCCGATTTTGGAACAACCCGAGGTGCTACTATAACATTATTAATGATGTCGTTAACCCCTTTTGAAGCAATTCCGGCACTAAATCCGAAATTATTATAAAGCACATTTCCGTAAATTAGGGTTTCATGCTGATCGTCGTCGCAACGGATTGGAGCAGGCATAGATTCCTCTAAATTATCGTGAAAATAATTGTAGCGAATAATATTTCCTGTTCCTGCACCAGACACATAAATACAATTCCCATCTGAAAGCAATTCTACAGCATGTGATATTTCATTATATTCTACAATATTATGGCGTGAATGATTGTATTTTTCACGTGCCTTCCAACTCTCATAATCCTCTTTAGTATTCGCGATAATTTCTTTTGAAATTTCGTTATGACGTACGGTTCTTCCGCCTTCGCCATTTAATTCTCTATCCGGTTCTACACGATTCGTAATCAATACCGCAGCATAACCGCTATTGTGTAGAAAATTATTAGCAATATGATTATAGCCACTTTGCCAAGCCCAAATGCCAGGAGAATGCCAAGTGATTTCACTAAAATGATGAATATTATTATTTACAATAGTGTTATGATGATTAACATCTTTGGTTCCAGGGCCGTAACCCGCCAATAAAATGCCGGCTTCTCCTAAATGTGCAAATTCAGAATTTTCTATTTTATTGCGTTGTGCATGTAAATCGAAACGGACACCGGTTCCTCCTGAATTTTCAAACGTACAATGGCTTACTACACAATGTTCAGCACCACGGAATCGTAACATGGCCGATGGTCTATCGAATAAATCCCAATCGTGTTGCATGCCCCAACCTAAACGATCGACATCAGAAGTCCAAGCTCTACGATCGGCATGCGAGAATGTTATCCCTTTAAATGCGATGCCTCTTACAGGCTGATCTACGGCCCCTTCGTAATCAATATTTCCTTCAACTCGAATAAGTTCGCTTGTAGTTGGCACAAGAATATTTTGCGGTGACCCCTCGACAGCATCATATCTAGGCCATAAATAAATCTGTCGTGTTTCAGAATTTACAACCCATTCACCTGGTTCGTCTAAAGATTCTAATGTGTTTTCTACCCAAGCCGAGTTGCCATCTTTTGTATGCACCCAATGTGCCAACTCCCCCATTTCGTAAGTGGCCGCAACTTTTGTTTTTGCAATGCCCTGTTCTTCATCTACAGAAGCTATAGGTAGCATATTAATCATCCAAGCGCGGCTTGGTCTTATATTTATTTCTACATCTTCAAGATTATCCCAATTTTTCATTTTGCCTTCAGGGAAATACAAGGTGTATTTATCTCCTAATTTTGTAGGTACAAAACCTTCTGCTCTAGCACGATTCAAACGGCCTTCTTCATCGTAAAGGGTATAAAATTTGTCTATACCTTCTGGGATTTGAGCGACCCAAATTTTTCCTTTGGCTTTTTCGGAAATATCAGCATGGTCCGACGTTAACATCTTCCAGCCTTCAACAATAACTCCTGAACTAATTATGGGTTCTTCATCAGGAAATGCCTTGAATGTTAGTTGTGCGAGTGGTATATTTCCTGCCCCAACATCTTCAAACGGCCACGTAGATTCTGATATAGATTTTCCATCTTCTACACCCAAATCCAAAGTTTCTTTAAGCTGATGACGTCCACCACGAAGGTAAATTGTAGCTGGATACGTATTCCCTTTTTTACGCTGTTCGCGAACTGTTTCTACTGCTTTTGGTAGCGTAGCAAAAGGTGATTCTAAACTTCCATTTGCAGTATCATCTCCTTCAACAGATACATACAACTCTATTGGCATCGGAGTCTCTGCACAACCCAATGCCATCATCAAAACGAGTAATCCGAGAACAGTGCTTTTTATTTTAAAATTCGTTTTCATTTGAATTTAAGTTTAAATCGATTTTTTTCTATTTCTCCTTCAATATCACGTTGTCCCAGTACGCTAAACCATCAAAATCTTCAGAGGTTGTACAGCGTAAATTTACTTTGGTAAGGTCTCCGCTGTTAAATGTGTCTTTGAATTCTACCCACTGATCTGCTTGGGTATCGGCATCTAATTCAAACTTGCAACTATCCTCTAAAATTCCTGTAGTATCGAACACAACTTTACCTTTAGTTCCTGCCTTGATTTTAAGCATAACGCTTAGCTGATAATTGGTGTTTGGTTTCAATTCTACCTGCTGAATAATATCTTTTGGCATGCCTTGTCCTTTATATTGAAGCGAATAATATCCTGTGGCTGTATCATCTAAAACACTAGTACATTGTACTGTTTTACTTCTCCAATACTTCACCATTTTTTGAGTCGTGAGTTCAAATGATGAATTTTTCACCAAATTGTCGGTTGTAACTTTAGAAATTTTGATTGAAGAAATTTTATTATCGCAACCCAAAGCACTCAAATCGATGCGGTCTTCCTTGAATGTCCAAGATTTACCTTTAAAGTGATCTTGCTCAAAACATTCAACCACATAACCTTCAGGAATCTGAATAGAAGCTATGGCATTTGCTTCTATACCCTGTAACTGCATATCATTCTGAGTATAATCGCCAACAGCTAAAGTTCCGAACATTTCATTGAAATTTATGTCGTTATGAAATGTTGGCAACGTTACACCTAAAGATTTTTTTACTAGCTGAATAGTACCATCTTCATTAAAATAAACAGGATCGAAACAAATAGAACGCTGCGGACCAATACTTCCTGAAAGTTCTCCATTATGATAAAAGATATACCACTGTCCCTTAAATTCTACTATAGAGCCATGCATGGTAATCACATCATTTTGTTCCATTAACAATCCTTTCGGTTCCCAAGGTCCTAATGGATTATCGCTCATAGAATAAGACATCTCATTGAATGGCTTTTGATGATTTGGATAAATCATATAGTATTTACCTTCTCGTTTAACCACAAATGGCCCTTCACGATGTTCGTCTACACCAATTTGATGCACCATTTCGGTCTCCACTTCCATCATATTATCCTTTAGCTTGGCACCGTAACATTTGGCATCTCGAACAGCAAATAAATACGCCTGCCCATCATCGTCGATAAACACATTAGGATCACAAAATGCATTACCGCCTTTTACAAACCCTTGAACTTTAAAACCGGATGCTGGATTTTTACTGGTTGCGATTCCAATTTCCCAAACATTTTCTTTATTCTTATGCGGAAAATAGAAATAATACGTTCCATTTTTATATACGCAATCCGGTGCCCACATTAATCCGCCTTTCTCAGTCCCCCATTCAACATCACGTGAATGAAGAATTTCACCATGGTCTTTCCAAGTGATCATATCATCGGTTGAAAACACATGGTAACCATCCATTGTACTATAACCTCTTGCTGGAGCTACGTCTGTTGATGGATATACATATAAACGGCCATCGCCCCACACATGAGCAGAAGCATCGGCCGTGAACATGTGACTGACAATAGGATTAGAGCGACGGTTTTGTGCTACACTATAAGATGCCGACATCACAAGAAAAACGGCTATTAGTGCTTTTGAAATTGTGTTCATTTGGTTTAGTTAATTAGTTTGTAGTTTAAAATCGAGAATTAAATTCTCACGTTCCTCATGCTTATTTATTTTTTAGGCGTTTCCCAACTTCTCTTAACGTTGTAACATCATCTGGAAAAACAGTACCATCTGGTAAGGGCCCAATATTTAGTAATAAGTTCGCATTCATTGCTTTTGTTTCTGCAAGCATTTCCATAACCTCATCTGGCGTTTTATGTCCCACATCATTATCGCGATCGTATCCCCAAGCATACGGTTGCATAGTGTTACATAATTCCAACGGTACATCAGACTCACCTGTAAAATGACGTTCTGGTGCTTTGAAATCTTCTGTACCTAAAACACCTTGTTTATAAGACACCAAAACCTGAGGTTGAAGTGCATGAATATGATCGTATAATTCCTGAATTTTTAATTCATCTATTTTTTCAGGAGTCGAATTTGGCACCGCTCTGCCATCTAACCAAATGCCCGCTACTGGACCATAATTGGTGAGTAGTTCAGTCATTTGATTTTTCATATACTCCACGTAAAGTTCTAGGTCGTGTTCTTCACCATATTTATAGGATTCCTCTTTAGGATTATAATCTGGTTTCGGATTTCCGCCCCATTCTTCTCTGCTTGGAGAATGTGGATGTTTCCAATCGCGTCCATGTGAATAATAGAAAAATAATCCCAATCCCTTTTTCTGACATTGCTCAGCCAATTCTGCTACCAAATCACGTTTTGCAGCACTATTGGTACTTTTAAAGTCGGTATATTCTGAATCGAAAAGACAAAAACCATCGTGATGTCTGGTGGTGATATTGATATATTTCATTCCGGTTTCTACCGCTAAATCGGTAATGACATCCGCATCAAAATTTTCAGCCGTGAATTTATCTGCAAGTTTTGCGTATTCATCTGGTCTAATTTTAGCTCTTAATTGAATCCATTCCGCAGGTTTTGAGTGTACATCTCCCCAATAGCCTTCGGTTAAACTAAACAAACCGTAATGGATAAACATCCCGAATTCAGCCTCACTAAACCACTTTAATGCAGCTGCTCTTGGATTTTCAGCATAATCAACTTCATAGCCTTTAAGATAACTTGGCATTTTATCCTGACTATGACTCGTTGTAATACAGATAAAAAAGAATAACACACCGAACAGTATTTGACTCCTATTTCTGATTCTTTTCATGTCTCTTTAGTTTATTTTGTTTTTACATTCAACTTTTAAATAACTCTAGGATAAATTCATCTTAGATTAAGGATTTAGCCATACTTCAGTTACCCCTGATTTACTTTCGCTCCCATTGCTACTAATTGCTGTTATCTTAAAAGTCATTTGTTCTTTCGCCTTTAAACTTGTATCCTTATAGACAAAATCAGTTCCTTTCACTTCCGCAGCTAGTAATTCATAATCTGGTGCATTACCCACAGCGCGATATACCTTATACGATTTGGCATCTTTGCTAGCGCTCCATGATAACGTAATCTCATTTTGAACAGAATTAGTATCGATTTTTAAGTTTGTAGGTGCAGCGACAATATGGTATTCCGGTATGTTGGTAATTACATAAGTTTGTCCTGCTGTTGTTTGAATACGTATAAGATTATTGCCCTCCGATTTAAAATCAAACCTTTTACCTTCTAAAGTTTTTACTGAAGCTTTAGCAACGTTTGGGTATCTCAACGCTAAAGTACCTCCCGATTTAGATTTAATTTCAAATTTGTTAGCTTGACTGTTAGACCATTCGGCTGAAACTTCAAAATTTCCTCTCGCCAATAGCCCCTTATAGCTTCCCGTAGACCACGCTTTTGGTAATGCTGTTAATGGCGCAATGACATAATCTTGACTTTGCATTAGCATTTCGGCCACCCCAGCTGTGGCGCCATAATTAGCATCTGCTTGAAATAATGGATCGCCTCGGTGGTCGTTAAACAAGTTGTGTAAATAATTTTCACTCAATAATTCTTTGTAATACGAATACGCCTCTTCCCCATCATGTACACGCGCCCACATGGCAATACGTTCGGCACGTGCCCAACCAATATTGGTTTTATGATCGCGCTTCTGTAAACTCACTCTGGTAGCATCCAACCACGCTGGTGTGTTATCGTTAATCAATTGTCCCGGGTATAAACCCAGTAACATTGAGGAATGCCGATGATTAGGATCCCCGATATCGTCAAAGAATTCTTCCTGACGGAATTCTTGAATTTGTCCTGACTTTCCTATTTGAATCGGGTCAAGTAAAGGTAATTGCTCTTCAAAAGTTGGCAAGCGTTTATCCGAGCGTCCTAAAATCGCAGCACTCTTCATGGTGTTATGATGATTTTCGTAAAACATCTGCTGGTCGAACGTTGTTCCTACTGTATTCCTAAGCTTTTGCTCTGGACTTGAAGATGGCTTGGCTAACAATACACCATCTACTGACGTTACAAAACGAGACACAAAATTTGCTTGATCATAAAGTATTGGATACACCTTATCGGCTAGTAAAGTTTTATCTCTAGTAAAGTCGTAATAGTCCCAAAACAATAAAGAAATCCATGATCCCGTACCAAAACCAGCCACAGGCGACTTCCCAGGCACATTGTAAGGATTACTCCAAAATGGTCCCGACCAACCATTATTGCCATTCGGGTCAAGTTGCGACGGGTTAAACTCAGTAATATATTGCGTAGCATACACACGTTGTCTCGCCTCGAACGCATTAAAATAGTCTGCATAAGACTCAAACAGTTCAGATAAATTTGTAGAAAACACAGGCGCATAAGCCATTTGTAAATTGGTATCGTGTAAATATTGAGACGACCAAGGTGGTCTTTCGTAAAGGTTCCAAATCCCTTGTAAGTGCGGTGGTAAAGTGCCCTTTCTTGATGAACAAATTAATAGGTAACGCCCATATTGAAACGCCAATTCCTCGTAGTATTTGCTTGTTTCTTTTGAAGGATACGCATCAACTAGTGTATTGGTCGGTATTGCGGGTTCTATAGCACCAAGATTAAAATTCACGCGATTGTAAAGATTTTTATAATCTGCTTGATGGTTTGTCAATAATGTCTCGAAAGATTTTGTCGAAGCTTCTTTAATATAGTTCGTTACTTTTTCATGTGGACCAGCGAAACCTTCTAATTTTTTCGCAGGATCTTCAGTAAGAAAAACTTGAGAATCTATCTGATAATTCGTCCCAACGGCTATAAGAATTACTGCACTATTAGCTTCAGAAACTTTAATTGTTCCTTCTGTTGTTGCCTGCATGGATCCGCCTTCAGGAATCACTTTGAATTGCCCTTCAAACTTTATATTAAAATAATTCATAAGTCCAGAAAGGGTAATTACATCGTCTTTTGCTGAAACAGCTCCTGACTTTCCTTCACCTAAATAAGGTATTGAAGGACGTAATGTGAATGTCAATTTTCCTTTTTTTGAAGCACTTAAACGAATCGCCATCACTTTATCTGGATAGCTCGTTATGTATTCTCTCTTGTATGTTACTCCATCCATCTCATATGCCACGAAAGAAACGCCCTCATCTAAATTTAATTCGCGATGATAGCTTTTGGTATTGTTATGATCAAAATCGATGTAAACCTCAGCAAAGTTATTTAGTCCACGACGACGTAATCCACGATCGTCATCGCGTTCATATAAACTATTTTCAGTGATTTGGATGCGCTCAGTTTTTGTGCCACCAAACACATTAATGCCCATATATCCATTTCCCATGGGGATTGATCCATTAATCCAACCGGTATCACTGTCTGGAGCGGGCTCATTGTACCAGAGTTTTAATGTCTTTTCTTTACTTTCCACCTGAGCGCTAACCAACATCGTAGTGCTTAAAAGCATCGCCACTAATACATAATGGCAAAAAGACAGCGCTTTGTTATTATTTTTCATTGTTTAAACTTTTTTATCTTTTATTTCAATACCCTTTTACAGCTTTTCTTACCTGTTTCATAATTTCAACACATTCCGGATTAAAAAACGGGTGGTCGGTTGTGACATCTGGTGTCATGGCCAAATTGATAGTAATGGGCATATTTGCTTTATCTGCTGCTTTAAAGATTTCAATATATTTCTCAGCCGAAAATTTAGGCTTTTGGGTAAATTTGCCATTGCCTGTTCGGCTAGACCAACCGTCCATATAAAACCAACTTGCTGGATATTGACCTTCCAATTGCCCTCCTTCTTCAAACAAAAATGCAGGTAGAATTTCCGGTACGCGTCCTGATCCGTCAGACACGACCAAATCACTAAACGGTGTTAGGTTTGGGAATAAATTTTGGCTAAAACCTATCGGCGCATTTGGGTTTCCTGCTTTAATGGCTTTCGCAAATTTTTCCCACGGCGGATCTAACTGGTACATTTTCCAACCACCATCGTCTATATAACCTGCAGTCGTTGCTAAATCTTCTCCATATCGAAGACTTACTTCTCGTAAATGCGCTTCTAAAAAATTGAAATAACCCGTTGGGTCTGGTGTTTTTCCATTACCATAAGTATTGCCGTACAAATCTTCCATACCACTATTGGGATTGTAGTATAACATCAAACGAATATTATGTTTTGCCAAACCATCAATGAGTTCTCTGATTAAATCCCGTTCAGAAGTAAAACCAGGTTTTAAGGCATCTATCGTTTTACTTGGTCCTGGCCAATGTTGCGTGCCATGGGCACACGTAAAGGTTACCCACGATGCACCGATTTCCATAACTTTTTCGACAAAAGCATCTACATTGAAAGCATTGACTAATTTCTGATATTGTTCTTCAAGTTTTGGTCCGCCGTTAAATGGGACTGAACCTGAAGAGAAATGCACAAACAACCCGTATTTACCATCGACCATCCATTGTACATCTGCTTTCATTTCCTCGGCACGATCTTTTATCGCTAGAAGCGCTTCAGGACGTACCAATTCAATAGACCAAAACGCAAAAGGATTGGGTTTTATGTTGGCATTCGCTTGGATTTCTGCGTTAACAGCTTTCTGTTTTTCCTTTCCAAACGTTACCAGACGAAAACTGATGTTATTCAGCCCTTTTTTAAGCTTTAAGCGTTGCTTTAAATACTGTCTTTGAACTATGGGTCTTGTATCCCAGTTTTTGATATTGGCTTTTTCAATTATAGTAGACGCTTCGGAAGTTACTTCAAAAGTTGATTTTGAAAGAATGTCGTTGCTCCCTGTATATAAAAGTGCTACGGTATATTCTGCTTCGTAAGGTGATTCGACCTCCCAAGTCATTACATCATCTTTGGTCAGAAATCCACGAATAAAAGCGTTGTTAACCACTGTAGGTGTTGGTCGCTCAAGATGATTTAGGTTTCCAGTAAGTTCCGCCCGAAAGCCCATGATAGTCGTAATATCGTCTGCTCGAAGGTCCCAGGTTTTAGGAGCCCAATACGGATGAATGATCCTTTCTTTTTCTTTTTTTATATCCTGAGCGAATACGTTTGAAAAAGAAAACAATACAAGAAACACCAGTATTTCTATGGTTTTATTTCTATTTATATTGATCATATTTTAATTTTCGTTTCTTATTGAAGTTGCTTCGTAGTTTAATTATGAGACCCAGAAATAAATTCAGGGTGACGTTACTGCTATTTTCTACAACTTCCTTAATTCACTATCTCTTCTATTTGAGTCCAACCTTCCATACCTTCATTTTGCTGATTTTCACCTGCTGTACTTCTTCCGTCAAGAATAATTTTCTTTAAGGCTGCTTTTAACGCCACTACTTTTTCGGGGTAATCATCGATTACACTTTTAGTTTCACCGATATCATCTTTTAAATTGAATAATTGCATAGGCGGCAACACCAAATTATTCTTCTTTATATCTCTAGGTCTAGGATCGCTCCATCCCCCAGAACCTGGACAAAAAACCAATTTCCAATCGCCTTGTCTTATAGCGAATCTACCATCTATAGAATGATGCACTGTGTATTCTCGAATGGCATTTTCATTTGTTCCTGTAATAAGCGGCAGCATACTGTAACTGTCTTCTGCTTCAGTATCTTTTATACTATATCCTGTAAGATCTGCACAGGTTGCAAAAAAATCTGTAGTACAAATTGTCTTATCAGAACTTTCATTTTTCAATCCTTTGGCCGGCCATTCTACAATAAAAGGCACACGATGACCTCCTTCATAAATATCTGCCTTAAAGCCACGAAGCGGATGACTTGGGTCATGGCCAAATGTAGCGAGCGTTTCGAAATCTGCTTTTGGAGAACACCCGTTATCACTTGTAAATACTATAAGTGTATTTTCTGAAATACCTTGTTGTTTAAGAACTTCACGAACTTGGCGAACAACATCATCTACCTGCATTACAAAATCGCCATAGGTATTAGTTTTACTTTTTCCTAAAAAGTTTTCTGTTGGCAATATAGGCGTGTGTGGTGCAGGTAATGGCAAGTATAAAAAGAAGGGCTTATCACCTTTTGCTTTTTCACTTATAAAACTTACCGCTTTATCTGTAATATCTTGTAATACTTTAATATGTGAAAAATCGTCGGCAGTTAAACCTTTTCTCCAAAATTTCATGCCTTTAGACCCCGTATATTCTGTAGGAACCATAGTCGGCATATCATTTTCTACATATACATAGGGTGGCATATCTAGTGACGCACAAAAACCAAAGGAATAATCGAAACCATGTGTTGTTGGTCCATTTTTAATGGGTTTGGTAAAATCTACATTAAGTCCATTGGCCTCTAAACTATCTGGTGATTTTAATTGCCAATCCCAACCTAAGTGCCATTTACCTATAAAGGCGGTACTATAGCCTTGTTGTTTTAGCATATCTGCAATCGTAGTACGGTCTTGTTTTATAAGGGATTTTGAATACCCATTTAATACATGTTTCTTTAGTTCTGATCTCCAATTATAGCGTCCAGTTAAAATTCCGTAGCGAGTTGGGGTACACACTGCACTTGACGTATGCGCATCGGTAAACAGCATTCCATTTTCTGCCATGCGATCGATATTAGGCGTTGGAATTTTCCCTTCTGGATTATAAACGTTCACATCGCCATAACCTAAATCATCCGCCAAAATGTAAACGATATTGGGTTGTTTAGGCTCCTCTTCCTCTATTGTTTTCGACTTACATCCTGCAAGAACAATAATTAGAAATACAGCATAGAGACTTATTTTTTTCATGGAATATTAAATTTAATGTATTTATTTAGGACCTGGGTTCCATTCAAACCAATCGCATTGAATCCGGTTATCCTCTGATCCGATATAGGATAGATATATGCTTTGCGTACCTCTAATTCTATTTAATGTTGTTGAAAGCGTTTTAAACGTATTTGAACCTCCTGTAGCTGAAACTGGAATCGAACCAATAATGGTTCCTGTTTCACTGTTAATTCGGATTACAATATCTCCACCAGCTGTTTTAGCTGAAACACGAAGCTGAAAAGAAAACGGCTTGGCACTCTTACCAAACGTAATATCTGAATATTGTAGCCAATCTCCGTTTTTCAGTTGTATGCTCTCTTTTTGATGGTTTACTACTGTGTTAAAATTTGCATTTGATTTATCAGAAAAAGATTCAGCTTCATAACGCAAGTAACCATTAGGTTGTACTACAGCTCCTTTATTGATTTCCACTTTAGCCTTTTTAGTACGTGGTGGATAAACGGGGTCAGTAATTTCCACACCTTCATCTAGCGTATAGACAATGGGTTCTATAGTCCCGTCTTCATGAAATGTCATTTTATCAAAACAAACAGAACGCTTATAGCGGTTTCCATGATTTACATCTCCTCGATGATAAAATAAATACCATTCGTCTTTAAACTCTATGACAGAAGTATGATTTGGTGATTCTGGAGAATTTGGTGCGAGTTCACCTTTAAAATCTGCATACTGAGGTAAAGGTGAATCTGCCATCCAATATTCCGTTAGAGGTCCTACTCGAGCGCTGAAATAATACTTACCCTCACGTTTAAAAACATGCACGGCTTCGTTCACAGTTTCATTTGTTAACCGCACCCAAGGCCCATCTAATTCAACCATATTATCTTTTAGCTTGGCTCCCATAATATGAGAACCTTCTTCTCCAATATCTACCCAATGGTCATTACCGTAGATATACGCCTGACCGTCATCGTCTACAAACACTGTAGGATCGAAAATTGTTGCAATTTCGTTACTCACAGCAGACTCCCAAGGCCCAATAGGCGTTTTACTTTTTGCTACGCCCACATGCGTTATATCGCTAGGGAAATACCAATAATACCAACCCTCTTTATAAGCCGCATCAGGTGCATTCATATTAGATTTTGCATATTCAAACCCTTTATCCAGTTGAGGATCTAAAGACACGCCATGATTAATCCATGTTTTTAAATCAGATGATTCTAAAACAACATAATCCTTCATCGATTCGTAATCTACAGCATCGGGTTGATCGTGCGAACCATACACATACACTTTGCCGTTAAAAACTTCTGCAGCAGGATCGCATACATACAAAAAATCAGCATCCCCTTCTTTAAGGATTGGGTTTTGGGCAAAGCTTAGTTGTCCAATAATTAAAAAAACTATGACTGCTATATTTTTCATTTTCTTTAGAATTTTCAGTAGATATCAATGTTATTTTTCAGTTATAAAAGCTGTTTGTACCCATGGCATTGTGCTAGGATCATTATCCTGAATTTCACCTGGTGTGCTTCTACCATCATTAATTGTTTTAATTAGTAATTCCTTCAATTCTTGAACTTTTTCAGGATATTGATTTGCTACATTTACTTTTTCTGCGATATCGGTTTTCAAATTATATAGAATTTCTTCTGGAAGCTCTGCTTTAATTTTTTCAGGCTTACCGTTAGCATTAAGACCTGAATTTGGAGACTGAATTAATTTCCAATTGCCTTTTCTAATCGCAAAAACGCCTGATTTACTATGATGAATGGTGACTTCTCTTTCATATCCTTCTTTTTGAGTTAATAATGGCAGCATACTAAAACTATCTTCGGCCTCATTATCATTTAATTTGTAATTCACTAGATCGGCACAAGTGGCCATAAAATCTGTTGTACAAATGGTTTCGTTAGACACCGAATTCGGTTTAATTTTTTCAGGCCATTTTACAAGAAATGGCACACGATGTCCGCCTTCCAAATAACTGCCTTTATTTCCGCTGTAGATATAACTCGGATTATGACCTTTTTTTGCAAGCACGGGATAGTTTGCATTAGAAGCACAACCATTATCGCTTGTAAAAATAACGAGCGTATTTTCTTCAATACCACTGTCTTTAATGGCTTTAAAAATGTTCCCCATTAAATCGTCTATCATTAAAACAAAATCGGCATACGGATTTATGTTACTTTTTCCCTTCCAAGGTTCGATTGGTAAAATAGGATTATGTGGTGCTGGTAACGGCAAATAAATGAAGAAGGGTTTATCTCCTCCAGCATTTTCTTTTATAAATGAAATGGATTTATCTACAAATACAGGCAACACTTCCTCGTGAACGAAGTCTTCTGAAATATCTCCTTTTATCCAATATGCATATGGGTTTTGTGCTCTCTTTTGTTCTGATATTTCGGTAGGCACTTTCACGACTTTATCATTTTCAACATACACAAAAGGAGGCATATTCAAAGATGCCGAAAGTAAATACGAATAATCGAATCCTAAATCTAATGCACCTTTATCTAAGGGCTTAGCATAATCGATGCGATCGAAGTCGTATTTGTCTTTTATTCCCGTATAATGGTCGTAATCTTTTACACCATCTTTTGTCGCCCAATTAAGTCCGAGGTGCCATTTTCCAATGTTTGCTGTTTTATAACCATGTTGTTGTAGTAAATCGGCAACTGTTAATCGCTCGTCTTGAATTAACATTGGAGAGGTCCCCCAAGTTACAAATTGTTTAAGTGGTGTTCTCCAGTTATAACGGCCTGTTAGAATGCCGTAGCGTGTTGGTGTGCATACAGAAGAGGATGTGTGGGCATCGGTAAACATTATACCTTCGGCGCCCAGCTTATCTAAATTTGGAGTATGTATTTTACTGTTTTCATTATAGATACTTAGATCTCCTATACCTAAATCGTCTGCCAAAATATAGATGATATTAGGCTGTTTGATTTTTGAAGATTTGTTTTGTCCTGTAGCTTGATAAGCAAGAATGCTTACACATAGAAACACTACTAATTTTTGTAATTGATACATAAAACGCATTATTTATGGATTAATAATCTGATGTTTTACAGTAAGTTATTATTCTAAAAATCCTAAAACGTAAACGCTATAATTTAGAAATTAAAACAGAGATTACATGTCTGATTATTTAACAAAAAAGAAAAACAAATGCATTGAATGACAAGCATCCAACGCATTTATTCATAAAAACTCTAGATCATATACTATGATCTTTAAAGGTCAATTTAAGACTATTCCCAAAGTGGATTCTGCGTTAAGGCACCACCAATAGCCTGACTCTGTAAAACATCATCTTGCAGAACAGGATATTGTGTATATCTGCCAGCTGGGGCACTTGAAATAATATCAGCTTCATCTTGTGCACGAGAAATTGCTTCTGTTGTAGCTCCAGCTGCTGCTTCAGCTGCTGGTAATCCTATAACCGTAGAGTCTAATATTCCCCAACGAATAAGATCACGTTTTCTACCCCAGTAGCTTTCTCCAACCAATTCCCAAGCACGTTCATTACGAATATCTTCCATTGTTATAGAAGTATATAATGGTAAAGTTGTTCTTAATCTTACGGCATTAATAGCATCTAGTGCAACTTGACTATCCCCACCATTTAACATAAAATCTGCTTCGGCAAGTAATAAATAGGCATCTGCTAATAAAAAAATACGAGACGGTTCACTTGAATTATTTGTAGCTTCTTCTTCAGAAAACAATGGATCACTAACTGGTACTGGCCCACGCATTAGTTTTGGCATATAAGTCCAAGCGAATTCAATAGGTTCTGTGGTTCCTTCTAACGTATAGCTATCCCATACATTATAAATTTTTCTAGCATCATTATCATCATAAGTATTAGCAAAACTCTTTCTTAAGGTAAATGGAGCAGATCCGTTAGAGATACCTACTTCTGTAAAAGCAGATCTAGATCCTGAGTCTCCAGCAAGATTAGGGCGAGCTGTAGTATTAATACTACTTAAAATATCTTGTAAGTATTGTTTTCCGAAAATAATTTCTGAATGTACTTCGTTACCTTCTCTGTACTTATCTGCATAATCATCATTTAATTCATGAGGAGAATTCGTTGTTACTTCAATTAATTCTGTGCGTGCTTCATCCCATTGTTCTAGCCAAATATGAGCATGAGCTTTTAACATACGAGCAGCCCAAACTGTTGGTCTTCCGTCATTATCGCCCCAGGTACTTGTAGATAAATATCCAGATGTAATTGCAGTTTCTAAATCGTCTATCATAGCTTGAATGACAACCGTATCATCTGTTTGACCATATAGAGACACTTCCTCAATATTAGTTAATTCTTCTACTATAAAAGGTACATCTCCATATGTCGTTGCAAGGTTTATATATTGAAATGCTCTAAAGAAAAGTGCCTGAGAAGTAACCATTCCTTTGACATCATCAGACAAAGAAGATTTTTCTATACTGGCCAAGGCTAAATTAGCATTCATTATAGTAGCATATTGAGTATCCCAAGCAAGTCTATTATTTGTAACATCGAAATCATAAGCACCAAAACTATGTGCTGCAGCTAAAGTTATTCTTCCAGAAACACCTAAATCTGTTCCTAAAAAGAAAAGAAAATTTGCATTTCCTACATTTTCATTTAGGGTATTTAAGGCTAAAATAGCTTCTTCTTCATTTTGAAAGAATGTATCAGGCGTTAACAAACCTCTTGCATCTTCATCTAAAAAATCGCTACAACTGATGTTTATACCTAAAAAGGTAATCATCAAAACTTTAAGTATATATTTATTTTTCATTTTTAGTATTTTAATGGTTAAATTTAAATTAGAAACTAACATCAATTCCTAGAAGTAAATTTCTACTTTGTGGATATGCAATAGCGTCAAAACCACGTTGAAGCTGACCGGTAGCTCCAGTGTTTACATCGGGATCAAAACCTAAGTAATCATCAGATTTTACTAAGAATAGGTTACTACCCGTAAAATAAAGTCTCAGTTTACTTAATCCTTTAATTAAATTAGATGGTAAAGTATATCCCAATTGTAAGGTGCTTAATCTTAAATAACTAGCATCTTGTAAATATAAACTACTAGACAAGTCGTAATTATTACTTCCTACTGCTGGATACAATGCATTCTCTGTATTATTTACAGAATACATGTTATTACGTATTGAAGCAAAGCTATTAAGCGTAGTTTCATTTACTCTGAAGAATTCTTCACTATACGTTTCATTACCTACACTAAAAGCAAAGAATGCTGACAAATCGAAGTTTTTGTATTTAAAATTAGTTTGGAAACCTCCATAAAAATCAGGATTAGCATTCCCAATTACTTGATCGTCATATTCACCACTATATACACCATCTGGCACACCGTCTGGGCCACTTATATCTTCAAAAATAGCATCGCCTGTTTCAGGATCGAATCCTAAATATTTTGCTCCCCAAAATATCCCTACAGGCTGACCAACCATTAATCTACTACTTTCATCTACAGCAGGTGCAGTTAAGTTTTTAGTTGAAAGAAATGTACTTTGTCCTAAATCTATGACTTCGTTTTTATAGGTTGAAATATTTAAAGAAGCATCCCATTTAAAATCGTTTGTATCAATTATTATTCCTGATAAAACAATATCTATACCTTTGTTTTGAACTTCTCCAATATTAGTAAGTAACTCTGTTTTCCCTGTAAAATCAGGTACATCTTCTGCTAAAAGTAAATCTGTTGTTTTTTTATAGTAAACGTCTACTTCTGCAGTAAGTCTTCTTTTAAATAAAGAAATTTCTAAACCTGCATCAAATTGATCTGTAATTTCCCAACCTAAATTTGGCTTTGCAATTTCGTCCTGATACACTCCTGGAACAGATACGCCATCTACTAAAATGGTATTATTATCTATACCATAGTTTGCAATTGTGCTAAATGCAGATACTCCTGAATTCCCTGTTCTACCATAGTTTATTCTAAATTTAAGATCGCTAATTGCATCAACATTTTGCATAAAAGATTCTTCTTTCACTTTCCATGCAAATGATGCAGAAGGGAAATTCTCATATTTCTCATTAACTCCTAAACTTGACTTCCCATCTCGTCTAAGCGAGGCATTAAAAACATATCTATCTTTATAGATGTAGCTAACTCTACCAAATACACCTAGATTATGTACTTCGCTATAACTAGAAGATATTGCTACACTTTCTGCTGGCGCCAATTGAATAGCATTTACACCTACACCATCACTTGGAATATCAGACGCATTTATAGTCACACTCTCACTACTTTGAGTTTGAAACGAAGCACCTGCTAACACATTTATTGAGTGATCTCCAAAGGTTTCACTATAGTTAAGCGTGTTTTCATTTAAAAATTCTTGATTATTAGACCTGTTTATTATGGCTTGAGCCAATTGATTGTCGTTCATAATAAAACTAGGGTTGGTAGACGGCGTAAAACGATGACGTTTGTTATATATAAAATCTCCACCAAACGTAGATTTCCACGTTAATTTATCATCAAAGAAATTACCTTCTACGTATGTATTGATAAAAATTTTATCTAGAGTTGTATTATCATCATTCAATAAAGCATCAGCCATTAAGTTACCTGTTTCGGTTCCTAAAATAGGGTTCGTACCAATCCAATATTCTCCTTCTTCATCATAAATAGGCTTCGATGGATCTTCTCTTAGTAATTGTGTAAAGCTTATTGTATTATTTTCTTTATCTGTTCTAGAAAGTGCAATATTTACACCTGCTTTAAAAACCTTTGATAATTTAAAATCGATATTAGAACGTAAACTGTATCTATCAAAACCAGATCCTTTTACAATACCATCTTGATTAAGTAAGCCTCCAGACACGTAATATTTTACAGCTTCAGTACCTCCACTAACAGACAATTGATAGTCAGACATAACAGCTTCTCTTGTTAGTTCTTTTTGCCAGTTTGTATCAGTATCTGGTAAATTATCTAAATCGTATGGTAAATTCGTTTGATCTGGAGAGATGTTATTAAACCAAGTGGCTAATTCAAGAGTGTTTTGCACATCAATCTCATCTGGTAAACTTTGTATACCAGAAGATGCTCTAAAATTCACAACAGGCTTTCCTAATTTACCTTTTTTTGTTGTAATAATAATTACACCATTTGTACCTCTAGCTCCATATATTGCAGTAGAAGATGCATCTTTTAACACTTGCATCGATTCAATATCATTAGGATTTAATGAAGATATATTATCTGCGCCTACAAATCCATCTATAACATACAAGGGACTGTTACCTCCTGTAATCGAGTTCCCTCCACGAATTATAATTTCTGGAGAACTTCCTGGTGCTCCACTAGATGAAGTAACTTGTACACCTGCTGCTCTTCCCTGAAGTGCATTCTGTGGATTTGCTACTGGTGCCGCAAACGTATTTTCCGTATCTACAACGGCAACAGATCCTGCTAAATCTTTTTTCTTTACCGTTCCATAACCAATAACAACGACTTCTTCTAAAGCCGCAGCATCCTCTTCCATTGTGATATTAATGGTACTCGATTGTCCTACGGTAACGGTTTGTGTCTTCATTCCAACATAGGAGAATGTAATAACATCGGTCGATTTCGCTTCTATGGAATATTCTCCATCAAAATCCGTCATCGTTCCATTATTCGTTCCTTTGATAATTAAAGTAGTCCCTGATAAAGGCATACCTGTATTATCTACTACTTTACCAGTAACCATCTTTTCCTGGGAAAAGGCCGAAACCGATATCATAATAATAAAAATTGTGGTTAATAATTTTGTCATAATTAATTTAAATTAAATGTTAGTTTGCTTGTCTGTTTGATTGGTTGTTTTTAATCTAAAGGTCGTTTAAACACTACATCGTAATTTTCATACCCATTGTATTTTACGCCTTCTTTTTTCCAGTGGTTCAATTGTTTGTCATATAGTTTTTGCATTTTAGATAGTTGTGGTTTATATTTTGATTGATTTGCTAGGTTTACCATTTCATAAGGATCATTTTCAATATCGAAAAGTTCTTCTGTAGGATATATATTTTCAGATGCGTCTTTATAATACCAATACACATATTTATACTTATCGTCCATAACCGTTAAACAATGTGTTGCTTTAGGCCCCCAAACTTGAATGATTGGAAGTGTAGATCGGATTTGTGATTTAGGATTTTCAACTAAAGGACGAATACTTTTCCCGTCGTAAATAGACGGAATTGAAACGCCTGCATAATCTAGTATTGTTGCTGTAATGTCTACATTTCCTGTTAAGGATGCTGTACGTTGTGCTTTGTTTTTCTGACGAGGATCTACAATAATAAGCGGAGTTCTTGCGCCTTCTTCGTAAGGCAATACTTTAGACCCTAAACCATGAGACCCATTAAAATACCCGTTATCTGAAGAAAATATAATGATGGTATTATCATCTATATTTAATTTTTTCAATTCGGCTAATACCATGCCTATAGAATAATCTACACCATATATAAGCTGATGATACTGACGTAAAGCTTCTTGATAGGTATCTTCCTGATCGTAACCCCATTCTACAAATCTTGGGTACTGTCTTCCCATTCTTGACTGTTTAGCCAAATGTTCTCCAGCTTTTCTCCCGTAGTTTGGTAATTTATCGAAAACGACATCTTTATATACATTGTCGAACATTGGATCTGGTTGAACCGGTCTATGAGGTGCTTTAAAAAACAAACTCATACAAAATGGTTCACCTTTGTCTACAGATTCGTTTATAAAATCTATAGTCGCTGCTCCATAAGCACGTGTACTATGCGGATATGTATCTGCATACTTAGCTATGGTTGGATTTTTAATGGTTTTATACTCCGTTTGTCCAGGACCACCTGCCCAAAAATCGAAATCGTGTTGTGCTACTTCTCCTTCTTCTCCCCATCCTCCATTTTCATCTGAAATAGAAAAACCAAACTTACCCGCAAAGCCAACGCGATAGCCTGCTTTTTTTAGCAATACAGGATACGAAGTAGACCATTGTTTTGTTCCTAAAGATCCATGATCGAAATTACAACCTGTTTTGTATTCGAATTGGCCTGTCATGACATTCGCACGACTTGCCATACAAATAGCCGTTGTATTATAGTGTCTTGAAAACACAACTCCGTTACTTGCCAATACATCCAAATTAGGTGTTTTGGCCAATTTGTTTCCAAAATCCTTTTGCGTATCGTAAGATTGATCGTCCGTAAAAAAGAAAATGATATTTGGTTTACTTTCTTTTTTACTTTGCGAATGCCCTTGTTGAAGTCCGAAAAGACTCAAGATTAATATTAAAAAAAGTGCTTTTCTAAACATCATGTTATTCATTTTTATTTTTAGATTCATATGCTTTAAATTTTGCTGAAACAAGCTCTACTGAAGGACAATCTTTGGGTTCTATATCCAGAACATTTCCTAATACTTTTGCGACTTGAATACCTTGTAATCTCGATCCTTCTGCTTTATAATGTACATTCCCTGGTCCTTCAGGAAATTGTTCTAATACAGGAATAGAAAAGGTGTATAAATCGTTTATGATAATATCTGAATGTTGCTTCATTACCTTCATAGCAACCTCATTATATCGTATCGCATCGCCTTGAACTCTCCCTTCTTCTCCATCAGGAACTGGTGTGGTTGTAGCAAAAACCAACTTCGCTTTGGGATAAGTGTCTTTAAGGTATTTAATGATGTTATTCAGATTTTTCTCATACTCTTGTAAACTGGACACCTGTGTTCCTTGCTCTTTATTTAATTTTCCGTTGTATAGATATTTTAAATCGTGTAATCCTACATTGAAATGAATAACATCCCACGAAAAATTAAAACCATCTATTAAGAATGGTTGAAATAAAGCAGTTCTAAACACTTCCATTCTTTTAATAAACTCTGCACTAGAATTTCCGTTGGTATGTAAACGCATGACATCGGCTTTGCCTTCTAAAGATTCTCTAACATATTCTGTATAACCAATAGAAATAGAATCGCCATAAATAAATACTTTAGGTAATCCTGGAGTTGGCTCTAAATACCTGAATTGATATCTAGTCGCATTAAATCGGCTAAGATTTTTCCAAGCTGTAGCACAAGTTTCGCACCCCACACTAATAGCTGTTCCGAACATACGAACAGGTATTAATACAGCTAGGCCTAGTGCTCCCATTAATTTTATAGACGATCTTCTATTCATTGTTTTATATTTCAATTTTAAGCGCGTATCCATTCGGATTCTCTTGTGCTGTTCCTAAATTCACTTGTAATCCTACTTCGGTTTGTGTCCACTCCACTTCGGCTTCACTACCCACTAAACTCACAGATTTTACAACTCCAGCTTCTTTTTCTGTAATACTCTTAATCAACACAGCTTCTTTTGGTTGTGCTAATGAAATGGCATAAATGGTATGTTCTTTTTGTGTAAACCAAAAATCGCTAGGCGTAAAATCAAACTTTAAATCGGCTTTATTCGCGCGATCATGTGTTCCGTTCATTTCAATTTTAGTTGGTCCTTCGTGCGTTACTTTCCATTTTCTTGTATTGTAAATCGCTTCTCCATTAACATCTAAAAACTTACCAACTTCTAATAGGTTAGTTACCGATTCTTGTGGCACATCTCCTAAAGCATCAGGACCAATATTCAGCATATAATTCCCGCCTTTACTTACAATTTCTGTTAACCAGAACAGCAATTCTTTTACAGATTTCCAATCGTGATCGTAAGACTTATAACCCCAAGAGTTATTTGTAGTTCCAACTGTTTGCCAAGGTTTGGTAATTGCTAAATGGTCACTTGGAATTTTATTATCACCAGGAATATCGAAATCTCCTAAATCGTTTCCTACTCGAGAATTTACCAACATATTTGGTTGTAAATCGTAAGCTATTTTATAGAATTCTAAACTTTCTTCTGGAGTTACATAATGCGGATAATCGTACCACAAGGTGGTCATATTTGGAAATTTTGTTAGTATTTCTTTTACCTGCGGATAAGCTTTATTTTCTAAATATTCGGTAAATGTATTTGGACTCGGATCCCAAGTATTTACACCTGCTTTACGCTTAACACGATCGTGTACTTCGCCTCCAGAAGCTAAATATTCCGAAAGTCCGCAATCATTTCCGTCGTTCCAATCGATGTTATGAGAATAGTACAATCCGAAATCAACACCGTATTTCTGACAAGCATCATACAATTCTTTTACAATGTCTTTTGAATATGGCGTAGCGTCGATAATATCGTATTCACTCACTTTTGAGTCATACATTGCAAAACCGTCATGATGTTTAGAGGTAATCACTAAATATTTCATACCTGCTTCTTTAGCCAATTTCGCAATGGCATCGGCATCAAAATGTGTTGGATTAAACTGAGTTGCTAATTCTGCATATTCTGCTCTAGGAATTTCTGCTCCAAACTGAATCCATTCTGCAACTCGAGGTCCTTTTAATTCCTCCATTTTTTTGCCTTTCCAAATCCCTCCTGGAATTGCATATAATCCCCAATGAATAAACATTCCATATTTTGCATCGTTAAAAGCTTCTTTAGCGATATCTTTAGAGGCACTCATTTGTTCGTATGTCAAAGCTTGCGGTTTCTCTTGCATTTGCTCCACACTTTTAGTTTGTTTTTGCTTACAGCTTGTAAACCCTAAAACCAATACTAAGAATCCTATTTTTATTTTTTGTAACATGGCGTTTATCATTTTTAATCGCACCTTTATTTTTCTTATTTTCTAACAGCTGACAAGCAACTTGCTCTTGGCTCTGTTGGTAATGTAGCTTTCCAAGCTTTAACTTCTCCTAAAAGTTCTTGTGCTTTTTCAGGGTTACTTTTAGCTAAATCTATAGTTTCTTTCCAATCTGCTTTTAAATTGAATAACTCGTATTTATCACCAGTAACATCTACAACTAATTTCCAATCGCCATCGCGAACTCCTAAAGTTGGCCACGTATAATCGTTACTTGTACCGCCTTTCCATTCCCAGAAAATAGATTTACTTCTTTTAAATCCTTTTCCGGTTAACGCCGGCATCATACTTTCTCCGTCAGGTTTATAATCTTTAGGCATCGGGATGTTTGCTGCTTCTAAAAACGTTGGTAATAAATCTACTGCAGTTACCACAGAAATATCATCTTTAACACCTTTGGGAATTACTTTTGGCCACTTTGCTACAAAAGGCACGCGAATACCTCCTGCGAACAACGATCTTTTCTGACCTTTAAGTCCGCCTGTTTCTCCTACCGAATAATATTTACCTAAACCTACTTCTCCCTTTTTGTGTTGTTTTTGATCTGCTCCACCTTCCCATTCTGGACCATTATCTGTTGAAAATACCACTAGCGTATTCTCTTCTAAACCTAATTCTTTCAATAATTTTGAAATTCGGCCAACGGCTTCATCACCTTCTGCAATTATGGACGCGTAGACTTGTTTTTGTTCATCTAATTCTCCGAATTTATTCATGAAACGCTCTTGCGGATAATGCGCTGTATGGGCTTCATGTAACCATAAGTTGATAAAAAACGGTTGGTCTTTATGACGTTTAATAAAATCTTCCGCATAATCTACACCCACAGATCCGGCCTTTGGAATGTCTATGTTTTTAGAGCCATTAAACGTCGCGTATTCATCGTAACCATATGCGCTTTCTTTTGGCATATCTGGAGCAGAACCTAAGTGCCATTTTCCAAAATGAGCAGTTGCATAACCCGCCTTTTGAAATGCTTTTGGAAAGGACATATCTTTTGGATCCATCCAATCTGGCATTCCTCGTTTTTCATGCGCTTTCCAACCTTGAAAATGCTGATGAATACTTTGTCTGGCAGGAAATTGTCCAGTCATTACTGCTGTTCGACTTGGTGAACACACTGGACTGTTTACGGTAAAATTGGCGAAATCCATACCGTCTTTAATCATATTATCAATGTTTGGAGTTTCTACCCATGTGCTTCCGTGAGCACTTAGATCTCCATATCCCCAATCATCTGCAAAAATAAAAATGATATTTGGCCGTTCTGATTTGGATTGGGCTTGTACAAAAGCACCTCCAACCAAGAGCGAGCACACTACAAAAAGTATTATTTTTTTACTCATTAGATTTCATTTTTTAGTATTTCGAATACTTTTAATCTTTCTTGTTTTATATTTTATTCAGCATAAACCCCTGTTTAATTAACA
Source organism: Formosa algae (assembly GCF_001439665.1). Taxonomy (GTDB): domain Bacteria; phylum Bacteroidota; class Bacteroidia; order Flavobacteriales; family Flavobacteriaceae; genus Formosa; species Formosa algae. Next base: position 30,172 of record NZ_LMAK01000037.1, read on the forward strand.
GCTGTTTTTTCTACGTTCACATAAAACGCATTGGTTAATTCACCGCTTTCTAATTCAAACCAAGCTAATAACTCAGTTTTTCCTTGCGACACTTCTAATTCTAAATCGGCTGATTGTGCTGTATTATCAACATCAACTTCAACTTGTTGATCTCCAATTTTCACAAACGCCTTTTTAAAAGTCATAGCCGTTCCATGAACTCGAGGATCTGATGTTTCTGTTGCTGGAATTTCGTCTGAAATTTCTGAGCCTAATGAGACTCCACTTTCTGCTGGCCAACGTCTTAATTTAAAGGTGTAAGTTCCTGCTTTTACAAAATTCACAAAGAATGGTGCTGGCTTCATAGGTTCGCCTTCTCTAATCAATCTCTGATTCCATGGTGGAAAATAATCTACAGTTCTAGCATCATGACACGTAATAACCTCATCCTCATCTACACCTAAATCAATTGTAGAATATTTAGTTTCTTCTATCACACTTGCCCACCATGTTTCGTAAAACGCATTCATATCTGCCACACGTTTTGGGTATTGTTCAGCTAAATTTTTAGTTTGTCCTGGATCGTCTGCAAGATTATATAATTCGTTTCCTTTAATTAATCTCCAGTCGCCTTGCATGACACAACTATTTTTACCTTTTTCAGGCCAAGAAATACGCTGAGTATCTACAACCAAATAGCGTTCGTCAATTTTAGATTCTCCTTGTAAATAGCCACTAATATCTGTTCCATCCATCACTTTGTCCGACGTATATTCTATACCCGCTAAAGATGTTAAAGTTGGTAACATATCGACATGAGACACTAAATCTGAAAGTGATTTACCTGCTTCTAAATTTCCGTTTGGCCAACGTATTATAAATGGCACACGATGTCCGCCTTCATATTCGCTAGCTTTTGTACCACGCATTCCTGCGTTAAAGCCATGAACAACTCCTGTATCTTCATCGACATGATAACCGTTAGATGTTCCGTTGTCTGTTGTAAAAATGACAATAGTATTATCTGCAATTTTCAATTCGTCTAACTTATTAAGTAGTCTAGAAAAATTGTCGTCTACATTTGTAATCATCCCATAAAAACGCTTTTGAGTTTCTAATAGACTTTCTTCATTTTTATATAAATCGTAATATTCTTGAGGCACATTAAATGGCGAGTGTGGCGCATTTAAACTTAAATAACATAGAAACTGATCATCCTTTTTATTCTCAATAAATTGTATCGCTTCATCAAACCACACATCTGTACAATAACCTTCTACTTCTTCTGGTGTTCCATTTCTTAAATAGGTATCGTCAAAATAATCGTTGTTCCAGTGGTCTGGCGTTTGTCCTACACCGCCACCTCCGTGGTAAAACGCTTCATCGAATCCGCGTTCTTGTGGCGCAAACGGATGGTTATCTCCAAGGTGCCATTTCCCGAACATTGCTGTTTTATAACCATTATCTTTTAATACATCTGCGATAGTAACTTCTTCTCTATTTAACATTGAAGCTCCCATAATGGTATGCCAAACTCCATTTCTATTACAGTTTCTTCCGGTTAATAATCCTGCTCGTGTTGGTGCACAAGTAGTTGCCACATGGTAATTTGTTAAACTCACACTTTGCTTTGCAAAAGCATCAATTGTAGGTGTTTTAATGATGGTATTCCCATTATGTGCAACATCTCCATAACCCTGATCGTCTGTGATGACGATAATAATATTAGGCTGATTTTTAACAACTTCAGCTTTCTCAGTTTTCTCATTCTTACACGAAAACGTTATCGTTAATAGCGTTAAAAGCCCTAAGAGTTTGGTTAAATTTTTCATGATCGTTTAGTTTGTTTAATTTTTATAGAGTCTAAAGGCTCTTGTTCTTATTGAATGGGTTTTATTATAATTGATTTTAAACTTGATGTCTCTTTATCTCTTGATACTAAAGACACTGAAACGGTATGCTTTCCTGCTGTTTTAAATTCCAAAATTCCCATAGGATAGGCTTGATATTTACCTGTAGCCGCTTGTTCGTTTTGTACCATTACACCTTCATCTGTAGTGGTTTTCCATACCAATCTTCCTTCACCTGTATATTCTAATTCTAAATAGTAATAGCCAGGTTCTAAAACGTTAACTTCAAATGATGCAACACCACTTTTTTTCCAATGACTAACTTGTGTGGTTTTTTTCCATTCCCCAAATTTCTCCATCCATCTAATCGATTTTTTCTCGGCATCTGTTACTGTCGCAAAATCGGTAAGAATGGTAGTTGGTATATTTGGATATATACCGTGAGTACCGCTGACTTTAGCCTCTTTTTTCAATTTAACTTCTATCACAGCTACAGGAGCATCTGGCTTTTTATATGGCACTTCGAGAATAGTCCAATTATTTTGCTTTGAATGTTTAATTTTTTCTGATTTTTTACCTCCTAAAATTTCTGCTGAAACAATATCATTTTCTAATCCTGGTAAGTATAATTTTCCATCTTGTGGCCAATCAAAAACGGATAAGTATAAAGAATTTCCGTTTGTTGTTACATCTCCCCAAGGTAATGCATGTCCCCAAGGAGAACTTCCTGCATCGTATATAACTTGAGGATATTTTTTAATCCATGCTCCGGCTTGTTCTAAAAACTGAACACCAATTTCTGGTACTTCACCTTCGCCATTAGGTCCCACATTAAATAGATAAGTTCCTCCCCGTCCCACTGTAGAGATTAATCGGTGTAAAATTTCCTTCGGACTTTTAAAATTGTTATCGTACCAAGCGTAAGACCAAGAATCGTTATTGGTATCGCAACTTTCCCAAAGGATATCTAAGTTTACGGGTGGAACTTCCATATCGCCATGAGTTACATAATCACCTAACCCATACCCAACTCTACTAGAAAGCATGGTATTTGGTTGTAATTCTCTAACCATATCGGCAAGTTCTACCACATATTCTTCAGGCATTCCTCCTGGTGTGTCGAACCATACAAAGTCGATATCGCCGTAATTACTACAAATTTCTCTGACTTGGGGTTTACATTTATTGTAGAAATAATCTTTAAATGTAGCCTCACTTCCATCGGCATTTTGAGAAGGACCGCCTGCTCCACCTGGAGTTGTCCAATCTTGGTAATGAGAATAATAAAACCCAAATCCTAGACCTAATTCGTGACATGCTGCAGAAAGTTCTTTCATTGGATCTCTTGCAAACGGTGTAGCATCTACAATATCAAAATCACTCACTTTAGAATCGAACATTGCAAAACCTTCATGATGTTTACTGGTAATAATTATATATTTCATACCAGCATCTTTGGCTAATTGAGCAATAGCTTTTGCATCAAATTTTGAAGGATTAAAATCGTCTGCCACTTTCATATAATCTTCAGGACGAATGTTGGCAACTCTTGGATTCATTAGCCACTCACCAATACCATAATAGGTCTTGTTATTCCATTTTCCGGCTAAATCTGAAAATAAACCCCAATGAATAAACATTCCAAAATTACTTTGGTCAAAAAACTGACCACGTCCTTCTCTAATGTTACCATCTACTACGGCATTTTCCCCCCATAATTTATCCATACTGTCTTCTCCATTTTTTTCTTGAGCATAAGACTGAAAACACATTACAAATAGCAATGCAAATGGTACTAAGAGTTGTCTACGTTTAAACATGTAATAATATTTAGGTGTTAAACCCAATTGTAATAAAGAAGATATTCTTCCTGAAGTGAAAGCTTTAAAGTAAAATAAATTAGAAAACGTTTTGCTTCAATTCTTACAGCTTTTTCAAAATAAGCATTGCTCGCTAAAACCTTATATTTTTATGGTTATAACAAAAAACAATACTCTTAATTATTAAATATTGTTTTTTTAGCCGCTTTTAATATCAATTTAATCAAATTGGACTATTACAAATATGTTATCTATATGTTAAATGTAGTTACTCGCATCATGTTTTTTTAATGCTTAATTTACTCAGAGCGATTTGAGCAACATTAAAGCAACTGATTAACAAATAGTTAACATATTTAATTAACTCAAATCAATCATCTTTTTTTTACGAATTCTGACGGAGAAACACCATGAATTTTCTTAAATGCTGAAGAATAATAAGATTTAGATTCGATTCCGATTTCGAACATCACATCTGCCGCTGTTAGGTTTTTATTTGCTGTTAATAACTCTGCTGCTTTCTGCATACGGAAGTTTCTCAGATAAAAATTAGGAGCTTGTCCGGTAAGTTCTTTAAGCTTTCTATAAAAATGAGACGTACTCATACCAATATCTGCAGCCAACTCTTCTACTCCAAAGACTGAATTAGACATATTTTTCTCTATAGATTGATTTATACTTTCTAAAAACTGTTTGTCTTTAGAAGAACTTATTAAAGAATCTTTTGGCAAGAAGCTATTTCTAGAATAGTATTCGAAAATACGTTGCTTATTCTCAATCAGTTTTTTAACTCGAACTTCTAAATATTTAATAGAAAAGGGTTTCACAATATAATCATCTGCACCTAATTCTAAACCTTGCAGTTTTTTAAAATTGTCGTCCATAGCCGTTAAAAGAATAACAGGAATGTGGCACAACTCTGTATCTGATTTAATTTGTTTACACAATTCGTAGCCATTTAATTTTGGCATCATAACATCGCTTATAACAAGTTGCGGAAGATTCTCTTTTAATTTTAATAATCCATCTTCACCATCTACAGCCATTACAATATTATAACGATCTTTGAAAGCCTCGTATAAAAATGTTCGTACATCTTGTTCATCATCAATAATTAATAAAGTGGATCGTGATGCGTCCATAGGCTGATCTTGGATACTCTCCAATTCCGACGGCAACCAATCTGTAACTATTTTATGATATTTCTTTAATTCGTGTTCTTCAATAACATCTCCATGATTGGATATAGGAAGTATAATTTTAAATTCCGTTTTCTTATCGGGCTCGCTTGTAACCGATATATCTCCTTTCATTAAATCGACTAAAGATTTACATAGTGCCAAACCAATTCCTGTGCCGTTCCAATCTTGTTTTTCATCGACACCTCGGTAAAAACGATCGAAAATTCTATCTATTTTTTCTGGTGAAATTTCTCCTCCGGTATTCGTAACCTTTAGAGATAATACTTCTTCGTTATTTTGTGTAATAATTCCGGCCTCAATACTAACTTCTTTATACGAACTAGAGTATTTTACAGCATTAGAAAACAGGTTGAGTAAGATCCGTTCGGTTTTATTAATATCTATAGAAATCAATTTATTCGGATCGTCTATTTTATAATAAAAATTTAAAAGTGATCTATGCGCATAATCCTCGAACCCTTCCATTAATGGATACATAAAATCTCCTAGAGTCACTTTGGAATAGTTTAATTCTAAATGTCCAGCTTCCGCCTTTCTATATGAAATTAATTGATCTATTAAACGCTGTAATCTTAAGATGTTATTTTGAATGATAGAAAAATACTTCTGATTATCGTTTGTTTTATATTCATCTGCTATTTTCTCTAACGGACCAATAATTAGAGATAAAGGTGTTTTAAAATCATGGGAAATATTAGTAAAGAATCGTAATTTTGCTTGATTCATCTCGCGAACTCTTTCCTTCTCAAGCTGTTCAAACTTCAGTTTCTGATTGAGTTTTTCTAAACGAACCAAATACGTCATTATTGAATGTGCTATTAACAACACCAAACACATCCAGATAACCAAACTCCACCACCTTAAATACCAAGGGGCAAGCACATTTATTTTAAAATGTTCTACAGGTGTCCAAAGTCCATCACCATTTGCACCTCTATATAAAAACTCATAAGACCCGGGACTTAAATTAGTGTAAGTTGCCGTAGTTTTCCCACTATCATTTTCTATCCAATCTTGATTTACACCTTCTAATTTATAAGCGACTTTATTTTTATTGGGCGTGGCACTATGCTGTACAATAATATCTAAAGAGATGTTTCTATTGTTATGTTCTATATCTAATTCCTTAGTCTCGGCAATAGATTGTTTTAATATGGTTTTTCCGTTTATTTTCTTTCCGTAAACGACAGGTTCGTTATTTATTTTTAATCGTGAAATTAACACCTTTGGCGCATTTACATTCTTAACAATTTGCTTGGGATCGAAGACCGTTAAACCGTCTACACCTCCCATTAACATGATGCCTTTACTTGTTTTTAAAAAGGCCGATTGTCTGAAATTGTTACTTAAAACCCCATCACTAACATCATAAAAATTAAACACCCCTTTTTTAGGATCCATACAACTAATTCCCATATCTGTACTCATCCATAGCAAGCCTTCATCATCTTCTAAAATACCATAAATCACTTCATCTCTTAATCCGTCGTTTCTATGAAATCCTGTAATATTTTCAGGATCTCCAGAGGAATTTAAATCGATTTTCATTACGCCGCCACCGTATGTTCCTAACCAAACCGTTTTATTTGAAGCGACATGAACATTAAAAATATAATTGTAACTCAGGGCAAGGTTTTTAGATTCTGAAGTGGTCGTTAAATAATTCTTGACCATCCACGAGCCATTTTCAACCTGTACACGATACAATCCGAGATTACTCGCAAACCAATGATTCCCATAGGTATCTTTATTATAATCGTTAATCTGATTATTTTTTCCAATGGTGAATAATTCCGATTGGACTTCAACCGGTTTATCATCTAAAATAGTATCCCAAGGGTTGTTTAATAAAAACACTTTTTGTCCGGCTAATAGTATTTGATCGGCATCTATTTGCTGAATAACACGATTAAATATTAAACTTTCTGAAGCCCCATTGTGTTCCAAAATGACTGGTTTTAGCGCATCTTGATTTTCATCATACAGATAAACCCCTTTGTTTGTACCAATCCACCAATAGCCTTTTAAATCTTGAAACATGGTTAACACCCATTGGTTTTCAAGTTGACGTAATTGATTATCTAGCCGATTAAAGGAAATGCGTTTTCCGCTTTGCAAATCTAAAGGTTCGGACGATTTACTAATTTCACTTCTAAAAAATGACACCCAAATTCTCCCGTCTTTATCTTCAACCAAGTCGGTAATTAAATTACTAGATAGCGACCTATCGTCAAATGCATTATGAGAGTAATTTTGAAAATCTTTTAAATTCTTATCGAATTTATTTAATCCACCTTGAGCTGTTCCAATCCAAAGCACACCAAAATTGTCTTCGTAAAAACAATTTACACGATTACTTGTTAAACCATTTTTATATTTAGAGTTGTATTGAAAAAAAGTAAAATCGCCAGTTTTGGTCTCATATTTTATAGCACCATCATTACGTGTACCTATCCATAAATTCTTATCCTTATCTAAAAACAGAGCTTGAATATCGAACCTTGAAGCACTAATTTCTGTATCGCCTTTTGTAAAATAACTCCCTACTGTAAGTAACTGCCCATTCTCGTAAAAGGTTTGATACAAACCTGAAGTGGTGCCAATCCATATAGAGTTATTAACTTTTAGAATTTCTTTGATGTTTCCAATATTCGCATCTATACTAAGCTCTAATACGGTTATGGCATAATTGTCGTCTTCATTTATATCGACTTTAACAATGTTCTGAGTAGTAGCCACTAACAACTCTGAATTAGAAAGAAACTCGACCCCCGTTATAATACTTTCGTTTAATACGTGCGACACATCAATTTCTGCAATTTTGTTAGGATGTTGTAAATCTTCACTAGTAGAATCATAGACTTTAATTTTGTGAGCGTCTCCAACCCAAATGCGATTTTGGTTGTCTTGTTTAATGAAAAGATCTTTTTGAATAGATTGATCTACAAGAATAAACTCCTCTTTATCTGTGAGGTATAAACACACGCCTCCTCGAGTACCAATCCATAATCGGCCTTTAGAATCGTTTAAAAGAGTAGATACAAAATTGTTTGGTAAGGAGTTTTTATCTTCTATGTTATGATAATAATAATCGAAAGAATATCCGTCGTAACGCACTAATCCATTGGGTGTCGCTACCCATAAATAGCCGCTAGAATCTGAAATAATAGAATGTACTGTGTTCTGAAAAAAACCTTGTTCGCTATTAAAGGATTCTATACGTTGATTACTAAGCTTAATAGGTTTGTCTTGAGCGTAACTAAAACTGACACATAGAAATATCAGTAATCGAATTATTCTTATTTTCATAGGCTCTATTTAATTAAAACACCTATTCTTTAACCACAAAATCACTTATTTATCCTGACTTTTATAAAGTATTTAAGAATAGTTTAATTCCTTTTACTACTAATCAAAAATACAGCTTAATACTTAATTATATATAAAAAACCACCCTCTTTTATATTAAAAAACAAAGAAAATTCAATATCATAAGCTTTATTATATGGATAGCTTAATTTCTCTATAAACACTTTTATAAACATGCACTATTAAGATGTATTATAAAAAATGAGTTGTATTTACTTTAAAAACAAAGTCAGACTCAACGCACCATGTGCGCCTATAACTAAAGATTGTTCTATATCTGCTGTTTTAGACGGTCCAGATAAGAAAACTCCAAAATCATTGTCTTGTGCTGCTAATTTTTGATAGGCCTGATGCATAAACGGTACAAGCTCTTTTTGATCGACTACAATAACCAAATGTTTTGTGATAAACGGCAATACGCGCATTGGTAAAGTAGCATCTTTAATCCATACTGCACCATTTTCGGCTACACCTAAATCACTTTCTAAAACTAAAATATCTAAATCTTCTAAATCTTTCGGACTTTGAAGCGTTTCAAAATCTACCGTATTAAAATCTGCTGTATTTTCAAGTGTTGAATATTTTACTTTGCCTTCCGGAAACAAGGTTTTAATCTGATTTAAAATAGCGTTGTTAGTACTTGCTTTTATAACTTGCCCTCCTGCGACTTCTACTTTTAAAACAAACTCATCTACAATATTCCTAGAGTCTGCAAACACTTCTACATTTACAGTCGGCAACTCTAATATATCTGGTTTATTCGTTTTTATTCTTGATAAAATTGCGGCTCTACTACTCATCTTTTTTTCTATTTTTATACCACTCATCAAAACTTTCTTCTGGACCAGAAGGTAAATCCCGTGCATTCCCCCAAACATTAGGTTTAGAATTAATCATGCCCTTAGGTAGATTTCTTAGAGACCAACGTGCCACCTTACCAACTTTTTCGAATTTGGCAGGTTTAGAAAACATATCGCCCATCATTTTCATAGACATCGCTTTCACGTAAGGTTGCTTTGTTTCTTTTGTAATGATTTGACGCCATTTATAAAGTTGTGTATGAATATCTATTTTCACCGGACATACATCTGAACACGATCCGCACAAGGTTGATGCGAATGGTAAACTACTGTGTTTCTTTAAATCTTTTCCTGGTGATAGAATAGAACCAATGGGTCCTGGAATAGTCGCATCGTAACTATGTCCACCGCTACGTCTGTAAATCGGACAAGTGTTCATACATGCACCACATCGGATGCATTGCAATGAAGCTCTAAAGTCTGGACGACTCAATTGCTCGGTTCTCCCATTATCCACGATTACTATATGCATTTTAGTGCCCTTTCGAGGCTTTTTAAAATGCGAGGAATAGGTTGTGATGTGTTGCCCCGTAGCACTGCGTCCTAATAAACGTAAAAACACACCTAAGTGTTCTTGCTTTGGAATAATCTTTTCAATACCCATACAAGCAATATGCACTGGTGCTAAATGCGCACCCATATCAGCATTCCCTTCGTTAGTACATACCACAAATCCACCTGTATCTGCAATGGCAAAATTGACTCCTGTTATGGCAGCATCTGCGCTTACAAACTTTTCTCTAAGATGCTTTCTTGCTTCTCCAGTTAAGTATTGTGGATCGCCATCGCAAGGCTTAGTGCCTAAATGTTTTTGGAATAACACATCGACTTCTTCCTTTGTTTTATGAATGGCTGGCAACACAATATGGCTTGGCGG
>NZ_LMAK01000038.1 GCF_001439665.1 Formosa algae
CCCGCCATTATCTTGTATAAAAGCGGTTAATGTTTTGGCAACATCGCCCTGGTAGAATCCATTTTTACCTTCTTTTAAAATACGTTCTAAAGTGTTTGCTAATGCTGGGTATTTAATAGTGTCATTTACGTTCCAGTCGGCATCAAAAATAATGGTGTCTTTGTTTACTTCTTGAAATAATTTTCGTTTATCTTGAATGCGCTTGGCTTGTTTTTCTGTCACAATAACGCCGCGTTTAGCCAAAGCAATTACAGGTGCCAAAATGGTTGCTATAGGTAAACTTCCAAATTTATCATGAGCAGCAAAAACGCCTGCAACAGTTCCAGGTACACCAATAGCCATACCGCCTAATGTACTTTTGTCTGGGATTACATTGCCGTCATCATCTAAATACATGCTTTTTGTAGCCGCCATTGGGGCTTTTTCACGATAGTCTAAAGCACCTATATCTCCACTATTAAGTCGGTACACCATAAATCCGCCACCACCTAAATTTCCTGCGTAAGGGTAAGCGACAGCCAATGCAAGTTCTGTAGCCATCATGGCATCGAATGCATTACCGCCTTGTTTTAAAATGGTGGTTCCGATAGCAGAGGCTTCTGTTCTAGCAGAAACAACCATGGCGTTTTTTGCTGTAACCCCAATAATTTTTTCAGGAGTTTTAGACGTGTTATCTTTACAAGATGTAATACTTAAGAGTAAAAGGAGGGCGTAGTAAAATGACTTCATATAGTATCTAAGATGGTTTTTAGTTTGTGGTGTGAAAAGGTTTGTAATTCTTCAAAAAAAGAAGTGAATTCGGTTTCGAAAGCATCGTAATGGGTTTGCAAATCGGTTATTGCTAAGTGCATTTGCGATTGGTTATTGGTGCGTTTATCCATACCAATTAAGACTTTTTCAATACCTTTTAATGAGGCGTAACTTAACAACCAATTCCCTTTTTTCATATACGGTAAAAGGTAGCGGGTACGTTCTGGTAAATCGCTAAAATTAGTATCTAATAAGCTGTAAAATTGTTGCGCATAATCTTCAAGAGCGATGTCGGAATAGTTCAACCAGTTTTTAGCTAAAAAATGATCGTAGAATATGTCGACAATAATACCCGAATAATGCCCATAATTTTCATGCAGGCGTTTGGTACTTTGTCTTACTGTGGGATGTGCATCTGTAAAGGTGTCAATCTGGCGATGTAATAAAATCCCCACTTGAATGTCTTTTGGGAATTTTTGATAGGACTTTCCTCTAATGCCATTGCCGTCGGCTATAAAATTTCCTATGGTCACTTTTGGACGATTTTCAGAAAGATAAATGTGCGCTAAATAATTCATTTGGGGAATTTACAAATTCAAAATATAAGATTACCATATTGAAATATTATATTTGTTGAAACTTAAATTATTTTATGACATTAATTAAATCAATTTCAGGAATACGAGGTACCATTGGTGGTGCTGTAGGAGATAATTTAACTCCAATAGATGCTGTTAAATTTGCTGCAGCTTATGGTACTTGGATTAAAGCACAACGCGACAAAGCAGATTACCGAGTAGTTGTAGGTCGCGATGCTCGAATTTCGGGAGAAATGATACAGAGTTTAGTCATGCATACCCTTGTAGGTATGGGCTTTCATGTGATTGATCTTGGATTATCTACCACACCAACTGTTGAAGTAGCTGTGCCTCTAGAGCATGCCGATGGCGGTATAATTTTAACAGCTAGCCACAATCCAAAACAGTGGAATGCTTTAAAATTATTAGATGCTAAAGGCGAGTTTTTAAATGCTGAAGAAGGTGCTAAAATATTAGACTTTGCCGAAGCCGACACTGTGCAGTTTGCAGATGTTGATAGTTTAGGTGAAATTTCTATAAACGATGCGTATATTGATATTCATATTGATGAAGTTCTAGAGTTACCTTTAGTGAATGTAGAAGCCATAAAAGATGCCAAATTTAAAGTGGTTGTAGATGGTGTAAACTCTACAGGAGGTTTAGCGATTCCTTTACTTTTAGAACGTTTAGGTGTAGAAGCTGTAAAGTTATTTTGTGAACCAAACGGACAATTTCCGCATAATCCAGAACCCTTAAAAGAACATTTAACCGATTTATCTGAAGCTGTAGTTAAGGAACATGCCGATTTTGGTATTGTAGTCGATCCTGATGTAGACCGTTTAGCATTTATGGATGAAACTGGTGAAATGTTTGGAGAAGAATACACACTTGTGGCTTGTGCCGATTATGTATTGAGCAAAAAACCTGGGAATACTGTAAGTAATATGAGTTCTACGCGTGCGTTACGTGATGTTACCGAAAAACATGGCGGAACTTACGAAGCTAGTGCTGTTGGTGAAGTGAATGTAGTCACCTTAATGAAAAAGAATAATGTTGTTATTGGTGGAGAAGGTAATGGCGGCATTATTTATCCTGCCTTACATTATGGGCGTGATGCTTTTGTTGGTGTGGCTTTATTTTTAAGTTTATTGGCAGAAAAGAAAATGTCGGTTAGTGCTTTAAAAGCATCGTATCCGCAATATTATATGAGTAAGAAAAAAATTGCGTTAACACCACAATTGGATGTCGATGGGATTTTAAAAACAATGGAAGATAAATATGCTTCTGAGCAAATTACAACTATAGATGGTGTAAAAATAGATTTCCCAACAAATTGGGTGCATCTACGTAAAAGTAACACCGAGCCTATTATTAGAATTTATACAGAAGCAGGAAGTCAGACTGAAGCTGATGCTTTAGCAGATCGTTTTATTGCTGAAATTTCTGAGATTGCTGGTTTGTAATTTCTTAAATTGTAGATAATATATTGACCTTATAAGTTTTAGAAACTTGTAAGGTTTTTTTTATTTCAAATAACCGTCATTCTGAATTTATTTCAGAATCTTATTCCAATCGATAAGCAAATACGATGTGAACCTGAAACAAATTCAGATTGACGAAAATTCATTTTTTTAGATAGTCTTTTTACTGAAATTCGGCTGGGACTTTATCTCTGTGTTTCCAGCGTTTATGTGTCCATAAATAATATTGCGGAGCGTCTTCAATTTGTGCTTCTACTTTTCTTAAAAAAGTGTCTGTAATATCGTAATTTTCATAGTCTTTTGCATTTTCTGCTAATAACTCGAAAGTGGTTTCGTAATAACCACGTTTTAAACGTTTGGTTTTAAAAAACACCACAGACATATCAATACGTTTCGATAACATTTCGGCACCAGTATACACAGGTACTTTTATACCCATAAACTCAGTCCAATGATGTGCACTAATGGCTTTTGGAGATTGATCGGATACAAATCCACAAATGGTTTGATTACCATTTACTTTTGCATGCATTAATGTAGGCACGGTTTCTTTAGTGGTAATTAAATAACTATTATATCGTGCTCGTATTTTTTTTACTAAGTTATCAAAATACGGATTCTTAAGTTTTTTATAAACAGCGTACCCTTTTACGTCTACGTAAGTTTGTAATACAAAAATCCATTCCCAACTACCATAATGCGCGCACATTAGAGCTATACTTTTGTTTTTTCCTACTAAATCATGAATGACATCTAAGTCTTTAAACTGGAATCGTTTTTTCATTTCAGCTTCAGAAATGGTGAGCGATTTCATGGCTTCCACGGTCATATCACATAAGTGGTGATAGAAAGCTTTGGTGATTCGTTTTTTCTCGGCTTCAGATCTATTAGGGAAAACCAAATCTAAATTTTCTTTCACTGTTTTTTTTCTATATCCAATAATATGATAAAGTAACACATACAGACAATCTGAGAATGCATATAACAATCTAAAGGGAAGTATGGATATGAGCCAAATTATAGGATAAACAAGAATATAAGCGAGGAATTGCATTATTTAGTTTTAGTTTTGCGAAAACAAATATATAGTATATTTGAAATATAAGATTATAGTTTATGGGTAATTTAAGTATAGTGACTATTGTAATTATTGCAGCAAATGTGATTATCTCCTTAAAAGGGTTTAATGATTTTGGTTTTTTTGAAAAATATAAATTCAATGTTGGTGCGATAAATCGTGGTGAAAAAATAAGAATGTTTAGTTCTGGATTTTTACATGTCGATACGTCTCACTTATTTTTTAATATGTTTACGCTGTATTTCTTTGCAGATGTTGTGGTGGCCTATTTAGGCAATTTTAATTTTATAGTGGTGTATTTGGTGAGTTTGGTTTTAGGAAGCCTACTGTCGTTATATTTTCATAAAAATGAATATGAATATAGTGCGGTAGGAGCGAGTGGAGCTGTAACGGGAATCTTATATTCAGCTATTTTATTAGAGCCAAACATGAGCTTATATATGTTTTTTGTTCCCATTCCAATTCCTGCTTATGTGTTTGGAATTGGGTATTTATTATACTCGATTTATGGCATGAAAAACCGTATTGGAAATATCGGTCACGATGCCCATTTTGGAGGTGCAATAGGCGGTTATATCACAACTTTAATCTTGATGCCTATGTTGTTTAAAACCGATATGCTAATGATTGGGTTATTGGCTATTCCAATTATTATACTCTTTGTGATGCATAAAATGGGACGACTCAATTAGCGTTGTAGAATCCATATTCATTCTTAAAATCGCAATCCGATTTAAAAGTGTTTTATTAAATTCAAAATGAATTTTTAAATCCTTTTCAAACTAAAAACGAGTGGAATCCAATTAATTGTTAACGCAAACGCAATTATTGTATTAGTCTTATAATGAATGTAATATAAAAATTTTATCTTAGGGTAATTACTAAAAACGTAATCATGATCTTAAGATATCAATGCATTTAAAAACTAATTTCCAATATATAATTTTGGGTATAATTTTGTTAATTGTGGGCTGTTCACCACGATTTTCAGATATTGCTGTACCTATAAATGATGTTGAAGAATTCTCTACTACAGGAGAACAAATACTAGAAGATAAATGGTGGAGGGCTTTTGAAGATGAAGCTTTAAATACCTTAATCGATAGTGCGATGCAACGCAATTTTGATTTGGCAGCAACATGGCAACAATTCTTGGCTGCGAATGCTGTAATATCTCGCGAAGCATCTAATAAATGGCCACAAATTGAAGCCCGCGCACAAACAGCAGAGAATTTTCCGTTAAACGATTTTACTGGTGGTGAAAATACGCAACTCGGATTATCGGCTTCTTACGAATTAGATTTATGGGGCCGAATAGGTACAGCCATCCAAGCAGAAAAATTTAGGGCAGAAGCAAACTTATACGATTATCGTGCAGCTGCCATTTCGCTGTCTGCAGAAATTACTTCAACTTGGTACGAACTCTTAGCTGCTAGAAAACAATTACAAATTACAGATGATCAAATTGAAACTAACGAAAATATAATTAAACTCATGCGGTCGCGTTTGGTAGGTGGTCAAATTAGAACCGTCGATATTCTGCGTCAAGCTCAATTACTAGAAAGTACTAGAGAACAGCATATAATTTATAGTACAGATGTTCAGATTTTAGAAAACCAGCTCGCTGTACTGTTAGGCAGACAACCACAAACGGTTATTGAAATTAACGAGGAATTCGCTCCTAATTTACCAGATTTACCGCAAACCGGATTGTCTTTAGAGTTAGTGCGAAGGCGGCCAGACCTGCAACAATCTTACGCCATCTTAATGTCGGCCGACCGCGATATGGCTGCAGCCGTTCGGAATAAATATCCCAGAATTTCTGTCAATATAGACGGTCAGTTACGATCTAATAATTTTGCGAATCTATTCGAGAACTGGGCCTATTCTTTAGCGGGAAATATTCTAGCGCCAATATTTTATGGTGGACAACTTCAGGCCGAAGTAAATCGTAACGAGGCCATTAAACAACAGCGCCTTTACGAATATGGGCAAGTGACTTTAGAGGCCTTCCAAGAGGTGGAAGACGGACTGGTGCAAGACGTTATGCAAAAACAACGAACAGCGAATATTAAGAGACAGTTAACATTATCTCAGCAAAGTAATAAACAACTCCGTATAGAATTTTTAAATGGCTATAGTCCGTATTTGGATGTCCTTATCGGATTAAATCAGGAGCAACAATTGCGTCGTGATTATGTTGATGCTCAATTGAGACAAATACAAATGCGTATTGGATTATATCGTGCTTTAGCAGGGAGTTTTGATACAGGACGCAGCTTAGAGGAAGAAAATGAGTAGGAAAACTTGGGGAACACAGTAATATGTAGCTTTAAGTTTTTTAAGTATAAAAGAACAGAATTTATGAACACTAAAAAAATACTTTGGATTTGTTTGGCCATTCTTGGCTTAGGAGCACTGGTCACGGTAGTCATCTTTTCTACAGAGCCCGAGGCACAAAAAGAAGGCGCAACTATTGAGACCGCTATTTTAGTCGATGTTTTAAAGGTTGAAAAAGGAACTTTTACACCTACAATTGTCGCAACCGGAACCGTTCAAGCTGTAGAAGATATTAATTTAAGTCCGTTGGTATCTGGCCAAGTTATCCGTCGTGATCCTGCTTTTACTCCAGGTGGTTTTGTTAAGAAAAATCAAATTCTATTACAAATAGACCCTTCCGATTATAAAAATACTCTAGCACTAAGAAATAGTGAACTCGTACAAGCACAAACCACTTTAGATACAGAAATGGGACGCCAACAAATTGCAGAACAAGATTTGCAACTCATTGCAGGAGATTCTTTGTTTGGCGATAATCCACTTTCTGAAGAAGAACGGCAATTGGTACTTCGTCAACCGCAACTTAATGCTGTAGAAGCCACTATAAACGCTGCGAATGCATCAGTAGAACAGGCGCGTTTAAATTTACAACGCACCACCATTCGCGCACCTTTCGATGCTCATATTCTTAGTCAGAATGTTACGCAAGGTTCATTAGTGAGTCAAGGTGATGTGTTAGGGCGTTTAGTCGGGTCTGAGTATTATTGGATTAATGCGACCGTGCCTGTTGGGAAGTTAAAATGGCTAAGTTTTCCTAATAATCAGAATGAAAAAGGGGCTCATGTACGCATTGAAAATGAAACCGATTGGGCTAAAGATAGCTATCGAGAAGGCTATTTAGATAAGCAGATAGGAGCCTTAGATGGACAAACACGATTAGCCCGTGTTCTCGTGAAAGTAGACGACCCGTTGGCTACCAAAAAAGAACTTGAAGACCAACCAAAACTCATGATTGGAACATTTGTAGAGGTTAATATGCAAGGCGATGACATTAAGGATGTTGTTAAATTAAACCGGGATTATGTTCGTGGGAATGAAACCGTTTGGGTGATGAAACAGGAAAAATTAGAAATACGGAAGGTAGATATTGTTTTAACAGATGATACGCATGCTTATATCCGTAGTGGTTTAGACAACAACGATCAAGTTATCATTACCGATTTAAGTACCGTAAGTGAAGGCATCGCATTAAGAACAGCTCAAGATAAGGAAGCGAAGTAATTTAAATGAAGAACGCGTAGCATGAAAGCAGAGGACAATAAGGAACAAAATAAACCGGTACGAAAGGAAGGTGCCATTGCTTATATGGCTAGGAATTCCATTGCAACAAATTTACTAATGTTGCTATTATTAGTTGGTGGTTTGTTTACAATGTATAACATCCAAAAGGAGGTTTTTCCAGAATTTCAATTGGATTTTGTAGATGTTTCTGTGGCCTATCCTGGAGCGTCGCCAGCAGAAGTAGAACAAGGCGTGTTACAACCTGTAGAGGAAGCGGTTAGAGGTGTTCAAGGGATTAAGGAAATTGTATCTGAAGCGAGCGAAGGTTCGGGTGAAATTAGTATCGAGCTTGTGGCAGGAGCAGAACGTATGCAAGTCTTTCAAGATATAGACCAAGCTATTAATAGGATTCGGACTTTTCCAGACGATATTGAACGCCCAGAGGTTCGTCTGCAATCACGGCAACGAGATGTGCTTCAAATAGGGCTCTATGGCGATGCCGATGTTTGGACGTTACGAGAAGTTGCAGAACGCTTAAGAACGC
Organism: Formosa algae; assembly: GCF_001439665.1. Taxonomy (GTDB): domain Bacteria; phylum Bacteroidota; class Bacteroidia; order Flavobacteriales; family Flavobacteriaceae; genus Formosa; species Formosa algae. The sequence goes on from NZ_LMAK01000038.1 coordinate 7,993, forward strand.
GATTGTTAAGTAATTCTGAAATTACTCAAGTGGAATTGGGGAACGTCCCAGAGTTTGAAACTAGTGTGGAAATTCCGAGGCGAACGCTTCAAAAATATAATTTAACCTTAGGTCAGGTTGCGGCTATTATTCAACAAAGTAGCAACGATGTGCCAGCGGGAGCCATACAAACACAAAGTGGTGAGATTTTATTACGCATGCAAGAGCGGAAACAATGGGCGAAAGAATTTGGAAATATCACAATTGTGTCTTCAGAAGATGGCGCAAAAGTCACTTTAAATGATATTGCAACCATTACCGATGGCTTTGAAGAAACAGGATTTCACGGGCAGTTTAATCAGCAAAATTATGTCGAGCTTCGTATTTTCAGAATCGGAAATCAATCGCCTTTAGATATCGCAGATATTACGCAAGAGATTATGGCAGATTTTCAGTTGCCTCCTGGAATTAATTACAGAACAGATAGTAATCGCGCAGCCGATTATCGCGAACGACTTACTCTATTAACAGAGAATGGTTTACTGGCTATTCTAATAGTATTAGTCATTCTAACTTTATTTTTAGAATACCGCTTAGCCTTTTGGGTTATGATGGGGATGACTGTTTCTTTTATTGGCGGAATAATTTTATTACCACTAATTGGCGTTAGCGTAAATATGATTTCTATGTTTGGTTTTCTCGTGGTTCTCGGTATCGTGGTAGATGATGCGATTGTGGTTGGTGAAAATGTATATGAATATCGACAGAAAGGACTCAGTCCTATAGATGCAGCAATTGCGGGTGCAAAAGATGTGTCTTTACCAGTAACTTTTAGTATTATTACGACCATTATAGCCTTTGTTCCGTTATTATTTATGCCGGGAGAAACTGGGAAATTCTGGCAACCTTTACCCGCCGTGGTGATTGTAATTTTAGCAGTTTCGTTATTGGAAGCGTTATTTATATTACCATCCCATCTTGGACATCTAAAGAAGACACGTAAAAAAAACAAATGGGTTCTTAAACTAGAAGGCTGGCAACAGTCCTTTGCCAAAGGATTTGATAAACTTATAGACAGACATTACCAACCGTACCTGGATATTTGTTTAAAATACAGATATATTACCCTTAGTGCAGCTATTGCACTATTACTTGTTGTTGGAGCGTATGGTTTTAGCGGACATATGGGTATGATTATGATGCCAGAAGTTGCAGCCGACGAAATTGAAGCAGGAGTTCGACTTCCTGTAGGCACAACACCTGATCAGGCCGCAAAAGTAGCTCATAATATTTCGGAATCTACCCAACGGATGTTTGAAGAACATAACCTGTATGAGGTCGCCGAAGGCATAAAAACCAATGTACGCGGACAAAATTTTATAGATGTTGAAATTGTGATGTTACCACCCGATCAGCGTGATATTACAGCAGCAGAAGTCATCGCTTTATGGCGTGATAATATAGGAGATATTGAAGGTGTGGACCAAATTACTTTTGAAGCCGAGCGTGGTCCAGGAGGCGCACGACAAGATATTAGTGTCGATTTGAGTCATTCGGATATAGAGGTTTTGGAACGCGCCAGTAAAGCCTTTGTAGAACGCATGCAAACCTTTGCGAATACTAGAGATGTTACCGATAATTACAATAAAGGTAAAATGCAGTATAATTTTAAGCTGTTACCTCAAGGTCGGAATCTGGGACTGACCTCAGATGAAGTTGGTCGGCAAGTCCGAAATGGATTTTTTGGAGCACTAGCCATGCGTCAGTTACGAGGTATGAATGAAATTGAAATCCGTGTTAAACTACCTATAGAAGAACGCAAAGACATCAAAAACTTAGAGAAATTTTTAATCCAAACTCCAGATGGCATTGAAGTGCCATTAATGGATGTGGTTGCTATTGAAGAGGAGGAAGCTTTTAGTAGTATTAACCGTCGCGATGGACGACGAGTGGTAAATGTGGGTATGGATGTAGAGCCAGCCAATGCAGTTGGCCGGGTGATTACATCGGTACAGAATGAAACTTTACCTCAGCTTCGTGCAGATTTCCCTGGAATCACGTGGAGTTTTGAAGGTAGCCAAGCCGATATGCGAGAAAGTACCAATACTTTAAAAACAGGGTTTGCAATAGGAATGTTATTAATTTATGCATTGCTAGCCTTGGCTTTTAGTAGTTATATTCAACCTATAATTGTAATGGCTGCTATTCCATTTGGTATAGTAGGCGCTGTTATTGGTCATATTTTATTGGGATACGATTTGTCTTTGGTGAGTTTAATGGGAGTGATTGCCTTATCTGGAGTTGTGGTAAACGATTCCTTAATTATGATTGATTATGCAAATAAGGAACGACTTGCTGGAAACTCGATTTATGAATCTATTCATGAAGCAGGTCTGAGACGTTTTCGTCCTATAATTTTAACCACAATGACAACCTTTGGAGGATTAGCTCCGATTATTTTAGAAACCTCTAGCCAAGCGATGTATCTAATTCCGATGGCTATTTCTTTAGGTTTTGGGATTGTGTTTGCTACGGCAATTATACTTGTTATTGTACCGTGTTTGTATTTGGTGTTAGAAGATATACGCTTATTAATCGAGAAGGGGAGAACTGTACGAACTGTTGATGTCTCTGAAGATTAAAAGCATAAAAAAGCCTTCATAATTATAAACTATGAAGGCTTTTTATGTGAGAGAGTATAATAAACTTTAGTTTAATAATTCTCCAATTTTATCTTCTAATGCTTGTCCTCTTAAACCTGAAGCTACAATTTTACCATCTGCATCTAAAACATACGTTGCTGGAATAGCACGAATGTTAAATTGCTTTACAATAGGATCTTCAAAATAGTTAAGATTAGATATTTGGTGCCAAGCTAAGCCATCTTTTTCAATAGCAGCAATCCATTCCGCTTTAGCATCTTTTTGTCTTGGAGTTCCGTCTAAAGACACGCCTAAAATTTCTAAACCTTTATCGTGATATTGATTGTATACCTTCACTAAGTTCGGGTTTTCTTTTCTACATGGTCCGCACCAAGCTGCCCAAAAATCGATAATTGTAACTTTACCTTTAATGTCGTTTAAAGCAACTGTTTTACCTTCTGGGTTTGGAGCTGAAAAATTTTCGACTACGCTTCCAACAGCAGTAGCGCCTTCAGCTTCAATGGCTTCACCTAAAGTTTTTCCAACTCGTGTGTCTTTAATTCTTGTTGTGAAATTATCGTAAATCTCTTTTTTATCTTCAAAAGGAATGTTTTTATTTCCTAAATGACGTTCTAAAATTAAAGCTGATACAAAGGCATCATTATTAGATTTCATAAACTCGATATCATGAGCCATATTTTCATCTACCATCGTTTTGTAACGGTTCTGAACATCTAAAGCTAAAACAGAATCTTTAGTTTGTTGAGCTGTTCTAAACTCCTGACTTAAACTCTGATTCTTTTTTTGTAACCCCATCATATACGATTGGTAGGTATTAAAAGCATCATTTTCTTTACTCCCTTGTACGCGTGTATTAAAAATACTATCGGTATCAATAGAAACAGTCATATCCTCATTTTCAAGAATTACAGGAATATTTCCACGAACTGTTTCAATTGCTATAAAATATAAATCTGGAGCTGTAACGGCACCTTCTAAAAGGGCTTTCCCTTCTGTAATTACAGTCGAGTCAATTACGACTTGTTTTTGTCCTTCAGCTTTTAATAATTTTACGGCTTTACCATTTACAGCTTCGTTAAATGAAGCGTCAAGTGTAAATCCATCTTTTTCTTTAGCACAAGAAAATGCTAAAGCTACTAAACCTAGTAGTGCAATCTTTTTAAACATGTTTGAGTTGTTTTATATTTTTCACAAATATAATAGAATAAAAACTGAATTTCTGTTAAGATTTAGATAAGAGTATATCGATACTTTTTTAATGATAATGTTTACTTTTGCCACATGAATTATAACGATACAATTATTGCTTTAGCAACACCTTCTGGAGCAGGAGCCATTGCTGTGATACGCTTGTCTGGTAAAGATGCTATACGTTTAGCGAGTGAGTCTTTTAAATCTGTTCGCGGAAAAGCATTACAAGATCAGGTTACACATACGATACATTTAGGGCATATTCTAGATGATACTCGCGTGATAGATGAGGTTTTGGTGTCTATTTTTAAGAACCCGAAGTCGTATACAGGCGAAGATGTTATCGAAATATCTTGTCATGGCTCGCAATATATTCAGCAAGAAATCATTCAATTATTTTTACGTAAAGGATGCCGTATGGCCGATGCTGGTGAATTTACATTACGTGCATTTTTAAACGGTAAGTTAGATTTAAGTCAGGCAGAAGCTGTTGCCGATTTAATTTCGAGTGATAATGAAGCGTCTCACCAAATCGCGATGCAGCAAATGCGTGGTGGTTTTTCTTCGGAGATTGCAAAACTTCGTGAAGAGCTTTTAAACTTTGCCTCGTTAATAGAATTAGAGTTAGATTTTGCCGAGGAAGATGTGGCTTTTGCCGATCGTACACAATTTCGTGAATTAATCACCCGTATTACGTTTGTTTTAAAACGCTTAATCGATTCGTTTGCTGTGGGAAATGTGATAAAAAATGGAATTCCTGTAGCGATAGTCGGTGAACCTAATGTCGGAAAATCAACTTTATTAAACGCCCTTTTAAACGAAGAACGCGCTATTGTAAGTGACATTGCAGGAACTACACGTGATACCATTGAAGATGAACTAAGTATTGGTGGTATTGGTTTCCGCTTTATAGATACAGCTGGTATTCGAGATACTACAGATGTTGTGGAAGGTTTAGGAATTAAGAAAACGTTCGAGAAAATAGAACAGTCGCAAGTGGTCGTTTTCTTGTTTGATGGGACTGAATTACATACAGAAGCAGCTATTAAAGCTTGTCGCATTGAAATTGAAAAAGTCAAAAATAAATATCCATTAAAACCGATGGTTATCATCGTAAATAAAGTGGATAAATTATCTGAAGACACTATAGCTTTATTACAATCAGTAATTCCAGATGTTCATTTATTATCGGCTAAATCTGGTTTAGGTGTCGAATCCTTAAAAACCAAATTGTTAGACTTTGTAAATACCGGAGCCTTAAGAAATAACGAAACGATAGTTACAAATACAAGACATTACGATGCGTTATTAAAAGCCTTTGAAGAAATCCAAAAAGTACAACACGGTTTAGATACTGAATTATCAAGCGATTTAATGGCAATAGACATCCGTGAAGCTTTGTATCATTTTGGAGTAATTACCGGTCAGGTGACTAATGATGAACTCTTAGGTAATATTTTTGCTAATTTCTGTATCGGGAAGTAAATTACTTTTCTTATAGTTTGCTTTGGTGTCTTTTTATTGATAGTCAGTGTGTTATGTGAAATAATATTTTCTTTATAATTCCTTTATTATTATATATTGTACTTAATTTTTATATGGTATACTCGTGGGGATTACCTAATAAGATATTGATTTATATAGTAGATAAAGAGATTTTTTATTTAATTAAAAATTTGTTTTTATATATTTTTAATTAAATTTGAATATATTATCTAAGTTTATCATTCTCACACAATAAGTTTTTCTTCCTTATGCGTTAACAACGCTTAATTATTTCTATTATGACAATTGGAGATTTATTCAATGTCAAAATTAGCAATACCTAAATTACAAAAATAATACATAACTATTTTAAGGATGAGAAGAATAATTCCATTACTATCACTCGCATGTGTTTTGATAATTTCATGTAAAAAAGATAAAACTAAAGTTAATTCAGAATTGTCTAACAATGCGTTAGAGCGTATAAATACTCAAATAGAATATGCAGATAAACAGCTAAGTGGCTTGTTAGAATTAGCAGAATTGAAAAACAAAAATCCAAGAACATTAGAGCCAGATTCTACTATCTACTTTATAGATAGTGATAAATTTGATTGGACGGAAGGTTTTTTTCCAGGTACTTCTTGGTATTTATATGAAGGCACAGGCGATGAAAAATGGAAAAAAGCTGCATCACATTTTCAAAGTCTTTTTGAAAGCCATAAAGATTGGGCGGCCTATCACGATTTAGGTTTTGTTTTCAATTGTTCTTATGGTAATGGTTATAGAATTACTAATGATTCTCTATATAAAAATGTTTTGTTGGAAGCGGCTACTACTTTGGCTAATAGATTTGATACACGTGTAGGGTTAATAAAAAGTTGGGATGCCGATAGAGGTTGGCAGGCCGAACGAGGTTGGCAGTATCCAGTTATTATTGATAATATGATGAATTTAGAATTACTATTTAATGCGACAATTATGAGTGGTGATCAATCCTATAAAAATATTGCAATAGCTCATGCCGATAATACTTTGGCTAATCATTATAGAAGCGATAATAGTTCTTATCATGTGGTAGATTATGATTCTATAACGGGGCAAGTACTTTCAAAAGAAACAGCTCAAGGTTATGCAGATGAAAGTTCTTGGGCTCGAGGGCAAGCTTGGGGACTTTATGGTTTTACAATGTGTTATAGATATACAAAAGATGAAAAGTATCTTAACCAAGCAAAAAAAATAGCGACTTTTATTTTAAATTCAGAAGATATTCCAGATGATCGTATTCCGTATTGGGATTATGATGTTGAAGATAAAACGAACACGCCTCGTGATGTTTCAGCAGCGGCAGTTACGGTATCGGCTTTAATCGAATTAAATACATATACTAATGGTATTTATGAAGATATAAGTAACGATATGCTTAACGTTTTATCTTCAAATAAATACCGAGCAAAAATTGGAGAGAATAAACATTTTTTGTTAAAACATAGCGTTGGAAGCATACCACATAATAATGAAATAGATGTGCCTTTAAATTATGCAGACTACTATTATATAGAAGCCTTAATTCGTGCAAAAAAATATAATACGCTTAATACATTGTAAAAAATAATAGTATTTATGAAAAAGAAAATTTACAATGTAAAAAAGATACCTGATAAGAATTTTAAAATTGAAGGAAACACAATTACAACTCAACTTTCTACTTTAAATACGGTATCTAATTTTGTATCACCATGGGATAATAACCCTATTCAACCTATTATATTCAAAGCTTGTTACGATAATAGTTTTTTTTATTTTAGTTTCCAGGTTAATGATAATGATGTTTACACACAATTAGCAGACAATACTAGAGAGAGTATTAATCAGTCTGATCGTGTCGAACTTTTTTTTCGGATTAATGATAGCTTGACGCCTTATTATTGTCTCGAGATAGATTCTAAGGCCAGAATTATGGATTTTAAAGCTCTACCAAATAGGAAATTTGATTTTAATTGGTCTTGGGACAAATCTGAAATTGAAGTTAAATCTTATCATGCGTTGGACCGGTTTATTGTGGAAGGGAAACTAAGTATAAAATCATTGAAAGATCTCAATATATTAAAAAAGGATAATTTTGGAGCATATATGGAAGTGGGGTTATATCGCGCTAAATATATGTTGAATAAACAAAAAGTTAGAGAACCAATTTGGATTACATGGGTTGATCCAAATTTTCCAACACCAGAATTTCATACACCTAATTCATTTGGTCTTTTCCGATTTTTAGATTGATTATAAGATCTAAGTGTACTTAAAAAAAACAGCAGATTGTTAAGTTTAATTACTTATTAATCTGCTTTTTTTTTTATCAATGAAATACGTAGTTTTAAATTATAGGCTTTAATTTCGAATCTAATCATATAATAATGTTGTTTTTCATAAAAAAACTGCAAGGATATAGTTAATTATGTTACTCTATGCAAGTTAACATTAATTTAATATGTGTACGAACACAATAAAACTGTTAATGTTTGTGTGTTCGAGCACATTTTTATTGTTATTTCTTTTTTTTATTTCTTTTTTTATATAAATTGTACCAGGTTTAAGAATGTATAGCGTGTGAGAACGATAAGTTTTAAATCTTATATTGCTGAATATCAATGTTCTAAAAATATTTTGGTTTTATTGTTTATTCAGTCATTTCATAATGATTTAATTGTGTAGTAGTTTAATAATTTTAAATATTTAAGTACCAATTAATATTTTACAAAGAGTTAACATCTTTGCAAATTTTTAAAAAATAAAATATGAAAAAATATGTTGTTAGTGACGATGCTTATTGTGGAGGAAGTCACATCGTTTTACTTATTTGTAGTGATTAAATGTAATTTTAGTTTAAGTCATAGATTTTTTTTATAAGAGATCTTATTAATTGACTATTACTTCTTACTTAACCCATTTTTTACAAAAAACCATTTTGAGAAATGAATCAAATTAAACCCAATTTAAATATTTTGATATATGAAAAAACACTTTTTAAAAATAAAATGTAAACCCCAGAAAAAAATCATATTGCTCTATGTTTTTTTATTTACGGGATTAGGAGCGCAATTAGTATTTGCCCAAACAAATCAAATTAGTGGAGTAATTTCAGATTTTGAAGGCAGTTTGTTGCCTGGTGCAAGTGTTCTAGAAAAAGGGACGACTAACGGTGTAGTGACTGATTTTGATGGAGTTTACAATATAGAGGTAAACGAAGGTGCGACCTTGGTTGTGAGTTTTGTTGGGTACAAGACTCAGGAAGTAAAAGTGGGGACTCAACCAACTATTAATATATCTATGCAAGGAGATAATACATTAGACGAAGTTTTAGTTGTGGGTTATGGAACACAAAGAAAAAGTGATCTTACGGGTTCTATTTCTAGTGTAAGTTCAAAAGATTTTGAGAATCAACCCATTGTAAGAGCTGAAGATGCTTTACAATCTCGTTCAGCAGGTGTAAACGTTTCAAAAAATTCAGGTGCGCCAGGAGGTGATATTAAAATTAGAATCCGAGGCTCTAATTCCATAACAGGAAATAATCAACCATTAGTAGTTATAGATGGTATAATAGGAGGTGATCTTTCAACATTAAACAGTAGTGATATTGAAAGTATGAATGTATTGAAAGATGCTTCAGCTGCTGCTATTTATGGATCAAGAGGGTCAAATGGTGTTATTATGGTGACTACTAAAAAGGGAAAGTCTGGTGAACCTCAAGTTAATCTAAATTATTTTATGTCTTCTTCTGTGGTTCCTAAAAAATATGATCTACTTAACGCCTCTGAATTTGTGGAGTTTGCAGGTGCTCAATCATCAATTATTAACGGAGGTGCTGATTATCAAGATGAGTATTTTCAGACTGCTATGACTAATAATTTACAACTTACAGCAAGTGGTAAAGAAGGACGATTAAGTTATTACCTGTCTGGAAATTTAGTAGATCAAGATGGTATTATCATAAATACTGATTATAAACGCTATGCTTTGCGTAGTAATTTAACTGTAGATTTAACAGATAAATTCCAGATCGGTCTTAATATATATGGATCTATAGAAGATTCTCATAATTTAATTGATGGAGGTTCACAAGGAGCTCAAGATAGTAGAGGAGGAGTACAAGCTGTGCTAGGGTGGAATCCTGCAGTTAATTATGTAAATAGTGACGGTACTTATAATTTAACTTCAGATTATGGTTCAATTATGCTTAATCCAATAGCTGTTCAGAAAGAAAGAGACGGCAATGATGTGACGAAAAGTTTTAATTCTAATTTAAATTTGTCATATAGTTTTTCTGATAATTTAAATTTTACTGTTTTAGCAGGTTCTACTCAAAGTACATTAACTAGTGAAGTTTATAATGGTATACCGGACGGTACAACAATTTTATCACCAAGTTCTACTTTTGGTTCTATTAGTTCCGAAACTTATCAATTAAGTAATATTTTAACTTGGGATAAGGATTTTGGAAATACCAATCTTAAGGTTACTGGGATATACGAGTTACAATCATCTACAACTAAATCTGCTGGTTTTGTTGCTTCACAATACATTTTTTCAGGATTAGATGATGCTTTTTATTTGTCTGAACTAGCGGAAAGCCAATTGGTTAATGCAGATTATGAAACGAGTACAATGGACTCATATGTGGCAAGAGCAGAGGCTAATTTTTCAAAAAATTTATATATAACAGGTACCATGCGTATTGACGTGTCTTCAATATTTCAAGAAGGAAATAGAACAGGATATTTTCCTTCAATATCTGCAGCTTATAATTATGGTGATTTATTCCTACCAGAGGATTCTTTCTTTTCCAAACTTAATTTAAGAGCAGGTTATGGAGAAACAGGGAATCAGAATGTAGATCCTTATTCTACATATCAAGAATTAGAGACTGGTAATAATTTTCCGTTTGATGGTTCTTCATTAGATATAGGTTTAGGATTCGGTGGACTTGTAGATGAAAACCTTACATGGGAAACCACGAAGCAAATAAATGTAGGATTAGATTTTAGTATGATGAAAGGCAGGTTAAACTTAAGTTTGGATTGGTTTAACAAAAGAACAGAAGATTTATTATTAGAAAAACCCGTTTTAGCATCAAATGGTGGAGGTACAATATTGACTAATATTGGAAAAGTGAAAAACTATGGTTTAGATTTTACTTTAAATGCTACAGTTATAGATAATACTGCGTTTAGATGGGATTCAGATCTTACCATGTCGTATATTAAAAACGAAGTAATGGATCTTGGTGGATCAGACCAAATTGTAACTGCAGCACCAACTGGGGTTGCAGGATCTTCAAATTACTTCTTATTAAAAGTAGGTGAATCAATAGGTAATTTTTATGGATATGAATATTTAGGAGCAGATGAAAATGGTACTGCGCAATATGGTGATGAATTAGGTATTATTGGTAATGGAACACCTGATTTTTCATGGGGATGGAATAATACATTAAACTATAAAAATTGGGATTTAAATATTTTGACTAGAGGTGTACATGGTTATGAAATACTTAATTCTACATTGGGGACTATTAGATTAGCAACAGGTACAAATACTGTACCTACAAGTGCAGAAGTTCTAGATCCAGATAGTCCAACATCAGGAACTAATATTATAAATTCAACAAGAAATATAGAAAATGGTAGTTTTATTAGATTAAGTAACTTATCTCTAGGTTATACTATTTCTGATATTAAAGGTTTTGCCGATTCGGTTAAATTATATCTAAGCGGACAAAATTTATTAACAATTACAGATTACAAAGGATATGATCCAGAAGTGTCTTCTGGTGGAGTAGAAACTTCGGACGTTACCCCATCATACGATTCAGGTGCATTACCTAATCCTAGAACTGTAACCTTTGGAGTTAATATAGGATTTTAATATAAAAACATATAAAGATGAAACGAAATATTTTTAAAATAAATTTATGGACAAATTTAAGTATAATGATGTTTTCTGCATTAATTATTATGTCTTGCTCTAATCTTGAAGAAGATCCTTCAGAGGTACAATTAGAAACGTCACTTACCACAGATGATGCTTTAGAAGCGGTACTAACAGGTATGTATAGAGAACTAATGGAGGGAGGTGCGCAATGGGCTCAATTTCAATTAGCAGCCTTTGGTGGAGATGATTTAACGACACATAGTGCAAGTAATAAAATTGGTTATAGAGAATCAGATTGGAGAAGACAAACTTCAAATACAGAAAATATTGAGATGGCTTATAATACGTGTTATGATGTTATTACTTTAGCAAATATTGCTATAGATGCTCAAAATAGCATAATAAGTACAGATCAAACTACAGTTGATAGATTAATTGGAGAAGCTTATTTTATGAGAGCCTTTGCTTATATGCATCTCACAAAAACCTATGGAAGGATACCTATTCAATTAGTCCCTAATTCAAATGACGATTTGGAGAAATCTTCATTTGTGGACATTTATACTCAAATTGAATCAGATTTACTTTATGCAGAAGAGTTGTTACCGGATGTATATCCAGGTGTAGCAGTAGTTGGTGCAAGACCAAATAATGGTACAGCAAAAGCGTTTTTATCTAGATTGTATTTAATGTGGGGGGGATATCCTATAAAAGATGAAAGTAAATATGCATTATCTGCACAAAAAGCAAAAGAAGTTATTGATAATGAAAGTGTTTACGGTTTTGGATTACATACTGATTTTCGTGAGCTATGGACGGAAGCTAATCGTTTTAATCAAAATGAAAGTGTGTTCACTTTAGTTAGTTGTACCTCTTGCGGGGTAAGAAATAGAACTATGGGTATGCTTGGTATGCCTTCAGAAGCTGGTGGGTGGACAGAGATATTTAGTGAAATTGCTTTTTTTGAAGATATGCAAGCAGATGCTATAGAAAATGGAACTGAAAACCGTTTTAATGATACTTATGTGCTTGAAGAAATAGATAGAGCACCTTCGTATCCAATCGGTTCAGAGTGGGCAACATGGTCAGATCCACATCCTTTATTTAGAAAAGTCGTAGGAGGCGATTTATCTGAGGATGGATCTAAAAGTACAATATCTGATTACAATATATATTTTATGCGTTATGCTGAAGTTTTATTAAATTATGCAGAGGCTATAGGAAGATCTGGAGGAGATGATCCAGAGGCTTGGAATGCTTTAAATAGAGTAAGAACACGTGCAGGAGCATCAACAGAACTAAGTAATGCAGATGGTACATTAACAGATTTAGCTTTTTTAGAACGAAAATGGGAATTTGCAGGTGAATACTTAAGAATGTTTGACTTAGTGAGAACAGAAACTCTTTCAGAAGCATTGGCAAATAGATCAGAAGTAGAAACTGTAGATATAGTAAATAATATAGTCCCAATTACAAGCGGGGGAGAAGAATTTTATTTTTCACCAATTCCTCAGAGTGAAATTGATATTTCTCCAGGACTAGGAGATTAGTAGTTTTATTTATTAGTTATTGACCTCTAAGCACATTTGTTTAGAGGTTTTTTTAAATTAAAAAAGCACTCATTTTTAAACTAGAAATTTATACTTCATAAGATTTAATTAGCTAATTCTTATAACTATTCATTTTGTTATTTAATTTTAATATAAAAAACATAGGCTATTTTAATTTCCTTAAACCACTTTAATTGAGCTACTATAGGGCTTTGATAGCACTACTCATTCTAAGTCTGAATAGTGAAAAGTTAGCTTTTACAATATACATTAGTTTTTAATTACATAATATAAGACTAATAGTCTATTAAATGATCTCCCTCTATATATACTTAAGGCACACCTCAAAGATTGGTGAATAACTATAAGCATTACAATTTTATAATTTTTATGTCTTGCTTAACCGTATTCTAGATTTCAAATCTTAAAATCAATACTATTATATTTTATAATTCATTTACTATGAAATTAAAAAAAATTCAAATTTTAGTACTGTTAATCATTCCTTTTTATATTGGTAAGGCTCAAAATCCGGCGCTTAATATTTTAAAAAAACTTGATTTTAGTCAAGAACAGCTAGAAGCACTAGATGTATTATATTCTAATAATCAATTTAATGATTCTATGGAAGAATTACTGAAATTGTATAGAGAAAAGGATAATTTATATTTGAAAATTGATTCAAATGACGAATTTATTAAAAAAACATTTTCTGAAGAGATAGGTAAGTCAATAGAGATTGCTGACCAAGTAAGAAATAATTATTTTTTATTCAGGTATGATTGGGATATGGAAAAAACTAATATTCCATATCAATTTAACCGAGAGATCGATTGGACATTCATTCCTAATGGAGATGAAGAATGGTGTTTTATGTTAAATAGACATCGCTTTTGGATAGATTTAGGGAGAGCATATTTTATAACTGGTCAAGAAAAATATGCTAAAATATTTGTTAATCAAGTTGAACACTGGATAGATAATAACCCTCTTGATAATGATCTAAAAAAAATGTCATGGAGACGAATAGAAGCTGGAATACGTTGTGAAAATTGGATAAAGGCATTTGAGTATGTGAAAAACTCTAAGTATATAACTAGTGATTTTCTTGCTAAATTCATATCTACATTAATTAAACATGGAGAATATATTAATAGTTCTTTTAATAATTTTTCAAAAACAAGTAATTGGGGAGTTTTAGAATATCAAGGTTTATTTAATCTTTCACAATTTTTAAAGGAGTTCAAATTTGCTAAACAATGGGAAATAGAATCTTTAAAAAAATTAACCACTTGCATCAATCTTCAAGTATTACCTGATGGTGGTCATTGGGAACAGTCCCCAATGTATCATAACGAAGTTTTTCATTGTTTTTTAAATATTAATTACATAGCTCAGCAAAATAATTTAAAACTCTCTGACGATATAATCCAAAAAACAAAGAAAATGGCTTTTGCCAATGTAATATGGCAAAAACCAAATTATCATCAACCTCTTTTAGGAGATAGTGATGATACGGATACTAGAGGTTTGTTAACATTTGCTTCTTATTTGTTTTCTGATCAAGTTTTAAAATCTAGGGCTTTTACTAAAGTAGATTATGAAAATTACTTTTTATTAGGAAAAGAAGGAATGATAAAATATAATGAAATGATAAGTGAAAAACCTAATTTCGCTTCTCGTTATATGGAAAGTTTAGGAGACTTTTATATGAGGTCTTCGTGGGAAGAGGATGCTAATTATTTAAGTATTCATCTAAAAAAAATGGGAGCGGGACATGGTCATGATAATTTATTACACTTTACATTATTTTCAAAAGGAAAAGATTATTTAGTAGATTCCGGTCGCTACTCCTATGTGGATGACCAATGGAGGGAGTTATTTAAAAGTAATAAAAGTCACAATACTTTAGGCGTAGATAATTTGACCAATTCAATTTATAGTGATTCATGGACTAATAGTTTTGAGGCACGTTCAGAAGGTGTTTTTACTAAATCAAATGAATTATATGATTACGCGGAGGCTGAAAACACAGCCTATAAAAGGCTCAAAGATCCTGTTTCTGTTAAACGAAGAGTTATTTCTTTAAAATCACACGTTTGGTTATTTTTTGACAGTTTTTATAGTAATAAACAACATAGATATTCACAATATTTTAACTTCCCTAACGATAGTATTAAAAAACAAAATGATGGGTTAGAAACAACTTATAATAAAAATAATTTAATTATAAAATCAATAAAGAAGTCTGATATTGTATTGAGTAATGCATGGTATTCTCCAGAATATAATTTAAAAATTAAAAGCAAAAGAGCAGAACTATACAAAGACTATAATGGTTTTTATAACTTTATAACATTGTTATACCTTCCTGACGAAACACATGTAACCTTTAAAAAAGAGCTTGTATACAATAGAAATAATGTTTTACTTTCAGATAGTGATGTAGAAGGGGTCACCCTTTTTATTAATAATACATCATATACAATTTTAGTTGTACACAATTCACCTGCGCCCGCAGTCCAATTTTTTAAAATAAATAATCAGTTAGTTAGCGGTGAAGTCGTATTAATTGAAAACGATAAAAATCGTATCCATGTTATAAAATAATATTGCCTTATGCCTGTTTAATATTAACTTGGAGAAATGTAATGCAAATAGTTTCTAATGCACTTAATTTGATTGTTATTAATGCTTTATAGTTTTATAATGATGATTTCATTTAAACTGTATCGGTCAATATAAATACTCTCGATACTATTTTTTTCTAAAAAGTATTTCAGATTATAATATATCTATTATAAAAAAAAGATTAGTTCATATT
>NZ_LMAK01000039.1 GCF_001439665.1 Formosa algae
TTCTTCAATTTTTTTAATGGCTTCGTGCGTTTTTTCAACTTTAGTTTCTGTAGGCATCCAAAGGTCTACAACAAATTGATTACGCTCTGCCGCTGGAAAGAATTTTTGTGGAATTACAAAATACATACCAACACCAACTACAATTACAATGATACTGATAAAGAAAATAAGTTTTGGCATTTTTACACTTCTGTCTAAAAGTCTATCGTACATGTTTTGCATACGATCTAAGATGGAAGGTTTTTTATTGCTATCTTTTTCATCGCCGTGATGAAGCCCTTTTTTTATGAATTTATCACAAAGTATTGGTGTAAAAAGCATGGCGACTATAAATGAAGAGCCTAATGCAATTGTTACGGTTATTGGAAGTGCAAAAATAAATTCGCCCACAGAACCACTTAAAATAATCATGGGTAAAAAGGCGGCAATAATTGTGACTGTTGCTGTAAGTACGGGAATCGTTAATTCTGTGGCACTTTTCCAAGCCGCAGTTTTAGGCGGTATACCTTCATCTAAAAGTTCTACATAATTATCGGCAATCACAATGGCATCATCTACTACCATTCCTAAAACAACGATAAGTGCAGCTAAAGATACTTGGTGAAGTTCTATACCAAATGCATGAAGTGTGGCAAACGTCATAGCTACTGTCATAGGGATTGCCATGGCAGCGACTAAGGCTATTCTAAAAGGTAAAAGCAATAAAATAACAATGATTACTGCAACTATAGCTATAAAAAACTCTCTTATAAAATGACCTACATTATTATCTACTATTGCAGGTTGATCTATAATTTTTTCAATTTTTACATCTGAAGGTAATTGAGAAAGCGCTTCATCGATTTGCAGCTGAACCGTTTCTCCAAAATCTACTATATTATTACCTTCCTGCATTTGTATGGACAAAATAATAGCAGGTTTACTGTTTACGCCAGTGTAAGATGTTGGGTCTTCGTACTGCCGTTTAATATCGGCAACATCGCTAACACGTATAACATCTCCATTGTCTGCAGTTCCAATTACCTGCTCTGCAATTTCATCTTCTGTGGCATAGTAACTCGTGGTGTAAAACGGCACATTATTCTGATCTGTATCTAAACTCCCTGAAGGATATAAGTTGTTTTGTGATTGTAAAATATTTATAACATCGTTGAACTTAACACCATATTGGGCTAACTTTTCTGAACTAGATGTAAGGACTATTTCTTGTTTTTGCTCGCCAATGCGTTTAATTTTAGACACCGCTCTAATAGATCGGAGCTTGTCTTCAATTTTTTTAGCATAATTCTCGAGTTCTAAATAGCCTCCATTTTTAGCCGTTATACCTAGAACAATAGCTTCTGTGTCTCCAAAATCTGAATTTATTACCGGCCCAATAACACCATTAGGTAATTCTAGTTTTTTAGTGAGTTGAAGGGCAACGGTTAATTTATTCCAGAATACATCGGGATCTTTAACCCATTCTTCTAATTCGACCTGAACAACCATTAGTCCGTCTCTAGAGGTAGAAAATGTTTTACGCTTTCTAACTTCAGAAAACTGAAACAATGTTTTTTCAATAGTTTTAGTTACTTGATCTTCGATTTGTGTAGAGTTCGCTCCTGGAAAATAGGCAAGCACTAAACCTTGTCTTACAGTTATTTTAGGATCTTCTCTTCTTGGCATTGTTAATAAAGAAAAAATACCAACAACAAATATGATAACCAGAATGGCAATCGTAACTTGTTTATATTTTAAAGATGATTGGATTAAATTCATTGAAACTTAATTATAGTTTACTAGACTTCCGTTATTTAAGTTCTGCACTCCCGAGATAACAATGGTTTCGCCAGGATTAAGCCCAGATGTAATTTCGATATTATTTTGATGTAACTTACCAATAGAAATATCGCGTTTAAATACTTTCTTAGAGACTTCATCTACAACAAAAACATACGATTTATTATCGCTGTCTTTTAGAATAGCATGTCCTGGAATTAAAAGTTTCTGTTCTTCTTTATTAGACTGTATGTCTATTTGAGCAATCATACCAGGAAGAATTTTATGATCTGGATTGTCAATTTCTATTTTGGCATTGTAGGTTCTCGTTTTGGCTTCTGCAGCTAAACCCACTTCTATAACTTTTCCTTTAAAAATTGTATCCAATGCATAAATGTTTACCGTGGCATCTTGATTTAGTTTTATCAGATTAATTTCATCACCAGGAACTGCGGCGTTAATTTTAACTTTATCGATATCTCCTAAACCAAAAATAGGCATGCCCTGATCTACAACTTCTCCTACAGAAGCTCCTTTCTTTAAAAGCACTCCAGAAATAGGAGCATAAATTTTAGTGTGATAAATGTTTTTGGCATTCATTTCCTGATTTGCTTCTGCTTGTTCTAAACCTGCTTTCACTTGAACAAAATCGGCATCGCTTAAACTGTTGCGATCATGCATAATTTTTAAGCGATTGTATTTGTCTTGAACTTCTAAAAGTTTTCCGTTGGCCGCTTTAAGTCCTATCTGATAATCTGAATCGTCTAAACTTGCTAGTAGAGTACCCTTTTTTATAGATTCACCTTCGTTTATGGCAATGTAATTTAATTTTCCTGCGACCATAAAGCCAAGCCTTATGGTTGTGTTTGCTTCTACATTACCACTTAATGAAATGGTATTTAAAATAGAGTTTTGTTCAACTTTTAAAACTTCTACAGTAGTAGCGATTTCTTTTGGAAGATCTTCTTGTTTAGATTTACAGCTAGTGACTAATAGGAGTACTGTGAAGATACAGATTGATAATACTGAATTGTATGGGTTTAATCGCATATTAATTGTGGCATTATATAAGATACTTAAAAGTACGATTTTCTATACAAATAGCATAAAGACTTCGTTTAGAGAATATGTAAAAGTGTAAGAATTAAAAAACCCCTTCATTATGAAGAGGTTTTTTGTGATTTATATAAAGTTGAAGTAAAAAACTTACTTTATTATAACTTTTTTGACATCGCCATTATCGGTTTTTAAGATATATGTACCAGTTGCAACATCAGGAATGTTAAGAGTATTGATGTTTTCTTTAGAAATTACTAATCGCCCTTGTAAATCGTATAACGTTACATTTACTTGTTTGTTGAAATAAATGGTGTTTGCAGATGTTACAGGGTTAGGATAGAATTTAAAAACTTCAGATTCTTTTTCAATATCACTAACACTTAAAGTAATGTTATCTAAGCTATATACACTAATTGTAGAACTCACTTCGTTAGCAATCACAACTAAACCAGTTCCCAAAGTATTGTCTTCTGGCGCGATGTAAATAATACCTTCGGGCGCTAAATCTCCACCTTCATCATCTCCTAAAGTACGATTATTCATATATTTAATGAATGTCGGATTTGTTGGGTCTGTAATATCGTATGTCATAAATCCACCAACACGTTCTAAAGTAATAAAGGCGTAAAACTTATCTCCAATTTTAGAAACTGTGACACCTTCTGGTTCAGGACCTTTATTATCACTTCTGTTTTTAAAGTTGTTATTACTATTACTTACATTGAATAATTCACCATACGTAGGATCTGCTGCCGTGATGCGTTCAAAATCGTCTGCACTGTCGTAAACTAAAGCACCAGTTGTAGCGTTTCTAATACTAAATGAACGTGAACCATACATATGGATCTCATCGAAATCACCATCGTTATCATTATCACCAGTAGAATTTGCAATGGCTAATCGCCCAAGATTTTCTTCTAATTTTAGTAAGTCGGCATTAGGAAAAGCAATTGGGTCTAAAACATAATCGCTATCTCCGACTTTAGCTTCCTCTTCAAAAGCATCATATTCTCTGGCGTCACCTTCGTTAGCTGTAACCACATAACCAATTCCGTTTAATTCGTAATAGGCAATAGCATCTGGCATGTACATTCCTTTTACTGGCCAATTTGCCATAAAGATAAAGTCCGTTTCATCAGAAGCATCAAAAGTATTTTCTGTTAAACTGAAATCTTTTAATCCTAAAGGCAGGATGTCCGTAATGGTATTAGATTCTAAATCAATAACCGCTAATGCATTGTTTTCTTGTAAGCTTACCCATGCTTTTGTAGAATTATCTGAATACGTAATATATTCTGGCTCTAAATCTTGAGATACTGTAGCGTTTGGACCAGTAATTCTAACACCACTAGCTGTTAATTCGGTTAATTGTGCATCAAAAGCATTAAAGTTTATGGTTGTCACATCGGCTTGAGTAATGTTTCCTAAACCAGCTGTAGCCGTAATTATTGAAATGGTTCCTTCTGGATCGATACTGTAATCGCTATTTGGCTGACCTTCGTTAGCGGTAAGGATTTTTGTTCCGTCTGGAGTAAAACTTACATTGTCAGGTAAATTACCAACAGTTACCATAGAAATATTGTCACCATTTGTATCCATAAATAAAACAACACCATCGTCTTCTGGTCCGTTAGACACGGAAGCTGTAACTAAGCCGTTATACACAGCAACACTTGTAGGTCCTTCTGTTCCGTAGGTAGATAGATCGATTGTTTTAATGGTTGATAGATTCTCTGGGTTAGAAAAATCTAAAATCTCAATAGTTTTTCCAATCGAGTTTAAAACAAATAAACGTTTGGTTTCAGCATCGTAAGCACTAATTTCTGCAGAACCTGCCGCATCTACTAAATAACTAGTTTTAAACGTAATATTTAAAGGATCGTTTGGCACATCGAAAACCTGATCGTTGTCTATAATATAAACACCCGTAGTTTCGTAAGCGCCTAACGTAGCATTTGTAGGATTAGAAATTTTTAGGATGAAAAGCTCATCTGTTTCAACCGTCGCATCGTCTGTAAGCGGAATTGTTAATTCGAATGTAGTTGTATTGGCAGGAATGCTAACTACTTGACTATCGAAAGTGAAATCTGTTCCAGGAGATGCTGTAATTAATTCGCTAACTAAGTCAACATTAAAAGTGACAACTTCAGTTGAAGGTGTAGATAATTCTAATTCAATTTTAACTTCAGATGCATCTTCAGACAGGTTATAAATAGATGTTGTAAAAGAAAGCTGAGGTGTTACATTTGTAATGGCACTAAACGTTCCAGGAGTCGCGTATACTTTAGAACCTAGAGATTCTCCTATTTCATTCGTAGCAGCAACCCAGTTTGTTCCTTCATTAAAATCTCCATTCGGATTTAAAAGTTCTAAAGACGGTCCGTCACCATCGGCAGTTGTTGGCCATGGTTCGTCGTCGCTATATTCCATGGTGAAAATGGTTTCACCTTGAGTATTTAAAATTTCTAAAACTTCGCCTCCGTTTCCTAATGCATTAGAAATGCCTTGTGGCATATCTAAGAAGCTTACGCCATAAAATGCATCGGCAGTAGCTTTGTCTGTTGCTAATAATACTGTCATTTTCGAAGCCACACTCATTTCAGGGAATGTAAAGATAAAGTTACTTTCATCTTTTACTTGAATACCTCCTAATTGAATTGCTTCATCGGTAGTATTGTAAATTTCTAAAAATTCTAATGCATCAGAATCATCTGAAGGTGCATTATACATAATTTCAGTAATTATTAAACCCTCTGTTATTGTGTTGTAAAATAAAGAGTCGCTTGTGTAATCTGAACTTTGAACGTTTCCGTTTAAATCTTCAGCATTTGCTATAGTTAGCGTGTATGCAAGACCATCGTTAAAAGCATCGTGCGTTAATGTTACTGTGTTTGAAGCTTCATCATAACTAATGTTAGAGATGTTAAGGGCAGGCATGAAATTATAATTTGATACCGTTTCAGCCGTTACTTTTGTTATTGTTTCAGAGAAGATAACGTTTGTCGTTACATTATTAATACCAACAATGTTTACAACTGAAGGCGCAGTAATATCTTCGGTAGATACTACAAACGCAGTCGTGTTAAAAATAGATTCGGGAGCAATACCATCATTATGGTCATCTTCGTCGGTATCCTGAACGTCATAATTAGACATGTCGTTTAAAGCAATTAAATAACCGTTACTATCTAATCCTGATTTTGGACCATTATATACGGCGATATCTACACCATCTGGACTATAGGTAATAGCAGTTAGTCCAGGCGTTAATCCTGTGTTTGTTAACTCACCAAAAGCTCCAGCAGCATTTGCTACGGCAGCAATAAATGTTGTAGGTGTTTCTACATCGGTTCCTAGGTATGCAAAAATAGCTTCACTTCCAGAAGATAAACCTCCAGGTTCACCATCTATAGTTCCGTAGTTTACAGCAGGAATCTCACTAATCGTATTAAAGGTAATTATGGAGCCCGCAGAAATAAGCATGTCTCCGCTTAACCAAGAGTATGCAGCTTCCCCAGAATTAAATTCTGTTCCGGTCCATTCTTTGTCAGCGAAATGAATGGTAGTGTTTGTAGGAATATCAACAAAAGTAACCAAGGCAAAATCATCATCGCCATCTGCATTCATGCCAATAAATGCCATGTCGCCTGTATTAATTTGTGCATGTAAGTAGCCTCCAATAGATAGAGCTGCTAAGAGTAAAAATTTTTTCATCTGTAAATTTTTTAGTTCACACAAAAGTAAAGGTGGTATGTACCGAAACTATAACTTAAAGATTATGAAACCTTAAAACTAAGGTTAGCAATGTTAAGTGTATGTTGTCAAGACATAGAACACGACAAAATGTTATGCTGACAGCTTGTCAGTATAAAAAGAGTTGGCATAATGATTGAAATAAGCAAAGGGAAATATGAATAAATTCAACAACATTAAAATATATAGTAATTATGAGTAAAATTATTGGAATCGATTTAGGAACTACAAACTCTTGTGTATCTGTAATGGAAGGTAACGAGCCTGTAGTAATTCCTAACGCAGAAGGTAAACGTACAACTCCATCTGTAATTGCTTTTGTAGAAGGCGGTGAGATTAAAGTTGGTGACCCAGCAAAAAGACAAGCAGTAACTAACCCAACAAAAACAGTTTCTTCTATTAAACGTTTTATGGGTAATAAATATTCTGAATCTTCAAATGAAGCAGAACGTGTTCCTTATAAAGTAGTAAAAGGGGATAACGATACGCCAAGAGTAGATATTGATGGTCGTTTATATACACCACAAGAATTATCGGCAATGATTCTTCAAAAAATGAAGAAAACAGCTGAAGACTATTTAGGAACTACAGTTTCTGAAGCAGTTATTACTGTACCAGCTTACTTTAACGATAGTCAGCGTCAAGCGACTAAAGAAGCAGGAGAGATTGCAGGTTTAAAAGTTCGTAGAATTATTAACGAACCAACTGCAGCGGCTTTAGCTTATGGAATGGACAAAAAAGGTACAGACCAAAAAATAGTAGTATTTGACTTTGGTGGAGGAACACATGATGTATCTATCCTTGAATTAGGAGACGGTGTGTTTGAAGTTTTATCTACTGATGGTGATACGCACTTAGGAGGAGATGATGTAGATCAAAAAATTATTAACTGGTTAGCAGACGAGTTTAAAGCAGACGAAGATATAGACTTACGTAAAGACCCAATGGCTTTACAACGTTTAAAAGAAGCTGCTGAAAAAGCGAAGATTGAATTATCATCTTCTGCACAAACAGAAATTAATTTACCATACGTAACAGCTACTGCTAGCGGACCTAAGCATTTAGTTCGTACATTATCTAGATCTAAATTCGAACAATTAATCGACGATTTAGTTAAACGTACAATTGAACCTTGTAAAACAGCTTTAAAAGCAGCAGGATTATCTATTGGTGATATCGATGAGGTTATTTTAGTAGGTGGTTCTACACGTATACCAGCAGTACAATCTGCAGTAGAGAAATTCTTCGGAAAAGCGCCAAGTAAAGGTGTTAATCCAGATGAGGTTGTATCTTTAGGAGCAGGTATCCAAGGTGGTGTATTAACTGGAGATGTAAAAGACGTATTATTATTAGATGTTACGCCTTTATCTTTAGGTATTGAAACTATGGGTAACGTAATGACTAAGCTTATAGAAGCGAATACAACAATTCCTACAAAGAAATCACAAGTATTCTCTACAGCAGCAGATAACCAACCATCAGTAGAGATTCACGTATTACAAGGTGAACGTGCTATGGCAGGAGATAACAAAACCATTGGACGTTTTCACTTAGATGGTATTCCACCAGCAAAAAGAGGAACTCCACAAATTGAAGTTACTTTTGATATTGATGCAAATGGTATTATCCATGTAACTGCAGGAGATAAAGCTACTGGTAAAACTCAAGATATTCGTATTGAAGCATCTTCAGGATTAACAGAAGAAGAAATCCAAAAAATGAAAGCAGATGCTGAAGCAAATGCTGAATCTGATAAATTAGCAAAAGAAACAGCAGATAAATTAAATGCTGCAGATGCTATGATTTTCCAAACTGAAAGTCAACTTTCTGAATTTGGTGATAAATTATCAGCAGATAAAAAGCAACCAATTGAAGATGCTTTAGCAGAACTTAAAACAGCTTACGAATCTAAAGATATCGCAGTAATCGATCCAGCTTTAGAAAAAATTAACGAAGCTTGGAAAGTAGCTAGTGAAGAAATGTACAAAGCGCAAGCAGAAGGACAACAAGGAGGAGAAGCTCCAGGACCTGACGCAAGCAATGGACAAGCTAATGAAGGTAGTGATGTTGAAGATGTAGACTTCGAAGAAGTTAAGTAATCTAAAACACATTTTATATAGATAGTATTAAAGCAACCCTTATGGGTTGCTTTTTTGTTTAAGGAGATATCGAATAAAACTTATTTGTGTATTGATTTGTAGATTAGCATAGCTTGATTCTCTACTCCGCTCGAATACCTTTCTACTGCTTTTTATTTTTAACGTTTAATCTTTTATGTCCTTCATTTATATTATATGTGAAATTTTTAGAACCCTATATTATTATAGGGTGTTCGAGCGGAGTCGAGAACAAAAAAACCAACCAGAACACTTCTCATTTTATGCTGAGCCATGTACATTTATATTTGAAAATGGAAAAGGATGTGTTGATTTTTAGATTAACATATGTGATTCACTATTCCGCTCGAATACCATTCTACTGCTGTTTACGTTTTTAATGATAAATTTTTTACGTCCATTATTTATACTATAAGTGAAATTCCAAAAACCTCATGTTATTATAGGATGTTCGAGCGGAGTCGAGAACAAAAAAACCAAGCAGAACATTTATGATTTTATGCTGAGCCATGTACATTCATATTTGAAAATAGTAAAGCATGTGTTGATTTTTAGATTAACATATGTGATTCACTACTCCGCTCGAATACCATTCAGCTGCTGTTTATGTTTTTAATTTTTAATTTTCGCTTTTATGTTTTACGTGAAATCTTGAAAACCCTATATTATTATAGGGTGTTCGAGCGGAGTCGAGAACATATACATGAAGAATTCTGTCATAGTGCATTAACCATATAAATACACAACAATCAGAAGCCAGGAGGAGTAGGCGAGCGCCTTCTATTTGTTTACGCTTATTTATTATATAAAGTGTGAAGAACTATTTCAATAGAAGGCATAAAAAAAACCGACTCTTTTCAGAATCGGTTTAGTTTATAAGCGAAATGTTATACAATTAGGCTAACGCCTTATTTTACTTTATCTACTATTGCTTTGAAAGCTTCAGGGTTGTTCATCGCTAAATCAGCTAAAACCTTACGGTTTAATTCGATTTGATTAGCTTTTAATTTACCCATGAATTGAGAATAAGATAATCCGTATTGTCTAGCTCCTGCGTTAATACGCGTGATCCATAGTGCACGGAATGTTCTCTTTTTATTTCTACGGTCTCTGTATGAATAAAGCATTGCTTTATCAACCGCGTTTTTTGCTACTGTCCAAACGTTTTTACGACGTCCGAAGTAACCTTTTGCTTGCTTAAGAACCTTTTTTCTTCTGGCTCTTTTTGCTACTGAGTTTACTGATCTTGGCATTTCTTAAATGTGTTTTGTAGTAGGCGGTCAATTGTAATTGACTCTTTTTATAATTTGGCCTAACTCCAGGGTTATTAAATTGTTTTAACCAATTAAAACAAATATTACTTTAAACGTAATAAAGTTTTAATATTGTTCTCATCTGCTTTAGATACTAAACCATCATGAGTTAATTTAAGCTTACGCTTTTTAGACTTCTTTGTTAAGATGTGACTCTTAAAAGCGTGCTTTCTTTTAATCTTACCAGTACCTGTTAACTTGAAACGTTTTTTGGCACTAGATTTTGTTTTCATTTTAGGCATCTTGTTCTCCTAGTTTTAAATTATTTCGCTTACTATTTTAAACCTGTATATCAGGATTTACTTTGATTTCTTTGGTGCAATAAACATAGTCATACGCTTACCTTCCAATCTAGGCATTTGTTCTACTTTACCGTATTCTTCAAGATCTTGTGCTAAACGCAACAATAAAATCTGACCTTGTTCTTTAAATACAATAGAACGTCCTTTAAAGAATACAAAAGCTTTTAGCTTAGCACCTTCTTTTAAGAACTTTTCTGCGTGCTTCTTTTTAAATTCATAATCATGGTCATCGGTTTGAGGACCAAAACGAATTTCTTTAACTATAACTTTAGTCGCCTTGGATTTTAAAGCTTTATCACGTTTCTTTTGTTCGTAAAGAAACTTCTTATAATCCATAACCTTACAAACAGGCGGCACCGCTTTAGGCGAAATTTCAACAAGGTCTAGTTCTTGCTCTTCGGCAATGGCTAAAGCCTTCCTTATTGGATATACTCCAACTTCTACATTGTCACCTACTAATCTGACTTCTTCAACTCTAATCTTAGAATTGATTCTATGCTGATCTTCTTTTTCAACCCTTCTCGGGGCTTGTTTTTTTCTACGTATTGCTATGGCTATAAAATTTTAGTTAAACTTAATTAAAATTGTTTTAATGTTTTATTTGTTTCTGTTTCAACAATTTTGGCGAAATCTTCAATAGAAATACTTCCTAAATCTTCTCCACCGTGCTGACGTACAGATATTTTGTTTTCTTGTTCCTCGTTCTCACCGATAATGATCATGTATGGGATCTTTTTCATTTCCGCTTCACGGATTTTTTTCCCAATCGTCTCATTTCTATTATCTACGAGGGCGCGAATTTCGTGATTTTCTAGCAAATTTAAAACTTTTTCAGCGTATTTTTCATATTTCTCGCTGATAGATAATATTATTGCTTGATCTGGCATTAACCAAAGCGGGAAATTACCTCCTGTATGCTCTAGTAATATTGCGATAAAACGCTCCATACTTCCAAAAGGAGCACGGTGAATCATTACTGGTCTGTGCGTTTCGTTGTCACTCCCTTTATATGTTAATTCAAAACGCTCAGGTAAGTTGTAATCTACCTGAATGGTTCCTAATTGCCATTGTCTGCCTAAGGCATCTTTTACCATAAAGTCTAGCTTAGGGCCGTAGAACGCAGCTTCGCCGGTTTCTACAACGTAATCTAAACCTTTTTCAATAGTCGCATTGAGGATTGCTTTTTCAGCTTTTTCCCAATTTTCATCACTACCAATATATTTTTCAGGATTCTCAGGATCTCTTAATGAAACTTGTGCTGTAAAGTTTTCGAAACCTAAAGACCCAAACACATAAAGTACTAAGTCTATTACTTTTTTAAATTCATCATCTAATTGATCCGGTGTACAGAAAATATGTGCATCATCTTGAGTAAATCCTCTTACACGGGTTAAACCATGAAGTTCTCCACTTTGCTCGTAACGATAAACAGTTCCAAATTCTGCAAAACGTTTTGGTAAGTCTTTGTAAGACCATTGCATACTGTTATAAATCTCGCAGTGATGCGGACAGTTCATAGGTTTTAATAAAAACTCTTCACCTTCTTTAGGTGTTGTTATAGGCTGAAAACTATCTTCGCCATACTTAGCATAGTGTCCAGAAGTTACATACAATTCTTTTTGACCGATATGTGGTGTAACTACCATTTCGTATCCAGCTTTCTTTTGCGCTTTCTTTAAAAAGTTCTCTAGACGCTCTCTTAATTCGGCTCCTTTTGGTAACCATAACGGTAAACCTTGTCCAACTTTAGCAGAGAATGTAAATAACTCTAATTCTTTACCAAGTTTTCTATGGTCACGTTTTTTAGCTTCTTCTAATAAATGAAGATATTCTGTTAACTCCTTTTGTTTTGGGAATGTAATTCCGTAAACACGTGTTAACTGAGGTTTGTTTTCATCTCCTCTCCAGTAAGCACCGGCAACAGATAATACTTTTGCAGCTTTAATAATTCCTGTGTTAGGAATATGTCCACCACGACATAAATCTGTAAAGGTTGAATGGTCGCAGAATGTAATTGTACCATCTTCTAGGTTTTCAATTAGTTCTGTTTTATACTCATTATCTTTATAGGTTTCTAATGCTTCTGCCTTAGATATAGATCTCATGTTAAACGTATGTTTACCACGAGCAATCTCTAACATTTTTGTTTCAATGGTTTTAAAATCTTTATCAGATATGGTTTGATCTCCAAAATCTACATCATAATAAAATCCATTATCAATTGCAGGTCCAATAGTCAGTTTTGCACCAGGATATAATTCTTCTATAGCTTGTGCTAATACATGAGCAGAAGAATGCCAGAATGCTTTTTTACCTTCATCATTGTTCCAGGTATACAGTACTAAAGATCCATCGGTGGTTAAAGGGGTAACAGTTTCAATAGTTGTACCATTATAACTTGCTGAAATAACATTTCTAGCTAACCCTTCGCTAATGCTTTTAGCGACATCCATTGGAGTAACGTTTTGCTCAAACGCTTTAATAGTTCCATCTGGTAATGTAATCTGTATCATATTGTATCTTAAAATTGAATTTACAAAGATAAGAGTATATAGGTAGAGATACAATATATAAGTGTAAAATTAGACAGTGGTTTTAATAATGTTTTTTATTTGATTGGGAATACTATGTATAACGGTCGTTTTAAGGTGTCTTGTGCTATTTTTTATGTAATTAATTGTTGATTTAATTGCGTATAATACCCTATTAAGAGTATATAACAAGCTGTGTTTTTAATTTAGAAAAGCTACGACTATAGAAAAAGTTGAAAAAAGATGAATAAAGCGTGCGTTAGAGTATATTTTATAAACGTATTATTTACACTATTTAGGTGTTTTTCTGAACTTATTGGGGCTATTTTATTTAATCTATTTTACTTTAAGTGACTATTTTATGATATTAAATTTAGTTTTTTGATTTGTTTGAAATATATTTGAAACAATAAACGTTTAAATGACGTTTGTTGACAAATTAACTATTTTCAAATAAACCATGAAAGCAAAAAGAAATCAAACAAACAGACAAGCCGTTTTTAAATTAAAACACGAAAAATTAGTTGGCATTCGTAAAAGGCAACTATTATGTAACGGGCTCTTAATATTGTTTACCGTATTTAGTTTTAATCTTGTTACAGCTCAAGAAGAACTGAGTACGGAAGAATATAAACCGTTTAGTATTGGCGGACATCTTAAAAATATGCACATATGGCATGGATCTGTCGTGCATCCCGGAGCTGTATTCGCTACAGATTTAGAATACAACTCCCGTAATGAAAAATTTACATTCGGGTTTTGGGGAGGTGCTAGTTTTTCAACCACAGATGTGTATAATGAAACAACTGAAGAAACAGTAGGAGCGTATTATAAAGAGTTTTCCATCTATACCAAGTATCGTGTTTCTGATAAGTTTTTTATAGAAGCAGTTTCACACAATAATTATACTGGAGTAGAGGAGCGAGGAGATGTTCTGCATTATTGGAGTTACGACAAAACTCAGGGGTATAATTTTGTAGATGTTAATTTTGGCTATAATGTCACTCCAGGCACATTATTGTATTTGGCGACTATAGTAGGAGGCGGATCTGGAGATTATGAAGAGCAAGCAGATGGCTCTTTAAAAGATTCTTGGACTCAGTATTTAGAGGTGAGTAGTGTGGTTTGGAAGAATCACGATTCTAACCTGTCACTATTTGTAGGTGGAGCCTGGTCGTTTTTTACAGATAAAACATTTTATACAGAAGGTGTGGGGAATGTTATTAATGTAGGGGCAACGTTTACTAAAAATTTAAGTATTGTAAGTTATAAGGTGCCTATAGCAGTAACTGCTATGTGGAATCCGGAAGCAGAGAAAACAGTACTGCAATTAGATATTGCTCTATTTTAATGTGTCATATATATAATGTAATTTATAGTAGTTCTTAAAATGTATATAGTTATTGATGAATGAGCTAATGGATATTGTCTAGGAACTGTTGAGACTAAGACAATTGTGAGTCATATTCAAACTTTATCTTACATAGCATAATTAGATTGAGGTTAAGTTATTGACTTAAGTACAGTCAGTTTTACATTATACATATAGTAGATGTTGGGTGTCATACAACAAGTAGTTTTAATAAAGGGCAATTAGTATTGAAGCGTTTTAAGTGTATGATGACATGTATACTATATAATAGAAGGTATCTGTGTTATTGCTGTAAGTTGTTTGGTGTAATTGATGCTCTTTTATATATAAAACAGACTTGTATTCTGTGTAAACTCTTTTCTTAAGAATACTCCCAAAAGAAAATGTAGACGTAACAAGTTAGTAACAATGTATTTACAAATTATTTCAAAAAAAGCTTAGAATAAATTAGTTTGCTAAGAATAAAAGGTGGTATATTTGCACCCGCTTAGCGACGCAACTACGGTAGTTTAGTAAGGCAAGAAGTTCATTAACAGCGTTATATTTATCGGATTTAGATTAGTTTCAAAAAAAGATAAAAAAAGGCTTGTTATTAACAAAAAAGGTTGTAAGTTTGCAGCCGCTAAAAACGGCAACGTTTTTAGAAAGAAAAGTTCTTTACAATTTGTTTTATTGAGTTTAAGAAAGTTTGCAAAAACGGTCTTAAAAAAAACTTCAAAAAAACATTGTGAGATTAAAAAAAGGGTTTTATATTTGCACCCGCTTAACGAGGAAACGAGTTGAGAAACAAAAGAGAAATAAGTTCATTAACATATTGAATTGACAGCGTAGATAATAACTGGAAACGGTTATTATCAACAAAAAAGAATAAACCATTTTGAGTACCAAAATTTAATTCCATTAGTTGTTAAAAGTAATAGTCGAAAGACTTAAAAATTTAACGATGAAGAGTTTGATCCTGGCTCAGGATGAACGCTAGCGGCAGGCCTAACACATGCAAGTCGAGGGGTAACATTGTGCTTGCACAGATGACGACCGGCGCACGGGTGCGTAACGCGTATGCAATCTACCTTTTACAGGGGAATAGCCCAGAGAAATTTGGATTAATGCCTCATAGTATATAGAAATGGCATCATTTTTATATTAAAGATTTATCGGTAAAAGATGAGCATGCGTTCTATTAGTTAGTTGGTAAGGTAACGGCTTACCAAGACCGCGATAGATAGGGGTCCTGAGAGGGAGATCCCCCACACTGGTACTGAGACACGGACCAGACTCCTACGGGAGGCAGCAGTGAGGAATATTGGACAATGGGCGAGAGCCTGATCCAGCCATGCCGCGTGCAGGAAGACTGCCCTATGGGTTGTAAACTGCTTTTATACAGGAAGAAACACTGCTACGTGTAGCAGCTTGACGGTACTGTAAGAATAAGGATCGGCTAACTCCGTGCCAGCAGCCGCGGTAATACGGAGGATCCAAGCGTTATCCGGAATCATTGGGTTTAAAGGGTCCGTAGGTGGATGATTAAGTCAGAGGTGAAATCTTGCAGCTCAACTGTAAAATTGCCTTTGATACTGGTTATCTTGAGTTATTATGAAGTAGTTAGAATATGTAGTGTAGCGGTGAAATGCATAGATATTACATAGAATACCAATTGCGAAGGCAGATTACTAATAATCAACTGACACTGATGGACGAAAGCGTGGGTAGCGAACAGGATTAGATACCCTGGTAGTCCACGCCGTAAACGATGGTTACTAGCTGTTCGGACTTCGGTCTGAGTGGCTAAGCGAAAGTGATAAGTAACCCACCTGGGGAGTACGTTCGCAAGAATGAAACTCAAAGGAATTGACGGGGGCCCGCACAAGCGGTGGAGCATGTGGTTTAATTCGATGATACGCGAGGAACCTTACCAGGGCTTAAATGTAGATTGACAGGACTAGAGATAGTTTTTTCTTCGGACAATTTACAAGGTGCTGCATGGTTGTCGTCAGCTCGTGCCGTGAGGTGTCAGGTTAAGTCCTATAACGAGCGCAACCCCTGTTGTTAGTTGCCAGCGAGTCAAGTCGGGAACTCTAACAAGACTGCCAGTGCAAACTGTGAGGAAGGTGGGGATGACGTCAAATCATCACGGCCCTTACGTCCTGGGCTACACACGTGCTACAATGGTAGGGACAGAGAGCAGCCACACCGCGAGGTGGAGCGAATCTATAAACCCTATCACAGTTCGGATCGGAGTCTGCAACTCGACTCCGTGAAGCTGGAATCGCTAGTAATCGCATATCAGCCATGATGCGGTGAATACGTTCCCGGGCCTTGTACACACCGCCCGTCAAGCCATGGAAGTTGGAAGTGCCTGAAGTCCGTCACCGCAAGGAGCGGCCTAGGGTAAAGTCGATAACTAGGGCTAAGTCGTAACAAGGTAGCCGTACCGGAAGGTGCGGCTGGAACACCTCCTTTCTGAGAAAGACGACTATTGGAATAATAGTAAACAAGGAAAAGAGATTGTTTATTCTTAGCTGTTAATTTAAAAATACTTATTATAGTTAGAGTCTCATAGCTCAGCTGGTTAGAGCGCTACACTGATAATGTAGAGGTCGGCAGTTCGAGTCTGCCTGAGACTACTAAATATAATTAAGAAAAGGAAATTCTAGAACTGAGAATTCTAAATTCACATTAAGGATTCTACAAGTTAGGATTTAATAATGGGGGATTAGCTCAGCTGGCTAGAGCGCCTGCCTTGCACGCAGGAGGTCATCGGTTCGACTCCGATATTCTCCACAACGGCTAAAGATTGTAACTAATTTATTAGGAGCAACAGCCACACGTTCATTGACATATTGAAAAAGATACATAAAAATACATTAAAGTATTTGATTATATAGTATTGCACATACTATATAAGATATATTTTAAATAATAATAATTCGTTGTTAGTTAAAGTTTACGAGCTTTTAACTAATAACAAACTCATTAAAAAAGCAAAAAGTACAATAAGCTAAATAAGGGCGTATGGGGAATGCCTAGGCTCTCAGAGGCGATGAAGGACGTGATAAGCTGCGAAAAGCTGCGGGGATTGGCACATACAAATTGATCCGCAGATATCCGAATGGGGCAACCCACTATATTGAAGATATAGTATCCGCAAGGAGGTAAACCCGGAGAACTGAAACATCTAAGTACCCGGAGGAGAAGAAAACAAAAGTGATTCCGATAGTAGCGGCGAGCGAAATTGGATTAGCCCAAACCAGTAATGTTACGGCATTGCTGGGGTTGTAGGACCACGATATTCAGACCATGATGAATTAGAACAGTTTGGAAAGACTGACCAAAGAGGGTGATAGTCCCGTATAGGTAAAGATTGGCGCGATAGTGGTATCCTGAGTAGTGCGGGGCACGTGAAACCCTGTGTGAATTTGGCGGGACCATCCGTTAAGGCTAAATACTCCTGAGAGACCGATAGTGAACTAGTACCGTGAGGGAAAGGTGAAAAGAACCCTGAATAAGGGAGTGAAATAGATCCTGAAACCATACGCTTACAAGCGGTCGGAGCCCTTTGGGGTGACGGCGTGCCTTTTGCATAATGAGCCTACGAGTTACCGTTGCTAGCAAGGTTAAGTGATTAAGTCACGGATCCGTAGCGAAAGCGAGTCTGAATAGGGCGCTTTAGTTAGTAGTGGTAGACGCGAAACCGTGTGATCTACCCATGGGCAGGTTGAAGCTGTAGTAACATACAGTGGAGGACCGAACCGGTTGACGTTGAAAAGTCTTCGGATGACCTGTGGGTAGGGGTGAAAGGCCAATCAAACTCGGAAATAGCTCGTACTCCCCGAAATGCATTTAGGTGCAGCGTTGATTTATAGTTTTATAGAGGTAGAGCTACTGATTGGATGCGGGGGCTTCACCGCCTACCAATTCCTGACAAACTCCGAATGCTATAAAATGTTAATCAGCAGTGAGGGCATGGGTGCTAAGGTCCATGTCCGAGAGGGAAAGAACCCAGACCATCAGCTAAGGTCCCCAAATATATGTTAAGTTGAAAAAACGCGGTTGAACTGCTTTGACAGCTAGGATGTTGGCTTGGAAGCAGCCATTCATTTAAAGAGTGCGTAACAGCTCACTAGTCGAGCGGTTCGGCATGGATAATAATCGGGCATAAACATATTACCGAAGCTATGGACTTGAAAAAGTGGTAGGGGAGCATTCTATATGTGTAGAAGGTGTACTGTGAGGTATGCTGGAACGTATAGAAAAGAAAATGTAGGCATAAGTAACGATAATGCGGGCGAGAAACCCGCACTCCGAAAGACTAAGGTTTCCTCAGCTATGCTAATCAGCTGAGGGTTAGTCGGGACCTAACGCGAACCCGAAAGGGGTAGTGGATGGACAACAGGTTAATATTCCTGTACCTGCTCATACTAAAAGTGACGGAGGCGTAAATTTGGTGCGAACTGACGGAATAGTTCGTTGAAGCGAGTAGTAATACCGCGATAGTACACTGAGACTACGGTCAAGGTGATAATCCAGAGTAGCGACTTCCAAGAAAAGCGAATGAAGCAGCCCGTACCCTAAACCGACACAGGTAGTTGGGATGAGAATTCTAAGGAGCTCGAGAGATTCATGGTTAAGGAACTAGGCAAAATAGACCCGTAACTTCGGGAGAAGGGTCGCCCCACTTCGGTGGGGCCGCAGTGAAAAGGTCCAGGCGACTGTTTATCAAAAACACAGGGCTATGCTAAATTGAAAGATGACGTATATGGCCTGACACCTGCCCGGTGCTGGAAGGTTAAGTGGTGGGCTTAGAGGTTTACCTCGAAGGTCTAAAATGAAGCCCCAGTAAACGGCGGCCGTAACTATAACGGTCCTAAGGTAGCGAAATTCCTTGTCGGGTAAGTTCCGACCTGCACGAATGGTGCAACGATCTGGACACTGTCTCAACCATGAGCTCGGTGAAATTGTAGTATCGGTGAAGATGCCGATTACCCGCTGTGGGACGAAAAGACCCCGTGCACCTTTACTATAGCTTAGTATTGGTTTTGGATAAGTAATGTGTAGGATAGGTGGGAGACTTTGAAGCGGCATCGCTAGGTGTTGTGGAGTCATTGTTGAAATACCACCCTTTGCTTATCTAGAGTCTAACCTTCATCAGAAGGGACAGTGCTTGGTGGGTAGTTTGACTGGGGTGGTCGCCTCCAAAAGAGTAACGGAGGCTTCTAAAGGTTCCCTCAGCACGCTTGGTAACCGTGCGTAGAGTGCAATGGCATAAGGGAGCTTGACTGAGAGACCTACAAGTCGATCAGGTACGAAAGTAGAGCATAGTGATCCGGTGGTTCCGTATGGAAGGGCCATCGCTCAAAGGATAAAAGGTACGCCGGGGATAACAGGCTGATCTCCCCCAAGAGCTCATATCGACGGGGGGGTTTGGCACCTCGATGTCGGCTCGTCACATCCTGGGGCTGGAGAAGGTCCCAAGGGTTGGGCTGTTCGCCCATTAAAGTGGCACGCGAGCTGGGTTCAGAACGTCGTGAGACAGTTCGGTCTCTATCTACAGTGGGCGTTAGAAATTTGAGTGGATCTGACTCTAGTACGAGAGGACCGAGTTGGACCAACCTCTGGTGTATCTGTTGTTCCGCCAGGAGCATTGCAGAGTAGCTACGTTGGGAAGGGATAAGCGCTGAAAGCATATAAGCGCGAAACCCACCACAAGATGAGATTTCTTTAAAGGGTCGTGGGAGATGACCACGTTGATAGGCTATAGGTGTAAAGGCAGTAATGTCATAGCCGAGTAGTACTAATAACCCATAGGCTTATTGTATGGAAGCCCCCTCTAACTTTATAGTAATATAGAGGACACGTACTTGTAAAAGTACCGAGGGGCGCATTGTTTTTTTATTAAGTTAAAAAGAGTTATTATAGAAGTAAAGTATTTATGTAGAAGACCAACAAGGTCCTTTTTCAATATGTTAAGATATTTGCGCAAGAGCGCGGTTGATTAGATTGTATATTATTAATTACATCTAACGATCAACAATTTAAGGTGATTATTGCGATGGGGCTCACCTCTTACCATTCCGAACAGAGAAGTTAAGCCCATTAGCGCCGATGGTACTGCATTGTGGGAGAGTAGGTCGTCGCCTTTTTTAAACTAATCCTCAACATTTATTTGTTGAGGATTTTTTT
>NZ_LMAK01000040.1 GCF_001439665.1 Formosa algae
ATGTTGCGTTTAGCATTGCGTTTGGTGAAAGTAGATAATAGTTCTGCTCAAGAATGGGCGGCTAAAGCTATTAGCAGAGGCGTTATGACAAGTAATGATGATGTTGCTTATGTGATGTACGAAGATAATGCAGACGATGGTGGTCCAAATGTAAATCCGCTGACTAAGTCATTTTCTTCTAGAGCAGATACTCAAATAAAAATTTCGGCAACCCTTATGGATTTTATGAAAGATAGAAACGATCCTAGAGTCTCTGTGTTATGTTCTACAGTAGATGGAGATACATCTTACGATCTTCAATTCGGTCAAGATATAAACGATCCTACTCGTGGTACTGCTAATTCAAAACCAAACATTAATATTTTTGGAGGAAGTGGTATCGTTATTTATGATGCGCCTTTATTTTACCAAACCTATGCAGAAGTTGAATTTATGGTTGCTGAAGCAGCTGAACGTTGGGGAACTGGCGATGGCGATGTAGAAGCACATTATAATACAGGTGTTGCTGCTGCGATGGATTACTTATCAATATACGGAAATGGAGTTGTGCCTATCACATCAGATCAAATTACCACCTATTTAGAGGCTAATCCGTTTGATGCATCTCAAGCTTTAAAAATGATTAATGAACAATATTGGGTAGCCACTTTTGGTAATGGTATTGAAACGTATTCTAATTGGAAAAGATCTGGATACCCAGAATTAATTTCAGCAGATGTAGCAGCACTTCTTACAGGAGGTGAAATTCCAAGACGTTTTCCTTACCCAAGTTCAGAAGAATTAAATAACCCAGATGCCGTTGCAGCTGCAATTGCAGCACAAGGCGGAGATGGTCTTCTAGACAGAACATGGTGGGATACCGAGTAAAATGTTAAGAGCATAATGCAATTGCTATAAAAATTAAGACTATTAATGTTTAAGTTAATAATATTCATGTTTTGTTTTGAATTAATAGTTGAGGTGAGAGAAATTGGTTACTTCTCTCACCATTTTTTAAATTTTTATAACAGTTGTTTGTGTAACCTTTTCTTATAAAAATTATAAAATTAAAAACACATTTAACCCTTAACTTTTTAACGATAAAAAATACATGAGTGCAACACTTATCTTAATAGTTATAGCAGCGTATTTTGGCGTACTACTTCTAATATCTCATGTGGTGTCAAAAAACACAAGCGACGATTCTTTTTATACAGGAGACCGGAAATCGCCTTGGCAAGTTGTAGCGTTCGGAATGATTGGCGCCGTGTTGTCTGGAGTTACTTTTGTGTCTATTCCGGGTATGGTGGGAACCAATTACTTTTACTATTTGCAATTCGTTTTTGGTAATGTTGTGGGGTATGTGTTTATAACTTACGTCTTAGTGCCTATTTATTACGATTTAAAACTGGTATCTATTTATACCTATTTAGAATCGCGATTCGGGATTAAGTCTTATAAAACAGGCTCACTTTTTTTTCTAATATCGCAATCTTTTGGTGCAGCACTTAGACTGTTATTAGCTGCTAAAATTTTACAATATGCGGTTTTTGATGCCTTTCATATTCCATTTTTTGTAACCGTACTTGTTATTTTAGTTCTAATTTGGTTATACACGCACAAATCTGGAATTAAAACCATTGTTTGGACAGACACCTTGCAAACATTCTTCTTATTGCTTTCTGTAGGAGTTACAATTTATATTGTTAAAAGTGCTTTGAATTTAAGTATTGTAGAGACTTCTACAGCAGTGATTAATCATGAGTATTTTAAAATTTTTAACTGGGATTTTAATTCAGGAAGTAATTTCTTTAAACAATTTATTTCTGGAGTTCTAATCGCTGTAGCTATGGTTGGATTAGATCAAAACATGATGCAAAAAACACTGACTTGCAAAAATAAAAAGGAAGCGCAACGTAATATCTTAACCTTTAGTTTGGTGTTGGCTGTTACACAATTCTTGTTTTTAGGCTTGGGTGTGATGTTGTATATGTATGCAGAGAGTTTTGGTATTCAATTGGATGTAGAAAACGGAAAATTTATCAATACAGATACCTTATTTCCAATGCTATCTTTAAATCATTTTGGAACAATTGCCAGCTTAAGTTTTATCTTAGGAATTACGGCGGCTTCGTTCTCTAGTGCAGATTCTGCCTTAACCGCTTTAACGACATCGTTTACCCATGATTTTATGGATTTTAATCATAAAAATTCAAAAGAAAAAAAATCTATGAAAAACCTCGTGTTATTTGGTTTTTCAGTAGTTATATTCATCATAATTATGGTGTTTTCTCAAAGTAAAGGAAATGTAATTTCGCTCATATTTAAAGTTGCAGGCTATACGTATGGTCCGTTATTAGGACTATATATGTTTGGAATTTTTACTAAAATCAATATAAAAGATGCAGCTGTACCTTTTATATGTATACTCATGCCTATAGTAACCTATCTTTTAAACCACTTTTTTATTCTTTGGTTTGATTTCGATTTCGGGTTTATGAACATATTTGTTAATGCTTTTTTAACAGTAATATGTTTAATCCTTTATCGCGATAAAAAAAATATAAATTAAATTGAAAAATGCTGAAAATGAAAAATAAACTAACAACAGAACAAGCATCAGACTATAATAATTTGGAGAAAATGAGCACCAACGAGTTGCTCACCAATATGAATGTTGAAGATAAAACAGTGCCTTATGCTTTAGAAAAAGCAGTGCCTTCTATAGAAAAATTGGTAGATGTTATTTATACTAAAATGAAAGCTGGCGGACGTTTATTCTATATAGGCGCCGGAACTAGCGGCAGACTTGGGGTGCTGGACGCTTCTGAGTGTCCACCAACTTATGGCGTGCCAGACGACTGGGTTATTGGACTTATTGCAGGTGGAGATTTTGCGCTTAGAAAAGCTGTAGAAAATGCCGAAGATGATACCAATTTAGCTTGGGAAGATTTAAAAAAATATAATATTACAGAACACGATGTACTAGTTGGTATTGCAGCTTCTGGAACTACACCTTACGTAATAGGTGGTGTAAAACAAGCTAAAGCACATAACATTATTACCGGCTGTGTCACTTGTAACGAAGATTCTCCTTTGTCTTTAGAAGTCGATTATCCAATAGAATTAGTTGTCGGACCAGAATTTGTTACGGGAAGTACAAGAATGAAAGCAGGAACAGCACAGAAACTCGCCTTGAATATGATTTCTACAACTGTTATGATTAAGCTTGGACGAGTAAAAGGTAACAAGATGGTTAATATGCAATTGTCTAATAAAAAACTAGTAAAAAGAGGTGTAAAGATGATTGTTGAAGAACTTGGTATTGATGAGAAAACAGCCAAAAAACTATTGCTTAAACATAAAAGTGTTAGAAATGTTATTAATGAATTTAACACCGCTAACTAATGAAAAGAATTTTAGTAATAGGAGTTCTAGCGTTGTTTTCATTGGGTTTTGTGCCAAATACTTATAGATTTAAAACAGAAGATCCTAAAGCATTATGGGTAGATAGTATCTATAATAAAATGTCTTTAAAAGAAAAAGTTGGACAATTATTTATGGTCGCTGCATATTCTAATCGAGACAGTAAACATATAGATTCTATTCAAAAATTAATACAAACCAATGGAATTGGTGGCCTTATATTCTTTCAAGGCGGACCTGTACGTCAGGCGAATTTGACGAATTCGTATCAAGCTATATCCAAAGTGCCTTTGCTAATTGGTATGGATGCAGAATGGGGATTAAATATGCGATTAGATAGCACCTCTGGGTTTCCGTATAATATGACGCTTGGTGCAATACAAGATGAAGCAATAATAAAGCAAATAGGGCAACAAGTCGGCCGCGATGCCAAACGTTTAGGTGTGCATTTAAATTTTGCTCCCGTGGTAGATATTAATACAAACGCTGATAATCCTATTATAGGTGTGCGTTCGTTTGGAGAAGATAAATTAAACGTTACAAATAAAGCTTTAGCTTTTACGGAAGGCATACAAAGTGAAGGCATTTTAGCCTGTGCAAAGCATTTTCCTGGTCATGGAGACACGGCTACAGATTCGCATAAAACCTTACCTACAGTAAATTTTTCAAAAGAGCGTATTGAAGAAGTGGAGTTTTATCCGTTTAAAGCCTTGTTTAAAAAAGAAGTTGCCGGTGTTATGGTGGCTCATTTAAATGTGCCGAGTTTAGAAACTCAGATCGGATTGCCATCATCGCTATCTTATAACATTGTATCTAATATCTTAAAAACTCAATTAGACTTTAAAGGATTGGTGTTTACAGATGCTTTAAATATGAAAGGTGTTGCAAATTATAAAGCACCTGGCGATGTAGATTTAGCCGCCTTTAAGGCAGGTAACGATGTCTTGTTGTTTACTAATAATGCAACAAAAGGGATTTCTAAAATTGTTGAAGCTTACCATAATAATGAAATAACAGAAGCGCGTTTATCGCATTCTGTAAAAAAAATATTAGCAGCTAAATACGATGTTAATTTAAATCATTTTAAACCTATAGAAACAGAAGGATTGGTAGCCGATTTAAATTCTGACACGAATAAATCTCTAAATATAGCTGCACTTACAAATGCCATTACTGTTGCTAAAAACAATAATCAGATTCTACCTATACAAACCAATAAGACAGAAAAAGCAGCTTTTTTAAAATTAGGTGATGGCGATTCTAATACGTTTTTAAATGCATTAAAATTAGACGCTAATGTGTCTGATGTTTCAGATGTTGAGCCGTCAAAATTACTAAAAGTACTTAAAGCATATGATAAAGTAATTATTAGTTATCACAGATTAAATTATAGAGATGTTAAAAAAATATCTTCAGATAATACTGCTTTAATTGAGGAAATCGCAAAGGATAATCAGGTTGTTTTAAATGTATTTGCGAGTCAATATTGCTTAAAAGCACTTGATTTTAAAAATATTGAAGGTGTAATTATATCTTATGAAAATACAGTGGTGGCACAAGGTATTTCGGCACAAATTACAATTGGAAAAAAAGAAGCATTAGGGACTTTGCCGGCTTCTATAAATGCTGACTTTAATTAAAATGTGATGGTAATTATGAGATACATAAGTTTAATAGTTATTATGGTTGTAAGCTTGTCTTGTAATGATCATTCTAAACAAAAAAAAGAACTTATGACTCGAGATATTCGAGTTGTGAATTCAGATACACTAATAGGTGTGGGGGCTAACCAAATAGATTTGTATTTGCCATTTCTTAAAGGAAAAAAAGTTGGAATTACAGCGAATCAAACCAGTGTTGTGTTTAAATCGGAAGACCATTCGGAATACACCCATATTGTAGATTCTTTAATGGCATTGCGTATTGATGTTAAAAAAGTATTTGCTCCCGAACATGGCTTTCGTGGCAAGGCAGATGCAGGAGAACATATTGTAGATGGAGTAGATGCTGAAACAGGATTATCTATTATTTCTCTTTATGGAAGCAATAGTAAACCGTCAAAAAAACACTTAGAAGATGTTGATGTTATGTTGTTCGATATCCAAGATGTTGGAGTTCGTTTCTATACTTATATCTCTACGTTGCATTATATCATGGAGGCTTGTGCCGAATTAGATATTCCTGTTATTGTTTTAGATCGACCAAATCCTAATGGTCATTATATTGATGGACCAATCCTTGAAGAATCACTTACAAGCTTTGTTGGGATGCATCCCGTTCCTGTGGTATATGGCATGACGATTGGTGAATATGCTAAAATGATTAATGGTGAAAAATGGTTAAAGAATGGCATACAATGTGATCTTAAAATCATCCCATTAACAAATTATACACATAGTTCTGCGTATAATTTACCAATAAAACCCTCGCCAAATTTACCGAATGCGGTGTCTGTTAATTTGTATCCGAGTTTGTGCTTTTTTGAAGGTACAACTATAAGTTGTGGTCGTGGTACAGAAATGCAATTTCAAATATTCGGAGCACCTTCATTACCATATACAACTTTCGATTTTAGTTTTACTCCGGAACCGAATTTCGGATCTAAATCGCCAAAATATAATGGAGAATTGTGCTATGGAAGAGACCTGAGAACTATAGAAAAACTTAATGCATTAAACCTAAATTGGTTGTTAGAGGCCTATAATGCATCGCCAGAAAAAGATGGTTTTTTTAATCCATTTTTCTCAAAATTATCAGGAATTAAACATTTACAACAACAAATTGAAAGTGGGATGCCTGCTATCAAAATTGCAGAAACATGGGAATCCGGATTAGAAGTGTTCAAAAATAAAAGAAAAAAATATCTGTTATATAACTAATTAGCATACAGTTTGATATAGCTTAGTTGTTTTATAATAGCGTGTTTAAAATATATTTTACAGTAAATAAATAGTGTTACAAAAACAATAAAAAAACAAAATTATGCTA
>NZ_LMAK01000041.1 GCF_001439665.1 Formosa algae
TTTATTGGCGGTTTCAAAAATACCATGAATTAATTTTTTTAAATTTTCAGAAGAAAAAAATGTTGGTGTGCCTCCGCCTAAATGAATTTCTTTAATGTTTGGTTTATCTTCTAAAACCTCACAATACATACTCCATTCTTTCAACACCATATCTATATAAGGCACTTCAACACTATGTTGTTTTGTTATACGTTTGTTACATGCACAAAACGTACACAGACTCTCGCAAAAGGGTAAATGAATGTAAAGGCTTATACCTTCGGAGGTATTAGATTCTTTAAAGGATTTTTTAAGTGTTGCTATCCAGTTTTCTAAAGTTATACCTTCTTGATCCCAGTAGG
This sequence comes from Formosa algae, assembly GCF_001439665.1. GTDB lineage: Bacteria > Bacteroidota > Bacteroidia > Flavobacteriales > Flavobacteriaceae > Formosa > Formosa algae. Next base: position 342 of record NZ_LMAK01000041.1, read on the forward strand.
GCACTGTGGGGTAGCTAGTGTAACGAGGTCCTGGAATATTATATTTCTGAATTAAATTATGCATGTATAATAATATTTAACGTTAAGAACAGTCATAGTTCTCAAGCATATAAAGGGATTGCAAAAATACGATTTATTTAGGTGTTGTTTTACACTTTTAAGAATATTGTAGGGCTTAATTTTAATACGGTTAAATCTTTTTAAAGATGCAATTTATAGCTGTTTATTCGTACTTTTATTACGGATAGCAGTGTTGAGAAATTGTTTAAAATAACCTAATTATTAGATGGTTAAGTCTTGCGTTGTAGATTCAAATTGTGTAAGTCTTCTTAAAATGATGCTATTCATGGAAAATTAAACGTACTTTTGCAACTTCATAAAGAATGATATCAAAACAAATAGGATATCATTTTCTTCAATACTAATGTATGTCATTTAATTCACTAGGCCTATCTGATGCCTTATTGAAAGCAATCAATAAAAAAGGATACGACACGCCATCTCCAATACAAGAAAAAGCAATTCCACCCATTTTAGAAGGGAAGGATGTATTAGCATCGGCACAAACAGGTACAGGTAAAACCGCGGGTTTTACATTACCATTACTTCAAATTTTAAGCGAAGGAACTACTAAAAGAAATCGTCCTGTACGAGCTTTAATATTAACGCCAACACGAGAATTGGCAGCACAAATTTTTGAAAACGTAAAAGAATACAGCGAGTTCTTAGATATAAGATCGGCTGTAATATTTGGAGGCGTTAATCAGCGTCCGCAAGTTGCACAACTTAGACGTGGTGTAGATGTTTTAGTTGCCACACCAGGTAGATTATTAGATTTATGCAACCAAAATGTATTGTCTTTATCGAGTGTAGAGATTTTTGTTTTAGACGAAGCAGACCGTATGTTAGACATGGGGTTTGTAAGAGATATTGAACGTATAATTAAGTTAATTCCTAAGAAACGTCAGAATTTAATGTTTTCTGCAACCTTTTCTAAAGACATTAAAAAATTAGCAAATGGTATCTTAACCTATCCGGTTTCTGTAGAGGCTACTCCAGAAAATACGACTGTTGAGGTGATTCAGCAAAAAGTGTTTCGTGTTGCTAAAGGAAAGAAAACAGGATTAGTTATAAAATTAATCTCTGAAGGGAACTGGCAACAAGTTTTAGTGTTTACTAGAACTAAGCATGGTGCAAATAACTTAACAAAGAAATTAATTTCTTCTGGAATTACAGCGGCAGCAATTCACGGTAACAAGAGTCAAGGTGCTAGAACTAAAGCTTTAGCAGGGTTTAAAGATGGTAGTATTCGAGTTATGGTTGCAACAGATATTGCAGCTAGAGGTTTAGATATTCCGTTATTACCACACGTTATAAATTTTGAAATTCCTAATATTTCTGAAGACTATGTACACCGTATTGGTAGAACAGGTCGAGCAGGAGCAAGTGGAGAAGCTATTTCTTTAGTTAGTGCAGATGAAACCTCTTTCTTAGCCGATATTCAAAAATTAATCGGGATGAAAATTCCTGTTGAAATTATTGAAGGTTTTGAACCCGATCCAAATGCATCTACAGAGCCTATAAAACAAGGTCAAGGCCGTTCTAGAAACCAGCGTCCTAAAGCTGGAGGCAATAAAACAGGAAATAGAAATGCTAAAAAAAGTAATACATCAAACTCAGGTCGCAGATCAAGAGATAGAAGATAATATGTTATGAGTAGTCAGCCAAATAATCCATTACACGGTGTAAAATTAGAACAAATTTTGGTCGAATTAGAAGCACATTACGGTTGGGAATATATGGGGCATACTATTAATATAAGATGCTTTACACAAGATCCGTCTATTAAATCTAGTTTAAAGTTTTTGCGTCGGACCCCATGGGCGAGAACAAAGGTTGAGCAGATGTATTTAAGGATGCTTAAAAATAATAAGTAAATTTACTTTATTATTTAGTAAATTTATTCAAATCAATGTAAACCAATTCACATGAAAAAATCAGTATTAGTTTTGGCTTTAGCCTTAAGTGTAACAGCATTTTATAGCTGTGATTCAACAAAATCAACGACTTCAACTTCAGATACGGCAACATCAATATCAAATATGGGTATAGATCAGTTGCAGTCTTACTTTATGAATAGCCCAGAAACTCAAGAAAAAGTACAAGATGCTATAGTTTCTAATCCAAGTTCTTCTGTAAGTACTCAAGTTGCAGATTATTTAACAACAAGTTCAGATACATCATCTCTAATTACAGATTATTTATCTGGTTCTGGAACTAAAGCGAAATTATTACAATACGCTATGAGTAATCCTGAATTAACAAGCAAGGTTATGAGTTATATTTCTAGTAACCCAGATATTTTAAAACAAGCCATGAGTTTAATAGGGATGTAATCTTATTGAATCCAAATATAAAAAGCGATTAAGTCTATCTTAGTCGCTTTTTTGTGTTTAAAATGAAGTATTATGTTCGTAATAGCGGATTTAATAAACCAAGGTTGTAACTTTGCAACCACTAAAATGCAGTAAAATATGAATCACAAGGCCGGTTTTGTAAATATTATAGGAAATCCAAACGTAGGGAAATCTACATTAATGAATGCGTTTGTGGGTGAGAAATTATCCATTATCACATCTAAAGCACAAACTACTCGTCATCGTATTTTAGGAATTGTAAACGGAGATGATTTTCAGGTAATTCTTTCAGATACACCTGGAATTATTAAGCCTGCTTACGAGCTACAATCGTCTATGATGGACTTTGTGAAATCTGCATTCGAAGATGCCGATGTCTTAGTTTATATGGTAGAAATTGGTGAAACAGAATTAAAAGACGAAGCTTTTTTTGATAAAATTACAAATGCTAAAATCCCTGTATTATTACTATTAAATAAAATAGATAAATCAGACCAAGAGCAACTTGAAGCTCAGGTTGGGTTATGGAGTAGTAAAGTGCCAAATGCAGAAATTTTTCCAATTTCGGCTTTAGAAGGTTTTAATGTGTCTGAAGTTTTTAATCGTATTATCGAGTTACTTCCAGATTCTCCGCCATTCTATCCAAAAGATCAATTAACAGATAAACCGGAACGTTTCTTTATTAATGAAACCATTCGTGAAAAGATTTTACTTCACTATAAAAAAGAAATTCCTTATGCTGTAGAGGTCGATACGGAAGAGTTTTTTGAAGAAGAACAAATTATACGTGTGCGTTCTGTAATTATGGTAGAACGTGAAACCCAAAAAGGAATCATTATTGGTCATAAAGGATCGGCTTTAAAACGTGTAGGTGTAGAGGCAAGAAAAGATTTAGAAAAATTCTTCGGAAAGCAAATTCATCTAGAATTATACGTAAAAGTGAACAAAAACTGGCGTTCAAATTCTCAGCAATTGCGTCGTTTTGGATATAATCAGAAGTAAAACCCTATAAATTTAGGCTTTCTTTCATAAAACGATGTAATAAAATCATGTCGTTTTTACCTTTAGCACGTCCCGTACGGCCAATAAAATATAGCACAAACCAAAGTATAATCATGCTTATGCAAATGCTTAGCTGCATGCCGTATGTTTCGTTTAAAGCCCAGTTAGAATAACCCCAGATTCCAAATCCTATAAATAGCATAGCTACTACAAAATGTAGAAACATAAAGAGTGTCCATACTGTTGGGTTTGGCCCGAAAAGCCCGTGAATACTACAAGTGTTGTCTTCTAGTGCATTAATTTCAAGATGCAGTTGTGGCGACCAAAAGTGTTGTTTGTGTTTGGGTATTCTAATAAATACATGATCGTCTACTCGAGAGATTATATACTGCGACTGACTCGCTTTCAACTCTTCAAAAACAGATAAAACAGTTTCATTATGCTTAGGTAAGTTTAAATTAAATCTTGGCCGAAGCACAATGTCATTCTCTAATTTCATGTTTTTTCATCCGGTTTAAAAAGAATGCGTTAAAATACAGTTTTTTCTTAAATATCTAAACACTACCTTTGCAGACAATTAAAAGTGTATGAGTAATATAGTAGCCATAGTAGGAAGACCAAATGTTGGTAAGTCAACATTTTTCAATCGTTTAATACAACGTAGAGAAGCCATAGTAGATGCCGTTAGTGGTGTTACACGTGATAGACATTACGGAAAAAGTGATTGGAACGGGAAAGAGTTTTCTTTAATCGATACCGGAGGATATGTAAAAGGGAGTGATGATGTGTTTGAGGCTGAGATCGATAAACAAGTAGTGTTAGCTATTGAAGAAGCAGATGCCATTATTTTTATGGTTGATGTAGAGACTGGAGTAACAGGTATGGATGAAGATGTCGCTAAGCTGTTGCGAAAAGTGACTAAACCTGTATTCTTGGTAGTTAATAAAGTAGATAACGGAAAACGTGCTGAAGATGCTGTAGAGTTTTACTCATTAGGTTTAGGCGAATATTTTACCGTAGCGAGTATTAATGGTAGTGGTACAGGAGATTTATTAGATGCTCTTGTTGAAGCATTGCCTGAGCAAGAGGAAGAAGAAGAGGAAGATGCTTTACCTCGTTTTGCAGTAGTCGGACGTCCAAATGCAGGAAAATCATCGTTTATTAATGCCTTAATTGGTCAAGAACGATACATTGTAACTGATATAGCAGGAACCACACGTGATTCTATCGATACGAGATATAATCGTTTTGGGTTTGAATTTAACTTAGTCGATACGGCTGGAATTCGTAGAAAATCTAAAGTAAAAGAAGATTTAGAATTCTACTCTGTTATGCGTAGTGTACGTGCTATAGAACATAGTGATGTATGTATTATTGTGTTAGATGCCACACGTGGGTTTGACGGACAAGTACAAAACATTTTCTGGTTAGCAGAACGTAACAGAAAAGGAATTGTTGTTCTTGTAAATAAGTGGGATTTGGTCGAAAAAGAAACCAACTCTGCTAAAGAATACGAGAGACAAATTCGTCGCGAGATGGAACCGTTTACAGATGTGCCCATTGTATTTATTTCGGTGTTAAACAAACAACGTATTTTTAAAGCAATAGAAACAGCTGTTGAGGTGTATAAAAACAGATCTAAGAAAATTAAAACAAGTGTTTTAAACGAAGTGATGTTACCTATTATAGAAAACTATCCGCCACCAGCTTATAAAGCGAAATACGTAAAAATTAAGTTTATCACACAGTTGCCAACACCGCAACCACAATTTGCATTTTTCTGTAATTTACCACAGTATGTAAAAGATTCTTATAAACGATTTTTAGAAAATAAATTACGTGAACATTTCGATTTTAATGGAGTTCCTGTAAGCGTTTATATGCGTAAGAAATAATAATATATTTTATTTAAATATTATAGCCCATTCTTTAAGTGAGAATGGGCTTTTTTTGTGTTTTAAGTGTGCCTTAAATTCAAGTTTTATAAAATAATTTACATATCAAATTAAACTTTTAGCGTTTTGTAAAGTCCAATTAACTAGAGCACTAGTGTGCGTAAAATACTCTAGTTTAATAACAAACAAACTTTTTCTGAAACCCATCTTTATGAAATATATATGCATTATATTTTTATGCTTATTCACTATCATTACGCATGCTCAATCTGAAAAATTCGAAATATCAGGAACATTAATTGCAGCCGATATTAATGAGCCTTTAGAAGCCGCTACAGTCTATTTACAGCGTATTCAAGATAGTTCTTTAGTTGCTTATGGTATTACAAATCAGAAAGGGGAATTTCAAATAGAAGGTAAAACTCCAGATCAGCAATTAAATATTTTTATGTCTTATTTGGGTTATAAAACCTATGCTAAAGTAATTGATATGTCGTCAGACGAGATTCAATTACCAGCCCTTTTATTAGAAGCAGAAGACAATACTTTAGATGAAATCTTAATAAAATCTGCAGCACCAATTACTTTTAAAACCGATACTTTAGAGTATAATGTAAAGTCTTTTAAAACCAAGAAAGATGCGAATGTAGAAGATGTTTTGAAAATTTTACCAGGTGTAGAAATTGATGAAGATGGTGTTATTACGGTAAATGGAGTGGTGGTTGATAATATTTTAGTGAACGGAAATTCTTTTTTTGGAGATGACCCCACAATTGCGACGCGTAATTTAACGAAAGACATTATAAAGAAAATACAAATTGTAGATACTAAAACTAAAGATCAAGCTTTTGCTGGTGAAGCTGGAGACCAAGAAAATAAAACCATTAACCTGACTATTGAGGAAGATAAAAACAGAGGTCAGTTTGGACGTCTTTCTGCAGCAGGAGGTACAGACGATCGTTACGAAATGTCTGGGATTTACAATCGGTTTAACGATACTAGACGTTTTAGTGTCTTAGCAGGAGGCAATAATATTAATGCTCCTGGATTTAGTAATTCTGAACTTAATGATACCTTTGGTCGCGGAGGGAGTAGAGCTTTTGGTAGTAGCGGAGACGGTATCATAACTTCTAAAAATATAGGGGCTAATTATACAGATGCACCCTCAAAATCTAAAGAGTTTAGTACCGATTATTTTTATGCGCGAAGTGATTCAGATGAAAATCAGAAAGTAAATAAAGAAATATTTTTACCAGACTCTAAATACTATACTGCAGAAGAATCTAGTAACTTTCAGACCAATCAGAGTCATAAAGCAAATTTGTCTTTCGAGACTGAATTAGATTCTACTTTAATGATCTCACTAAGGCCAAAATTTACAACCAATACAAGCAATAGTGAATATTATAGCGAAGAACAATCTTTTAATGAAGAAAGAACGCTTACCAATCAATCTACAAGTCAGATTAGCAATTCAAGTGAATCACAGGAATTTTCTGCAGATTTAAGAGCAACAAAACGTATAGGTAAAAAAGGAAGTTTCTTGCGTTTATCTATGGGGGGAGAAATTAACCATAACGATTCCGATAAATACTCTGCATCCGAAACCAATTATTTTGGAGATAGTTCTAGTGACGAGATTAGAAATCAGTATGAAGATGGTAAACAACACGAAACCCAAACCAATTCATCTGTAAGATTTCGTTTGCCTATTATTGAAAAGAAATTAACCTTAGATCTTAATTATGATTACAGAAGTGTAATTTCAAAAAGTAAATTATTTACTTATGATTTTAATGAAGATCAAGACGATTTCACCGATTTTAATTTAGATCAGAGTACAGATTTTAAAAACGATAATATTACATCTTCTCCAGAAATAGGATTAAGATATAACGACGATAAATGGTATTTTAGAACTGAAGCTGGTTACGATATTATTACATTGTCTTCTGAAGATGCACTGCGTACTGAGCTTAATTTTGATCAGGATTTTACCAAATTGAAACTGAGTACGACGTTTGGGTATCGAATAAAATCTAAACTCTCTACACGGTTTCAATACCGATTAAGAAATGAGGCACCAAGTATTTCGCAATTACAACCCTATATAGATATTAGTAATCCATTGCACATTGTAAAAGGAAATCCAACCTTAGAAATGACTCAGAATCACAGGATGCAATTGCGATTTAATACCAATAATTATAATAAACAATTTGGGTTTTTTGGTTATGCTAATTTAAGTATCCTGGATAACGATGTTGTTAGTCAGTCTGTGATAGACGATAATTTAATTAAGACTACAACTTATGTAAATGTAAACGGAAGCTATACTTTAAATGTGCGTTTAAATATGTCTAAAAAAGTGAAGTTAGACTCCATATCTAGTTTAAAATTTATAGTTGGTTTGGGACCAGATCTTAATCGTTCGGTGAATTTTAATAACGATGTGCAATACACCAGTACAGTACAAGCTTTATCGCCATCGCTTAGTCTGCTTTACGAAATACCAGATGTTTTTGAGGTTGAAACTAGATACTCATCAAAGTTTTCAAAAGGAACGTATAGCATCGATTCGTTTGATGATAATGCCTTTACCATTCATAATCTAAGATTAAATACGGCGACTTATTTTCCTAAAAACTTTGAGTGGCGAAACAATATAAACTTTAACTATAATTCTAATATATCAGATGGTTTTCAGAAAAGTTCTTGGTTCTGGAATAGTACAGTTTCATACGCTATCTTAAATGATAATGCTTACATTACACTAAAGGCTTACGATATTTTAAACCAGAATACCAATGCACGCCGTGTTGTAAGTCAAGATTACATTCAAGATAGTGAAAGCAATGTGCTACAACAATATTTCTTACTAGGCTTTAGCTGGAAATTTAATAGTTTAGGAACCTAATACAAGTTTAGTGTTGCTGTGGTTTTAGATTTCTACCTTCTATAACAACACGTGTTCTTGGTAAGCTATCTGGATAGTTTTTCTGGATATATTCAATCATTTTTTCTCGAATATATACACGTAAATCCCATGCTATTGGAGAGTTTCTTGCACTAACTAGAATCCTAGATTCTACAGTTGTTTCTTTAGATTCTGTTACCTGAAGTACGTTTACTTTTCCATCCCATAAATCACTGCCTTCCAATAGGCGCGTTAATTCAGTTCTTAAATCGTCAAAAGGAATATTGTAGTCTGTATATAAAAAGATGGTACCCATAATATCTGCATTATTTCTGGTCCAATTCTGAAAGGGTTTTTCTAAGAAATAAGAAGAAGGTAAAACCAAGCGTCTTTTATCCCAAACGCGAACCACAACATAGGTAAGATTAATTTCTTCAATCCAACCCCATTCGCCTTCAACGACCACGGCATCATCAATTCTAAAGGGTTGAGTTATGGCGATCTGAATTCCCGCAAGTAATGCTCCAACTACTTTCTGGGCTGATAAACCTAGAATAATCCCTGCAACTCCAGCAGAAGCAAATAAACCAACCCCAAACTTTCTAATACCATCAAACGACAATAATATTAGACCCGTAGCCATAATAATTATCACAAAAATCATAACCTTTTCTAGGATGTTAAATTGAGTATATATTTTTCTAGAATGTAAATTGTCCTCCTGAGAAATATCGTAATGTTTTAAGAATCTTGTTTTCAGTTTATGTAATACCTCAATGCTAATCCAAGCAGAAATAGCAATCATGAAGTTCTGCTTTTGTGAAATCAAAACTGTGAAATCTAAAGTTGTAAGTCTAGTAAGCAGTCTTGTTAAAGGATTTAAGCAAATTACAAGAACTAATAAAAGACCAGCGATTATGAGATTTGTATATTTTTTCATGCATTAAAAATTTTAGTTGAAGTCTTAAGGAACTTCTTGTTTTATTACGCTATGAAATATTACGAGATTACCGAAAAGGCGTGAGTATACACGAAAATCACATAGCTTTTTCTTTAAAGTTAAAGAAAAAAAGATGAAATAAAGAAGCATAAAGCCATGAACTGATGAGAAATCAGATTAATAAAAAATATAGGAAATAAATTGAAAATTTGATAATGTTTACCAGCTTCCGCCAGCACCGCCACCACTAAATCCACCGCCTCCGAAGCCGCCACCAAAACCGCCGCCGCCTCCAAAGCTTCCACCTCCAGAAGACGATCCAAATCCACCACCGTAACTTCCGCGCCCCATATTACTTAAAATAATGGCATCTAAAATGCTTGTAGGTCTACGGTTATTCCCGTTGCCACCGCCTCCACCACCGCGTTTATTTTTGGAAATGGCTATGACGAAAATGATGAATATGAAAATCATAAAAATGATTTTCTCTATTGGAATGTTAGTCGTTGTTGTGTTTTGTCTGCTACCTTGGTATTCGCCCATTAAGAGCTGAAAAATAGCATCGGCACCTTTATCTAAACCAGAGTAAAAACTACCGGTTTTAAATTCAGGAATAATTACATTTCTAGTAATTTCTCCTACAATTCCTGCTGTAAGTTTATGCTCGACACCGTAACCTGGAGAGATCCATATTTTACGGTCGTCTTTAGCTAAAAGTATAAATACACCATTGTCTTCTTTGGCTTGACCAACACCCCATTCCTGAGCCCATTTAGGTGCCAATAATCCAATATTTTCACCTTTAGTTGTCGCTATAATAGCGACCACAATTTGTGTAGATGTGGTGTCTGAATATTTTACAAGTTTGTTCTCTAAAGCGCTCTTTTCTGTAGAAGATAATAAGTTGATATAATCGTAAACACTGGTTTGAAATTCTGGTTTATCTGGAATATTAAATTGTGCTGTAACCAATTGCGAGAAGCAAAATAGCATACAACAACATGTGATTAACCAAGTGTGTTTTAAGTTTTGCACGATTTTATCCGTTTGAAATTTCGTTAGGTAATTCGTTAATGTCTGAAGCATCCCAAGGGAAATTAGCCTGAAGTTCTTTTCCTGCTCTTAGTACTCCTGCTACAAGGCCTTCTTTAAATTTACCTTGTTTAAAATAAGATTGAATAACATCTTTTGTGGTGTCCCAGAAATCATCGGCTACCACATCATTAATGCCTTTGTCTCCGTATATCACAAATGTTTTGTCTGCTACTGCTACATAAATAAGTACACCATTTTGTAGTTTGGTGTTATCCATTTTAAGCATGTGAAAAACTTCCATAGCGCGTTCGTAAACGTCTATGGAAGCTGTGTTTTCTATATGAATTCGGATTTCACCAGAAGTCTCATTTTCAGCCTGACGAATGGCTTCGACAATCTCACTTTCTTCATTCTGACTAAGAAATCGTTCTACTTTAGAATTCATAATATTTTATTTGAAATCAAAATCGACATCTACAGGCTTTTCAGCTCCTGCTTCAGCATCGAAATACGGTTTAGCATCAAAATTAAACAAACCTGCTAATAAAGAATTAGGGAATGTTTTTACGTGATTGTTATACGGCTTAATAGTCTCGTTATATCGTACACGAGCAGTCTGTATTGTGTTTTCTGTACTGGTTAACTCGTCTTGTAGTTTTAAAAAGTTCTGGTTAGATTTTAAATCAGGATAACGTTCTACAGAAACTAATAATCGAGATAAAGCACTACTTAAACCACCTTGAGCTTCATTAAATTGTTGTAACTGTTCAGGTGTAATATTTTCTGGGTTAATTGTAGTCGAGGTTGCTTTTGCACGTGCCTCGATAACATCTGTTAAGGTCGATCTTTCAAAATCAGCAGCACCTTGCACTGTTTTGACAAGATTGCCTATAAGATCGTTTCTGCGTTGGTAAGAGGTTTGTACATTACCCCAAGCTTCACCTACATTTTCGTTTAAAGTTACAGCTGTATTATTAAAACCGACACCCCATTTATAGAATCCCAATACAATAACTGCAATAATAATTACAGGAATTAGCCATTTTTTCATAATTGTTTAGTTTTTTAAAGTTGGTTTTTAATTCTGATTAGTTGACTTTTTATGTTTTCTAATTTGTCAATTATATCAAAGTTAGTTAAAGTTTTTTTCTTTTCTTCCTTTAAATGGACTTTTGCGCCATCTAACGTAAATCCTCGTTCTTTAACTAAATGAAAAATTAATTTAAGATTTTTAATGTCTTCTGGTGTGAATTTTCTATTGCCTTTGGCATTCTTTTTAGGCTTAAGAACATCGAATTCTTTTTCCCAAAAGCGGATTAAAGAGGCATTAACACCAAATGCTTTGGCGACTTCGCCAATACCATAATATCGTTTTTCAGGTAAATCTATATGCATTAATCTAGCGATTGGTTTTCTAAAGAAGCTTTTTCTAAAAGACTGTTATATTCTTCTGGTGTTAAACTTCCGTAATAGAAATTTGTTGGGTTAATACGGTCTCCGTCTTTAAAGATTTCGTAGTGTAAATGTGGGGCTTCAGAACGCCCTGTGCTCCCTACAAATCCGATAAGATCTCCACGTTCAACCTTTTGGTTTTTCTTCACATTGTATTTGTAAAGGTGAGCGTATAAACTTACGTAACCGTAACCGTGGTCTATTCTAATGTGGTTTCCGTAACCTGTAGAATGGTTGTCTGCACGAACAACAATACCATCGCCAGTAGCATAAATAGGTGTGCCTCGTGGCGCTGTAAAGTCCATGCCATAATGAAACTTACGCGCTTTGGTAAACGGGTCTGTTCGGTAACCGTAACCAGACGCTATACGTGTTAAATCTACATTGTTTACAGGTTGTATCGCTGGAATAGCTGCTAATAATTTTTCTTTATCATCTGCTAGTTTAGCAATTTCATCTAACGACTTAGATTGAACTACAATTTGTTTTTGAAGCACGTCTAATTTTTTGCTGCTTTCAACAATAAGTTTAGAGTTATCGTAACCTTCTAAACCTTTATAACGGTTTATACCTCCAAACCCAGCCTTACGTTGTTCTTCAGGAATAGGATTAGCTTCAAAATAAATTCTATAAATGTTGTTGTCTCGATCTTCAATACTTGCCAACACTTCAGAAGCTTCATCCATTTTTTTGTTAAGCATATCGTAGTGCAACTGCATGTTTGTTAATTCACGCTTTAGGGCTTTCTCTTTGGGAGATTCTACAAATTGACTGGTTATAGAGATGGTTAAAAAACCAAACAAAGCTGCTGCTAATAAAAACGCTAATATAAACTTAAATGTATTCCGTTTTTTACGCTCTATTTTACGGTAAGAAAGCGTCTCAGAATCATAATAATATTTTACCTTACTCATTATCTAATTTATACTATTTTTGCAATTATATTGTGTAACACATGGTGTTAAATCACAGGTTTTAGGCAAACCTACAAAAAATATTTTCGTTGCAAATTTAACAAACAAATGACAATATTTTGTGTCTAGCTTTAGGCAAACCTTAATTTAACAATATATTTGCACTTTAAAACTAGAAAACGACTTTTTAAAAGTAGTCAATTTAATAACAGTTTGTTACATATTATATGAAATCTCAAGACATTCGCTCTAAATATTTAGAATTTTTTAAAAGTAAAGGCCATACCGTAGTGCCTTCTGCACCAATGGTTTTAAAAAACGACCCGACGTTAATGTTTGTTAATTCTGGAATGGCACCGTTTAAAGAGTACTTTTTAGGGCAAGCTAAACCTGTGAATAACCGTTTAACAGATTCTCAAAAATGTTTACGTGTTTCTGGAAAGCATAACGATTTAGAAGAAGTTGGTTACGATACCTATCACCATACATTGTTTGAAATGTTAGGGAACTGGAGTTTTGGAGATTACTTTAAAAAAGAAGCCATTGCTTGGTGTTGGGAGTTGTTAACCGAGGTGTATGGTATAGATAAAGACATTTTATATGTTACCATTTTTGAAGGTGATGAAGCAGATGGTACACCAATGGACCAAGAGGCTTACGATTTTTGGAAAGCCATTGTGTCTGAAGACCGTATTCTAAAAGGAAATAAGAAAGATAATTTCTGGGAAATGGGAGATCAAGGGCCATGTGGACCTTGTAGTGAGATTCATGTAGATATTAGATCGGCTGAAGAAAAAGCTAAAGTAGATGGTAAATCTTTAGTAAATGCAGATCATCCGCAGGTTGTAGAAATTTGGAACTTGGTTTTCATGCAATACAACAGAAAAGCAAACGGAAGTTTAGAAACACTGCCTAATAAACATATCGATACCGGTATGGGGTTTGAGCGTTTGTGTATGGTTTTGCAAGGCGTACAGTCTAATTACGATACCGACGTGTTTACACCAATTATTCGTGAAATTGAAACTATTTCTAAAACCTCTTATGGTAAAGACGAGCAAGTAGATGTGGCTATTCGTGTGATTTCAGATCACGTGCGTGCGGTTGCTTTCTCTATTGCAGACGGACAATTACCAAGTAATACCGGAGCGGGTTATGTGATTCGTCGTATTTTACGTCGTGCGGTTCGTTATAGTTTTACTTTTCTAGATCAAAAAGAACCATTCATCTATCGATTGGTAAATGTTTTAAGTAATAAAATGGGCGAGGCGTTTCCAGAATTAAAAGTTCAGAAACAACTTATCCAAAATGTAATAAAAGAAGAAGAAGTTTCATTCTTAAGAACTTTAGATCAAGGTTTAGTGTTGTTAAATGGTATTATAGAGAATGCATCTGAAGCTGTGATTTCTGGTGAAAAAGCTTTCGAATTATACGATACGTATGGATTTCCGATAGATTTAACGTCTTTAATTCTTCGTGAAAAAGGATTAAAATTAGACGAAGCAGGTTTTCATGCTGCTATGGAAAAACAGAAATCGAGATCGCGTTCTGCAAGTGAAATGTCTACAGATGATTGGACGGTTTTAATTGAAGATGCTGTTCAGGAATTTGTAGGGTACGATCTTTTGCAAGCACAAGTAAGAATAACACGATATAGAAAGATAGTGTCTAAAAAAGACGGTACCATGTATCAGTTAGTATTTAATCTGACGCCATTTTACCCAGAAGGTGGTGGACAAGTCGGAGATAAGGGGTATATAGAATCGGCAAATGGAAACATTACTTATATTCTAGATACCAAAAAAGAAAACAATGTAGTGTATCATTTGGTTAAAGAACTTCCAGAAGATATTACTAAAGTTTTAAGTGCAGCAGTAGATGTAAAACAGCGTAATAGAACCTCGAGTAACCATACAGCAACACACTTATTGCACCAAGCGTTACGAGAAATTTTAGGAGAACATGTAGAACAAAAAGGATCTGCAGTACATTCTAAACATTTACGTTTTGATTTTTCTCACTTTTCTAAAGTAACAAATGATCAATTAGAAGATATTGAGAATTTTGTAAATGCACGTATTGAAGGTAAGTTGCCTTTACAAGAGCAACGCAATATTCCGTTACAAAAAGCATTAGATGAAGGCGCAATGGCGTTGTTTGGTGAAAAATATGGAGATACTGTTCGCGCTATTCGTTTTGGTAAATCTGTAGAGTTATGCGGTGGTACTCACGTACAAAACACAGCCGATCTTTGGCATTTTAAAATCACATCTGAAAGTGCTGTAGCTTCAGGGATTCGTAGAATTGAAGCTATTACTGGAGATGCTGTTAAAGATTTTTATACAGATAATAGCGCCATTTATTTTGAGATGAAAGAGTTGCTTAATAATGCCCAAGAGCCTATTAAAGCACTTATTCATTTACAAGAAGAAAATTCTAGCCTTAAAAAACAAGTCGAAGTACTTTTAAAAGAGAAAGCTAAACAGGTAAAAGGCGAGCTTAAAAATGAAATTGAAACTATAAACGGGATTCAGTTTTTAGCTAAGGAAGTCGATTTAGACGCTGCTGGAATTAAAGATTTATCTTTTGAATTAGGCGGTACTTTAGAGCATGCCTTTTTAGTTTTTGGAACCGAACAAAACGGGAAAGCCTTATTATCTTGTTATATCTCTAAAAGTTTAGTGGAAAGTCATAAACTTAATGCCGGACAAGTGGTTCGCGAATTAGGAAAATATATTCAAGGAGGCGGTGGTGGCCAACCTTTCTTTGCAACTGCAGGAGGTAAAAAACCAGAAGGTATAGTAGAAGCATTAGATGCTGCTAAAAGTTATGTTGTAAACGCATAATTTATGAAGTTTTTCACCGAGATCCCAATACAGTATCACTCTGATAATCCAATCGATTATCAGTCTAAAATGTTGTTATTGGGATCTTGTTTTGTTGAAAACATAGGGAATAAGTTTGATTATTTTAAATTTAAAACACTTCAGAATCCTTTTGGTGTTTTATTTCAGCCCAAAGCTATAGAGCAGTTTATTACACATGCTTTAGAAGGAAAAGTGTATACGGAAAGTGATCTGTTTAAACAACAGGATGTTTGGCATTGTTATGATGCGCATTCTAAACTAAGCGGGTTAGACCAAGAGTCTGTATTAAACGGATTGAATTCAGCATTAGCAATTACTAAAACGTATTTAGAAACCGCATCGCATATTGTGATCACGTTAGGGACGGCATGGGTGTACAGACATTTAGATTCAGAGGTCTTAGTTGCAAATTGTCATAAAGTGCCGCAAAAGGCTTTTAATAAGGAATTATTAAGTCCTCAAGCAATTGTCAACGCTTTGCAGCATATAGAACGTTTAATAACTTCTGTTAACCCCAATGCGACTATTATTTTTACGGTGTCACCCATAAGACATACTAAAGATGGTTTTCAAGAAAATACGCGTAGCAAATCGCATTTAATTACTGCAATTCATCAGGTTTTAGACCGTTCAGAAACTAATACATTGTTTTATTTTCCGTCGTATGAAATTATGATGGACGAACTGCGGGATTATCGTTTTTATGCTACAGATTTAATACATCCTAGTGAAACTGCTATTGAGTATATCTGGGAAAAATTTAAGACGACTTGGATAGCTCCATCAACTTTGCCCATCATGAAAGATGTGCATGTTATCCAGAGTGGTTTACAACACAAACCTTTTAATGAAACCTCTGAGGCTCATCAGAAATTTTTGAAGACATTACAAGCCAAAATTATAGCGCTTCAAGAAAGAGTAGAAGGTCTTAGCTTTTAGATGTAAGAATTTATCGTGATATCCTTATTTCTAGTTCCTTATGACTAATTTTTGCGTAAATCGTCTAAAAAAATCGTAATTAATTATAATAAAAATTACTTTAGAGGTGCTATTAATCAATCTGTTAAGAGGCATCAGCGTCTATTAAGCATAATACAAATATGTGTAAGAAGTTGATGCTTTTTTTATGCACAAAAGTCACGCCTCATTAAACATATTTTATACCTTTAATTAAAAATTAAATTAATGCGAAATATAATTTTAGGTGTTTTAGTTGCGATAGTCTTATTCTTCACTTTTAAACATTTTAATACTAAGAAGGCAGACGAAGCTGAACTTCTTGAACAATCTATGTTAATACAAGAGCAAATTAAAAATGTAGGTAAACTAGTGGTTACCGAAGGACATTTTAGCGAAGTATTTTCTTATAAAGATTCTAGAGATGTGTTTCCTTATTTGGTTACTGCCGAAAAAAAAGCATTAGTTGTAGTGAATGCAGATGTTACTATAGCTTACGATTTAAGTAAGATTGTATATGATATTGATGAGGTGAACAAGGTTTTAAATATTACGTATATTCCTGATGAAGAAATTAAAATAAGCCCAGAATTTGAGTATTATGATATTCAGGCCGATTTTCTAAATCAGTTTGAAGCTAAAGATTACAATAAGATAAAAAATAAAGTGAAAGCTTCTTTAATGAAAAAGGTGGAACAATCTGAATTTAAGAAAAATTCAAAAAACAGATTAATTAGCGAGTTGGCAAAATTCTATATTTTAACCAATTCTTTGGGATGGACATTACAATATAACAACACACCAATAAGTCAAGAAGCTAGTTTGCAAGATTTAAAACTATAACAGTTTTTTTAAGGTTCTGTAGCTTCCGCCGTTAGTGGCTTCAATACCATTTATTAATAAATATTTTACTGCTTTAGCAGATCTTACACCGCTGGCACAACACACAATAAATGGTTTTTGTGTAGTTTTTAAGGTCGTTACCTTTTGTTGTAAATCGTCTATAGGGATATTTTCAGAGCCAATAATATGTCCGTTTTTATATTCTTTTTTTGTACGAACATCTAAAATTATGGCACCTCTAGATTTAAAATCTTCTATGTCCCGTTTTTGTTTTCTGAATAAAAAATCGAGTAAACCCATTCCTTTTTTTATAAAAATACGAGTTTTATTAGGAAAAATAAAGCATTCTAAGTCGTAAATTAAAAATTTCAGTATCTTCGATTTTCAATACTTAGTCAAATAAATCATGGAAAAATCTTTTGTAAAACAAGTCGTATTTGAAGGAGTAAGTACGATTACTTTTTACAATCCGCCACATAATGCATTGCCAAGTCACTTACTTAAAAAATTAGAAGAAGAGATTGTTATCGCGGGAAATAATGATGCCGTTCAGGTTGTTATTTTGGAAAGTGGAGGCGATAGAACATTTTGTGCGGGTGCTAGTTTTATTGAATTGATAAATATTGAAACTGAGGCAGAAGGGCTGCAGTTTTTCTCTGGTTTTGCAAAAGTGATTAATGCTATGCGTAACTGTCCGAAGTTTATTGTTTGTCCTGTACAAGGCAAAACTGTAGGCGGCGGAGTTGGTATTGCAGCAGCAGCAGATTATTGTTTGGCAACACAATTTGCTTCTATAAAATTAAGCGAATTAAGTATTGGAATTGGGCCTTTTGTAATCGAACCAGCAGTTAGCCGTAAGATAGGAGGAACAGCAATGGCTGAAATGACTATTAATGCAGAGCAATTTTACGATCCACAATGGGCGAAACAAAAAGGCTTATATGCTGATGTTTTTGAATCTAAAGCGACCTTGCATGAGGCCGTAAATAATTTGGTTAAGAAGTTAAAAACTTATCATCCGGAAGCTATGCAAGCCATGAAATCTGTAATGTGGAAAGATACGGCACATTGGGATGATTTACTTATTGAGCGAGCTAAAATAAGCGGACGCTTAGTTTTGAGCCCGTTTACAAAGCGTGTATTGCAGAAGTATAAAACAACATAACACCTCTTTTTGTAAGAATTTTATATGGTTTTCATATACTATCTATGGCTTTACTATGGCGTTGGTATTGATTAAGTATATATAAGTTAGTAGGTAGATGAAGCAATCTGAAAAATAGAAATAAAAAAAAAGAACCTATTTCTAGGTTCTAAGCACTATTTCTCTTTTTCAATGAAAAATTTAATTTTTTAATTCAGGCGGATAATTATCAATAATCTTAGCAACAAACTCTTGAATACGTTCTTCTTTCTTATTCATATTATCGTTTAAAACGCCAGTACCAACACCTTGCCAAATCAATTCTTTTTTGTTAGCATCTATTAAGTCTATGTATAATGTACCTTCTGTAGATCGTGTAACCGAAGTATTATTAAAATTGTTGTAATAATATGGACTCCATCCCCAACCATAACCATAAGGGCCCCAGCCCATATTGTTACTGTATACATTTACCTGTTCTCTAGCTTTAGTAAAAATACTAATTAACAAATCAGGATTTTCAGATTTTACAAAGCCTTTAGCTGTAAGTTCAGCTTCAATAGCATGAAGTATACGGCGTTTATCTATATCATTAATTTCTGCTTTATCAATACCTGTTTTATAAAAAGCGAATGTTTTATATTGATTAAAGTCTGTGGTTTTATCAAAATCAGAAGCGACCTTTACAGAGCTACATGAGCTTACTATTAAAAGTAAAGCTAATACCGGAACAAATTTTAAGATGTTTTTCATAGGTTTTAGTTTATAAGTTATTAATTAAATTATCGTCGAGGTAATTAAGAAGCATGACTTTTAAATTCGGTTTTACTTCCATAGTACGCTACATTGTATATACAGTTTCTTTGTTTTCTGCCCAACTACGTCTAGCTTTTTCGTTATTTGTAATACAAAACAATGTGGCTTTCAGTGGTCTAGAAGCTTATTTGTTTTTATCAAGAACCATACCAAACCACTATTTATAACATCACCCATCCAAAATCATCTCTATTATGGATACTTATCTAAGTTGCGCCTCTAAAAGGAGTACGAATGATATTCTGTATTGTCATAACTGCTATAGATCACGAACCATCGTGGATGATTGCATGTTTCAGCAATTTTCATTTCTCTGTCTTCATCTGCATGTAATATTTATACTATATAAAGTTGCTAAGGAATACCATTCCATATGAGACCTTCTAAAAGTTATTTATATCTGTTTTGCTAATCATGATGTGACAAGTAAACATTGTAATCGGTACTCCTAAAGTATAAAGAGTTTCAATATAATAAAAATGAAATTACGATATAAGCGGTCTTAAGATTTAAAACTATCTGTTTTTTTATCGTAACCATAGGGGCAATGTCTGCAACCACTTTTACAACAATATCCTCGTTTTAGATGGTATTGTTCTGTAAAACAGCGATAACCTTCTGGAGTTAAATAGTAATCGCCTTCTTCTACTGGAATAATTTTTTTCATGTTATGCAAAGATACTGTAATTTGTGCTGGTTTTTGAAACAGGCTAGTTATGATATTAATTTCAAAATTTTTTATACCCAAGGGATTTCAAGGTTTAACGTTATATCCGTTTGTGATTTTAAAATACGCAACCTTAAAATCTAATCGTGAATTAATTAATCATGAACGTATTCATTTAAAGCAACAATTAGAGCTTCTAATTTTTCCTTTTTATGTGCTTTATGGTATAGAATTTTTGGTGCGTTTGGTACAATATAAAAATGGGCATAAAGCGTATAGAAATATTTCTTTTGAACGTGAAGCGTATATTAACGAAAAAGACCTCAACTATTTAGAGTCGAGGTCTTGGTTTTCTTTTTTTAAGTATTATAAATTATAAGGTTAATAGATTACCTTTTGGATTTTAGTTGTGCCGTTACTTAAAGTCGCCTTAACAATTAAAGGACTTTGTGTTGGCGCTAATTGGTCTAGCTTTATCTCGGTAGCATTTAAACTATTTGCTTGATATAGTACACGACCAATTATATCGTACACTATAATTTTGTTAATAGTACTTGTTGTTGTGCTTGCTTTAATAAAGTTTTGAGTTGCTATAATTTTTAAGTCGGTGTCTGCAATAACATCATCAATACTTAGTGTGCTGTCTTGATAACGTAATATAAAACGATCGTTAAAGGTTCCTATTTCAGATGTGAATTCGTACGGTGAGTCTCTTAAATTGTGTATAGTGTTTTCGTAAAGGTCTTCTAGATATATGGCTTGATCTGTATTCCCGAAAACCCCATCTAATTTTTCAATTCCAATAGTAAACTCGTCTTTTTTAAGACTTACAATACCCAAAGGCACTAAATCTGTGTCTTCAAAAGGATTGGCTTTACCTTGTATAATAAAAGCTTCATCATTTATAATAGAATAAATAGCTGTGTTATTAAAATCCTTAATTATAGCGTCGTAAAGCGCGTCTTTACTATCTAAAGCATCATCAAAATAACCAATAAGCATACTATGAGCGATGTTTTCGGTATCTATTAAATTCAACCAAATTCTATTTTTTTCACCGCTAGTTCTGTAAAAATCAGAATTAGTATATGTAGATGCATACGTTCTCATAGCGTTAGTAAATGTTGCCTGACTAGGAGAGCTTGCAGATTCTTGCATTAATACAAAGAAACCTTGTCCGGAGGCTATATAACCATCGAAACCAGAAGGTGCAGAGCCAGCCAAGGTATATGTAATATAATCATCAGGATTATAACTTTCAGCTTGATCTGCATAAAAAGGATCGTCGTTTCCTGAACTAATTTCAGAAGCGTGAGTCCAAATACGAATACCTCCTTCAATAATATCGTCACTATCTGTTAAAAAAGTATCTGCATAAATTGCAGAAGGGTAAGGGTTTCCAATGAGGTTCCAGTTGTCATCTTCTTTAGTAATAATGGTAGATGAAGCATCTGTATAATTACTTCCGTTATATGTTCCTCTAGTTAAGTTTATACTAATTGGACCATTGTTTGGTTTGTCGTATTGAAAAGATGCGGTATAATTATTTCCTCTAATAATATAACCCTTTCCAGGAGTCATAACTGTATTAGAAACCAAAGACCAATTTCCATATTCATCATCTATAGAAGGTAACCATTCGTAGCGATGAGACGTTGAAGAAATCGCATCGATATTATAGTTCTGAACCGGGGAAGACCAATATGTGTAATCTGTATTTAAAGTAGTTGTAGATGATCTGTTTACCGTAAATGTTCCTGTAGATGAATTTGTGTCATTGTTAGTTTGTATTAAACTTGCATTATCGTTGAGTGTCATCTCACCATCGAGTGCTAATTTGTCTTCTATGACTAGGATCGAGGTGTCATTAACATCCCATGATGCATCGCTAGAAGTTAATGTAAAATCTTCAACAGAAAAGAAACTGTCTCCTTCAATGGTCCCATTTGCACTAGATTCTAAATATCCGTCTTCCATGATTAAAGAACTCTCATCTGTAATGTAAATAGGTGAGTTAGAAATTATATACTCTGTTACTTGTAATTCTGCTTCGTTTGATAAGGTAAGTTGAGAGTTGTCTCCCGAGATGGTAATAGATTTTGCGTAGGCTATTCCATTAATATCACCTGAAGTATCTACTCCTTTAACTTTTGGATTACTATTTCCATCTAAAGTGTTTATAAAGACACAGCTTTCTGCTGTAGGAACTCCTTTAGGGTACCAATTGCTTGGTACAAACCAACCAATACCATTATCTCCAACCCATGTTTTGGTACATGTTACTTCGTCTATTATTAAAGTATATTCTTCTGCTTGCCCTTCATTAAAATTATCGCATGGTTCTGTCGCAGAATTGTCGTTTGTTTTAATAATACGCATTGTTGTTCTTCCTAATGTGGCATCATCTGGAATTACAATGTCTACGGTAAGGCTAATACCATCTGAACCATTAGAATTTGGTAATTCTCCTAATTTAAGTTCTTCATCGTCTTCATCAAAGACGTTGTCTTGGTTCCAGTCTATGTAAGCCACAAAGAAGCTTTTGTCATCTCCATTAGTATTACCTTCTAATGTGATTTCGTATGTGCTTCCTAGATTAACGTTAGCCTCAAGGTCGCAGAAGCGTTCTATAGCATCACTACCATTAATGCTTGCATCTGTAGTGTTATCTATACCCGCAAAGGTTACATGAGAAATTGGTGCAACATCATCGAAAGCAATGTCACAATCTATAACTGTGTAACCGCAATCGTCAATTTCGTCTACAGATTCTTCAACAGTTAAAGTATAATCTTCGGCTTGACCTTCATCAAAGGTACTACATGCATCTGTAGCAGAACTACCTTCTGTCTTAATTATACGTATAAGGGTAGTTCCTAATATGGCATCATCAGGAACTATTATATTCCCAGTAACGCTATTTGAATCGACACCTGTAGAATTTCTAAAATCTCCTATTTTCTGCTCTTCATAAGCATCTTCATCGTCATCAAATACACCATCTTGATTCCAATCGATAAAAGCCATAAAGAAATTCTTATTATTACCGTTTGTGTTGCCTTTTACAGTTATTTCGTAAGTCTCTCCTTGAGTAACTGTTCCTGATATATCACAAAAGGTTTCCACACCTTGACTACCATTTATTGTTTCATCTGTAGCATTATTAATACCTGCGAAGGTAACATTGGTAATAGGTTCTACAGATGTAAAACTTGTAGTACAATAACTTGAAGAACCGCTATCTCCATACATAGTAATGCGAATGTAGCCGTCACCACCATCGCCTCCCGTGGCATTATTATTACCTCTTCTAGTTCCGCCACCACCACCAGCACCAGGACCTCCAGCATAACCATCTCCATTAGAGTTGGCTAAACCACCATCTCCAATTGATATTCCATTGTTGTCGTTTGGGGCATCTGTCCCATCGTCTGCAGTATCACTATTGTTATTAGCTTTGTCTCCTCCATTACCACCATTTGCTCCTATCCAATCATAAGATGTAGGCCCTTGTGCTTGTATAAAAGATTGATCACCATGATTATTTCCTCCAGTAGTTCCTGCTCCACCTGCTGCTATAGTATAGTTTAATATTTCCCCTTCAGCTACACTAATATTACTACTTGAACTGTATTTTCCTGCATCTCCACCGTTACCTCCAGCATTCCTAATAGTACTACCTCCACCAGCACCACCAGATCCCCAAACTTCAATATCAATTTTAGTAACACCGCATGGTATTTCGTAAGTTCCTGTTCCTGGTGAGCTTAAATTGACTACGGTCTGTCCGAATCCACTAACTCCTATTAATGCAAAGCATAAGACTAAAGTAAATTGCTTAAAAAAAGAAGTTTTAAAAGGGCGTGTTCTCTTAAGAGCACTATGAGTAGTTCTTTGTATCATACAATTTAGATTTGGATTATTTTTTTGTAAAAATAAGTATTTAAATGTTTTTACCATGTTTTGGAGGGTGAATACTATATTAATTCTTTACTTTTTTTTTCATTTTTGCTAATATATGTTGCTTAGCATGAGTTATATACCTTTATACTACATATATGTGTTAGGATTTTTCTTACATTAAAAAATACGTGACTTAAAAAGCCCTTTGCTAATTTTAGTAAAGGGCTTTTGCATTAGAATAGTTGTAATATAAAGTTGATAGGGGATATCACTTTAAAATGTATAGATATTAATATATCACTTTTTGTGTTTTAGTTGTACCGTTTATTAATGTTGCTTTTACAATTAAAGGACTTTGTGTAGGTGCTAATTGGTCTAATTTAACTTGGGTAGTATTTAAACCGTTGGCTTGATATAAAACACGGCCTAATATATCGTATACTATAATGCTGTTAATCGTATTAGAGGCAGTGCTTGCTTTTATAAAGTTTTCAGTCGCTATAATTTTTAAACTACTGTCTGTAATAACATCATCTACACTTAATGTACTGTCTTGATAACGTAATATAAAACGGTCGTTAAATGTTCCTGCTTCTGATATGAATTCATACGCAGAGTCTTTTAAATTGTGTATAGTATTTTCGTATAAGTCTTCTAAGTAAATGTCTTGATTGTTTTCGAAAGCACCATCTGTTTTGCTAATTCCAATGGTATACAGATCTTTAGTTAGTGTAATTATTCCTAAAGGGACTTTGTCTGTATCTAAGAATGGTAAACTACGACCTTGAATAACTAAAGGTTCTTCATTTACTAAAGAGTAGATACTCATAATATTATGATCCATAATCACAGCGTCGTATATTGGATCTTTGTCATTTGTAGCACCTTGGGCATAACCGATAAGCATAGAGTTATAACTTTTCGTTTCATCTGCAGTGAAACTTAACCAAATGCGAGATTTTTGTGTGCTAGTGTCTGTTCTATAAAATTCAGAATTGGTATAATCTGCATCATAAGTCCGCATGGCATTGGTGAAATTCAGGTTTGTTCCTGAAGTGGCATCATGTCTCATACTTACAAAAAATCCTTGACAAGACGCAATATAATCTGAACCAGAACCAGGAGGAGGAGGAGGAACACTAGAGCCTAAACTAGTATATGTAATATAATCTGATGCCGTATAATTTTGAACGAAATCTTGATAAAAAGGATCGTCATAATCACCTATCTCTGTACCATGTGTCCAAATTCTGACGCCACCTTCAATAACATTTTCATTTTCTGTTAAGAACGTTTCTACGCTAATGGCAGAAGGGTATGGGTTACCTACTAGGTTCCAGTTGTCGTCTTCGTTAGAGACTATGGTGGCAGATGGTCCGTTGCTGTATGATCCGGAATTGTAGTCTCCTCTATATACAGGAATAGAAATGGGACCATTATTAATTTTAAAAAATTTGTTTGAATTTGAATCAGAATCGTATTTAATTTCTGCAGTAAAAGTTTGAGAAAAAGTTGAAGCAGCGCCAGAAGTACCTACT
This sequence comes from Formosa algae, assembly GCF_001439665.1. Taxonomy (GTDB): domain Bacteria; phylum Bacteroidota; class Bacteroidia; order Flavobacteriales; family Flavobacteriaceae; genus Formosa; species Formosa algae. Next base: position 25,649 of record NZ_LMAK01000041.1, read on the forward strand.
CTTACTATATAGCCTTTACCTATAGTCATTTGTTCTGATGTTTCTTCCCAATTTCCAAAATTACTTGTATATTCAGTCGTTGTAGTTGGAATCCATTTATAACGATGTGAAGTATTTGCTATATCCGTAAGTTCAGACCCTTCGACTGGTGAAGACCAATACACATAATCATAATTTTTAATGTTACTTGCTGTTCGATTTACTATTAAACCACCTGACCAGTAATTATTTGCATATGTGTTTAAATCAGTGTCTGAAGTTTGTATTAGGCTAGCATTATCATTAAGGGTTATTTTATTCCTTAAATTAATTTCTTCTTCGACTGTTAATGTTGATGTGTCATTAAGAACCCAAGTTCTACCGTTATCTAATAATTCTAGATTTTTAGTCTGGACATAAGATCCATTTACCAAATTTACGTCTGCTCCAGCATAAAAATCATTGGAGATGTAGACATTGGTTTCGTCAATTAACCAACTACTATTTGAATTGTAAAAGTTAATATTATTTGCGTAGATATTGCTTAAAACTCCTGTGTCAAAACTTTTGTAAACGTTAATATCTTCAGTAATCTTTAATGTTGTTTGATCTATAATTAATGCACCGTTACCTGAATTAGCAAGTTCAAAATTATTAGCTTCTATAGTACTATTATCAGCCTCTATATTATTTGTAGTGTAAAGATCTCCACCAACAATAAGTTCACCATCAGAGATATAAATAGGAGAATTCGTGGAGAAATCATTTTGAACAGTCAATTCACCTCCATTTTGGATGGTTAAACTACCATTGTGAGCTATAGTGATAGATTTTGCTACAGCATTAATGCCATCAATAATTGGATATCGAGAAGGGTAATTAATTACTACATCTGTATTAATAGTAGGTAAACTGTTAGGGCTCCAATTGCTCGTGTTGTTCCAATTTGTATCCGAGTTACCTGTCCAGGTCTGCCCAAAAGCGGTAATACTCAATATTCCAAAAATTAGAAATAAATACAGGCGTTTCATATTGTAAGACTTATAGAATGGTCTTACTATTGTAGTATTAAATAGCATAAGATTAATAGCAATATAATTAAGATGATAATTAGCGGGTGCAAATGTACTCTTTTTTATCAATGTATCATTAGATTGTTGATTGTAAATCGATTAATGCTCATAAATTTTAGATGAAAAGCCAAAAAGTAACGTTTAAAAAAAGATGTGTATTTAAGATGTTATCTATTTTTTAATAAAAACTCGTGTTCAACCTTTTATTTCCTTTACATTTGTAAGTCAATGTTTTAATTTAATTGGCGTTTATGCTTTTTTCGTCTACAACCCCAACTATTAATAATCAGACAATCCATTTCGAGTCCGATTGTAATATCAGTCTTTCTATTAAACGGGAAGACGAAATTCATCCGTTTGTTAGCGGAAACAAATACAGAAAACTTCATTATAATATTTTAAAAGCAAAAGACGAACAGCAAACTACCTTACTAACTTTTGGAGGAGCGTTTTCTAATCATATAGCAGCAGTAGCTTATGCGGGACATGTGTCGGGATTTAAAACTATTGGCATTATTCGCGGAGAAGAATTGGCTTTAGAATCTCAATTAAATCCTACGCTTAAATTTGCCCAAGCTTGTGGTATGATTTTTAAATATGTCACACGATCAGATTTTAGGCTTAAAGAAACTCCAGAATTTATTAAAGGCTTGCATGATGTTTTTGGAGATTTTTATTTAGTGCCAGAAGGCGGTACTAATAATTTAGCCATAAAAGGTTGCGAACTTATTTTAACAGCAAAAGATTCTGATTTCGATTACATTTGTTGTGCCGTAGGAACAGGGGGTACTATTTCTGGACTTATAAACAGCAGTCAATCAAATCAAACCATTTTAGGATTTCCTGCATTAAAAGGTGATTTTTTACAAAACAATATTAGTAAATTTGTAACCAAAACCAACTGGAAATTAATAACCGATTATCATTTTGGAGGTTACGCTAAAATAAATGTCGATTTAGTCGATTTTATAAATAATTTTAAAAAAGAACAAGGTATTCCTTTAGATCCTGTATATACGGGCAAAATGGTTTTTGGAATTATGGATCTAATAGAGAAAGGGTTTTTTCCTGAGCACTCAAAAATATTAGTTATTCATACAGGAGGTTTGCAGGGTATTGCAGGCATGAATACCCAATTAAAGAAAAAAAACATGCCTCAAATTATATAGATATATGAAGCGAATAATTATCCTTTTATTAATAGCAGGCGTAGTGTTTAGTTGTGGTTCTCGAAAACGAAAAACAACATCGTCTAAACAGCATACAGAGTATTTAAAAAGTAGAAAATTCCGTCACAATACTAATGAAAGTGAAACGGTAGTAAGAGAAACAGAGCCTGAAGTAGAGGTGATGCCTAAAGTTATAACCAATACGGCGGAATATATTCAAGTATTTGGTGGCGTTGCTGTTGAAGAAATGAAATTCTATAACATTCCGGCAAGTATTACATTGGCACAAGGTATTTTAGAATCGGGTTCTGGTAAAGGCCGTTTAGCTGTAGAAGCGAATAATCACTTCGGCATTAAATGTCATGATTGGACAGGTGCTGAGATTTATCACGACGATGATGAAGATCAAGAATGTTTCAGAAAATATAAAGATCCTAAATATTCGTATCGTGATCATTCCCTGTTTTTAACCGAGCGAAAACGCTATTCTGCTTTATTCGATTTAGATATAGACGATTATAAAGGCTGGGCAAAAGGCTTACGTGCTGCAGGTTATGCTACAGATAGAAAATATCCTGATAAATTAATTGCTCTAATAGAGCGATATGAGTTGTATAAATACGACAATCTAGTAACAGGAAATCAGCAACCCTCAAGAAAACAACAACGTTCAAGTCAAGATGTACATTATGTTGTCAAAGGAGATACGTTATATTCTATTTCTAGACGCTATAATATTTCGGTACAAGAACTTCAAAATATAAACGGATTAAAAGATACAAACTTGTCTATAGGACAAGAATTATTAGTGAAATCCTAATTACATAAATAATAGAATGAAATATACAAGAAGTAGTGCTTTGTTTGCTAACGCAGAACAGGTTATTCCTGGTGGTGTAAATTCTCCAGTACGTGCTTTTAAGGCCGTAGGAGGAACTCCTCTTTTTATTAAAGAAGCTAAAGGCGCGTATTTAACAGATGAAGATAACAATACATTTATAGATTATATAAATTCTTGGGGACCTATGATATTAGGTCATGCTTATCCACCTGTTGTTAATGCAATTATAGACAAGGCTAAATTAGGAACATCGTTTGGAGCTCCTACAGAGATAGAAACAGAAATAGCTGCTTTGGCTGTATCTATGGTTCCAAATATTGATAAAATCAGATTCGTAAACTCAGGTACAGAAGCCTGTATGAGTGCTGTACGATTGGCAAGAGGGTATACTGGAAAAGAAAAAATAATAAAATTCGCTGGATGTTACCACGGGCATAGCGATTCGTTTTTAATACAAGCGGGAAGTGGAGCCATGACATTTGGAAGTCCGAATAGTCCTGGTGTAACAGCCGGTACTGCTAAAGATACATTGTTGGCAAAATACAACGATATAGCGCATGTAAAATCTATAATAGATGCAAACCTAAACGATATTGCTTGTATTATTTTAGAACCTGTTGCTGGAAACATGGGCTGTGTGCCACCACAAGCTAATTTTTTAGAACAACTTAGAGTACTTTGCGATTCTAATAATATTCTTTTAGTTTTTGATGAGGTGATGACGGGCTTTAGATTGGCCAGAGGAGGTGCACAAGAATTATACAATGTAAAAGCAGATATTGTTTGTTTTGGTAAAGTTATTGGCGGCGGATTACCAGTTGGTGCTTTTGCGGCACGTGAAGAGATTATGAATTATCTTGCCCCATTAGGACCAGTATATCAAGCAGGAACCTTAAGTGGGAATCCGTTAGCTATGGCAGCAGGATTAGCGATGTTGAAAGCATTAGAAAACGATACTGAAGTATTTAATCGTTTGGCTGAAAAAACTGAATATTTACATAGAGGACTGACTAAAGTATTAAACGATCATAAAATTGTGCACACTATTAATCGCGTAGGGTCTATGATTTCTGTGCATTTTTCAGACACTCCAGTTGTCGATTTTGAAACATCGGCCACAGGAAATAATGAAAATTTTAAAACATTCTTTCATGGCATGTTAGAGCAAGGGGTTTATATTGCGCCAAGTGCCTTCGAAACGTGGTTTATTACAGACGCTTTAACTTATGCAGATTTAGATGCCACTATAAATGCAGTACATAAAGTAGCAACAACTTTAAAGAAGTAATACTGGTTTAAAAAACTTAAATAAAATTTAAAAGGCTTTTCGTATCACACGGAAAGCCTTTTTATCTTATATTAAACATTAAGGTAGATGGTTACAATTAAAGAAGATTTCCTTGGTCGTCAGACTTTACGGTTTTAGTGTGTTTTCCGTTAGAAATGGTAACTTTATATAAGGTTGAAATGCCTTTATTATATTTGTAATTTATATTACATACATTATTTTCAAATCTCCATTCTGGATACGCTTTCATTATACTAATAATAACAGGTTTTGGTAATGCAACATCTTTATATTTTTCTTTAGATTCCTTAATCTCTCCTATTTTGTTGTAATTTATGGTCATAGTTCCTTTTTTGTTACTAAAAACAACATCATAAGTCGACTTGCTTTTACTATCATATACCTTGTGATCTTTTAAGTTGTATTGTGCTGCACGTTCTTGAAATGCTTTTACAAACATTGCATTTTCGGTAAATCGTGAACTGTTTATATAGGTCGCATTTACACCTACCGTTTTTACAGTAGCTTTAGTTGTTTTGGCAGGTGTTAAGGCTTCTATAGCAGATAAAGCAGTAACATTTCGACCTTGATTAAGTGCCATTTGCGAATTGTAATTATTTAAAGGCTCAATACTTTGTGCGTAGAAGCTGTTTACTATAAACAAGCAACATACTAACGACATAAATTTTTTCATAATACTGTAGTTTTTTGATTAATAAATTATTTATTTCAAATTTAAAACGATATATATTATGATTTTAGCAAGTAACTACCGGTTTTTAAAATAGGGTGTTTCTACTTAAGTAGAGCTACGTAGTATTGAAAAAATCGTGATGAGTCACTTTCTGATATTGTATTCTATTCTGTTTTTTTTAATATAAGCATAGTCTTCAATTACTTTTAAAGTAGAAATTTCCTATTTGAAGCTAGGTAGTATTACGTGTTTTTTGATTGTTTTCATGAAAAAAGAACATTCGCTTATTAAAAGCATCTATCTTCGTTAATATTTCCCATGAACTAGAATAAGCATCGTTGTATTTACATTGATGTTCAGTAGTGTTTATTAACTCTTTAGGTGTTAAACCAAATCTAAAATCTAAAACACTGTGTAACAAAGCGTTAAAATAACAGTCTTATTTTAAACAATAGCTAACACTTTAAAAGTTTCATGGAATCGAATTTGATACATATCGTTATTGCAGATGATCAGCGGTTATTTCGCAAAGGAATTCGTTTCTTACTTGAACGTGATACGCGTATATTAGTAGATTTTGAAGCTTCCGACGGTGTAGAATTATTAAATTATTTAAGAACTTCCGCACTCCCTGATATTGTACTTACAGATTTAAATATGCCAGAACTTAATGGCGTAGAGGCAACTAAATTAATGCAGAAGGAGTTTTCAGCTTTAAAAATAATAGCGCTTACAAGTCATAGCTCTAAATCCTGTATTTTAAATATGATACACTTAGGCGCATCTTGTTATTTACCTAAAAATTCTTGTCCGGCCGATGTTCTGTATGCTATAAAAGAAGTGCAAGATAAAGGGTTTTTCTACACTAATGAAGTCTTAAAATATCTTCATGAAGATTTATTAAAGCATAATAGTAAACGTACCAAATGCGATTTTGACGAATCGTATTTAACTGGGAGAGAAAAAGAAATATTAGAATTAATATGCAATCAACATACAACGATAGAGATTGCGGAAAAATTATGTATTAGTCCACGAACGGTAGAAGGACATCGTAATAATTTACTTTTAAAAACAGAATCTAAAAATGTAGCCGGATTAGTAACCTATGCAGTAAAAAATGATTTATTAAATTTTATAAAATAAAACAAAAACGGCAAACCTAATTTGGTTTGCCGTTTTTATGGGAGGGTATTCATTATTTTTAGCCACGTCTCTCATTATCCTCGCGGTTATTACCTTTTCTACCTTCTTGGTTTCTTTTGCCATCAGGACGTTTATTCATGTCTTGTACCCACATGGCATATTGTTCGCTTTTTAAGATACTTTTCATTTTGTTTTTCATGAAAATCTGACTGTCTAATCTAGCAATCATATTATCATAACGTTCTTGCTCTGTAGGTTTCTGACCTGCATCTTTAGCTTCTTTGAAAGCTTCGCGATTGGCTTGTCTTTCTTTTGCTTGATTAAGATTTAAAGTATACACTTCTTTTTGTTGCGATTCAGAAAGATCTAAATCTAAAGTCATTTTTTTAGTCTGAAGTGTAGCTTGCTGTTCAGGAGTAAAGTCTGCTCTTTGCATGCGCATTTCTTTTTTGTCTCCATTTTGGTTATCTCTACTTTTTTTTCCTTGTGCAAAAGCATTTAAAGAGATAAACGCTAAAGCTAAAACTATTAGTTTTTTCATGATAATTATGTTTTAAATTATATCTCTATGACCCGTAGATTTTAAAAAGGTTTAATGAATAGAGAAATTTTAACAACGTCTTAACGTCGTAGAGAAATTCATGAAATTTAAAACTAACGTCTAAGTCGGTAAGTACCAATTAATAAACCGTGGTCTGAATATTCATTAAATTCTTTGTGTAAAATAAGGGGCTTCCACGCTTTTGAAATCCAAATATGGTCAATCTCTAAAATTGGTAATCGGCTAGGCCATGTTGCAGAAACGCCATTGTTATAGGCGTGAAAACTTTCGAAATTAGATTTAAATAATTCAAAAAATGCACTTTCGTAAGGCGTGTTAAAATCACCTACAATAAAGTTTACTTGCTCTGTTTGTATAATAGATTGAATGGTTTCAAAATCTGCTTTTTTGGACAAAGCAGGGTTGGCAAATAAATCGTTAATTAAAATTTTTACTTGCTCTCCACGAATTGTAGCAGTTACTAAATTACAGTTAGAACCGGTAGAAATTCTTTTGTATGCTGTTTCATTAATTTTTCCTTTTACAGCAATTAACATTTCACTCTGTAATTGTTGAATATCGTATAAAGGATATTTGTTTTTAAAAGCAATAAGATCTTCTTGAGGAATTTTTTTAGCTTCAACAAAAACTAATATTTCAGGATTATAGGTTTTCGCTTTTTCAAAAATTTTATCAATAGGTAAATGTTTTGGTCTAGAGATATTCCAAAATAATATAGAACGTGTTTTCGCAATATCTTCTTTAACGTCTTCTGTTTTAAAAACATAATTGTTATACCAAAATAACCCTAATAAGCAGTTAATAAAAATTATGGTAAATAAGACTATTTTGTGTTTACGCACTATAAACGATAAAAATATACCGTATGCAATAATAAATAGTAAAGGAGTGGCATTAAAAATAAAAACAATAGGCTGAAATCTATCCTTTATAATAAAATGTATAAGTATTAAAAAAGCATACCAGAAAAGGAGGTATGCTTTTTTTTTATATTTAAAAAGGAGTTGAATCATATATTTCTTAGTCATTGAGAGAGACAAACAAACCACTGTCTGTTTTGTCTACCTTGGCTACACCTAATTTTGTTAATCCTTTTATAGTTTTATCCCATTTTTTATTACTTAATTGGGATTGTGTTTTTAATGTGTTTAAATCTATTGGAGACGTTGTTTTTAAAATATTGAAAATGGCTTTTTCGTCTTCAGACATATCTACTTGTTTTTTCTCAGGACGCATTTGAGGGAAAAACAATACCTCTTGGATAGATTGGTTGTTTGTTAAGAACATAATTAAACGGTCCATCCCAATTCCCATCCCTGAAGTAGGAGGCATACCATATTCTAAAGCTCTTAGGAAATCGTAGTCTATAAACTCGGTCGCTTCATCGTCTCCTTTTTGAGCTAATTTTAATTGATGTTCGAAACGCTCGCGTTGATCTATAGGATCGTTTAATTCAGAATAAGCATTTGCTATTTCCTTACCACAAACCATAAGTTCAAAACGCTCTGTTAATTCAGGGTTATCTCTGTGTTCTTTACAAAGCGGACTCATTTCTTTAGGGTAATCTGTGATAAAAGTTGGCTGTATGTAGTTTCCTTCACATTTTTCACCAAAAATTTCATCAATTAATTTCCCTTTACCCATAGTGTCGTCCACTTGGATTCCCATGCCTTTTGCAGCTTCACGGATTTCAGCTTCTGTCTTCCCAGTAATATCAAATCCTGTAAAATGCTTAATAGAATCTGCCATAGTTACACGAGCATAAGGTGCTTTAAAATCTATGTCGTGTTCGCCAAAAGTAGCTTTACTTGTTCCATTTACTGCAATAGCACAATGTTCTAAAAGTTTCTCGCAGAAATCCATCATCCAGTTGTAATCTTTATAAGATACATAGATTTCCATGGCTGTAAATTCTGGATTGTGTGTTCTGTCCATACCTTCGTTACGGAAGTTTTTAGAAAACTCATATACACCATCAAAACCACCAACAATTAAACGTTTTAGGTATAACTCGTTAGCGATTCGCATATATAAAGGAATGTCTAAACTGTTATGGTGTGTTATAAATGGGCGTGCAGCGGCACCTCCAGGAATAGGTTGTAAAACTGGAGTTTCAACTTCAAAGTACCCAGATTCGTTAAAGAAATTACGCATCGCGTTAAATAACTTGGTACGTTTTATAAACACTTCTTTTACATGTGGGTTTACGACTAAATCTGCATAACGTTGTCTGTAACGTTGTTCGGGATCTGTAAACGCATCGTGTACTTTTCCTTCTGTATCTACTCGAGGTTGAGGTAATGGGCGTAACGATTTACTTAAAATAGTAAAGTCTCTAACCATAATGGTTTTTTCTCCTACTTTAGTTGTAAATAACTCACCTTCTATACCTACAAAATCTCCAATGTCTAATAATTTTTTATAGACTGTGTTGTATTTCGTTTTATCTTCTCCAGAACAAATTTCATCACGATTAAAGTACACTTGAATACGACCTTCGCTATCTTGTACTTCAGCGAAACTTGCATTTCCTTGTATTCTTCGTGACATTAATCGTCCGGCAACTATCACTTTCTTTCCTTCTTCAAAATCTGTCTTAACCTGTTTACTAGTGTGGGTTAATGGATAAAGATTTGCTGGATAAGGATTAATTCCTAACTCGCGAAGTTTGCTAAGCTTTTCTCTTCTTACGATTTCTTGCTCTGATAATTGCGACATATTACTTTTGTTCTGTTTAATATTTAACGGACAAAGATAATTACTATTGGTTAGTATATCAATATATATTATCGAAAAACGAAATAGATTTTTTAAGGTGTAACAATTGCTGTTTTTCAGCGTCTTATTTTTACATCAATCAATCTTATTAAAATCAATCACAATGAGTATCTGGAGAGTTATCCTATCAATTATTTGTCCGCCTTTAGCCGTTATTGGTAAGGGGTGTGGCTCTGTTCTTATCGTATTTTTATTATGGCTTTGTGGCTGGGTTCCAGGTGTAATCGCTGCCTTGGTTATTTTAAATAATCCGAAGCGATAATTTACGGCTTTTATACGCTAACGGTTTTCAGGGATTTTTAATCGATTAGGAGTGTCTTAAGGACAAAATGAGACTGCTTTTGGTATATAATAAGTATATTTGCAGCTGTTAATCATTTAAACCAACCGATGAAAAAAATCTATGTTTTAACCGTATGCCTTTTACTACTTATATTAAGTAGTTGTGAGTTTTCTGAAACAATTCATATTAATGAGAATGGTGCAGGAACCATGTCTTTTTCTTTTGACGGATCTCAACTTATGCAAATGGGAGGAGAGTCTATGGGAACAGATGAAAAAGTGTTAGATTCTACAGTCGTATTTAAAGATTTTTTAGAAGCTAAGAAAGACAGTATTGCAACACTTCCAAAAGACGAACAAGAACGACTTAAGGCCTTAGAAAATTTTAAGATGCACATGTTAATGGATCCTAAAACTCAAAAAATGGTCATAGATATTAATACCGATTTTGAGAATGTCGAGGAATTAGAAGATATGTTTAAGGTGCTTAATAAAGCCAACGAGTTAAAGGAAACTAATGAAGCACAGCAAACCAGTCCGTTAGCAAAGATGGGAGCAACAGAATCGTCTGAAGTTAGTTATACTTATAAAGGCAATGTGTTTAAACGTATTGTTACTGTTGTAAATCCAGAACTTTTAGAGTCTACAAAAGATAGTTTAGCCGATGCAGAAATGATACTTGCGGCTTCAACTTATACATTAAATTATCATTTTCCGAAAAAGATTAAATCGGTCTCGTTAGAAAATGCCATGTTTAGTGCAGATCATAAAAGTTTTTCTGCAGAATTAAGCTTTAAGGAGTATATGACTAATCCTGAAAGTTTAAATGTAGAAGTTATATTAGAAGATTAATTGCTTTGAATAAAATAATAAAATTACAAGATTTAGGTCTACGAGATTATAAGGACACTTGGGATTACCAAGAAGAACTATTTAAACATATTGTAGATCTTAAAATACAAAACAGGAGAGAGGATACCTCTATCCCTACACCCAATTACTTTTTGTTTGTAGAGCATCCGCATGTGTATACATTGGGGAAAAGCGGACATATGTCTAATATGTTGCTAAACGAAGCACAGCTTGAAGAAAAAGGAGCCTCGTTTTATAAAATTAATCGTGGTGGAGATATTACATATCACGGTCCAGGACAAATAGTAGGGTATCCTATTTTAGATTTGGATAATTTTTTTACAGACATACATAAATATTTAAGGTTTTTGGAAGATGTTATTATTCTAACTTTAAATGAATATGGTGTTAAGGGAGAACGTAGCCCTGGAGAAACAGGTGTGTGGTTAGATGTTGGGACACCGTTTGCTAGAAAAATATGTGCAATGGGCGTGCGTGCCAGCCGTTGGGTTACTATGCATGGCTTTGCTTTAAATGTTAATGCCAACTTAGGATATTTTGATAATATAATTCCGTGTGGTATTCGAGGAAAAGCGGTCACATCGCTTAATGTAGAATTAGGTGTAAAAGAAGTAGATGAAGAAGCTGTGAAGGCTAAAATTCAACATCATTTTTGTACCCTTTTTGAATCTGAATTTGTTTTAGAATAACTTGAAAATTATTCGTTTACAGATTTACTTCTTGTTAAAAGCGCTATAGCCGCAAAGATTATGAAAAGTATAACTTTACCGATTAGGTAGCCATAACCATATTCTGTTAACCGCTCTAAGTCTGTAGCTATAATTTGAACAACATTTATAAAGAGTAGAAGTGCAATAATTAAAGAAATATAGAAAGCTGTTTTTTTCATTATAAGCAATATTAAAAAGCGAGGTTGTAATTAATAACCTCGCTTTTCTAGTTTATATAACTATTTTGTAACAGTAGTCATTGTTGGTGTGTAGATACCAAAAGTAAGTGCAGCTACTAAACCATTAACAAAAGTTTGTTGAGTTGTAACAGTATAATCTGTTGCTCCACCAGCCATTTCTTTAGCGTTTGAAACTCCAACAGGAGCTAAACCGTAAATTACATAGTGATTCCATTCTTTTGTTTGAGAGTTTCCTTTTGCACCTGCTCCAACAACAGTTGTGTAAGAATAACAAGATGTTAATAACATTGAAGCTGCAAATACAGCAGTCATCATTTTCATTGTTTTTTTAAACATGATTTTTAATTTTAAGTTGTAATTAATTTTATGATACTCAAAGATTGAGTCTTTTTAAGGAAGTCTGGTTACGTTGTAGAAGACTATTTTGCTTATCTCGCCAATAATTTTTTAGACACTTTATACGTTGCAGCATAAATGCAACCTTCTTGTTCACGTTTTAAGTGGCTAAATTCTCTTTTATACCAATTTACATCAGTTGCTTTTTTTCTAAATGTATCGTGGTTTATTGTTTTAAGTTCTTCACCATTTAACATCATTTTAATATCGTAAATAGCAATTCCAAAATGTTCAGACTGTTTTAAGACTTCAGAAAAATCTTCTTCAGAGAAATAACTATCACCATTATGTTCTTCAATTTTGGTTAATCCAGCAAATACATTTTTTTCTAAAAATTCTTCTTGTGTCATTTTATTAGGCTTTAAGTCTGTTGTTTTAAAACAACTGTTAGTGTTAATAAGGTGAACTTGTTTTAAATGTTCTGCCTTGTTATGTAAGGGTAAAGTTAAATACTTTTAAGGTAAAAGGTATTATCCTTCAGTATTAAAGAATACCTTATAATAATACATTTTCTTTTCTTCGTCGAAACCACGTTCTAAATATTCACTAGCAGCGTCTGGCGCATCAATATCTAGTTTAATTTGAATTTGAGTATCTAGTTTTATTTCTGTTTTAATTTTTGCCTTTTGTTTCTTTACAACAGGTTCTGCAACATCAAACTGATTTAAAATAAGGAGCTCTTGTTCTCCCTCAAAAGATTTTTTATAATCGTCGAACAAGGTTTTGTGTTTGTCGTCTTCAAAAACTTCTTCTTTGAAATTTTCAATATTTACAAATTCATGTTCTTTAAAGTAATCTACTGTTTTGGCTAAAAAGATATTTTGTTCTTGGTTACCGTAACTGGTTTTTAAAATCTCGGTAGAGAATTCTTTACAGAGTTCAATATAATTTTGTGTGTGCGAATTAAAATCGTTCGCATATTTTATGTTTAAAAAGTTATTAATCCAATACTGTGCATCGTAATTATTATTGTCTACTGTTAATACAATAGGACCTTCTGCATCTGTTTGGTTTAAAATTAAGCAACCTTTATCTACTTTTTTAGTGTTTATACCTTGTTGTACGGCGACATCGTAACTGTTACCCTCTAAATAAGTTTGAAAGAAATTAGATTTACTTTCTATTTTAAATATACCAACGGCATTGGTTACAATTTCATTAAACTCTATACCTTCAAAAATGGCAACAATAACGTCTCCTGTTTTTATTTGTACAGAATTAGATTGTTCATATAAATGCTTGACGATATTTTTAGATACATCAATAAAATTAGATTCGTCTCCAAAAATATCTTCTGTATAGGTATTTATTTCATTGAGTTTAATGTTGGCATGGTGATTAAAACGATGGCTTTGCACTACAGAACCAAATGGTCTTAATAAAAAGGGAAGCATTAAATCGTAACTTGCTTCATCAAATTGAACTTCACTTTCTGAAAACGCATTTTTAGTATCGTTAAACTTGTTTCCAACTTTATGAATTATAAATTTACTGATAGTGGCATTATTACGTTTTATCATGATGTTTTTAACTTAAAAATTAAGGGATGCAATAGTACTAAATTAGCTTCAATTTTAATAATTAAAGCCGGCTTATCCGTCTTGTTTTTTTAATTAATCTGATATATAATTATAGCATTGTCGTCTCCCTTAGTAACCACTTCTAAATGGTTGTCTTTATCTGTATTAGCAATGTCTATACTACTTGTGCCATAAACTGGGAAATTAGATATGTTTTCGCCTTGGCTATCAAAAACGTAAACCTTTTGTGCTTGTACATCTGTAGTGGTTACGTATATTTTATTGTTTATATAAAATAGTTCAGCAGGCGTGTAATTTCCGTAATCTAGCTCTAGGGTTTTATTTCTAATGCTTAATTTGTTTCCGGTTTGGGTAACTAAAGTTCTAGACGTGGCGAATAAGTGATGGTTTTCGCCTAAGTTTAAATTCTCGCTTGTTACTCGTCCTCTAGTATCTATAAGTATTAAATCTCCTTCGTCTGTAGTGGTTGTAAACTTGTCGTTATATATGTACACCCCTTCGTTAGAATAAGAGTAAGACGATTTAGGAGTAACACGCACTTGCCCTGTGCGGCTTAAAATGTAAATTTGATCGCTAGTTTTAAATACAAGATAGTCTTTACGGTTTATTCTAAAATGTTGCGGTTTATGGATAATGGTTTGGTTGGCCTCTTTGTAAGTAAACCCTTTTACATTATTTCCATGTGCATCGTACATTAATACGCCTTTGTTTTGCACAACAACCAAGCGATATTTTTTATTATTATCGTAATCGAAAACAGATAAAGGTTGAGTTATTTCGTCTCTAAACTTTTTAGGATAAGATTTTGCTGGTTTCCCATGTCTATCTAAAACATACAAATAATGTGCAGTAGTAAATGCCAACTGCAAACGGCCATTTTTATACATGTCTATTTGAGAAATATCGCCAATAATAGCTTCTTCTAATTGTTTTTTCCAAAGGACTTTCCCTTTGTTAGAAATTAAATACAGATTATTATTGACATCCTGAACCACAATCTCTTTTTGTCCAGAACTATGGTTGGTTACAAACTGCGGGTTATTTAAAAGTTTAGCATCTAATTTTATATTCAGTTCTTCACTAACCGAATTTTCAGAGGCTCTAGTTTTATTCCTTTGTATAATACCATTTACATGTGCAAAATTATGATCATAGATATATTGTATGGCAGAAACTTTATAAGCATCTGTATTTACTTGGGTTTTAGTTTTGAAATTTGTTTGTAATATGTCGCTTAAAAAATTAGAATTACCAACTAACATTAAAGATGAAGCGTCACTTAAATGCTCTGTAATGTTTTTATAAAAACTACGCTCGTTAAAAGTGGCTTTGTTTTGGTAGGCCGCAATAATGCTCTGTAATAATTCTAATTGGTCTGCAAATACAAAGAAATCATCTAGAACAGCATAATAGGATGCTGTATCTGTTTTTATTAAAGGTTTAAAATGTATAGGAAACCATTCTGGGTGAGCAAAGCGTTTTATATCTACCTGGCGGAAACTTTCTATAATTTCTTGAGAATCCAAAAGCGCATCATTGGTTTCCATATTGTCTAAACTGTGCAATACAATAGCGCGAGACTCCTTATCATATATTACTCCAATTTCATTTGTATTATCAAACAAAGTCGTTTCTGCAGGATCTTGTTTGTTATAAACGACAATGTTAGCTTGTAAATTACTAAAGTCCTGATATGTTAAACTTAAAAAACCATCGCTATCTTCTGGCGTAATTTGAGCCATTTTATTCTCTTGCGGAATGGTGTTTTTAAAAATGTCTATAAGATAGTTTACAGAATCTGTTGCTTTAGTTATACCGTTAATTGTAATTTGGTCTTGAGTAATATCTGTGTCCAGGGCAAGATATTTTGTAAAATGTTGAAGCGGAATAGAATCTGAACTCAAAAACATTGAAGATTCCTCTATGGTTTCTGAATCTAAAATAACGGCAAATGTTTTTTCTGAAGCTGTAGTATTGTAAATTTTTTCAAGTTCAGGATTAACAGGCTTAGTGTTTAGACTGTTTTCAATAATAGATTTTGATGTCGACCCGATAAAGATGCTATCAATTATAACACTGTATAGGTTTTTTGTGCTAAGTTCTGTTTTTGTTATGGTGGTGTTTTTAAACTTTATTTGTTCTTGTTTGGGTTTGTTTATAGAGTCGAACTGAAAAAAGTCTGCACTGTATTTTGTAATTAATGTAACTTGAGAGCTATCTGTATGGTCTTTAGAAAAACAAAATAAAACCTCTTGCTTTGGTTTAAAGTCTTTAGTGTTCTTAAAAACATCATCTAAAGATTTGTAAAAAGGTGCTGTTTTAAATTCCTGAACTAAATCATTATTAGTTAAACTGCTTTTTAAATCTTCAAGATTATTCGTTTTAATTAAAGTAGAGGTATGTTCTGGAACAAATTCAATCAAATTTTGATGCGTGGTTGTGTTAGTGTCACAACTTATAAAGAATACACTAAAAATTATAGCTAAGAAAAGCGCTCTCATAAAAAAGAATTTTTTACAAATATAGGAAGTTATATATCTAATTTTAATTGATCGGGTAGTAATCTAAAGGATAAACGGTGGTATTTTGTAGTCCCGTATTTTTTTATGGCTGCACGATGCTCTTTTGTCGGATACCCTTTGTTCTGTTTCCAATTATACATCGGGAATTCTTCATGAATTCTGTTCATATAAGCATCGCGATAGGTTTTTGCAAGTATAGATGCAGCTGCAATATTTAAATATTTTCCATCGCCTTTAATTATGGTTTCAAACGGTACTTTTAAATATGGTTTAAATCGATTACCATCTACACTAATAAATTCGGGTTGCGGATCCAGTTTTTTTATAGCCAACTGCATGGCGTGTATAGAGGCATTTAAAATATTTATTTCGTCTATTTTTTTTGGAAAAACATGAGCAACACCAAAAGCTACGGCTTCTAGTTCTACTATAGGTTTAAGTAAATCGCGTTTCTTTTCAGATAATTGTTTGGAATCGTTTAAAATGATGTTTTTAAATGTTTTTGGTAAAATTACAGCAGCGGCTGTTACAGGTCCAGCTAAACATCCGCGTCCAGCTTCGTCTGTTCCACATTCAAATTCGTATTCCGAATAGTTAAGCGCAAGCATTTAAATTATAGTTTTGTTATGTATGGTTATCATATTTTGTATTTACATTTGCAAGATCTAAAAAATAATTATGAAGCAAATCATTCTGTCATTCTTTTTAATGTGCTTTTCGCATCTTGCTTTTTCTCAAGTCGCACCTAAGTTAGACAAGGAAATAGACAAAAGCGATACTGCAACAGAAAAAGGACTTACTGAAAAATCATCTGATACTTCAAAAACAAAAGATGAAAAAAAAGTAGCCAAGATAGAGCAATATCTTATAATTTCTCATTTAAATGATACTACTTATGTAGATACCACTTTATCTATACAGAAAGAATATAAATTTAACGCCATAAGAAAAGACGAATTTGGTTTAATTTCCTTTTCTAATATGGGGCAAACCTATAATACGTTAAGTACAGATTTTAAATCGCAACGCCTAATGCCTAAATTAGGGGCGCGTTCAAAATTTTTCGCTTTCAGAGAGGTAGAAGATGTTAGCTACTACCATGTGCCAACTCCTTTAACCGAGTTGTTTTACAAAACAGGTTTTGAACAGGGACAAGTTGCGCAAGGTTTCTTTACTGTAAATACGTCAGAACAATTTAATTTATCGCTCTCTTATAAAGGGTTGAGATCTCTTGGAAATTATCAGCATATTATTTCTAGTATAGGCGATTTTGAATTTACAACCAATTATAAAACTAAAGACGAACGCTATATTGCGAAATTCCATTTTGTTGGTCAGGATGTTAATAATGAAGAAAATGGCGGATTGTCTGATGACGATGTTGTGTATTTTGAAAATGGCGATCCCGATTTTTTAGACCGTGGTGTTTTTGATGTGAATTTTGAAGATGCAGATAATACCCTAAAGGGGAAACGCTTTCATTTAGATCATCGTTACTATATAGTGAAGCCAAAAGATTCTCTGGCGAAGCATAGTTTAAATGTAAATCATATCATGACGTTTGATGATCAATACTATCAATTTAATCAAGATGATGTTAATGATTATTTCGGAGATGCCTTTGTCTCTACAGATATAGAAGATAGAAGTACTATTGAAAATTTCTACAATCAAGTTCAATTAAATTATAGTAATGCGCTTTTAGGTGATTTGCAATTTAATGTGAGTCACGATAATTATAATTATGGATACGACCAAATAGTAATTATAGATGAAGAACAAATAACAAACAGGTTAAAAGGTAATATTATAGCTGTAGGAGGGAAGTACCACAATAGATTTGGAGGGTTCGATATTTACGGAGACGCCGGTTTAAATGTTACTGGAGATTTTGCAGGTAATTACATTACAGGAAAAGCATCGTATAGATTTACAGACGATATATTGATGAGTGCTGAAATTAATCACAATGCGTCACAGCCTAATTACAACTTCTTATTATATCAAAGTAGTTATCTAAACTATAACTGGCAAACTAATTTTAGTACAGAGAAAACACAGCAATTGAGTTTTAAATTAGAATCTAAAAAGCTAGCTAATATTTCTGTAGATTATTCTACGATTAGTGACTACGCTTATTTTAAAGAGGATGAAGATGCAGGAGGTGTAAAGCCGTTTCAGAACAGTGCTACAATTACGTACTTAAGAGTGCGTTTAGATAAGGAAATAAAGTTTGGCCATTTCGCTTTAGATAATAGTATAATGTACCAAAACGTACAAGACGATAATCAGGTTTTAAATATGCCTGAATTTGTAACTCGAAATACATTATATTATAGAAACGAATTTTTCAAGAAAGCATTACTGTTAGAAACAGGTGTAACGTTTAATTACTTTACCGATTACTATATGAATGCTTACGATCCATTACTCGCAGAGTTTTATGTACAGACAGATCGAGAGTATGGGAATTTTCCAAGATTTGATTTCTTTATAAATGCTAAAATTCAACAGACACGTATCTATTTTAAAGTCGAGCATTTTAATGCATCGTTTACAGGATACGATTATTATTCGGCTCCTAACTATCCTTATCGAGATTTAGCATTGCGTTTTGGTATAGTTTGGAACTTCTTTATGTAAGAAGGTAATAGACGTGTATGTGTTCACTATTGTCATCTGTTTTATAGTGAATGCCTCATAGGTTTTAAAGAGGTCTTTGTAGTTCTTGAAGGCTTTGAAATAAAATATAAATTACAACTTACTGGAAACATAATACTTAAGATTTATTTGAAAAATCTTTTAAAAAAAGCTTGGTCGTTATAAATAAAAGGTAGTATATTTGCACCCGCTTAG
>NZ_LMAK01000042.1 GCF_001439665.1 Formosa algae
CTTCAATCCCATCGGCCTCCAAAAAAGGGTTTAAATGACATTCTTCGGTCAACATCGATTTACTTTTTACTACTTTCTTGGCATTGTGCGCTTTTAAAATACTGTGCACAATTTTATTATGTTCGGCGCCATCTTTAGCCCAATGGACTTCGACCCCGTTTTTTAACGCATTTTCCTCAAACTGAATTAGATAATGATCTAGATTAGACAACATATGTGCCTTAATACCTTGTCCTAAATTACGTAACTCCTCCCATCCTTCTACAGAATGTGCAGACTTATCGCGTTTATGACGCACAAACCAAAGGGCTTTATCATGCCAATTGACTTTCTTTTCGTCTTTATTAAATAAGGTTGCCGCTTGTGAATGACTCATGTTTTAATTCAATTTACACTGTTTAAAATTTCGGCGATATGACGTATTTTTAAAGGCTGCTTGTTTCTATTAACCAAACCTTCCAAATGCATTAAGCATGACGTATCTGTTGCTGTAATCACTTCCGCACCATTATCTAAATGATCTTGCACACGGTCTTTCCCCATTTTAACTGAAATTGCTTCTTCGGCAACCGCAAAGGTGCCTCCAAATCCGCAACACTCATCTTCACGATTTAATTTAATGATTTCCGTGCCTTCGACTTCTGCTAATAATTCCCCGATATAAGAAAATTCTGGAGTGACTTTTTCGGAACAAGATCCTAATCGTAATCCACGTAATCCATGGCAACTTTTATGAATCCCTACTTTGTGTGGAAAACGCGCTCCAACATTTTTAATTTTTAATACGTTCAATATGAAATCGCACAATTCATACACATTATTCCGAACATTAGTCACATCGTCAGTTTGCGGAATCACATCAAAATGCTTTTTAACATGATACGCACAACTACCTGATGGTGTTACGATATAATCAAAATCCTTAAAATTCTTTACAAAATTATGACAGGCTCCAACAGACTCATTTTCATAACCTGAATTCGCCATGGGTTGCCCACAACAAGTTTGTCCAGAAGGATACACCACCTCAACATTCAATTTCTCTAAAAGCTCTAAGGTTGCTTTTCCTACTTGCGGATACAATTGGTTGATATAACACGGAATAAATAATCCTACTTTCATGTTGTATAATTTTTACTTTTTTTCAATCTCGACACATACCGAAGAAGTTCTAAAAAAACTAAGATATGTCCCGTTCAACAGTTAGCCTTATTATGTTTATTTAGAATACACTTTCATGGTTCTATAACCATACAAAGCAATCACACAGAAACATATAAATGGTAAAATGAAAGATATATTAACTGCTGCAAAACTTCCGATGCTTCCTTTATCGATAATGGTACCTTGTAAGATTGGCATTAAAGCACCTCCTACTATAGCCATAACTAAACCAGCAGCCCCTAAGGTTGAATCTTCTTCACTTAATCCCTTAAGCGCAATACCATAAATGGTTGGAAACATTAAAGACATAAATGCAGATGTTGCTACAAGGCAATATAAACCGAGCATACCTTCTATTAAAATGACACCCGAAGTGGTTATCATGGCACCAATAGCAAAAATGGTTAGTAACTTTTTAGAGTCTATAAATCGCATTAAATACGTACTAATAAATCTGCTAGATAAGAAGATAATCATGGCAACAATATTATAATTCTGTGCTGTAGCTTTAGCAATTCCTAAATTATCTGCGTATTGAATAATAAATGTCCAACACATAATTTGTGCCGCTACATAGAATAATTGTGCAATAACACCTTCTCTATATTTTCCGTTTTTAAACAACCTTTTAAACGATTCTTTAGCTGGTCCATGTGCTGCAGTACTCGCAGGCTTAGGCATTTTAGATAGCGAAATAAGAACCAGCATAAAAATGACTACTGCACCAAGAATAACATATGGATTTCTAATAATCGCCAAATCATGAGTTCTAATTACAGCTTTTTGAGCTTCATCTAAAGTGGCAAAAATTAACTCGCCCATTTCGTTTCGCTTATCAGAATCTAAAGCTGTTAAAATAAACTTTGAAGCGACAAACATACCGAAAAGTGATCCGATAGGATTAAATGCTTGAGCCAAGTTTAAACGCTGTGTCGAGGTGCGCTCATCTCCCATTGCTAATATGTATGGGTTGGCTGTTGTCTCTAAAAACGCTAATCCGAAGGTTAAAATATAAAGTGACCCTAAAAAGAATCCGAATACCTCATACTTAGCCGCAGGAAAAAACAAGAGGGCTCCAAAGGCATAAAGCGATAGCCCTAATAAGATTCCTTTTTTATAACTATATTTTCTTACAAAAAGAGCAGCAGGAATCGCCATAGTCGCATAACCACCATAAAAAGCAAATTGGACTAAAGCCGCTTTAGCTGTAGAAATTTCCATAACAGTTCCAAAAGCTGCTACCATAGGATTGGTAATATCGTTTGCAAATCCCCATAGAGAAAACAGTGAAGTAATTAGAATAAATGGAACTAAAACTTCTTTTGAAACTACTGGTACTTTTTCTATTTTTTTCATAATGATATACAATTCGAATCGGATCTCTATAGACTTTTTAATATAGAGATTAATTCATCTTTTTTATTAGTTACGATCTATATTGAGCATAAACAACTTTAGTTTGTAAATACTCTTCCATGCCGTGTTTTCCATCTGCACCGCCTAATCCAGATTTTTTCCAACCTGCATGAAAACCTTGAATGGCTTCAAAATGCTCTCTGTTTACATAGGTTTCACCAAATTGTAATTCTTGACTAGCATGCATTACTTTATTAAAATTTTCTGAGAAAATTGATGATGTTAATCCATATTCACAATCGTTTGATAACGCAATTGCCTCATCTAATGAGCCAAATTTCATAACAGGCAATACAGGACCAAACACTTCCTCTTGTATGATTTGCATATCCTGCTTAACATTAGTTAATAATGTAGGCTGATAGAAATATCCTTTATTAAATTGATTGGAACGCGTTCCTCCTACCACAACTTCTGCACCTTCTTTCTTCGCAAATTCAACCATTTCAGAAACTTTATCAACTTGATCTTTAGATACCAATGCACTCATATCTGGATTATTGTCAGAAAACGCATCTTCTACTTTAACATCAGACATTTTTTGAGCGAGCATATCTAAAAATTTATCATAAATAGAATCTTCTACATACACACGTTCTGCACAATTACAAACTTGTCCGCTATAAATCACTTTAGACGATACAATTGCGTTTACAGCTAATTCTAAATTAGCATCTGCACATACAATTGCCGGAGCTTTACCTCCTAATTCTAAAGACACTTTAGTGATATTTTGAGCTGCAGCTTCCATAATTTTCTGACCTGCAAACACACTTCCTGTTAAACTTACAATACCTGTTATTGGGCTTTTAGTAAGTGCGTTACCAACCACACCTCCTGTACCAAGCACAAAATTTAAAACACCATCTGCAAGACCTATATTTTCAATTAATTTTGCAAATTCCATAATGGTATTCGGAGCAATACAACTAGGCTTAATAACACAGGTATTTCCTGTAACTAAAGATGGAGCCACTTTACGAGCCATTACAAAAAATGGAAAGTTCCATGGACAAATACCCACAGCCACTCCAATTGGAGCTTTATGTAGAAAAATATGTTCTTTCTGACGATCACTCTGAATAATCTCACCTTCAATACGTCTAGCCCATCCAGCATTATAATCAAAATAATCTGCAGTTACATCGATTTCGACTTGTGCTAAACCAATAACTTTAGCTTGTTCTTTAGCTAAAGTTTCAGCTAAAAAGACTCTATTTTCACGAATTACATTGGCCATTTTATTTAAAAAACCTGCACGTGTAATAGCTGTTAACGATTTCCATGCATGTTGCGCATGTTGTGCGGCTTCTAACGCATGGTTTGCATCTTCTACTGATCCTTTTGGAATGATCGATAACACCTCTTCGGTACATGGGTTTAACACTTCTGTTGTTCCCGTAGAGGTCGAGTTTATAAATCTCCCGTTTATGTATTGATTAAATTCTTTCATGACTTTTACTTTTGTGTTTTTTAGTTATTTGTTTAATGCTTAAAGCAACCTTTCTCCTTAAATTATGATTTAACTGGCAAATTAAATTCTAAATATAATTTTTGATAAGTCGAATAGTAGAGTTACAAAAATGACAAATAACACTAATATTTTATTTATCTATTACAATCTACTTTATGTACAATTTAAACATTAATATATTTTACACTTATTTACAACACAAATTCAAGTCTTATATTGAAGAAATCTAATGTTAATATTAGTGCTTAAATAAAAAACAGCAGGCTCAAATTAAAAAAATGAAATTAATAATTATAGAATAGATAAAAAGAAAAAACAGCAATATCTGCATTTATAAATTATGAAAATTTATTTTTTACAGTTAATTTACTTTTATAACAAAAAAAAACAAGTCAGAATATCAATTGTACTATAGCTTGCTATCATTAGGTCACTTTCATCATTAAAAAATATAATTCAGTGTTCTCACATTAATATATTTTCAATACTACAACGTATTTAAAACTAAACCAACCTACTTATTATACACTAAAAAAGAAACACTTACACCTAATTCCAATATAAAACCACTGAAGACACCTACTTATGTGAGACGCGATATTAACGCATATTATATAGCTACTGACGATATATATTTAGTGCATTTTTAAAATCATCTAATTTCATTTCAATAAGGATAAATCTTACAAATAGCGCTATATTCACAACACAACTTATTATGAATAATTAAAACATTACACTAAAACAATCAGAAGTTAATAATGACGTTTTAGCTCATATTAAAAGATTTAGATATACGACATTTACTTTATAAATTGAAGCATCTTAAAACGCATGCAAATTCTGATACAAACTAAATTGTAAGTATTTTCATATAGGTACACAAAGAAACAGACTAACAATAAAAACAGAAATAAAGTACATTTTTAGTGATTTCCGTCTAAATCCACTTTTTTCGTTCCCTCCAAAGCTTTACTTGCATCTGTTTGGATCGCTTTTGGATCGTGTTGTTCCGTCTTTGTTTCAATTCTAAAAGTCCAAGCGTACTGACTTTCTCCTAAATCTTTTGGCGGTGTTATTTCTAAACCATTGGCAGTCATATTCCATTCAATTAAAGCTTCAGATCCTAACAAGACTACAGATTTTACTTCAGTCTCACCCCACTCTTTTGTAGCCTCAATGACAATAGCATCCTGGGGTTGCTCTAATGCAATGGCATAAAGGTTCATTCCTTTAGTCGTAAATGATATATTCCCATGGTCTTGATGATTCACCTTCCAATAGCGAGTGCCGTAAATGGCTTCTCCATTTGTTTTTAACCAATTTCCCATACTATGAAGCAAATCAACTTGTGGTTGCGGTATAGTACCATCGGCTTTAGGCCCAATATTCACTAAAAAATTACCATTTCTTGAAACAACCTCAACCATTTCAGAAATAATATCTTTTGGCGTTTTGTATGTGTCATGTTCTAAAAACCCGAAAGATGTTCCAAACGTCGTGCAACTTTGCCATTTCGGACCAATCACTTTTAGTTTTAAATTGTCTTTCTCTAAACAGCCCACACCATCTGGCCAGTTTCGATTTTTGCCCTTGTTATTTAAATAAACCTCTTGATTGTTTATATTGCCATTATTCATAAAATCAGTAATCATCAATCTACATTGATCATAGAAATATTGAATTTCAGGTTTAAAAACTTTGGGTTCTACTAAAGTACTGTTCCCGTCTCTAGTAAAAATTGGAATGTCATCAATCCACAAAAAATCGGGTTTATATTTCTCTTGAATTTCTTTCCATCGTGCAACATATTCATCGACCGCGCTTGTATCGAATCCGAATGGTCCATATAAAGAAGCTGCACTAGGATTGTTTTTGATTTCTGCCAAAATATCGGCATGCGGTTCTGCATTCACCACATATTGTTCTGTAGTAAAAAAGCTGGAATGTCGTTCGCGATGATAAGATGGTGCATATTTTAGACCTTGCTTTTTCACAGCTGCACCTAAGTCGCCTACCAAATCTCTTTTCGGCCCCATATCTTTAGCATTCCAAGGAGTTAATTCCGAATCCCAATTGGCCCAACCATCATGATGCTCGGCCGTTAACACCACATACTTTGCTCCTACTTCAGCAAAAAGTTCTGCCCACTCGTCTGGATTCCAATGTTCTGCTTTAAACTCTGGTATAATATCTTTATAACCAAACTCTGGAGGTGCTGCGCCCCAACGAGACCTTAAATATGGATAATAATAAGCGGTGTCTTTATAAATTAATTTAGGAACATGTTCTGCATACCCTCTTCCTTCTTTTTTATGACCTATAACACTATAAGGCCCCCAATGAATAAATATTCCTACTTTCCCATCGTTAAACCAATCTGGTACCGGCATATTTTGCAACGCTTCCCAACTGCCATCATAAGGTAGTTTAACATTATCTTCTTGTTTTTGCTTTGAGTTACAAGCTCCTAAAAACAAAACAACTATAACAATAAACAACACATTTTTAAATCTCATATTTTAAATCGTTTTTTTAATGAAACGCATTTGTAACATCCTCTACCGTAACTCCAAATAGTGCTTTTATTATTGGATTTAAACTTTCTGCATCACCTTCAATATGACAGGTTAATTGGACATGTGTTTGACGTTCTCCAACTTTTAAATCTAATGCTGGCGAAGATGTTTCTAATTCGTAAAATGGTCCTAGAGGATCTGCTCCAGGTTCTGGAGCGCCATCATTGTATGCATTAATAACGTCACCTTCAAACGGTTTATCTTGAAGTTCCCACATGGAGTTCACATAATCTGTAACGCCTTCGGGTTTATTATACTTTAATATGGTTAACACCCCATTTTCAGAATCGTAAGATCCTGCTATACTTTTTGCACGCTTAGGAGATAGTCCTATTTTACTGCGGTATTCTCCATCGCCTTTAAAATAAATTACACCTTCTTTTACCACCAAGCGGTCTGTGGGCACTTTTCCGAAATAATTATCGTTAACGACTTGTCCTAATTCAGATTCATTACCTTGGATAAACGGAATTAAAATAGTGGTATGTGGCGAATGATTAAACATCCCTAGCATCCACATAGATAATAAACCGGTTTCTTTTTCCCAATCGGTGTTCCCAAGATTGGTCATGGTATTTTTGGTTTGATACGCCACCGTTTTTATATCATCTGCAAGTGACGCTAATCCTAATGCTTTTTGAAGTTCTGTTTTAGATAAAATAGAAATTTCACGCTCGATACCCATATCAAATTTGAAACCTGAATAATTAACCAAAGATGCTTCTTTAGTAAAAACGGCTTTGTTTGAAGATACACTTTTCACATCAAAAGATTCTAAATCGATAAGCCTTGGCGCATACCAATCATCTAAAGTAAACTCGGTTCCTTTTTTGAAGAAAATTGAATATTGTCCGCCTTCTGGTCCTAACCAAAAACGCTCTTCACCTCCAAACACATTAATATGATCTAACGTATCACGCGATGCAAATAACTCGCGATTAATCCATCCATAACTTCTACCCTTAGCTCCAAACGCACTACTCGTCATAACACGTCCTTGAAGCGCTGCGGACAGTGCTACTTTGGACTGATTAGAGGCATCGGTTAGTTGAATAACATCGATATAATCAGACATAAAACTCACATCGTCGGCGTAAGTTTTAGAAGATTCTTGCTTTTGAACATTTGAAATTGAGTCGTTTAAATGCTGATCTTTTTCCATTTTAGATTTCTTTTTAGAATTACATGATACGGTTAATACAATAGCGCAAAAAAATGTGGTGCGCCTGATAATTATAGTTATTAGATTTAGTTTCATAGGTTTGAATAGTTTGTTTTTAATCTTCATGGTCTGTTCGAAATGGATACGCAGGTAAATCTGCTCCATTCACTAAATTTACATCAGGTTTTCCTGAAAACGCATAGCGAATAAATAAAGGTTTTTTTACTGCTTTTGCACTTAACACAATGGTTTCTCCTTTAATTTTCGCTTGAGCAGGTTTCCATTGCATCGTATCATCTGCAAGCCAAAATCCTGTTGGCGACTCACCATCTAATGTTTTTAATCCTTCCGCATTTTTATAAGTCACAATCAACTTTCGGTTTTTAATCTCTACCGTTTTCATTTTTGGTCCTTGTGCGGTGACATCTTTACCAAGTGTTTCCTTTGCAGCTACCAAAGCCAAACGTTTTCCTATTGGTAATTTATCTTTGGGATGAATATCTTTTACATCACCTAGATCAATCGTATTGATCATACTGGTCTTTGGAAGATTTAAAACTTGCAACTGAGACTCTCGCATCCAAGCCCAAGATTCTGCAGCAGGATCATTCGGATCGATGTCTGGTGTTTTCTCAGTCCCTTTTCCATAACCTGGCAACATGACTACCATAAAACGCATATCGTCTTTATGCCATACTTTGCGATATTGCTTAACCCAACCACTAAAGACTTCACCATATTCTTTCATACCAGATACCTTATGAAACCAATTGGCTTCTGTGACTTCTGGCACTCCTGAAATATATCGCGTATTACGTTCGCCTTGATACCACACTAAACCTCTTACTGCAAATGGTGCTAAAGGTTTCATCATACCATTGTATAAAATATTGGGTTGTCTACGTAAATAAACATCCTCTTTATTCGTCCGGCTTTTACCTTTTGCTATGATGCTTTTAAGTCGATTTTGAGTTAACGTATCGGCATCAAAATCTTTCATTATAGTCTTGTAATACTCAAAATCTTGCGTCATATCTCGAGGCATCCAAGCCTCTATGGACGAACTTCCCCAAGATGCATGAAGTATACCTACAGGCACATCTCCAACTGCTTCTAAATAATAGGCAAATGCAAAGGCAACAGCACTATTAGGCGTTTGAGCTGACCACGTGCCGTTTACCTCTGCTTCTTCTTTTAAAGAAACCGTTCGATTGACTTCGAAACTACGTATGTGTTTGGCTTTAGGAACTAAAGCTTCAATATCCGGAACAGCCTTTACTCGCATAGCCATATTAGATTGCCCAGAGCAAATCCAAACTTCACCTACTAACACATCAGAGACAACAACGTTATTATCTCCTTTTAAAATTAAATCTTGACTTATTTTTGAAGCTTGTAACGTATCTAATTCAATCCTCCAGGCTCCGTAAACATCTGCAGTGGTCGATTTAGATTGCCCTGCAAAAGACACAGAAACATCTTGACCTGCTTTAGCGGTTCCCCAAACCTGCACTTGCATACCACGCTGAAGCACCATATGATCACTAAAAATATTTGAAGGCTTCACATCTGTATTGATGAATTGGGCCTTCAAAAACGCATAACTCTTCTCCATCAAATCTGCATACACGGTTTTGTCTGCTTTATTCCCCCTAAAGTAAAATCCATTAAAAAAACCATGATCTTTACCTTTATAAGATTCTAATCTGCATCTATTTCCTGCTTCGTTCATTACCCGATTAAACCGTTCTGCATTTTCAAAAGGCACCGTGTGGTCTGCCATACCATGAAACACTAAAGTAGGCACTAGCCCCTTTTTAATATGATGAATGGGAGAAATATCTGTTTTATGCGCTTCCCCAACTTTATCTAATCCATAGCCTTTTTCTGTAGTGTCTAACACGGGATTATACAAAATCATCGCATTAGGTTTAGAACTGACAGATAAATCTTCATTAGCATCTTCATAGCCTTCAATAATAGCTGTACATGCCGCCACATGACCACCTGCCGAGCCTCCTGAGGCTATAATTTCATTAGGATTAACACCTAATTCTGAAGCATGTTCTCGCACCCAACGTATAGCCGATTTCGCGTCGGTAACCGCATCAAAAGGTGTGCTTCCGTGCACTTTATTGACTCTATATTCTGCTGAAATCGCAACAACACCTTGTTCTGCAAAATAACGCGATTGTTCATAAAATTGTTTCGGTGTGCCGCCGGCCCATCCACCACCAAAGAAAAAGACAATAACAGGAACTTGATCTGTAATTTGATGCCCTTTTGGATTAAAAATATGAAGAGACAACTTAGTATCATCTATAGTTTTAAATACAGTAGTAGTATCAGGAGCAATAATATTATTATTAACTCCTATTGATTCTGCATGAGAAACCATACTTGAAATGAATAGTAATGCTGTGACTAAAAATGTCTTCATATTATTTTTTTAATTTTTATTTTTTAACCTCTAAGATATTGCTTTTAACGGGTTTTATTTTGATTCACGATTGCTTTTAATTTAGCATCCATGTCTTTTACAACCTCAGAAAATTGACTATAAACATTCGTGTTTTGATTCACATCGCCTTTTAAATTATACAATTATGCAGCAGGTGCATCTGCTTTAATCGTACCATTTTCAATATCACTATTCACGCTTCCTACAAATGCTGTTGCTGGAGGTCCGCCCCAAGCATGATGATTTGGTTTAGAACCAACGAACCCGCCTCTGCCTTGTCAGC
>NZ_LMAK01000043.1 GCF_001439665.1 Formosa algae
GCATACGATATCAATATTAAAATATTCAACAGATTACAAAATACGATTACAGGTTGGCCTGGCGGAAAGCCAAATGCAGACGATTCGAAACGTCCAGAACGAGCCGAACCTTCTAAGAAACGAGTGCTTATTTTTAGTCCGCACCCAGATGATGATGTCATTAGTATGGGAGGAACGTTTAAGCGATTACAAGAGCAAGGTCACGAAGTGCATATTGGGTATCAAACATCTGGAAACATAGCTGTTTCAGACGATGAAGCTTTACGTTTTGCTGGTTTTGTGTGCGATTATAACGAGAAATTCGGTATAGAAAGTGCAGAGGCTGAAAACATCTATAAAAAGGCAGTGACGTTTCTAGAGAACAAAAAAGGCAGTGAAATCGATATTCCAGAGGTGCGTTACATTAAAGGATTAATCCGAAAAGGAGAAGCACATGCTGCAGCTAAATTTATAGGTCTTCCAGACGAGCATATCCACTATATGGAATTACCATTTTACGAAACAGGAGCCATAGAGAAAAAGCCATTAGGAAAAGAAGATATAGAAATTACTATGACACTTATCGATAAGATAAAGCCTCATCAAATATATGCCGCAGGCGATTTAGCCGATCCACACGGTACCCATAAAGTATGTTTAGATGCTGTTTTTGAAGCTGTAAAACAACTTAAATCAAAGAAATACATGAACGATTGTTGGTTGTGGTTATACAGAGGTGCATGGCAAGAATGGAATGTAGATGAAATAGAAATGGCTGTGCCTATGAGTCCAGACCAAGTGTTAGAGAAACGTCATGGAATTTTTAAACACCAATCTCAAAAAGATGGCGTGGTGTTTCAAGGCTCAGATAGTAGAGAGTTTTGGCAACGCGCAGAAGATAGAAACAGAGAAACCGCAGAGGTTTATCATTTATTAGGCTTAGCGCATTATGCCGCTATGGAAGCATTTGTGCGTTGGCATTTTTAAATGAGTATAGTACAGTGAATCCCCTAGATTAATAGTGCACACGTTGGATGTAATTAATAATTAGACTTTTAAGATTCCAACTCCAAGAAAGCTTTGCAGTATCTGCAAAGCTTTTTTATTTATAATAACGAAGTCTTTAGTAATATAAATTGAATTTCAGGTATTTCCTGTTTTCAGTATCAATTATATAATTTATTAGTTCAGGAGGTTCAATCTGCTTCAACAATAAACAAGATTAATCAGTCTGATAAATGTAAAGGTGTTTATATTTTAAGATGCATGTACGTGCAAATATCTACACTTATAAAGTGATTAAAAAATAAGTGCTTAAAAATAGAGTGTATAATGAAAAAGGCTAAAATTAGATGATACATTTAATCTGATTTTAGCCTTTTCCGTTTTAATGTAATTGGGTATTTTAATGTTTTATCCTTCGTTAGCGGGTTTACCTATAGTTGCTAAAATTCCGCCATCAACATAGACTATATGCCCGTTAACAAAATCACTAGCTTTAGAGCTTAAAAATATGGTTGCACCTTGCAAATCTTCAGGATTTCCCCAACGTGCGGCAGGTGTTCTGCTAATAATAAAATCGTTAAACGGATGTCCGTCTACACGTATTGGAGCAGTTTGCGAAGTTGCAAAATAACCTGGACCAATACCATTGACCTGAATGTTATATTTTGCCCATTCTGTAGCCATATTTTGAGTTAACATTTTTAGTCCGCCTTTGGCAGCAGCGTAAGCTCCAACATTAGAACGTCCCAATTCACTCATCATAGAGCAAATATTAATAACTTTACCTTGTTCGCGTTTTACCATGTTTTTAACCACATGTTTAGATACAATAAACGGACTCACTAAATCGATATTCACGACTGCTTTAAAATCGCTAACTTCCATATCTAAAAGTGGTGTGCGCTTTATAATACCTGCATTGTTAATTAAAATATCTATTGGGCCAACTTCTGCTTCTATTTTAGAAATAGCAGCGATAACTTCGCTTTCTTCAGCAACATTAAATTTATAGCCAACAGCTTTTATACCTTCTGCTTTACATTCCGAAACAGCTTTATCAATCTTGTCTTGCGAAGAATTCCCATTTAAAACAAGGGTTGCGCCTGCAAGTCCTAAACCTTTGGCCATAGCTAAACCTAAACCGTGAGTGCTTCCTGTGATTAAGGCTATTTTGTCTTTTACATTAAATAAATCTAAACTCATTGGAAAATTATTTTTAATTATTTCTTTTTTTAATCTGTGTTTTTATATCACTAATATTAAAGTATAAACATATTATAAAATATTGAATTCCTTAATAATTATTAGTTTATATATAAAAAAGACACAGTATTATATTATTTATAATGTAATAAAAGCATTTTAAAACCACACATATTCGTTCTGTTTTTAGTTGTAAAAAAGAATATATTGTCTCATTTTTTTTAAATACCTAAGCTTTTTATTTAACAGTTCATTAAGACAATCATTAATTTTATTACCTTTCCCCCGTTAATCTAATAATCAATAACTCACCTACCAGATGAAAAAATATTCACTTTTTATTTTTTATTTACTTTTCGCGATTCCTCAGTTTACAAGCGCACAAGCTGCAATTATTGCAATGATTTTTGGGGATAAAGTAGCTTCAGAAAAATTCAATTTAAGTATGGAGATTGGCGTACCTTTTAATAGTTTTTCTAATGTCGATGATTTAAAAATACAGAATGGTGTTAATTTTGGAATTGCAGGGAATCTAAAGCTTTCAGAAAATTGGTATGTTAGCCCAACAGTTTATTTTCTGTCTAAAAGAACAGTACTTTTAAAACACACCAATTTAATTTCAGATGATGCGTATTTAAACGGATTGTATTCAGATACCTCTGCAAAGATGCGAGTAGGGTATACAGATGTTCATGTGTTATTTGCTTACCAACCTAATGATTCTAATTTCAGATTTGGATTAAGTCCGCAAGTTTCTTTTTTAGGTAAAGCAAAATCTACATACTCAGGAAGTCAAGGCGAATTAGAACAGAGTACAACTAAATTTGTAAACAAGACCGATTATGGTGTAATTGCTAATGTGGGATATTTTCTAAGATCTGCTCACGAAGGAAAAGGTATAATTCTTAATTTAAGATATTACCAAGGTTTCACAGATGTTTTAAAAGATAATTTTGCTAGCGGAACCAATAAAAGTAGTTATGTGGCTTTACATGTAAGTTTACCGTTCCTTACAGATGAATTGGCAGCAAAAAATAAAAAGCCAGAACAGATTAAAGATTAATTAGTTTAATCGATTTATGGCTTTAATATGCTATTTAAAATCTTAGATATAGAAATATAATTAGATTAAAAAAGCACCATTTCGAGATGTAGAAATGGTGCTTTTTTATTGATTTATTTTTAAGAATGCACTTATCTTAAAATTATTTTTTTGATTAAATCTTTACCTAATTCTTCGTTAAGCATGGTAATAATTTTAGATTTTCCGTAACTTAATTCTTCACGTAATACGCTAGAACTTAATTGTACATATAGTGTGTCGCGTTCTAAACTAATGGCTGTAGTGTAATTATTAACACCATTTCCCATAAGCGAGGTCCAAGCATCACGTACATTAACTCGGTCTAAACCACGTTCTAATTTATTGGTTTCTACAAATTCTTTTAAAACATCAGACATGCTTAGGTTTTCGTTGCTTCGTTTAGCCATAATTATAAATTTAAAGGAATATATCGTTTGTAAATATATACGTTTTGATGCGTATTAACGACTTTTAAGCGGTCGTTATTTAATTCTAATATGGTTTCTTTCCAATCAGAAAACGGGGTGTGGTAGTGTATTTTTAAGCTGTCGTTTTCTGTAATTATATTAATGTGTTCTTTAGTGGTAACCGGCGTATAAGTATTATCTGCGTCTGTTTTCATTTTTTGTCTGTAACCTGTAAGACTATCAGTAATTACCATATAATCTATAGTTTCATTTATGCTATAAACATGAGACGTTCCGTCTGCTTTTATAACTTCTTCAATTTCCCAATAACCATTTAAATTAGAGACATCTAGGTTAGAGGTGTTAGAACAGCTACTTAGGAGAATTAAACAAAAAATTGCGAAATAATGTTTCATATAAATAAGATTTTATGCTCCGATGTTGAAAATTTGATATGACTGATGTACTTGTTTTATGGCATGTTCGGTACGGTCTGCGTGGGTGTCGCTAATAAATAACTGCCCAAAATTAGAATCGTTAACTAATTTAATAATTTGTCCCACACGTTGTTCGTCCAATTTGTCAAAAATATCATCTAATAAAAGAATGGGATTTACACCACTTAGTCCTTTTATAAAGTCAAACTGTGCTAGTTTTAAAGCGATTAAAAATGATTTTTGTTGTCCTTGACTCCCGAATTTTTTAATAGGGTGTCCATCAATTTCAAATAATAGGTCGTCTTTATGTATACCTGTCGATGTGTACTGTACGGCTCTGTCTTTATTTAAACTGTGTTCTAAAAGTTCTTTTAAAGGGCCTTTAAATAAATCGCTTTTATAATTTAAATCTACTGGTTCTTGGTTGTTGCTTATAATTTTATGACGTGCTTTAAATATAGGAATAAACACGTCTAGAAAGGCTTTTCGTTTTTCAAAAATAGAGGCGCCCAAATCGTTTAATTGCGAATTATAAACATCTAAAGTTGTTGCGTTATAAGTATTATTCAATGCAAAAAACTTTAGTAAAGCATTACGTTGTGCGACTGTTTTATTATAATTAATTAAATCGTTTAGGTAAGCTTTATCACTTTGTGATATAACGCTATCCATAAATTTTCTACGCGTTTCACTACCTTCTATAATTAAATCACGATCTGCAGGAGAAATCATAACTAGCGGAATAAATCCGATATGATCGCTAAATTTATCGTAAGCTTTTGCATTACGTTTAATTACTTTTTTTTGTCCACTTTTTAAACTAACTACTATTTTTTCTGGATTTTCATCTTTTAAAAAGTCACCTTGAACCACAAAAAAATCGGCATCATGCTTAATATTTTGAGAAGCGATAGGGTTAAAGTAGCTTTTTCCGAAGGATAAATGATAAATCGCGTCTAATATGTTGGTTTTTCCCACTCCATTTTGTCCAACAAAACAATTAATTTTGTCGTCGAATTCAAAAGATTCAGTTTCAAAATTTTTGTAATTTATTAGAGATAAGGATTTTAAGATCATAAAAAGAATTATGTACGCGTATTTAAATGCAGTGATTATAAAGTCTTGCAAATTATTGAAAAATAACAAATAAATAACCTTTTATTTCTGCAGAAATATTTTATTTTTGCGCCGAATAATATAGAATATATGGCAACTTATAAAAAGAGAGGTTACAAACCTACTACGAAACCAGAAGTAGAAAACGATATAGAAAATTTTGAGAACGTTGAAGAGAACTCAACTACTGCAGAAGTTTTTAATACGTTAGACGAAACCGCTTCTAAAACGGAAGACTGGGTAGCTAGTAATCAGAAATACATCTTTGTAATTATTGGTGTTGTTGCTGCGGTTGTGTTAGGATATTTAGGGTATAACGAATTTGTTGCACAACCTAAAGAAAGCGAAGCTATGAACGATATGTCTCAGGCTAAAGTTTACTTTAACGAAGCTGTTAACGGAACAGAAAAAGACTCGCTTTACACTTTAGCATTAAATGGTGGTGAAGGTAAATACGGTATGTTAGATATTATTGAAAACCATAGCGGAACTCCAGCTGCTAATTTAGCAGAGTACTATGCAGGAATGGCATACTTAAACTTAAAAGATTATAAAAACGCAATAGAATATTTAAGTGATTTTTCTAGCGAAGATGAAGCTTTAGCTCCTTTAGCAAAAGGTGGTATTGGTGATGCTTTTGTACAGTTAAATCAATTAGATGATGCTTTAGATTATTATAAGCAAGCGGCGAATATTAGAACTAATGAATTCACTACGCCAATGTACTTAAATAAAGCGGGATTAATTGCTTTAGAATTAGGTAAAGCAGATGAAGCTTTAGGATATTTTGAAACAATTAAAAACGAATATCCAACATCTACCGAAGCAACTACTGTAGATGTATTTATTGGTAAGGCGCAAGTGTTAGCAACTAAATAAGATGGCAACAGCTAATAAAAATTTATCAGATTACGATAAGACAACAATCCCAGACGCGAGTAATTATCGGTTTGGGATTGTTGTTTCTGAATGGAACGATACCATTACAGAAGGGCTCTATAATGGAGCTTATAATACATTACTTGAAAACGGAGTGCATCCAGAGAACTTAAAGCGTTGGAATGTACCAGGAAGTTTTGAATTGATTTACGGGTGTAAAAAAATGCAAGAACAAATGGTAGATGCTGTAATCGCTATAGGAAGTGTGATTCAAGGTGAAACCAAACATTTTGATTTTGTTTGTGAAGGTGTTACTCAAGGTATAAAAGACTTAAACGTTATAAACGATGTGCCTGTTATATTTTGTGTGTTAACAGATAATAACATCCAACAATCTATAGAACGTTCTGGAGGAATACACGGAAACAAAGGTACAGAAGCTGCGATCGCGGCAATAAAAATGGCAGAGCTACGTAATAACTCTTAGTCTCTTATTTTTATCTATTAAAATATTTTAAACTCTCGACAACCGTCGAGAGTTTTTTAGTTTATAGCAGAAAGGATGTCCGACAGAAAGGTGTTAAAACTAAATATAGGGTCTTCTACCAATCCAAAACGTACAATAACAATATCTTTTGAGGGAATAATACTCACCTGTTGTCCTTGATAGCCGTTACACGAAAATAAATCTTTAGGCACATCTGGATATCGTCCGCCAGCATTTAGCCAAAATTGCGCACCATAAATCCCATTAGAGGTTGGCGTTGGGGTTTTACTATAGTCTACCCAATCTTTAGTTAATATTTGGTCGCCATTCCAATTTCCTTCATGTAAGAATAAGAGTCCAAATTTACTCCAATCTCTAGCAGTAGCCCAACCATAAGACGAGCCTACAAAATGCCCTTTTAAGTCGGTTTCTATAGTCATAGAGTGCATACCAATTTTATCAATCAATTCGGTATACCAAAAATCGACATAGTCTTGATCCGTTTTAAACTGATCTCTAATAAATCCAGAGATTAAATTTGTAGTTCCAGACGAATAGTTCCAACTTTTGTTTGGCGTGCCAATCATTGGTTTTTCGCGTGGTATTTTAGGCATATCTTCTTTTAAAAATAACATTTTAGTGACATCAGAAATTTTACTGTAATCTTCTTCCCAAGCTAAGCCACTATTCATCTGTAGCAGGTTGTTAAGGGTAATCTTTGAGCGATCATCTACTTCCCAGTCGCTAAATAAATGGGACTGATTTTTGTTTACACGGCCTTGTTTCTCTAAAATACCAACCATTGCACTTGTAATGCTTTTTGTCATAGACCAACCTAAAATTTTAGTGTCTTTATTAAAGCCATCTGCATACTGCTCGGCAATTATCTGGTCTTTATAAATAACCAATACAGCTCGAGTACGCTTTACTTGTTCTTCATTAAGATCGAATGCGTGTTTTACAGCTTCATTTAAAATGGTATAATCTACATTAGAAAATAGAGTGTCTTTTTGAGGTAAATTTCCATACGGGAATGGTAATTGTTTTGGTGTTAGGTTTCGGTTTTGTTTTAGATTAAGAGTAGTGTGGTCTGAATCTTCAGGGATTAATATGCAACCTAAGCCTTCCTTAAAAACAGCTGTACGTGCTTTAAGGCCGTAAACAGTAGAGGTTACAGACTTATTATCAAAATCTATTGTGTTGGTGGCTAAATTAATAGGAGAGAAGTCGTTGTCTCCACGTTCTATAGACTCTAATGTTCTGTTAGCAACAAAGGTACAAGAGCAGACACTTTTGGATGCAAAACCTGTTATAAAATTAAGTTTAGGATAGTTTAAATATATTATTACGACTATACTCAACACCAAAAGTAGGCCGACGATTTTTAAGATTCTTTTCATTCAAATAAATTTAGAGACAAGTTAATAATTTCGTCGCACATTGGTTTTAAAATATCTGGTAAAAAAAGTTTAAGGTTTTGAGGAGTAAAAAGATGTAACTTATGTTACATACCAAACTTGAACTTCCACATATATTTGTGCTCTTGTAGCAGAAAATCGGTTACGTATTAATTAATAAAAATAATATATGGATTTTATTTTACAACCGTGGTCATGGTTTGTATCGGGATTTTTAATAGCGCTTCTTATGTTTGTGCTTTTACTTTTAGGAAAGCGTTTTGGAATGTCTTCTAATTTGCGCGCGTTTTGTAGCATGTGTGGAGGCGGTAGAGTTAGCTCGTTTTTCAATTACAATTGGAAAAAAGACAGTTGGAACTTATTTATTGTTATAGGTGCAATGTTGGGAGGTTTTATAGCATCTCACTATCTGTCTGACGGAAATATGCCGGCCATTAGCACATCTACTAAATTGGCACTTCAGGATTTAAATATATCTGCTGTAAATGGATATTTGCCTGAAGAATTATTTTCTGTAGCTGCACTGTCTGATGTGAAAACATGGGCAATTTTAATTGTAGGCGGATTTTTAGTTGGATTCGGAGCAAGATATGCTGGAGGATGTACTTCTGGACACGCTATCTCTGGTTTGAGTAATTTGCAATTACCATCTTTAATTGCCGTGGTTGGATTCTTTATTGGTGGTTTATTTATGGTTCATGTATTGTTCCCTTTTATATTTTAAAATGATGAAAAAAGTAGTATATATTTTATTAGGATTAGTTTTTGGAGTAATCATGTATAAGTCTGAAGCGGCTTCGTGG
This sequence comes from Formosa algae, assembly GCF_001439665.1. Lineage (GTDB taxonomy): Bacteria > Bacteroidota > Bacteroidia > Flavobacteriales > Flavobacteriaceae > Formosa > Formosa algae. Next base: position 8,819 of record NZ_LMAK01000043.1, read on the forward strand.
TTTCGTATATATGAAATGTTTAGGTTTGAATCCTTTCACATGTATGGTATTATTGGAACGGCTTTAGTATTCGGGATATTATTTATTCAGCTTATTAAGCGTTTTAATATTAAAACCTTTGATGGTGAACCTATAATTATTGAAGATAAAGATAAGTCCATTTCTAGATATTTAATTGGAGGTATAATTTTCGGATTAGGTTGGGCGTTAGCTGGTGCATGCCCAGGGCCTATTTTTGTATTAGTTGGTGCTGGATTTGTTCCAATTATTATTTTATTACTTTCCGCTGTATTGGGGACATTTGTCTACGGATTGTTAAAAGATAAATTGCCACATTAATAAGAAAAGTGTAACAAATTATCTCTTTTCTCGTCTTATTAGTATCAATCAAATCAAAATCAATACAATCATGAGAGAAGATAAACAATTATTAGTGCTCGCACATTTAAGTCAGTTAGCAACCTTAGCTTTAGGTTTTGGTAGCTTATTAATACCACTTGTACTTTGGATTACTCAAAAAGAAAAAGTACTTGGAATGGATAATGAAGGGAAAAAGATTCTAAATTTTCAAATTAGCTTGGTAATTTATTGCATTATTTGTGTGCCGCTAATTTTATTTTTTGGATTGGGGCTGTTAGGATTTCTTGTGTTAGGAATTATAAGTGTGCTTTATCCTATAATAAATGCAATTAAAGTTAGTAATGGCGAAACGCCAACATATCCTTTATCTTTTAATTTTATTAGTTAAGAATTTTAGAGATAAAACACAAAAAACGCCCATGAAAATGGGCGTTTTTTATATAAAGGATTTACGTTAATTAAGCCAGTACAGCTTTCGATTTAGAAGATTTTTGGACTAATTCAATTTTTAAATCTTCTAGAAAAGCATCAACTTTACTAAATGTAACTCCTGGTACACATATAATGTGAGCAATAGCTTCTTCTGAAGCCATTTGATATTTTTTACATAAGTCGTCACTTGGTTTTTGAAACACAACAGTTAAACCATCGTTATTTCTCCAAGCATTCATACCTAATGCATTTAATTTATGTTCGGTATACGCAGCAACTTCTTGAGAGGCTACAACACGGTCTTTTAAACCTTGGTGATCGTGTTTTTGGATAAAATCCCAAATAAATAAAGGTGTTAATCCATTTCTAGATCCCGTAATAGTTGTATCCATAGTACCCACATACGACACTGAATTTGCAATGCGATCTCTGTGTTTACGTTTTACTAGAACTGCACCACAAGGAATTGGACTTCCAATAAATTTATGGCCAGAAATAGAGATGCTATCTATACCTTCTGCAAAATCAAATTTTGGTTTCGGGTCAATATAAGGCGCAATAGTTCCTAAGAATGCAGCATCACAATGGATGTAATAATCTTTAATGGCGTATTTTTTAATGATGCGTTTAATTTCATCAATTTTATCAATCGCCTCCGTCATTGTGGTACCAATATTTAAAAAGAAAATAGCTGGCTTATCACGACGGTAAGAAATGGTTTGTTCTAAATCTTCGTAATCCATTTCTCCATTTTCTTGAGAACGAATAACAATGTTGGGAATATTTAATAAATGTAAATTCTTTTTTACACTGTAGTGTGTGCTCTCGCTATAGTATACCATAGCATTCGGAAAACTCTCTCTCGCTACATATAAACCATATAAATTACCTTCGGTGCCACCATTGGTAATATATCCCCAAACGTCTTTAGTGTTGCTTGAAAGCATGTCTGCAAAGAAGGCAATACATTTTTGCTCAATGTCTTTGGTGTCTATTGCAAACGTTGATGGATTTTCTGGGTCACCAACATTATTAATACAAATGTCTAGGAACGGTGCGTATTCGTGATACGAGAAATCTTTAGCAACTGGATACCCTAAAAAGGATTCTGAATGTGCTTTAATTCTATCGTAAACGGCTTGTATTTCTGGTGTGTTCATATCTTAAATATTTCTTATACAAAGATAATATTTTATTAAAATATTTTGTCAAACTAATTATTTTTGAAAAATTATACTCTATAATTATGTTTGGGTAGAATTTATTACTTTTGTAGTATGCAATATGTTGTGCATTTAGAAATTCTTACCAAAATGAAGTTAGATTCCATAGATTTTAAGCTTATTGAAGCCTTACAAAAAGACAGTAAACAGTCCATAAAACAACTTGCAGAAGGTGTAAATTTATCGATAACGCCAGTTCATGAACGTATAAAAAAATTAGAATCGTCTGGTATTATAAATGGATATACCGCGATTGTAGATTATAGTAAATTAGGAAAAACTTTAGTCGTGTATTGTCAGGTAACTTTAACCACGCATCAAGATGAGCCGTTTCGCAAATTTGAAGCGTATATTAATACCTTAGAAGATGTTATTGAAGCCAATTATATTGCCGGAACTTACGATGTATTATTGAAAATACTATTACACGATATGAATGAATATCAGGAATTTATTTTAAAACGATTTTCTAAAATGACGATTGTCTCTCACATACAAAGCTCGTTTGTGATTAAAAACATAAAGGATGGAAAAAATAAAGTCATGTAAATATTAAATATCTACATGACTTTTTATAAGGTATTCTGTTCTGAAATATTAACTGTTTAGCATGACTGGCATAACAAGCATAGTAACTTGTTCACCTTCGTCTAAACCATCTATAGGCGTTAAAATACCAGCACGATTAGGTAAACTCATTTCAAGTTGAACATCGTCTGAATTTAAGTTGTTTAGCATTTCTGTTAAGAAACGTGAATTGAAACCAATTTGCATATCATCGCCTTGGTAATCACAAGTTAAACGCTCTTCAGCTTTGTTACTGTAATCTATATCTTCTGCAGAAATGTTTAATTCTGCACCAGCAATTTTTAATCTAATTTGGTGTGTAGTCTTATTAGAGAAAATACTAACACGCTTAACAGAGCTTAAAAATTGGTTTCTAGCTATTGTTAATTTGTTAGGGTTTTCTTTAGGAATTACAGCATCGTAATTTGGGTATTTTCCATCAATTAAACGACAAATTAATTCTACATTATCAAAAGTGAATTTTGCATTCGAATCGTTATATTCTACAATAACTTCATCTTCGCTACCAGCTAAAATTCCTTTTAATAAATTTAAAGGTTTTTTAGGCATAATAAATTCGGCAACTTCAGAAGCTGCAACATCTTCTCTTGTGTATTTTACAAGTTTATGTGCATCTGTAGCTACAAAGGTTAAACTTTCTGTAGAGAATTGAAAAAATACACCACTCATTACTGGACGTAAATCGTCGTTTCCAGCAGCAAAAATAGTTTTGCTAATTGCAGTGGCTAAAATATCTCCAACAATTGTAGTTGTACTCGGGTTATCTAAAGATACAGCTTTAGGAAACTCATTTCCGTTAGCATATGCAAGTGCATATTTACCGTGGTTAGAACTGATTTCAATAGTATTATTGTCTTCAATTATAAACGTTAAAGGCTGTTCTGGAAATGTTTTTAAAGTATCTAAAAGTAAACGCGCAGGAATAGCAACGCTCCCTTCACTATCGCTTTCTACTTCTAAAGTAGCAGACATAGTTGTTTCTAAATCGCTAGCAGAAACATTAAGTTTAGAACTGCTTAATTCAAAAAGAAAATTATCTAAAATAGGTAAAGTGTTCGAACTATTAATTACGCCTCCTAGAACTTGTAATTGCTTTAATAAATAGGTACTTGATACTATAAATTTCATCTGTATCTAATAAGATTATTTTAATAATTACAAATATATCTTTAATAGGCTTAAATAAGAAACAAACTTATTAACATTTAAGAGGTATACTTTCTTTTTCTTAAGTAATTGAATATAAAACCGAAAATAGCTAATAAAAGTATAGGAGCCAAGGTGTTAAGTAATTGCCAGCTTAATTTAGAATCGGCAATTTTTTCGTGATCTAAAAAGGCAACCTTAATTTCCTTTGAACGAATGTTTATAAGTCCATTATCATCTAAGAGGTAATTCACCGAATTTAATAAGAATTCTTTATTTCCAAATAATTGTCCAGTCCAACGATCAAATCCTAATTCTTGTGGTACGTTTTTAATCACATCGTTTTTAATAAGATCTCCGTCTGCAATCACAATCATTTTAGTAGCTGTGCTTAAGTCTTTGTTGGCAGCCAATTTAAACGGTTTAATTCTGTTTTTGTAAGCCGATGTAAATGCACCTTCAATTAAAACAGCTAAGGGCTGGCTGCCTTTATTAAATTCTTGAGGATTTGGTTCTTGTGTTACCACATCTAAACTAATCTCTCTAGGTGTACCTTCTAACTTTGTAAGTTTAGCACTTTCTAATAAAATGGTTTTTTTAAGACTGTTTTTTAAGGTGTCTATCGGATTCGCAAAATCGAATTTTAAAATATTTACATTATTTACAATCGGGTGTGTATTGGTCGTGTTTACTAATGGCGAATATGGCCAACGTACATTTTGGAACTGAGACTCGCTACCTTCGCCTATCGCTAAAGTGATAGGAGCAGAGTAGGGTGTTGCTACTAAATACGGATTTACACGCACACCGTATTTAAAAAACACATCGGTTAAATTTAAGTCTCTTGCCAATGCAATAGAGCGTCTAGATTCGTTATATAAGCTATCTTTTTCCATGGCAACAGCATCTATAAGCCAAAGACTTTTTCCGCCATTCATGGTGTATTGGTCTAAAACCAACTTTTCCTTTTCAGTAAAAGCTTGCGTAGGTTTTGCAGCTATAATTAAATCGTAGGCTTGTAATTTTTTTAGAGTGTTTTCAGGCTGACTCGCAACACTGTCTAACGTAAATGGCGCAATAAAATAATAGTCTTTTAGGGTTGTTAAAAAATCGGCTAAATATTGATCTTCTAATTCGCCGTTACCTTTTAAAATGGCAATCTTTTTACTTTTTCCATGTACTAATTTTCCAATACCATCTGCAAAGGCGTATTCTAAATGTTGCACAGAATTGGTTACCAATTCTTGTTGTGAAGCTCCAAGTTTGTTTTTTACTAACGGAATTTTAACCGTAACATCGTTATAACTTGCCAAAGCCCAAGGGAAAATAATTTCCTGACTGCTTTTACCATTTTCCTGAACGGTAAGTTGCATAGGCGTAAGACCACGGTTATTTAATTGCTGAATGATTTGATCGCGATTGGCTTCATCTTCCAACGGATTCATAAAATTGAATTTTATATTGCTGTTTTGGGCATAAAATTCTTCTAAAAGTTGTTTTGTTTCCGTTTGAAGACGTCTAAATTCTGATGGAAATCCTTCACCTTCTAAAAAGACATCAATTATGATAGGCGAATTTACATCTGCCACAATATGCTGTGTGGCTTCGCTAAGTGTATATCTTTGGTCTTGAGTTAAGTCGAAACGTTTATAAACGGTGTTTCCTATAATATTTAGTGCTAAAATAACACCAACTATTAATATAATATGTTTAAGATTTTTACTCATCAAATTTTAGTTCTAATTGATAGTGTTCTAAGCTTTCTGCAATATTATCTACAAAAATAATTTTAATGCATTCCTGAGTTTTGTTAAAGGCTCCAGGTTTAATTCCTAAGTTATAATTCCAAAAATTAGAATCGTTTGCTTTAATCGCGTCGTTCCAACTAAACCATTCTGGTTCGCCTAATAGGGTGTTAACTTCTGTTTTACTTTTCCCTATTAATAAATCTGATTGCTCTAATTCATTAGCCATTTCGTAACGAAAAGCAGGAGACTTTTTCCAGGCTTTAGCTTCAAAATGTTTTTCGTGATGGTAGTCACTAAAAATATTGATTAACGGATATAAAACATAAAAATATATCATAGGTGTAAGGACAATACTTATTAAAAACGCTACCCAAATGCGTTTATCTATAGTTCTTGAAAATATAAAAAGCACCACAAAAAGTAGCACGAGTATAATTACAAAAGGCACTGTAAAAACCATACTTATTTTTTATTAATGTTGAATCGGGTTAAGGCAATAAACAAGGCCGAAACACTTATAAAATAGATGATGTCTCTGGTATCTAAAACACCACGACTCATACTTTTAAAATGAAAACTCATGCCTAAACCATCTATAAAATTATTAGATAAAGCATCTGCAACACCTTCAAAACCAATGTAAAAAAAGAAGCATAGAAATACAGAAATTATAAAAGTTACAATTTGATTATCTGATAATGTCGATCCAAAAATTCCCATTGCAGTATATGCAGCCACTAAAAATAACAATCCGAAATACGATCCCAACGTACTCCCCATGTCCAAGTTCCCTTCAGGAGCGCCTAATTTGTATACTGTAAATACGTATAATAATGTTGGTAATAATGCGATTAGAATTAAAATAAAGGCTCCAAAATATTTACCTAATACAATTTGAAGTTTAGAAATCGGTTTAGTTAGAAGCAATTCTAAAGTCCCTTGTTTCTTTTCGTCTGCAAAACTGCGCATGGTTATCGCAGGAATAAGAAAGATTAAAATCCAGGGTGCTAATAAAAAGAAGGTCGATAAATCTGCAAAACCATTATCTATAATATTAAAATCGCCTTTAAAAAACCATAAAAATAAGCCATTTAGCAATAAAAATAAGGCAATAACTAAGTAGCCGATGGGTGATGCGAAAAACGAATTAATTTCTTTTTTTAATATGGCAAACATCTGTTTTCTTTAATATAAGTTGAAGTTGAAAGCGACGGTGTTATGGTAAACTCACCAATTTGTCAACGCTCCAAGCTTCTGGTTTATTGTTAAATAATTGTTTTGTCTCTGTCCAAACCGTTGTAAACAAATCGGAATGTCTGTAGGTATTTAAAGCTGCTTCATGAGTCCAATAACTATAGGTAAAAAATATATTATTGTGTATTTTATCTCTGTATAACTCTAAAAATTCACACCCTTCAAAATCCCGAATATGTGTTTTATTCGTTTCAAATATGTTTAGAAACTCATCAATTTTAGTAGGTTCAAAACTTAGTTTTACAATCCGTACAAACATAGCTTAATCCTTTAAAAAGTTAACTGTTATGGTATCCATTAATTTTAATCCCATCAATGTAGAAGCGCCTCCAACTGTAGAGGTGTTACTTTTATACATGGCAATTTCTAAATAATTAGAAGAATTAAAAACCACTAGACCTTTACCTTCAGATTGTCGTTCTGCAGGAGGTTTAGTAAAATCTACAACTTCACTGTATTTATTGTATATGGTATTAAAACTATGGTTTCTAGCATGTATTTTATAAGAACGCCCTTTTTGGGTGTTTTCAAAAAATTTGCGTTTAATGTTGGTAATAATATTTCCGTAGTTATCTACATAAATAATACTACCTATAATTTGTGTCTGGTCGTCGTTTACGTATGGTCTTAAATTCTGGATTGGTTTAATATCTTCTATACGCTTTCCAACCACATCTAAGGTCCCACCACGAGCAATATGACAAGCAACTTTTACAAAAACATCTAAAACAGGAAAACTACTCACTATGTTTTCATGAATATTTATTTGCACAATCCGTTCTGGGTTAATTTCGGTACAAATCATACTCATAATTCCGTTGTTTGCACAGATAAAATAATGCCCATCTAAGAGGACTGCAATGTGTTTATTTTCTGGATTTAATTCGGCATCAATTCCTATAATATGAATGCTGCCTTTTGGGAAACTTGTATATGCATTTTGAATGATATATGCAGCTTCTGAGATGCTAAATGGCGATATTGAATGCGAGATATCAACAATTCTCACATCAGATAATTCACTATAGATAGCCCCTTTAATCGCCCCAGCAAAGTGATCTTTTTCCCCAAAATCAGTAGTTAAAGTTATTATAGCCATACGTGAATTGTTGATATGTTTTTCACATATCTGAAGTAAAATTGTTTAGATTTGTTAGAAGCACAAAACTAATAAAACTTAACTGATAAATTTAATTAAATCGCCTAGCTTTTGAACGAAATAATTATTGAACTAGAAGAGATCACTCCAAAAGAATTTTTTGGAGCTCAAAACGTAAATATTGAACTTCTTAAAAAATACTTTCCCAAGTTAAAAATTGTTGCTCGGGGTAATAAAATCAAAGCTTTTGGAGACGAAGATCTCTTAGAAGAATTTGATCGAAGATTAACCATGTTGCTCAATCATTTTGCCAAGTACAATAAGTTAGATGAAAACACGATAGAACGTGTGTTAACAAGTCAAAGTAGCGATGATTATCATACCTCTAAACAGAGTGGTGAAGTTATAGTGCATGGCGCAAGTGGTAAGCTAATTCGTGCACAAACGGCAAACCAACGCAAGTTAGTAGAGAGTATGCGTAAGAACGATATGGTTTTTGCCATTGGTCCAGCTGGAACAGGAAAAACCTATACAGGCGTTGCTTTAGCCGTACAAGCTTTAAAAAATAAAGAAGTAAAACGTATTATCTTAACACGTCCGGCTGTAGAAGCTGGAGAAAATTTAGGATTTCTTCCTGGAGATTTAAAAGAAAAATTAGATCCGTATATGCAACCGCTTTACGATGCATTACGCGACATGATTGCTCCAGAAAAATTAGCGTTATATATAGAAAATGGCACCATACAAATAGCGCCTTTAGCATTTATGCGTGGTCGTACACTAGATAATGCCTTTGTTATTCTTGATGAAGGTCAAAATACAACACATGCCCAAATGAAGATGTTTTTAACGCGTATGGGGAAAAGTGCTAAATTTTTACTTACAGGAGATCCTGGTCAAGTCGATTTACCGAGACGTACTACTTCAGGATTAAAAGAAGCCTTACTTATTCTTAAAAATGTAGAAGGCGTAGGGATGATTTACTTAGATGATAAAGATGTGATTCGACACAAATTAGTAAAGAAAGTGATTGAAGCATATAAAAGTATAGAAAACAGAGAGTAGGCGTAAGTCTACTCTTTTTTTTTTTTTTTT
>NZ_LMAK01000044.1 GCF_001439665.1 Formosa algae
ATGCATACTGCTTTAATTGATACGTATAGTACTCAGAATTTTTATTATGCTGTTATTGTGAGTCAGTGTTGTCGCCTGATGCGTTTGCCTTATATACCTATTTTACATGGTGGGAATTTACCACACCGTTTAGAACATAATCCTCGTTTGTGTCGTTTACTGTTTAGACCTGCAAAAGTATTGGTCTCTCCCTCTTTATATTTGAAAACAGCGTTTACCGCTCATGGGTTTTCTCATGTGGTCTATATTCCGAACAGTTTACAATTGCAGCAGTACCCGTTTACTATTAGACCTGTAGGGCCTATTCGCTTATTGTGGGTGCGGTCGTTTTCTACCATTTATAATCCGTGTCTAGCGGTAGATATTTTGAAATCTTTATTGGATCAGGGGTATGAGGCAGACCTCTGTATGGTGGGACCAGATACCGATGGATCTTTAGTAGTGGTGAGATCTTATGCGGAACAATTGGGAGTGGCTGTAACATTTACCGGGAAATTGTCTAAACCAGAGTGGACGAGCTTGGCTGCAGATTATAATGTGTTTATTAATACAACCAATTTTGATAATATGCCCGTGAGCGTTATTGAGGCTATGGCGTTAGGTTTGCCTATAGTGTCTACTAACGTTGGAGGGATGCCGTTTTTAATTGCAGACGGTGTAGATGGCGTATTGGTTCCACCTAATGATTGTCAGGCCTTTGTAGATGCTATTTTAGACGTGAAGTCAAATCCAGAAAAGACTCAACAACTGGTTTTAAAAGCTCGAGAAAAAGTTGAGGGCTTTGATTGGGAGGTTGTAAAGGCACAGTGGCGTGAGGTGTTGGAGTAGTTATTGGTGAATGGTGATTGGTGAAGTGTCTTTAATTAAGATGTTTTTATAGATTCCTCGTACCTCGGAATGACATTGAACTTATTATCAGATAATAAATTTTTGTAAAGATCCTTCGCTATTGCTCTGGATAAACCAAGCCAAAAAATCAAATGAATTTATAGGTCATTGCTGCGCATCATTCACTTTCGAAGCTACATGCTTATTACTGCGTAATGCAGTTTCGCTTCTTCGTTCATTATGACTGAAAATTCATGACCTGCCTTCATGATTTATTTTTAAATCTAATTATTCTTAATGTCGTCATGCCGAACTTGTTTCGGTATCACATTTGAGTTTTATTGATGATTTAAGCTAGGGCTTATGTTTTAGCATTAAATTATGAATTGTAGTTATGGCCTATCTAAAGTGTATCGTAAAATGTACAGTGCACAGTGCGTGAAATTTTAAGCTGTTTGAGCAAGTCTAAACCTGATTATTGTTGTAGATTCTAGTATACCAATATTTTGATTTGCATTTCAAGTATTGAAGCGAGTTCTTAAAATTTAGTACTGAAGCCTAACATTTAGATATGGTTTAGTAAGCCTAGATTTTTTTGGTTCGTTTTTTTAGCGATGAAAAAAATGAACTATTAATATTCTTTTAATTTAGATTTTTTAATAGATTCCTCGTTCCTCGGAATGACATTTAACTTATTATATATAATTATTTGTTGTACAGATCCTTCGCTATTGTTCTGGATAAACCAAGCCAAAATTTAAGACAAATATTTTTCTTTAATTCCGTTCATTTTATTCGTTTTTTTCTATTTTTTTTAGTTGTACTCATGATGTGCTACGCAGTTGTCTTGATCCAGATCCTTCACTATCGTTCTGGATAAACCAAGCCAAAAAATCAAATGAATTTGTAGGTCATTGCTGCGCACCACGCTCTTTCGAAGCTATATGCTTATTACTGCGTAATGCAGTTTCGCTTCTTCGTTTGTTATGACTGAAAATTCATGGCTTGCCTTCATGATTTATTTTTAAATCTAATTATTCTTGATTTCGTCATGCCGAACTTGTTTCGGTATCACATTTGAGTTTTATTGATGATTTAAGCTAGGGCTTATGTTTTTGCATTAAATTATGAATTGTAGTAATGGCCTATCTAAAGTGTATCGTAAAATGTGCAGTGCACAGTGCGTGAAATTTTAAGCTGTTTGAGCATGATCAAAGTTGATAAATGCTATTGATTTCAGTATACCTATGTTTTGATTAGGATTGCTAATATACATGCGAGTTCTTAAAATTTAGTACTGAAGCCTAACATTTAGATACATTTTAGTAAGCCTAGATTTTTTTGGTTCGTTTTTTTAGCGATGAAAAAAATGAACTGTGAAGAGGTTTTTTAATTAACATTCTCTGATAGATTCCTCGTTCCTTGGAATGACATTGGAATTATTATGATATTATAGTTTGTTCAGATCCTTCGTTATTGCTCTGGATCAACCAAGTAAAAATTTAAAAAGAACTTCTTCTTATCTTCTCCGTTCATTTTATTCGTTTTATACTATTTTTTAGTTGTACTCATGATGTGCTATGCAGTTGTCTTGATACTGATCCTTTGCTATTGCTCTGGATAACCAAGCCAAAATTTAAGCCAAATATTTTTCTTTAATTCCGTTCATTTTGGCTACATGCTTATTGCTTTGCAATGCAGTTCCGCTTCTTCGTTCATTATGACTGAAAATTCATGTACTTACTATTGGTGATTGGGGTTTAGGATAGTGGTTTTTGATACTATTTTTTTGATCAACATTCTCTTATAGATTCCTCGTGCCTCGGAATGACATTCGGATTACTTTTATAAAAATAGACACTAATGGATACGCAATGTAGTTTCGCTTCTTCATTTGTTATGATTGAAAATTCATTGAGGTGTTATTGGTGAGTTGTGAATAGTGAGATGTCTTTTAATTAACATGCTTTAATAGATTCCTCGTACCTCGGAATGATATTGGAATTACTTTTATAAATATAGAGGCTAATGGCTGCGTAATACAGTTTTGTTTCTTCGTTTGTTAGGTCTGAAATTCATGTGTTCTATTGATAATTTTGGATTGTGAATGTGTTTTTTAGGTTTTGATTTTTAGTGAATTAGGTTGTTTTTGAGTGTCTCTATTTTGCTTGAAACATGATAATTATCATAGTAATTAGCGCTCTTTTTTTCTACCTTAATAAGAGTAAAAACGGAATATTCACTTTTAAAATATATCGTCATGAAAGCTAAAAAAAATCCAAAAATCGACATTGGGAGAAATAGCAGTATATATTTTGCTATTGGGTTAAACATTATGTTATTGTTGACTTGGTCTGCCCTTGAATTTAGAACGTTTGATACCGAGGAAGCACCAATTGCTATTCTTGATATGGTGCAGGAGTATGAAGAAGATATTCCTATTACGACCGTTAATACACCATTACCTCCGCCACCAGTAGCCATATCTTCGGTTATAGAAGTTGTGGAATCTGTTGCTGATATAGAAGAAACCGTGATTGAGAGTACTGAATCCTCTCAAGAAGATGCCATTTTAGATCCTGAACCTATAGTTGCTGTAGATGAGGTACAAATTGAAGAGGTTGAAGAAGATGTTGAAGTCCCTTTTTCGGTGATTGAAAATATTCCCGTTTTTCCTGGTTGTGAAGGTTTGTCTAGAGAGGCTTCTAAGGCTTGTTTTCAAACCAAAATGAACGAACATATTAAGTCACACTTTAAATACCCAGAAGATGCCTTAGATTTAGGTTTACAGGGGCGTGTGTCTGTGATGTTTATTATTGACGAACAAGGTTATATTACAGGTATCCGTTCTCGTGGTCCTGAACAAATCTTAGAACAAGAAGCAGAACGTATTGTGCGTTTGTTACCAAGAATGAAACCTGGTAGCCAACGTGGTAAACCAGTAAAAGTATCTTATGCAGTACCTATATTTTTTAGATATAAAGCACCTCTGTAGGTATGGTTATGTGTTAATAACAGGTGTTTTAGTTGAAATACGTCACAAGAATATTGTGGCGTATTTTTTTGTAAAAACATGTACGCCTACGGTAGAGTATGTTAGACTTTAATTGGTGATATTTTTATTACTAATGATCATGTTGTTGAATGATACTCCTTTTGACTATAGTACATCATCAGGTAAATTGCTATCGTTTAGCGGGTGTAAAATGATGGTTGGCTGTCAAATTATAATATTCTTGATTTCCAGAAGGTAAGATAGGAGCTAGATTCGTTAAAATAAATATTGATTTTCCACAGTAATTCATATATTTACCCAGTTTAAGTGACTACCCAATGTTTAAAAACCCAATTTCTTTCAACATTTCAGAACGAAAGATCTTATTACGTCTTATAGATATTTGTATTGTTTTAGGGGTCTTATATGGATTAAGTTCGTGTTTTGAATTTGATTATTTTAAGATGTCTAATGAAAATTGGTCTTGGATTATTGTATTGATATTATACATTACCATTTTCGGGACTGTTTTTGAGATTTATGATTTACAGAAATCTAGTGTCTTTCAATCGACTTTACCCAATGTGGTTTTAACTACGGTATTTGTAGTCGCCTTTTATTTAATGACGCCTTACTTTACACCCTTCTTACCTGAAAAACGTATACAGATCTTGTTTTTCTTTCTCGGTATTTTAGGAGGCATATTATTTTGGCGTGCTATTTATATTACTTTTATTTCTACGCCACGCTTTTATAAGCATGTTTTATTAGTTGGAGAACCCGAATATATAGACGAGATTGTTACGTCTTTAAAAGGCGTAGACCCCAATTATAATATTGTTGGTTTTATTAACTGTGAGCCTGATAATAGTAAGAAACCCACTTTGACACCATCGTATGTGTCGGCTGATTTGAATCGGGTTATTGCAGAGCATAAGGTTTCTGAAATTTTAGTCGCCACTTATAATTCTGAATTGATTACGTCTGAACTTTATCAGGAATTGATGAGTTTGTTAGAACGTGGATTTCCGATTAAAGAATATACTCAGGCTTTTGAGGAAATGACGTATCGTATTCCGGTGCATTATCTAGGTAAAGATTTTTATAAGTATTTTCCGTTTAACCGAAACAATCAAAATAAATTATATTTACTGCAACGGTGGATTTTTGATACTGCATTTGCGCTCTCCGGATGTGTTGTTGGCTTAGTTTTATTGCCGTTGGTATTTATAGGAAACCTGATTGGAAGTCGCGGTCCTTTATTTTATAAACAAGTACGTGTGGGCTTACATGGGAAACCTTTTTCTATTATAAAATTTCGATCTATGGTCGTGGATGCTGAGAAAAACGGAGCCGTTTGGGCCTCTAAAAATGATGCAAGAGTTACGGCTTTTGGGAAGTTTTTGAGACGCACACGTATTGATGAAATTCCGCAATGTTTAAATGTACTCAAAGGTGATATGAGTTTAATTGGACCTCGACCTGAGCGTCCGAAATTTGTAAAAGAATTAGCAGAAGTGATTCCGTTTTATGAAGCGCGACATATGGTTAAACCCGGTATTACGGGTTGGGCACAGGTAAAAGTGCGTTATGGAGAAACTGTAGCCGATAGTTTGATGAAATTACAGTATGATTTGTTTTATATTAAAAGACGGAGTTTTTTCTTGGATTTGAATATTTTGGTAAAGACTGTTACTGCAGTGGTGTTTTTTAGGGGACAGTAGGTTTTCTTTTTCTTCTTTTCTTCGTTTGTTATGACTGAAAATTCATGGGGTTCAATTGATGATTGGGGTTTAGGATAGTGGTTTTTGGTACTATTTTTTTGATCAACATTCTCTAATAGATTCCTCGTGCCTCGGAATGACAATAGGACTACTTTTATAAACTTAGATGGGTATTGGTTCTCAAAGTTATTTTAAACTTGGAGTATAAATTGAGGTAATGGCCTATCTAAAGTGTATCGTAAAATGTGCAGTGCACAGTGCGTGAAATTTTAAGCTGTTTGAGCATGATCAAAGTTGATAAATGCTATTGATTTCAGTATACCTGTTTTTTGATTAGGATTGCTTACATACATGCGAGTTCTTAAAATTTAGTACTGAAGCCTAACATTTAGATACGGTTTAGTAAGCCTAGATTTTTTTGGTTCGTTTTTTTAGCGATGAAAAAAATGAACTGTGAAGAGGTTTTTTATAAACATGCTTTTATAGATTCCTCGTTCCTTGGAATGACATTCGAATTACTTTTACAAATATAGAGGCTAATGGATACGCAATGCAGTTCCGCTTCTTCGTTCGTTATGACTGAAAATTCATGGGGTATTATTGGTGAGTTGTGAATAGTGAGATGTCTTTAAATTAAGATGTTCTTATAGATTCCTCGTGCCTCGGAATGACATTTGAATTACTTTTACAAATATAGAGTCTAATGTCTGCTCAATGCAGTTTCGCTTCTTTGTTCATTATGACTGAAAATTCATGACCTGCCTTCATGATTTATTTTTAAATCTAATTATTCTTGATGTCGTCATGCCGAACTTGTTTCGGTATCACATTTGAGTTTTATTGATGATTTAAGCTAGGGCTTATGTTTTTGCATTAAATTATGAATTGTAGTTATGGCCTATCTAAAGTGTATCGTAAAATGTGCAGTGCACAGTGCGTGAAATTTTAAGCTGTTTGAGCGTGATCAAAGTTGATAAATGCTATTGATTTTAGTATACCTATGTTTTGATTAGGATTGCTAATATACATGCGAGTTCTTAAAATTTAGTACTGAAGCCTAACATTTAGATACGGTTTAGTCAGCCTAGATTTTTTTGGTTCGTTTTTTTAGCGATGAAAAAAATGAATAGTGAAGAGGTTTTTTATAAACATGCTTTAATAGATTTCTCGTTCCTTGGAATGACATTCGAATTACTTTTACAAATATAGAGGCTAATGGATACGTAATGTAGTTTCGCTTCTTCGTTTGTTATGATTGAAAATTCATGGGGTATTGTTGGTGGATTGATGAATAGTGAATAGTGAATAGTGAGATGTGAAATTTGAATAGTGAAGTGTTTTTAATTAAGATGCTCTTATAGATTCCGCGTATCTCGGAATGACATTGGAACTACTATGTTGTAAAAATTACTTTCTTAACCTTATCATACAACAAAGGCTACCATTGTGGTAGCCTTTGTTTTTATATTGAAATACAATATTCTGGATTATTCACGGATATGACCGTCTCCAAAAATATAATATTTATTAGTTACTAATTCATTTAGTCCTAGTGGACCTCTGTGGTGTAGCTTATCTGTACTGATAGCTAATTCTGCACCGACACCCATTTTACCTCCATCGGTGAATCGGGTCGAGGCATTTTGGTATACTGCAGCACAGTCTACATCTTCCATAAATTTTATGGCATTCTCGCGATTTGTAGTCATGATGGTAGCTGAATGTCCGCCAGAATAGGCGTTAATCTTTTCAATCGCATCATCTAAGGTATCCACAGTACCTATAACACATTTTAAAGCTAAAAACTCTTCGCTCCAAACGTCGTCACTTGGAATTAAGGGTTGATCTTTAAGTGTCTTTTGCGTTTCCGCATCGACTAAAAGGGATACGTTTTTCGCTTGTAGTACAGCTTCTAAATCTTTTAATTTAGCGTCGTAATCAGGAACATCTTTTTGTATTAAAATTTTATCTAATGCATTACAAGCCGAAATCTTATCGGTTTTAGCATTTAAAATCACTTTTTTGGTTTGTTCCCAATCTGCTGTGTCGTCTACAAAAAGGAAATTGTTTCCTCTTCCGCTTACTAATACAGCGCAACGTGCATGTTCTTTTACAAATTGAATTAAACGTTCGCCACCGCGCGGTACGATTAAATCTAATTGCTCTGTTGGATTTTTAAGGAACTCTTGTGTTTCCTGACGGTTTAGCGTTAAGAGTTGAATATAACTGCTGTCTAAACCATGTTCATTTAAGGCTTTATGCCAAAAATCGACTAATACTTTATTACTGTGAATAGCTTCTTTACCACCTTTTAAAAATATTTTATTATTGGCTTTAAAGGCTAATACAGCGGCTTCTATAGTCACATCTGGACGTGATTCATAAATAATCATGATGGTTCCAAATGGAGCTGTTTTATTGGTGATATCTAAACCATCGTCTAGAACACGATGCGATATGGTTTTTCCAATAGGGTCGTTTTGAGACATAACTTCCTTCACAGAGGTTATCATGCCATCTATCTTTTTGTCATCTACGATTAATCGATCGTACATGGCTTGGTCGTCTTTACTAAATGCTTCTAAATCTTTCTTGTTCGCGCTTAAAAGTTCTGCTCTATTTTCATCCAATAATTGAATCATGGATTGTAGAACATTATTTTTTAAGTCGGTTTTTAATAATTTCATCTTTGTTTTTTAAATTTCTACTTTAGTTCCTACGGCTTTACCATCTATAATATCGATGATGGTATTTTCGCTTTTTCCGTTAGCAATAATTGTAGGAATATTTTTTTTCGCTGACTGTTTGGCGTAGTTTAATTTTGATAACATACCACCGCGGCCTTCAGCTTCACCTTTATTAGTATCGCTAATAAAATGATTTACATTTTCGTTAATCCCTACTTCTTCAACTAGAGACGAATCGTCTGCATCTGGATGCCCATCATATAACCCATCAATATCTGTTAAGATAATTAATTTGTCGGCATCAATCATTTCAGCAATTAAACAAGCCAACTCATCGTTGTCCGAAAACATGGCATGTGATAGCGATACAGTATCATCTTCGTTTGCAATTGGAATTACGCCTTCCGATAATAAGTTTTCGTAACAGTTTTGCATATTACGACGGTGTTCTCCCGGATCGAAATCGTTTTTAGTAGGTAAAACCTGAGCACATTTCATACCATAATCATGAAAAATATTATAGTACAAACGCATCATTCTTGGTTGTCCTATTGCAGAATATACCTGACGTCTTGATGCTTTATCTTTAATGTCTGAATGTCCTAACACTTCCATTCCTGCAATGACAGATCCAGACGACACAAGTACCGTGATGATATCGCGTTCGTATAGCTCAGCAATTTGTTTCACTAATCGGTCTAATACCGGTCTTACAATTCTGTTATCTCTATTTGTCATTACGTTGGTTCCAACTTTAATGACAATACGCTGTTTGTATTTCTTATTTGTCTTTTCCAAGTTCTATAGCTCTATTAAAGGCAGCAAATGCAGCCTCTTTTATTAATTCGTTTACATTATTATCGTCCATGCTATCTAAAGCGGCACGTGTTGTTCCTCCTTTAGATGCTACAAGTTCCATCCATCTGTTTGGAGAAATATTGTCTTGATTAAATAAATCTACGGCTCCCGTAAAGGTTTGACTTACCAATACTTTAGACACATTTTCAGAGAAGCCCATTTGTAAGGCTGCTTCCATCATACTTTGCATAAAATAGAATACGTAAGCAGGTCCGCTTCCAGAAATTCCTGTAGAAGCATCGATAAAGTTTTCATTCTTTACTTGAATCGATTTACCTGTAGTATTTAATAAATTTTCTATTGTTAATAGTTCGATTCTAGACACTTCTTCCGAGGCTGTGTACGATGTTAATCCTTTGCCTACCTTAGCAGGTAAGTTTGGCATAGTACGCACCACTTTAGCTAAATCTAAAGCGTCTTGAATATGTTTAATAGTGACTCCTGCCATTAAAGAGATTACAATCTGACCTTTGGTTACGATAGGTGCCATTTTTGTAAATAACTCGTCTGCATGATACGGCTTAACGGCTAAAAAAATTAAATCTGCTTGAGGAACGCAGTCTTTAGGATCTTTGAAGACATCGAAATGTGAGATTTTATTTAAACTCTCGATTTTCTCGTCGGAGCTGTCTAAAATCATGATATTTCTTTTCTTGAGAAGTTTCGATTTAGACATCGCTTCGGCATAGGTTAACCCCATATTTCCCGCTCCAATTACTAATAATTTCATTATGTTATTTTTATGATTAAAATTAATGATAGGGGTAAACTACTAAAATATCTGAATTATCAAAATCTGAGCAGTTTAATGCCTTTTTTGAGGCCGTTTTTATGTTATCTTAATAGAATTTGCAGTTTTGTTGTGAATTTTGTAATAGGTTGAAGTTATAGTAGTTATAGATAAACTCTATTTTAGAACCCTAAGATGCAAGCGTTTTTCAAGCTTCTTTTTAATCGGAATACCTCTCGTTTTGAAGTGGTAAATGTGGCGTATTTTGAAGATTTAAAATGAAGCCAAAAACGTCTAAAAAAAGAGGTGATTAAGTGATTTTTACTCTATTTAAGGATATAAATTTTGAGGAGAACTTAACTCTCGTGTTGGGAAACGCGAACCACTTTTCCATTCTCAAAATATATATCGAGCACATCTGGGTCTATGTTGAAAAACCCAGGTTTAAATCCTAAAGTATACCCTATATGATTGTCAGTATACGTGTAAAAGTCATAACCAAGTAGTACTGCAATTTCCGATTTGGTTTTTCCAATTAGGAGTTTGTTATCCATAAGATCTTCAGACATGGTGTAGCGTTCTTCTGGATGTGTTTCCCATTGGCGTTTATTAAATTCATAGGTCGGATAATAAGACGCGGATGCCATCCATAACAGGATAAGACTAATATATATTAACGGACTCAAAATAAAAGTAGGGAACAAGGCAATGTATTTACGATTTTTACTTGTGCCTATATCTAGTTTTTTTAAACCCCATTTAGAGATGAAAAAACAAGGAATAGCAAGTATTAAAATAAATATAAGACTCATAAAACTGGAGAGGTAAGGGTGATATGTTATCGCTTTTATTTCACAGCTTTAAAATAAATAAAATCAATAGACCTTTAATATTTATCAGCAGAACAAGTCCTATTATATTTTTTTAAAATTTTACAAACTTAATTACTTTATTCTGATTAGTTTCTGAAGTTATGTTAACGATATAAATACCATCACTAAACTTATTTAGGTTAATTGTATCAGATTGTAATGTGTTTAAATTTATAATTTTCTGACCTGTAACATTATATATTATTAAAGATTTAATACTACTTAAATTTTCATAATTAAGTATAGATAAGTCTTTAGTTGTACGATCGTAATATACAGAAATTGGACTGTTTTGAAAATCATCTGTACTTAAAGTAGTATCTTCTTTAAAGACTATGGAAAATCTATTCTCATAAATATCGTTTTGTAAAACCAATTCAGAGTCATCTGTATTTAAGCTGTAATATGTATTTGTTAAGTTGTCTTTCAAGAAAATATTAGTATCAGTAGGAACGTTTTCCGTTTTATCGATAGCAATTTTATAAATACCTGCATCTGTAGCCTTAATTGTTAGAGGTAATTCATCTTCAATATTTATATTGGCAAGTGCTTGTATTATTAAATTTTCATCATTTAATACCCAATATATATCGTTGTTTTTGGTTCCAAAAAGTTTAGCATCATAACCATTGTCATATTCTTTTGTTGCATTATCACTATCATACCCTAATCCTATTGTTGTTTTTAAATTGTTAGGATCTGTAAAGGAGAACCAAATTTTAGGTCTTAAATCTGTAGAGCTATTAGCAGATCTATAAAAAACAGGAGCATCAGTTGCATCAGATTCTTTACTAAATATTCTTTGCTGGTTGTTAAACTCTATATTTCCAGTTGTATTAATAGTTAAAAAATAACCTTGTCCAACAGCTATATTGCTAGAAGGAGCTGATTTAAATGATAATCCTAATCCGCTAGTTAACCCCGAAGTGTCAGCTGTAGCAGCAGCTACTAGGGACATCAATAAGTTATAAGTTGCATACCCACCTTGATAATCAGCTAAAACATGACTGTTATTCGTGCTAAAATGTTCCCAGAAAGATAAAGTTCCATCAATGATAAAAAGATTGTCAATTATAAATTGATCTGCATTTAAAGCAGAAGGGTAGGGATTTCCTACTAAAATATCATTTCCAGCTGTAGCTGATATAGTATAATTTCCATCGTTAGGTGTTCCAGAAAAAATATATTCTTGTTCAGCGTCTGAAGTTCCAGAGCCTTTCATAATATACCCTATACCTGGAAGTAGATTACTTGTTGTTGTTAAAGCGCTCCATTCTGAATAGGTACCAGTTAATCCATTAAATTGATACAACCAACGGCTACTTAGTGTTATAGGAGATGTTGTTGGGTCTGCATCAGGATCACTACTAAAGTCGATAACTCCATTAGCATCTTCTAAACTTCCTATTTGCCAATAACCAGATCCTGTATTTACAGGTGCACTCCAATAATTGTAATTATATAAATTAGAAGTACCTTGTTGTCTTATTCTTAGATTTCCACTACCAGAATTAGATGTAACGTTTGTGTGGTTTTGAATAAGTTGTGCTTCTCCTAATAAATCTAGAGTACCATCAATAACAACTTCTTCCTCAACTTCTAGTAATAATCCATCAGTAACATTTAGCGTAGCTCCACTTTCTACTTCAACTTCACGTACATGAGCATCAAATGTTAAAGCACCTGGTGTTGTAGATAAAATTGTTAGTTTAAGACAATCATCAGAGGTATCTGGAGCATTAGCAGTACCAGAACCATTGTAAAACTGTGTGCCATCCCAA
Organism: Formosa algae; assembly: GCF_001439665.1. Classification (GTDB taxonomy): domain Bacteria; phylum Bacteroidota; class Bacteroidia; order Flavobacteriales; family Flavobacteriaceae; genus Formosa; species Formosa algae. Next base: position 12,476 of record NZ_LMAK01000044.1, read on the forward strand.
ACAATTTGGTCTAAGTATCTTATAGAAAAATAGTCTCCATCTGAAAAATTCACACGATTGTTTGATGCTGTAGAACCACTAATTGTTAAATCATAAACTGTAGGTGAAGAGTAATCACTATTGTTATCGACAACTAACTGAAGAGTTCCACAGCTTATGTAGCCAGTTAAATCCATATTTGTAATATCAAAACTTACGTTTACTCCTCCTACATTTCCTATTTCATTAACGCGCCAATTAGAATTAAGGTGCTCATAGTAAAGAGAAGTATTTGTAGAAAAATTATAAACAGCATCTTTAGTATCTTCTCCCCAAAAAAGGTATTCGCCATTACCTAAATTTCTAGGATTACTTATTCTAACAATACCTGTACCTTTTGAGTCGTTATGAATGTCAGATGCATTAATACGTCCTATACCAGCAACATTATGATCGAAATCACCATTAGCAGCATCATCTTGTGTGTATAAATCGATAGTTGAATCTAATGTAGTACCGTATTTTGCAGAAAGATAATTATTAACAATATTAAATTCAAGATCACTAAGTTCTTTATCAAAAATAATAATTTCAGACATGTCTCCATTGTAATGCTGAGAAGCTACACGATTAGCTCCTATATAAGCTAGTTCGTTAGTTGTATTTATATTTATAGCTCCAAAACTATTATCTCCATCTACAACATAAGAAGTTAGAAGTCCTCCATTGTTATAGTTTAAAAAATCGTTGGATGTAGAGCCTGCACTTGGAAATATAATAGTACCAATATTAAAGCTTGAAAAACCAGGTTGTACACCAAATCTTTTACCGCTTACACTAACACTAAACTCGTTTGTGTTATTAGTTATATTAATTCTTTGACCATAATTGGCTAAAGTTTCAGTTGTATGTCCGTGATATAAAAGTGTTTGAGTTCCTGTAGCTGGATTTGACGGTTCTGCTGCAAAAAGATACGTTCTATCATTACCTCCAGAAGGTAAGTTCTGTTCGTTATCAATATTTAGATATTCATTGTTTGATTCCGTAAAATGAATTGCAGGATATCCATTTTGTTTACCTGTTTCATAACTAGGTGCTCTGACTGAAGTTGCATCATTACCATCTCCACTTTGATCAACCCAAGTTGTTATGTTGTCATTATTTACAGCAGAAACACCAGAAGATGATTCTACACCTAAATCTGCACGCAGCCACATTATTAAATCTGAAGTCCCGTCACTAGAACCAATTCCTCCAGGTCCTGTTTGAGAATTAGCATTATAGCTTAAAGCAATGCCAATAATTATGGCTAAATATAGTTTGTGTGAGATCATTATTTTTTTATTTTATTATAGGTTTAAGCATTTTTAAAATATTGTATACACGGATAAAATACATGTAACTATTTTAAAATGAAATAAAATAAAGTTGGCTTAATTAGTTTAAATGCTTGTTTTTAAGTGAAAATTTTAAAGCAACTCTAGTGGGGTGCTAAAGGTATATAATTTATATTAATTACATAAAAACAAAATAAGATTATTTTATTATGCAACACTTGTAATCAATACTTTGTGTTTGTTTTGTTTGAAATTTGACTTGAAAAAACTTAATTATATAAATGTTTAATGTTTTATCTACTAGACATAAGGTGTAAATATTATTTTAACTTACTTCATTACTAAATATTTTTTTTAAGCTCCATGGATTAATTTATACAGGTAGTTTAACTATCTCTCAATGTACTTGTCGTTTTGATGTATTAAAATTAATATGAATTAAAGTGAATTAAAATTAGTAATTTTGCATTTGTATGAAAACCATTTTTCACAACATAACAGCAATTTTCATGGCCTTTGCGGTCCTGATATCTACCTTGTCTTTTAGTGTAGATATGCATTATTGTGGTGATACTTTGGTAGATGTAGCCGTCTTTAAAGATGCTGAAGCGTGTGTTATGGACAATATGCAAACCACGCCTTATGAGTCTTCTATTACTAAACAAGGATGTTGTACAGACCATAAAGTTGTGGTAAATGGTCAAGATGAATTGCAATCTTCTCCAGACCAGCTTTCTGTAGACCATCAACTGTTTATAACAACATTTGCATACGTTTATCAGCATTTATTATTCGAAAGCTTACCGAAACAGATTATTCCGTTTCAGGATTATCATCCGCCCATACTCGTAACCGACATGCAGTTGGAATACGATACTTTCCTTATCTGATTTTTTTAAACATCAAACATTTTAGTTTGAATGCTTAGGCGTTCAAACCTACTGTATTTACAGTATTCTCAGATTGTTTTATGATTTAAAGAACACTTAAGATGCTAAATAAAAGCATAAAATATTTAATTGAAAATAAATTAGTTGCGGTACTACTGCTCGCCTTAATTGTAGGCTGGGGCTTGGTGAATGCACCTTTCAATTGGGGGCATGGTCTTTTGCCTTCAGACCCTGTTTCTGTTGATGCTATTCCAGATATAGGCGATAATCAGCAAATTGTGTTTACTAAATGGGACGGGCGCTCACCACAAGATATTGAAGACCAAATTACCTATCCGTTAACCACAACCTTAATGGGCATTCCTGGAGTTAAAACCATTAGAAGTTCTTCTATGTTTGGGTTTTCCAGTATCTATATCATTTTTGAAGAAGATATCGAGTTTTATTGGAGTAGAAGTCGCATTTTAGAAAAACTCAATGCCTTACCCGCGAATCTTATTCCTGCTGATGCTAAGCCCGCTTTAGGTCCAGATGCCACAGGTTTAGGACAAATATTTTGGTATACTCTAGAAGGACGAGATGCCGACGGTAATGTTACCGGAGGTTGGGATTTACACGAACTGCGCAGTATTCAGGACTATTTTGTAAAGTACGGATTGTCGTCTGCAAGTGGGGTTTCCGAAGTTGCTTCTATTGGCGGG
>NZ_LMAK01000045.1 GCF_001439665.1 Formosa algae
ACAAACTAAAGAAACACGTTAGCAACCATATAATACAAAACGTTATAAAAAATGAAAGAAATAGAATTAAACGACGGAAATAAGTTACCAATTATAGGTTTTGGAACATACAAATCTACCGAGGAAGAAGGTATTCAATCTATAAAAAATGCTTTAAATATAGGTTACAGAATGTTTGATACAGCCGCCAAATATGATAATGAAAAAGAAGTTGGAAAAGCAATAAATGAAAGTGGAATCGATAGAAGAGAAATTATCGTAACCACAAAATTATGGCGTGAAAATTTAGGTTATGAAGAAGCTAAAAAAGCTTTTGACAAATCACTTAAAAAACTTGGATTGGATTACATTGACTTGTATTTAATCCATTGGCCTGCGAATGCAAAAAACTATAAAGATTGGCAAAAAGCAAATGCAGATAGTTGGCGTGCAATGGAGGAGTTACAAGCTGAAGGGAAAATAAAGTCCATTGGAGTAAGTAATTTTTGGAAAGAACATTTAGAGGCACTTTTTCAAACTGCAAACGTAATCCCTGCTATCAATCAGATTGAATTTCACCCTGGTTATTGGCAATCAGAATTGACGGAATTTTGCAAAAAGAATAATATTGTAGTTGAATCTTGGTCACCTTTGGCAAGGGGAAAAGTGTTTGGAAATGAAATAATCCAAACTATCGCTAAACAACACAATAAATCTATAGCTCAAATCTGTTTGAGATGGATAACTCAACACGAAACCATCGTTATACCGAAATCAAATACACCAAAAAGAATTGAAGAAAATATTAATATTTTTGACTTTAAATTATCAAAGGAGGAAATGAAGCAAATAAATGAACTTCCAGAAATGGGTTTTAGCGGAGAATTACCTAACATTTGGCCAGATGTATTAAATGTTAAAAACTAAAAATACGGCTGCTAACACCGTGTAAAAAACATTGCTTATTTTAGTTTATACCAAAGGTCGTTGCTTTGTTTGCTAGCATCTGATTTTCCTTCGGAAAATCCTCGCACTCAAACACGCAACGTTCCTTACACATAAACGTTGGCAACAATTAAAACTTACTCACATCAAATTTAATGGACAGTTTAAATAAAAGCATAGAAAATCATTACCTAAAGGAAGGACTTTATGAAGACATTATAAATCGTCTAAAAGAACAAAATATCCCTCTAAATAATGTAAAAAGGTCTGATATTTCAGGTACTGATGAGTTTCACGTTCGAGGAGCAACTGTGTCTAAAGAGCTTGCCAACAGTATTAACATTAATGGATTAAATGTTCTTGATGTAGGTTGTGGTTTAGGCGGACCTTGTAGAATGCTTGCAGATGAATACAATTGTCAAACTACAGGAATAGACTTAAGTAATGAATATATACGAACAGCCACCAAACTATCTGAACTCGTTAATTTAAATAATAAAACAACCTTTATTCAGGGAGATGCTACTGAACTTCCATTCGAGGATAAAACCTTTGATGTTGTTTGGACACAACACGTGCAAATGAATATCCCAAACAAGAAAAAATTCTATTCAGAAATTAATCGAGTTTTAAAAACGGATGGATATTTTCTATTTTATGATATTCTAAAAAAGGGAAGTGGTGAAGTTAATTATCCTATGCCTTGGGCTAGTTTGGCTGAACATAGTTTCTTGTTTAAGGCAGAGAAAATGGATAGTTTTTTAAATGAGTTTGGATTAACTAAAAAACAGTCTAACAACCAAACCCAAGCCGGAATTGATTATTTTGATACGCTTGTTAAAAGTCTAAAAGAACTTGGACCACCAAAAATGGGACTGAATGTCTTAATGGGTGATACAACAAAAACGAAATTAATGAATCTCTTGGTACATTTAAAAAGTGGTGAACTAGAACTTAAAAGTGGAGTTTACAAGAAATAACTGTTGCCAACAAAGTATATAATTTATTGCTGGCTTCTCGCCTACTTACGAAAGTCCTCGCGGACTTTCTTGGTCGGTAATTATTTGCAAAATTAGTTGCTTAACCACGCAACTAATAATACACAAAATAGTTAGCAACAAGAAAGACAAAATTCCGAAAAGAAGAAATGAAAGAAAATGTTAAGAAATTTCTAAAAGATATGATTCCCGTTTTATTTGGGGTTTTAATTGCCTTGTGGATAAATAACTGGAATGAGAATAGAAAAAACACGAAATATATTACCCAGATAAAATCTTCAATAAATAAAGAGTTAAAGGAAACTAATGACAATATTATAAAGGAATTGTCTTTTCAAAAAAGACTTATTGACACCTTAAATTTTTATAAAACTAACAATAAGATTTCGATATTTGACGTAATGATGAAAGCAGATGGAATTCATATGCCCAGTATTAAAATAAACTCTTGGAAAGCCATTTCTGGTTCAAAAATTGAATTGTTGGAATATGAAAAAATATCTGCTCTAGCTAGTATTGAAGAACAAAAAGAAGTTTTGGAATCAAAAACTGAACTTTTGGTTAACTTCCTTTATCCAAATATAAAAGAAACAGGAATTGACAAAAAAGAACTAATTATTTTAATGATGCAGGATATAATTGTTACGGAAAAAGGCCTACAAGAAGAAATTCAAAGCATGATTATAGATTAAATTTAGAGTTCATAAAAAAACGATTGTAGATTTGAGAGATTTGTAAAAGTATAAACAAAAAAGCCAGTTGCTAACAACGTATAATTTATTGCTAGTTCTAGCGCACATACAAAATCCTAAAGGATATTTTATTCGGTTTGTATTTTCTAAATTAGGTGCTTAAACACGCAACAAACCATATACAACAACACTGTACACAACTAATGAAACACCTAATTTACATATTTATTCTTCTTTTTTTTATTCAATCAAACGGACAAAATACTTCCGAAACATCGTTTTTAAGATTAGATTTATTGATTCTTGAAAAAACGACAAAAGACACTTTAGTAGCCTCAATTGTAGAATTATATTCTGGAGAACAAAAAATAGAAACTGATCTTTCTGACTTAGTTGGAAAAAGTATTCTTATTGTAAATTCAAAGGATATAATTGACAATAAAATTCTCCTTAAAATTTACGGGAGAAAATGTAAACCTTTTGAAACGGAACTCATTTAAAAAACGACATTGATACACAGATTTATCTCGAATACGGAAATACAGAATATAATAATCGAAGTCAATTACCTGAAATGTATAAAAAACTAAATATAAAGCCAAAAACATCTACTTGTGGGACTGTTGATTAATTCAATAAAAATAGTGACTATCCACCGTATAAAATGAATTACTAGTGCAAGCCTATTTTTAAAAATCCAATCGGATTTTATTTTTGTACTTTATTTGTTAACTTTAGTACTTAAACACGCCACTAATCATTTACAAACATTTTATGAAACTACTTCTAGCAACATTTCTTTTATTCTCAATTCATTGCTTTTCACAAAAACAATATGAATTTGATTACCTAATCGAGTATGAACAGACTTTATATAAAGATTCTATTAAAATCAAAAATCAACCATTCAGAGAAAAAGATAAAACCACAAAAAAATATTATTTAACAAACTCAAAGAATAATAATTATAGAGCTGTAATAACGGAATTAGATAGCTTATATTATAAAATGATTTTTAAAGATGAAAACGGAATATATTCCAATGTTACATTCTTAAAGTCCGATTTAAATACAGCCGAATTTATAAACATAGACTGTAAATATGTAACGAGATATAAAAATCCATTTAAACACCAAACAAAGAATTATGACTTTTTCAAACTTACCGACACTGTAATTAATGGAAAAACTTTCAGTAAATACAAATTGGAATCAATAAAACCGAGAAAAGTTAAAAGAAAAAAACTAGGTACTAAATTTTACATCATTGATAAAGAAACCTCATTTCACTTACCTGTACTCGATTTCTCAACAGCCTATGAAGAATGGAAAACAGAAGGGAATTTAGCAAATGGTATTTTTATCGAAAAGTATTTTATAGATTATTATGGTAATTTAGGGGAAAAAGAGACGTTAATAAACTATTGGAAAACTGATAAGAAAATTGTAATTAACAGTGATTGTGATTACACAGAAAAGAAATAAAAAATGTGTTGTAACACCGTGTAAAAATAATTACTCGGTTCTTCCCTACTTACAAAATCATAACAGATTTTCTATGTTAACTGTATTAATTACATTAGGTGCTTATCCCACGCAATAAACCTTAATCCAAAAACCAGTGAACAAAATTATAGCACTTGTATTACTATTAACAATTGGATTTATATCCTGTAAACCCTCTGAAAAGGAAATTGACAGGGTTGAAATAGCTAAAACATACTATAAGGTTATTAATAATTCAGACTACTATAAATTATCAGAATGGTTTGCCGATAGCCTACAAACTATTGAAGGAGAACATAAAAACACCTATTCTAAAAGCGAATATATGGAGCTTTTAAAATGGGATTCCGTTTTTAAACCTCATTATAAAATACTCAATATTGAAGAAAAGGACGGAATTGTAAATGCAAAAACCTCAAAAACTAACAAAAGAATCATTTTTCTTCACGAAAAACCGTTTATAATAAATCAAATTTTTAGGTTTAAAAAAGAAAAAATAATCAGCATAGAAACGGAATATGTGAATTTTGATTATCCGACTTGGGAAAAAAATAAAAACGAACTTTTGAGTTGGATTGACAAAAATCATCCTGAATTAAATGGATTTTTAACCGACTTAACAGAAGTTGGTGGCGTGAACTTCTTAAAAGCTATTGCATTATATAAAAGCAAAAAATAACGTGTTATGTTACCGTAAAAAGTAATTGCGGTTTAGTGCTTATCAAACAGTTAATGTCATTGTGTTAGCTTCTTATTCTTCTTCGGAATCTTCAATCGGATTATATATTCAATTTATATTTACTAAATTAGTTACTTTAACACACAACAACCTCATACACAAGCATGTTGTAACACATTCTTAAAACCCTTATATATGTAGAATTTATATTAATAGAACTATATGAAACCTAAAACTGAGTATACTAAAAGTGGTGATTTTAACATTGCATATCAAGTGATAGGCGATGGATTAATCGACATTTTATATATTCCAGGTTGGGTTTCAAATATTGATATGATGTGGTCTGAACCTAGACTTGCTGCATTTTTAACTAGACTTTCATTATTTGCTAGACTTATTATTTTTGATAAAAGAGGAACAGGACTTTCAGATCGTTCTGACGAATATTCTACTATGGAAGAACGAATAGATGATATCAATGCCGTATTGGATGCAACACATTCAAAAAAGGCATTTTTATTTAGTCATTCTGAAGGAGGATCTGTTAGTCTATTATATTCTTTAAAACATCCTCAAAAAACTTTGGGAGTTATTGGCTTTGGAATATTTGCAAAACGCAGATATTCTGAGGACTATCCGTGGGCTCCAACAGATGAAGAACGTGAAATCTCAAATAAAGCCATTGAAGAAAATTGGGCACACGGCAATCTTGATGGATTAAAAACATTAGTTCCATCATTAGCGCACGATACAGCATTTCTTGATTGGCTAGCCAGTTATTTGCGTTCTGGAGGAAGCCCAAAGGCTGCATTAATTTTACATAAACAGTGTGTAAAAATTGATGTAACTGGTGTTTTAGAATCCATTAAAGTTCCTACTCTGCTTCTGTTTAGAAAAGAGGATATAGACATCCTTGTTGAAGAAGGTAGATATCTGTCAGCACGTATACCTAATTCCAAACTTGTTGAATTTAATGGTAAAGATCATCTGTTTTGGACAGGCGACACCTATCCTATTTTAGCAGAAATTGAAGAATTTGTCACAGGAATACGTCCTAACAAATTAGACTTTATAAATGCGAAACAAAAAATTAATAAAATAGGAATAGATATAGAAACTGTAATGTCTAAAAATTTCATGTATAATTTAAAAATTGAGGAGTTCGCTAAATTATGTGGCAGAAGTTTATCTGCTTTTAAAAGAGATTTTAAAAAAACATTTAATACAACACCTTCTAGATGGATAATGTCTAAACGCCTTGAATACGCAAAAACACTTTTACTTGAAACCAATTTAAACGTAAACGAAATCTGTTATGAGAGTGGGTTTAAAAACTGCTCTCATTTTATTCAATCATTTAAAAAAAAATTCAAACGCACTCCCAATCAATACAAAGCAGAATCACCTTAAAGCACTGACAAATAGGCTATTTGGACTTTAAAACACATTTATTGGATGTTTAAGAATATCAAAATCAATTCTATTTACTGAATTTTGTGTTATAACCAAAAACACAAATTATGAAAAAGTATATCATATTTATTTATGGAATAGTGGCCTATTGTATTTTTCTAATTGCTTTTTTATATGCTATAGGCTTTGTTGGTAATTTATTTGTTCCAAAAACTATAGACTCTGGTGTTGAGCCAACGTTGCTTAAAGCTATTCTAACCAATATAATTCTTTTAAGCGTGTTTGCATTGCAACACAGTATTATGGCAAGACCAAAATTTAAAGAATGGTTTACATCCATCTTTAGTCAAGCTATGGAGCGCAGTACTTATATTCTACTCTCAAGTTTGGCATTATTATTAGTTTATTGGCAATGGCAACCCATAACCATTCTAGTTTGGGAAACTGAAACCACTATTCTTTCTAATATTCTAACAGGAATATTTTTTCTAGGTTGGCTTATTGTTTTACTTTCTACATTTATGATTAATCATTTTGAGTTATTTGGACTTGCACAAATCTTTGATAATCTAAAAAACCGGAAAACTTCAAATCCGAAATTTCAAACTAATTATTTTTATAAATTAGTAAGACACCCCATAATGTTAGGTTTTTTAATTGCATTTTGGGCAACACCAGTAATGACATTGGGACATTTATTATTTAGTGTTGTAACCACACTTTACATTTTTGTTGCTGTAAAATATTTAGAAGAAAAAGATCTTCGTAAATATATTGGAGAAGACTATGAAACCTATCAAAAAGAAGTGCCTATGATAATTCCTTTTACAAAAAAATAATTCTATAATAATAACAGCATGAAAAACATATTTTTATTTATCATAACCATTGGACTTTTAATGACTAGTTGCAAAAATCATGACATATCTAAAAGTGAGAATAATAAAGAATTAGAGCGCCAGATTCTAAAAGAATTGCGCCTTGAATTGAAACAGAATCTTGATGATATAAATTCAAATATTGAGGCCTTAATAATTTCAAAAAATGCAAACGAAATTATAATTAGTAATATGGAGAATAAAATATCATGATTCTTTAGATTATCATTTCGCTAATTTATATCCATACCTTGTGTTTTCCCCAAACGAAACTACATTCAATTACCTTAAAAAGTCAGGAATGTTTGTAATTTCTAATGATTCTATAAGAACTTCGATTTCAAATTTATATGGTGTTCAATATGGAATTTATAAATCTTTTGAAAGCATTTATTTTACAGAGCACTATACCAATTATATAAAACCAATGTTCATGGAGGAGTTTGATACATTTAAATTCTATAGTTCTTTTAAGCCAAGAAACTACCAGGAATTTATTAAAAGTAAAGCTTACAAAAGAGTATGAGGTATACAATTGATGCCATTCAAACGTTTATTTTTATGCAATCTGGTCTAAAGGAAGATGTAGAAAAGTTAATGTCAGAAATTAACAAAGAATTAGACTAAATATTGCAGTGGGAATCATTATATATCAACGCTGAAGTAGCTTTGATAAATGCTTGTTTTACTAACTTGTCACCTATAACAGACTATTCAATACGCTTTGCCAACTCTTGAATATAGTTATATAACACTTTTAGGTCTTCGCCATTACAATTACTATTGATGTGTTTTTTAATGTATTCTGAACCTCTCAATCTAAATAATATAGCATCTACTCCAGCACGTTGATCGCCACTAAAAAATCCTTTAAAGATATTATATAATACCGTTCCTTTATTATAATGTGCAATGCTTTGATAACGTTTTAAATAAGCGGTCTCGATATATAGCACTTGTGGTGGACCTAAAGAAGTCTCACTAATTTTGTAACCTAAATCATTATATCTAGTTTCAAATGCATGAATTTTTATAGTCGTTGGATTTTTAAGTTGACTCCGACACACCGTTCCGTAGGCGTCCATAAAATCTTCATAAAACAGTTTAAAAAAGTCGGTATACTGTTCAAACAACGGGAAATCTCCTGTTTCAAGTTGAGTGATCACATCTTCGTAATCATTAATTCGGGGACCTAAAGATCTTATATATCCAAATTGAGAGGTGTCTAATTCCCAATTATCCGATTTAGATGCTGTAATCACACCTGCTTTACCTTCTTTCACAAACATATCTTCAGGTAAATAATTCAAAGTAAACTCAAATTCTTCTACATTTGAACATTCCAAAATGTACTGTTCAATAGCTTTCTTTGCTACTTCTTCATAATAAAAAAGGCCTTTTACTTTTTTGTAACCATAACGCTCTGTATTATTGGTAAAAACAGGTGCAATATCTAATTTTTGTGAAGTATGGCAAGTACCTTCATAATTTACTGCAAATTTTGATATCGGAAAATATCCAGTATGAAGTTTAACAGTATAAGACGCTAAAGCATCGCCGAACCCCTTTTCTAATCTCCAACCATTAGCCTTAGTCATATGTCCCTGAATAGTAATAACCTCATGCTCCATTTCACCTTGCTTAGCAGATAAACCAATAGGTCCTGAAGTAAACCGAACCGCCTCTAAATTATCACACTGATCTTTTAAGCCTTTTACCAGTGCATTTAACATACCCTGAATCGGAAAATCTTTTATATTTCGAGTTTGTATATAATTTTGTAGTAACGGATGTGTATACATTAATGCATTAGATTTTACAAGCAATTGTTGCCCACAAGCCCCTCTATACTCAATAAAAATATCCTCAGCAGTTGGATATTGCCCTGTTCTGTTTCCAACTATTGCTATAAACTCTTTGGTCTGTCGTCGTGACGTATTCGGTAAAAACTGCGCACTAAAACCATCAGATTCATATATTTTATAATCTCTAGAGCTCGGGAGTTCCCAGACTTTCATACTGGCTTTTGCAGCTTCTCTTGCTTTTTGAAGTCTAGCTTCTTCTTTTTTATATTTTTTTGGTTCTTTCCAAGGGTTGTATTTGTTTGTTTCTTGGGCAAAACCTAAATGAACAACACTTAAAAAAAAGCATAGAGATAGTATTTTTGAATACATAAACCGACATCTTAAGTTATACATAATAAGCAAGTTACATATTTTTTATCATTCTATTAATTACTAACTCACGAGTTATCACTACTGTATAGATTATATTATAATTTAGACAAGCTGTTTTACTTTTATATGAAACTTAAAATTGTGTTCCTTTTTGGTGGTCGTGTTAACAAGGCTACTTTGCAATATAAAGGTTTGTAAGAAACAAAAACGAAAGACATTTAAATAGAAAATCTCCCCTATTTACGGTTTTACCGCAATCCCATTACAACAAATTGTTTTACATTTATAAAAAAAAGTTTACTTATCACAGTTCCAGATAAATTTTAGTATACGCGATGTACAGCGTGTAATTAATAAGAAAGAAAAAATAACAAGATCATGAGCAAGCCCACCAAGAAACCACATCTCCTTTTATGGTTTTCAATACCACTAATTATGGTAATAGGTTTAAGAAGCCCAAATAAAAGTTTAAGCATTAATATTTACGATACCTATGTTGTGTTTTCTGCAACCGATTTAACTATAGCTATTTCGGTGCTTTTAGGGCTAATCGGACTTGGATATTGGATTATTCAGAAAACTAGCAGAAAGCTCACCTAACTGTAGTTATGTTTATTTAGTCGATACATTTATAAAATAGTACTCCATAAAAAAAGAGCTACCTTCTGGTAGCTCTTTTCAATAAACATATGTTTCTAGTTTATTTATACTAAGTAAACTATGTGTTAATGTGTAACTGATTTTGAGATGATTTTTCTAGTCTGCGAAATGATAAAAATAAGCCACAGCATGATACTTTTCATCTCCTTAAGCGTCCTAAATTTTAAATTTAGGCCTCATAAATTTAGGTTTAATCATGTAATGTTGCTTGCTCTTTTCTTTGTATAAGGTTAACGTAGCCATTACACTCCAAATTAAATTGGCAACAAAAGACGGTAATGCATTGTAATAATAACAGTTTATGGCGATTATTACAGCTCCCAAAAGGTTTAAGTACTTAGAGTAATTAATATACTTATTGTTTTCTATAAGGGTTAGTCCATATGCTAGAACTAAAAAGGCCGATCCAGCCCACCCTAATACATCAATTAACAATTTCATTTCACTAAATTTGATTCTATTTTTGTTGTTAAATTAAAGTGCAAATGTCTTCTAAGAGGACTGATTTTAAATGATACAAAAGCTTCTAAAAATGGTAATTTTGCGCCATTTTTAAAACGGACTATTTAAACCGATTTCTAAACTCTAAAGGTGTTACTTTTTGATGTTTTTTAAAGTACTTTACAAAGTTTGTAGGCTCTTCAAATCCAAGAGTATACGCAATTTCCTTTACACTATCTGTAGTATGTGCCAACAAACGTTTTGCTTCTAATATAATTCTAGAATCTATCATTTGTTTAGGCGAAATGGCCATAATTTTTAAAGTAGCCGCATTTAAGCGTTTTTCTGTAATACGTAATTGTAAACAATATTTACTCACCGATTTTAAAACGTGAAATTGTCTGTCTAATAAATCCCGAAATTTAATTACATATTCTAAATCAGGCCCTTTATTAATGGCTGTTGTTTTTATGTTCAGTCTGGTACGCTCGGCCACCAATAATAAATTCTGAAGGTAATTTCTAAGAATATCCGACTGAAAACCATCGGCATTCGTTTTTAATTCTGTTTTTATAAGCTGAAAAAAACTCTGAAAGGTTTTAGTTAAACCACCAGAGACTTCAATATTAGAAATAGCATGCAAATCGTTAAATAACATACAACTTCTTAAAAACCTTGTATCTACTTCTGTTTTGCAAAAAAAGTTATCGCTAAACATTAAAACTTCGCCTTCTATAGCTTCTGTACTATCGTAACACTGCACACTATTTTTATCGACAAATAAAATAGAATTGGGTTTAATCTCTATAGGATTAAAGTCGACCATATGTTTCGGACTCCCTTTTTTAAACCATATAATCTGATAGAATTCTGTACGATGTGGCACTGTTAATTCATTAAAAGATTTGGCATAAAGTTCCTTAAGGTTTACCACCTCAAACTCATGAAGTACTCCCGTTTTAAACCAATATTTTTTAATAGGTGAAGTCACTATAAAGCGTGTTAATTTGAAACCGCAAACATAGGCTATTTTTCAATTGTTTGTCCTACAATTTTATCTAGATCTTATATTTAATTAGCTGCATATGTTTTAGTAGACAAAGTGTATAGTGTCATTGTAAACGCATTAATTTTAAAATGATTTCAGTCAACACTTAGCATGTATAAACTGTAATTTTGAGTATAACTAAAAATAAAACACATGTCATTACTTACCATTATATTAAGCATCCTGTTACCTCCTGTTGCCGTATTTTTAAAACACGGTATTGGAACCGCGTTATTAATAAGCATATTACTTACGCTTTTAGGATGGTTACCAGGAGTAATTCATGCCTTTTATGTAAACAGTAAATAAATATATTATGAAAAATACAGATAAGACAACATCATACAATCCGGACATTACAAAAGAAGATAAAAAAATATTAGGTGATGCATCTGGAAATTTAAGACAAGACAATGGAGACGATGAATTGCTTAAAAAAAGAGAAAATGAACCAGACTTTGCTGCTGAAAATTTAGATATTCCTGGAGCAAGTCCTGCTAGACCATTAACCAATGGAAAACCTCCGAAAGATGAGGAAAACAAACATTACAGCATTGGTAGTTCAGATAATGAAAACCTAGAATTAGATATAGATAATACTAAGGACGATTAATAGCATTTTGCAAACCCGATGTATTATATTGGAGCCCTTATACAGTTTATGTGTAAGGGCTCTTTTATTTATATTCTAATCTACCCATTTGGGCTTTAAGAAATCTAATTCGTTTGTTTTAATTACAAAACCTAAACGCACCATACTACTAAATTTTTCGTAAGCAATTAAACTTTCGGCATAGCCCGCATACCATTCTAGCATGATATATTGGTTTTTGGTTTTAAACGGATTGTAATATAGTCGCGATCTTACCGATCCTTTCCAATCCCAATTTAAACCTTTACGCAAGGCTACCTCTAAGCTTAGTTTGTTCGGCATAAATTCATGAGTTATACGCATTTCTCCTAAGCCCACATATTCTAACAAATCGGAATTATCATCCTGATATCCAAAAGGTGCCCAAACTTCCAAACTTGCTGTGGTTTTATGACTTAAGGTTGTCGCATATTTTAAACTTAAGCGGTTCCAACTTCTAGAAGCGGTACTATCTCGACCGTTAGATTCATGGTTTAACATTAAAGACGCAATACCTTTGGCATGATCTGTATCATCATAAATCACTTTACTTAATCCGATGGTGGGATTGAAGTTTATTTCCTGAAACGGGCTAGAAAATTCGTAAATATTCCAAAACGCCTTTTGGGTATAGGTTAAATACATATAAGAATCCCATATAATAGGTTCTCTAGAAATAAGCTGTTTAAAACTGATTTGATATTTAATATCGGCCGTAGTAGATTCTATAGACGTGTTGGTTGGGACACCCGTAATTAAATAATTATCTTGATGGATGGTGAATGACGGATCTTCTTTAATATGTTGTTTAACCTCTTCACGTGTATACGTTTGTGCAAAACCTTGTGCACACATTAAGAATACGCCAAGAGCAAATAGTTGTTTTTTCATAATTGAAATAGTGGTGTTTAAATTTAGAGAATGCTTTTATATAAAAGTCTCTAAACAAAGAACACACTGCATTAATATTAGTATTCATTAAGGAATTGCAAAGTTGCAAAATATTATAGCCGCACTGAAGTTTGTTTGGTTAAATTTTTAATACAATCCAAAACCTTATAAACACAAAAACAGCATCTAAAAACAATTTAGATGCTGTGTAATCAGATAGCGTTAAACGTCTATTATTTAAGTGATTTCATATCGATAACAAAGCGATACTTTACATCATTTGTTGTGACACGCTCGTAAGCATCATTAATATGTTGCATATCAATAAGCTCAATATCACTTGTAATGTTATGTTCTCCACAGAAATCTAACATCTCTTGTGTTTCTTTTATACCTCCTATTAACGAACCTGCAATACGTTTACGTCCGCCAATAACACTTCCGCCATGGAAGGGTTTTAAAGGTTCTACTGCACCAACTAATACCATAGTGGCATCTATTTTAAGTAAACCCAAATACGGATCCATTTCGTGACCTACAGGAATGGTATTTAATATAAAATCGAAACTCCCCAGGTGTTGTTGCATCGCTTCTGCATCTTTAGACACTAAAACGTCGTGCGCACCTAAGCGTTTGGCATCTTGTCCTTTTTCTGGAGATGTTGTAATCATCACAACATGCGCGCCTAATGCGGCTGCA
This sequence comes from Formosa algae, assembly GCF_001439665.1. Classification (GTDB taxonomy): domain Bacteria; phylum Bacteroidota; class Bacteroidia; order Flavobacteriales; family Flavobacteriaceae; genus Formosa; species Formosa algae. The sequence goes on from NZ_LMAK01000045.1 coordinate 13,641, forward strand.
AATTTCACTCCCATATGTCCGAGTCCGCCTAAACCAATCACACCCACTTTATCACCTTTTTTCACCTTCCAATGACTTAAAGGCGACCATGTTGTAATCCCTGCACACAATAAAGGTGCGGTAGCTGCTTCGTCTAAATTTTCAGGAATACGCAGTACAAATTTTTCGTCTACCACGACAGCTGTGGAATAGCCACCATAGGTTTGTAAACCTTCTAAATGCTTATCTGGACTATTATAAGTAAATGTGGCTCCGTTTACACAAAATTGCTCTAAATCCTGCGCACAAGATGAACACGTCTGACAAGAGTCTACCATACATCCAACTCCAACTAAATCGCCTACTTTATAACGGCTTACGCCCTCACCTACTTCAGTTACGCGACCAATAATTTCGTGTCCTGGAACTACCGGATATGTGGAACCTTTCCAATCGTTTCTTACCGTGTGTATATCGCTATGACATACGCCACAATATGTAATATCTATTTTAACATCGTCTGTACCTACAGCTCTGCGCTGAATGTCTAACGGTTTTAATTCTTCTGTTGATGCTGTTGCACCATATGCTTTAACTGTTGTTGTCATTATTATGCGCGTTTAAGTGATACTTTTAATTCAATGTCTGCTTGTAATACTTTAGAAACCGGACACACGTTTTTTGCTTCGTGTGCAATTTGTTGAAATTGCTCTGCATCGATTTCAGGAACATCGCCTACTAAATTTAAAATGATTTTAGTAATGGCGCCATCTTCAAAATTAACGCTTGCATCTACATCAAGAGATGTTGCAGTATAATCTGCTTCGTTTAATAAAAAACTAAGTTGCATGGCAAAACATCCAGCGTGAGCTGCTCCGATTAACTCTTCAGGATTGGTTCCTTTTTCTCCATCTTCAAAACGAGTATTAAAAGAATATGCTGTGTGGTCTAGAACTTTACTCGCTGTGGTGATCTGACCGTGTCCATCTTTTCCACTTCCTTTCCATTGTGCCTGTGCTTGTCTTGTAAATTTCATAGTACTTGTATTTTTAACTGTTAATAATTATTTAGAAGCCTTTGGGTAATCAGTATACCCTTTTTCTCCAGGGGTGTAGAATGTATCTTTATCCCAATCTGCTAATTCCAAATCTTGTTCAAAACGCTCTACTAAATCGGGATTAGAAATAAATAGCTTACCATAAGCTACTAAATCTGCATCTCCAGCTTCTAATACTTTATTTCCGTCTTTTTTATCAAACCCATTGTTAATCATCAGTGTGCCATTGTATAACGGACGGAAATGTTTAGCAATATCTGTTACCGCAAATGGCACATCAGATACATCTGTAAATGGTTCTGATAAATGCACATAGGCTAAATTATAATCGTTTAATTTTTTAATGATATACTCAAAAGTTGGAATAGTTTCTTCATCGACCGTAATTCCAAACATACCATGTAAAGACGGATTAAAACGAGCACCTATACGTTCTTGAGGCATTACTTCTTTAATAGCATCTAAAACTTCAAAGAAAAAACGGGTTCTGTTTTCAATACTTCCACCGTATTCATCTGTTCTAGTATTAGAACACGCATTAAAAAATTGTTGAAATAAGTAACCGTTAGACGAGTGAATTTCTACACCATCAAATCCTGCTTTCACAGCATTAGCTGCAGCATGTTGAAAATCTTTCACGGTTTGCTTAATCTCTGCAACCGTCATCGCTTTTGGTGTAACTGTATCTTTAAAACCTTCTGGTGTAAAAGATTGTGCATTTGGATTAATTGCAGAAGCCGAAACTGGCAATTCTCCATTATGGAAATCCGGATGAGAAATACGCCCCACATGCCACAATTGCATAAATATGGTGCCGCCCTGATCATGTACACGCTTTGTAACATGTTTCCAACCTTCTATTTGAGCTTCAGAATGTATTCCAGGTGTATTTACATATCCTACTGCTTGTTTGGAAACTTGAGAACCTTCTGTTATGATTAAACCGGCAGAAGCGCGTTGTTCATAATACACACCTTGTAAGGCGTCTGTTGGAACTTTTTCATCATTATCGGCACGACTCCGCGTCATAGGTGCCATAACGATTCTATTTTTTATTGAAATATTTTTATGATAGGGTGTTAAAAGCTGTTGTTTTGACATAGCTATACTGTTTTAATGGTTATTGTAACAAATTTACAACACCGTATAACCAATCTTATTGACCTATATCAATTAGGATAGTTTTAACTTTTTTAAGGCTTTACGCACTCGACTCAGATTTTCTGGAGTAACACCAAGGTAATTGGCGACATCGTAATTGGCTACTCGATTTTCGATATTTGGATACGATTGACAAAATTCGAGATAACGATCTTGAGTGTTTTTTTCTTGAGCCGATAAGATGCGTTTTTGTTGAGAAATGAAAGCTTTAGTAATTAAAATTCTAAAATACCGTTCAAAAATGGGGGCTTGTTCGTACACCTCCTGAAGTTTATCGTAGTTAATGGATAACAGCTGAGCATCTTCAATCGCTTCAATATATAAATTTGATGCAATCTGATTATAAAACGCATTAAAATCGCCAATCCACCAATTTTCTATTGCAAATTGCAATATGTGTTTACTTCCTTTAACATCTAAATAGTACGCTTTTAAACAACCTTTTATCACGAAATACTCATGCTTGACATGTGTGCCCGGTTTGAGTAAAAACTGACCTCTAGACACCGAGACTTCATTTAAAGTAGATAGAAATATATGCATTTCAGCCGGTGTAGGTTGAATATGATTCTGAATGTGATCTGCTATGGCTGTATGCATGTAGCAAAGATGCTAAATGATTTGGATGTGCACAATAATAATTTACATATACAATATAAAATTCATGTGCCCTGAATTAAACAGATAAAGACAGATTAATCCTATAAAACCCTAATTACTAATGTTGCATATCTTTAACTGTTGAAACTGCCCAATCGGGAAACACAGACGGATCGATATCAAACACCACAGTCCCCCAAAATAAGGTCATTAAAACAATGACAATAGTTGCAAAAATATCGATAATGATCCCTGTTTTAATCATTTGAATCATTTTCAATTTCCCTGTTCCAAACACAATTGCATTTGGCGGTGTAGCGATAGGCAACATAAATGCCATAGAGGCCGCTAGAGTTACCGGAATCATGATTAGTAAAGGGTTTACTTCTATTTCTGTCGCCAAGCTAGAGACTATAGGCAATAACATTTCTGTGGTAGCCGTATTAGACGTAAATTCTGTAAGCACCGACATTAATGCGGTTAAAGTACCTACTAAATTCATGGCAGACATGCCTTTTGTGGCTCCTAAAAGTCCGCCAACATAACTAGATAAACCAGAGTCCATAAACCCTTTGGCTAACGCAAACCCACCACCAAATAAAAACACGATATGCCAAGGTAATTTTACCATAATTTTCCAATCGACTAACGCTTCTTTCTTTTTAGAAGATGGCACTATAAATAGTAACATAGCTACAAAAATAGCGACTGTACCATCGTTTAAGAATTTTGGGTTTTTAAATAAGGTACTCCATCCTGGAATGGTTAAAAACCCTAAATTAAGATTAGACCGAAAAACCCACAATAAAGCCAAACACACAAATAAAACAAAGACTCGTTTCTGTTCTGGAGTCACATCGCCCAAGGCCTTGTATTTATCTTTAAAAAACGAAGCTTCCAAGGCTTCAATATTGCCTTTGGGACGATAAGTGAGATACAGTAAAAAGAGTGAAAACATAAAAATCATGAGCGTTATGGGAAAAGCAAACATGATCCATTGACCAAATGAGATTTCTGGCGCTCCCGGATAGATAATTTCAAAAATTCTTAAAAACGATAAGTTTGGAGGTGTTCCTACCAAAGTTGCTATTCCGCCTATAGAACACGCATGTGCAATAGACAGTAATAAACCGGCAGCAAACGAACTTATTTTACCTTCGCCATACACTTCTTCTAAGGCTGTTGTAACAGAAAATGCAATAGGAAGCATCATCATGGCGGTAGCGGTATTCGACATCCACATGGATAAGAATGAAGATGCCAACATAAAACCGAGCATGATTCTAAACGGACTTCCGCCAACTACCGATAGTATTTTTAAAGCGATACGTTTATGCAAACTCCATTTTTCCATAGCTAATGCCATTACAAAACCACCTATAAATAGAAAAATAACGTAATTGATATACGCATCTGAGATGTCTTTACCGTCTAAAATCCCCAAAACTGGAAATAAAATAATGGGTAAAAATGAGGTGATTCCTATTGGTAAAGCTTCAGTAACCCACCAAAAAGCCATTAAAAAGGCAATAGCCGCTGTATATGTCACCTCTGGTGATCCTGGTTGTAAATCGACAAAGAAAATGATGCAAAAAAATACGAGTAAACCTGAGACTATTAATTTCATATTAATCTCAGTGGTTGTGTCAAGACTTGACATATGGTGGTTGGTTTTAGTTAATTCTAAGAAAAGATAAACTTTCCCCAACACACCCGCAACGATTAATGTTTTTTATTGTTGTTTTAATCATTTTTAGCAATAATTAATGCTTTTTTAGTATTTGAACAAAATTCCGATTATTATCTGGTTTCATCTTATTTTTTTGCGTTAGGGATTGGAATGGCATCCTTTTTATTATCTTTTCGAAATAAAAAGATATAATGTAAAGCTCGACCTTTAGGTAACGCCCAAATACTTTTTAAACATTTAGTTGTACAATAGATTTATATTTATTTACTTTGTATTTCAAAGTTCTTTACTAATGAGCACAGAAAAGTATTTAAACGACATTACGGAAATTAAAAATTTAATGAGTAAATCATCGCGATTTATTTCGTTAAGTGGTATATCCGGTATTTTAGCAGGGATTTATGCTTTAATTGGCGCAGGATACGCCTATTGGTTAGTCAACACGTTTTCTTACGGTACATTACTTTTAGACGGAAAAGTGTTTAGATTAATTTTATTAGACTTACTAATTGTACTCGTTTTAAGTGTAGGGACTTCCATTTTTTTAACCACCCAGAGAGCCAATAAAAACAGTGAATCGTATTGGAATACTACCACAAAAAACTTGTTAGCTAGCTTTTTAATTCCGCTTGTTTCAGGAGGTTTATATATCTTAATAATTCTAAGTCAAGGTAAATACGGTCAAACAGGTGCTTTAATGCTTATTTTTTATGGCGTTGCCTTATACAATGCGTCTAAACATACTTTGGGATATATAAAATATTTAGGTTTAATAGAAATAGGTTTAGGGTTAATAAGTGCGTTGCTTCCTGGTTTCGGATTTTGGTTTTGGGTAATTGGTTTTGGATTTATGCATATAATTTATGGTATTTTAATGTACTATAAATTTGAAAGACAATAATTACCATTTATAAAGTAATCTACATATTTTGAAAAACATAATTTTAAACATCAACAAAGCTTTTGATCATAGAATTCGACTTGGAATAATGTCGGTTTTAATGGTGAATGAGCATGCGGATTTTAAAATGCTTAAAGAATTGTTGGGATGTACAGATGGTAATTTGGCCAGCCATTTAAAAGCTCTGGAAAAAGTTGAATTTATTACCGTAGAAAAACAATTTATTGGAAGAAAACCCAATACAAAATATGCCGCTACTCCCCTAGGGAAAGCAGAATTTAAGAAACATATTAATGCCCTTGAAAAGTTAATTAACAACACTTAGCTTTTTTTATTTATCTATTTACTTTGAATTTCAAAGTTCTTTTAAAATATAAATATTAAGTCATAAAACTATAATAACATGGAAAAACAGAATCAGCAACCGAGTAGAATTGGAAAATGGATGAAACATTCGATAACCGCAAGAATGTTAATGGTTGGAATATTAACCACAATACTTTTAATTCCGTTATCGTTTATAAAAAGTCTAATTCATGAACGCATGGACAGACAAGAAGAGGTTGTTAATGAAATTAATCAGAAATGGGGAAAGGAAGTGTTATTATATGGCCCCATTTTAAAAGTGCCCTACCAAGTGCATCATATTAAAGAAATTTTTAATGAAACAACAAAAAAGACTAAAAAGGAAAGTTACACATCTACAGAATATGCTTACTTTTTTCCCAATACATTAGATATAAATTCTACCATAAATCCTGAAGAGAAACAACGTGGCATTTATAAAACGGCTGTGTATAAAAGTAATATTGATATCACTGGAAGTTTTACCAAACCCGATTTTAGTGAACATGATATTAAGGATGAAGATATTTTATGGGATAAATCTAAATTGATTGTAGAAACCTCTAATTTAAAAGGTGTAAACAGTTTAGTTGAAATTACATTTAATACTAATACGTATCCCTTAGAGTCTAAATATGAGCAGGAAAACACAAGTTATTTAGACGATTTAAGATTGCATAAATTAGAAAGTAAATCGATAAAAGCATTGGATTTACCTATTGAACACGACGTCTCTTTTAACTTAAACATTAATATAAATGGTAGTAAACAAATACGTTTTATTCCTGTTGGGAAAGAAACCAATGTTAATATACAGTCTGATTGGAAAACGGCTAATTTTTTAGGCGAATATTTACCTCAGAATTCTGATAAAATTTCTACAACTGGTTTTAATGCAAAATGGAAAGTATTAGATATTAATCGTCCTTTTTCTCAGGAATCTTTTAACGGTCTCCCAGATTTAAAACAGTATGCTTTTGGCGTTAATTTTATGATTCCAGTAGATGAATATCAAAAAAGTGAGCGCTCTGCGAAATATGGGTTTTTAGTGATTGGATTAACCTTCTTAATCTTCTTTTTAATACAAACGATGAGTAAAATTAACATTCATCCGTTTCAGTATTTAATGATTGGAATTGCGTTAACCATGTTTTATACTTTATTAATTTCTATTTCGGAACATAGTAGTTATTTAAAAGCATATGTAATTGCTGGTACATCTGTGATTGTGCTGATTACGCTCTACTCAAAATCCATTTTAAAGAATATAAAATTTCCGCTGTTTATAGGGGTTTCACTAACCATATTGTACACTTTTATATTTGTAATTATACAGTTAGAAAGCTATGCTTTATTGGTTGGAAGTATTGGTTTATTTGCAATATTAGCGGCCGTAATGTATGCGTCTAGAAGTATAGATTGGCAAAACGGAGAATAAAATTCATAAAAAAGTATCAAGTTTTATATGACTTGATACTTTTTTTAATAGTGAAAATAAATATCTAAACGGACTAAAAATTAATACATGACATTCAATCTTAAATATTTTATCGCCTTTGTTTTAATACTAAGTACAGAATTAGTAATAGCCACAACCTCCGGATTTATCCGTCATACATTTGGAGACTTTTTAGCTGTAATAGGTGTTTACTTTTTGTTTAAATCGTTTTTTAATATTGAACCTATAAAATTAGGTATTGGGGTTTTAGCCCTTGCATTTACCATAGAACTCTTACAACTTACTCCTTTTTTAGAGCACATAGGTTTATCTGAATACAGAATGGCTCGTATTGCTTTTGGAAGTACTTTTAATTATGGCGACTTAATTGCTTACTCCTTAGGTATACTTTCTATCATTAAAATTGATCTTATTATTATAAAATACTTAAAAACAAATCCGAAAGTGTTAACCTACCAGAGTCAATAAAAAACGTAAGTTATATGTTTAATACACTGTTTTATCTCCTTTTTTACTCCACTCCTGGAAGGGCTCTAAAGCAATGTCTCTAGCAAGTTGAGTAAACGGAATACTGCGTTTCTCGTACGGTAACGGAATTTCTTTATAAATAAAGGCATCGTCAAACCCAATATTGGCAGCATCTTCTTGATTACTTCCGTAATATACTTTATCTGGACGCGCCCAGTAAATTGCCCCTAAACACATCGGACATGGTTCACAAGAGGTATAAATTTCACAGCCGTCTAATTGAAAAGAACCTAAGTTATTACACGCATCTCTAATGGCAGTAACTTCAGCATGCGCAGTTGGATCGTTAGTCGACGTGACTTTATTATTACCACGACCTACAATTTTTCCGTCTTTAACAACCACGCAACCAAACGGTCCACCTTCGTTATTATGCATTCCTCGTAGTGCTGCATCTACAGCTTCTTTCATAAATTTTTCTTTGCACATAGTCTTTGTCATTTTATATAAAATACGATGAAGTAGATTGTATTCTACGTTCAAAAATGAATATTTTATTTTAAAATTTGCGCAAAAACGCGCTTTTTTCATTCAAAAAAATAGAAATTGTATCATGTTCAGCAGTTTAAGCACTGTACTTCTGGGCTAACTAACAATCATGATATTCTTTTTCAAAAGTCACTTTTTTGTTAGTTAAGTGTTCTATATGTGATACATAATTATCAAAGGCTTTACAGCGTCCTCGTAACACCTTATGATAGGTTTTATCTGTTGTTATAATGTATAACTCTGCACCGCCGCTGCCTCTTGCTGGTAAAATATTAAGAATACTAAAGGATTCAATTTCGGAAGTATCAAAAATTTGAGCAAAGTTGTTAGTTGAACATCCTATTTTATTATTCACAGCATCTGTCCAAATTAGTGTTTGATCTGTATAGCTTGCAGAGACTGCTTTGGGTCTGTACTTTATTTTTTCGTTCCTCATATAATCTTCAGGGCAAGAAAATTCGCCTTTTAAAATCAAGGTTTCAGAAATTACAATATCTTTTTCATAGGTTTCATCATATAGCAATTCTGGATATTCTCTATGATTTTTAATGGTTATCGAAGTATTTCCACTATCGTAATGCCATTTATAATCGTAGGTATAACATATAGATAATCTGATTTTATTTAAGTCGAAGAATAAATTTTTCTGATCTGCCCTTTCATAACCTTTAAAAACATCATCGTTAATTACATCATGTGACAATACGTGTTTTAAATCAAAATAACTCCCATCATTTCCTGAATCGTTATAGCAATCACAATAATAATGTAACACCGGAACATCTGTTCGCGGATTGTCAAAATAAGCCTGAAATGTGTTTAAAATCACATTACCTATACGAACAGGATATTTAAACTTCAAGAGTTTCTGATTATAAGGAGAAGTCTCAAAAAACACATGCTCAAGATCTGTTAAGGCGTTGTAAGTTGTGTCCCAAGATACAAATACCTTTGGGTTGGACTGAATTTCAAACCCTAAGTTGTAGTCCTTATAAATAAAATCTAAAATGGTATACGTTTTAGGGTGCTTTCGTCTCCAAATCTGTGTTTTAAACGGTTTAGAATTTAGACTATGTTCAAAAAAAACGGTATCATCGAAATTAAACCTATCCGACAACTGCGTATACACCTCTTTAAAGCCCTTATAATTTAAAGGAATGTCATTTTGATGATGGTCAAAAAGAAATAGATACTTTTCCTTATCATTAGCAACTTTAATATATACATATTGTAAATCGTCTAAATTCACGACACAACTGCGCATCCCTCTATCTTTATAATCTGTACAAATTAGGGTGTTATTTTCAATGCTAACATCTCCCGCAGTTGTAGGTTTTGGAAATCGGTCATCCGTATTATTTAGTTCTCCTAAAAATCGGTCTAAAAAATTCATAGTGTCTTGATATAATACACACTAACCATATACATATTTAAGGTAAGTCTGTAAAGCTAAAATACGCATAGCGCTGCAGACAAACGACAAACCAATTACTTATTATTTTGCTTTTTTTTTCTCCAGATAATGTATAAAATCACCATTATAATTGGTAAAATAATAAATACAATCAGATCAAACGGATCGGTAATATCTATTGGTGCATTATCATCTGGATTTGGTGTTCCTAAAGGTAATTGTGCTAGTAAATTATATGCTATATTTTTCATAATCCTGAATTTTATATTAAAACTTTTTTGAATACAAACGACCAAAAAAGCTCTGTGTTAAACACTTTACATGAAATATACAGCAAACTTTTTAGATATTATAGGCGTTAATGTATTTGCGTTAACATCTATAAGATTAGAGCAAACATAAGGTAAACGACTCCATTACCTTTACAGAAGAAAGACATCTAAAGGTGTCTAAATGAATAAAAATTAAAACAGAGATTATGGAGACTGAAACAAAAAAAGATACGTTTAAAACGATAAATCCTGCTGACGGAAGCCCGATATCTACATACACATATATGACGGATGAGGCTGTCGATAAAAAAATTCAAGCCGCACATGAAGCCTTCTTAGATTGGAGACATCGCTCTTTTGAAGAACGTGCTCAAATTATAAAATCTATAGGTGAAGAATTACAACATTATAAATCGGAATTAGCTGAATTGATGACTGATGAAATGGGAAAACTTCTCACTCAAAGTCAGCAAGAAATAGATATTTGTACAGGGGTTTGTGACTATGCCGCAACACATGCAGAAAATATACTTAAAACCGAAGAACGACAATTGGCGAATGGTGCTAAAGGACGGATTAGTTACGCGCCTATCGGAATTATTTATGGTATACAACCATGGAATTACCCGTCTTACCAAGTCATCCGATATGCCATAACTAATTTAATGGCTGGTAACAGTGTATTATTAAAACATGCCTCGAATGTTACAGGAACTGCAAAATTATTAGAATCTGTATTTAAAGCAGCTGGGTTACCAGAGGGTTTATTTACGGTATTAGTTATTAATCACGAGCAATCCGATGCCATTATTAAACATAAATTAGTACGTGGTGTAACCTTAACAGGTAGTCCAGAAGCTGGTAAAATAATCGGAGAAAAGGCTGGAGCACAAATTAAAAAATCTGTTATGGAATTAGGAAGTAACGATGCTTACCTTATTCTTGAAGATGCCGATATTGAAGTTGCTGTAACTGAATCTTTAAAAGGACGAATTTATAATAACGGAGAAACCTGTATTGCAGCAAAACGTTTTATTGCGGTAGATGCTGTATATGATACGTTCAAAGAAGCGTTTGTAAAAGCCATGTCTGAATTGAAAGTAGGAGATCCTAAAGCAGAAGATACCGATTTAGGACCAATGGCTAGAGCAGATTTACGTGATAAATTACACGAACAACTTACGGAAAGTGTAGATAAAGGTGCCACAATTTTATGCGGAGGCTCACCAGAATCGGGCGACGGCTACTACTATCCTGCAACCGTTTTAGATAATGTAAAACCAGGACAACCCGCTTACGACGATGAGCTATTCGGACCAATAGCCTCTTTAATACGAGCTAAAGATGATGAAGATGCAATGCGCATTGCCAATGATAGCCGTTTTGGACTTGGAGGAGGAATCTTCTCTAAAGATGTAGATCGCGCAGTACATTTAGCAGAAAAGTATTTCGATACCGGAATGGTCTTTATTAATACCTTCGGTTTAGCAGATCCGCAAATGCCATTTGGTGGTGTTAAAGATTCTGGATACGGAAGAGAACACGGTGGCTTTGGTTTAAAAGAATTTGTAAACATTAAAGCTGTTACTATAGGGGAAACCAAGTAAAATTTTACTAAATCACTCCCAAATGCCCTTAAACACTTGTTTAAGGGCATTTTTATTTAACGTATTATCAGTTTAAAACCATTTAATTTAAAATATTAATAATTTCAAGAACGGTTTATTAGTAACCTCTCACTATTTAAGTCTTAACATTAGTTTTAACTTATATTTAATAGTACAACACTTTCATGTTAATAGTATTGCTATTAGATTTGCGTGAAACAGTTTTAACATATGATTGACTTACTCTCAACCTTCCAAATTGAAATTCCTAAGGGGATTTATCTCAAAGATCCAGAATCCTCTGCGCTGGGAAAGCGCATTATAGAAAGTAGTATTGTGCTCATCAAGGAACAAGGTTTTGAAGATTTTAATTTTAAGAAGTTAGGTGAAGTCATCCAATCCAATGAAAGTTCTATTTACAGATACTTCGAAAGCAAACACAAATTGTTAGTATATCTAACATCTTGGTATTGGAGCTGGATTGAATGCCAGTTAATCATTGAAACGTATAGTAATAATGATGCAGAAGACAAATTAAAGAAAGCCATTTATGTGGTGAGTCGCACTGCCGAATTAGATCATAAATACGGGCATATTGATGAAGTCTTTTTAAATCAGATTATCATACACGAAAATTCTAAATCCTATTTAACTAAAAACGTAGATTTAGATAATAAAGAAGGGGCTTTTATGCCTTACAAACGTGTTATTCATCGTTTAGCAGAAATTATTTCAGAATACAATTCTAAATACCCAAATGCATTAAGTCTTGCAAGTACTATTGTTGAAGGCGCATTGCATCAGCATTTTATAAAAAATCATTTTAAGTCTATTACGAATTGTAATGAGACCCATTCCCCTTCAGAATTTTATATCGATTTAACACTAAAAACTTTAGTTAATGAAAAGTAAAACATTAACGCCATGGAGGCGTTTTATAGGTCTTTTAAAACTTGAGCGTAAAGACATTTACCAAGTAGCATATTATGCCGTTTTTGAAGGGATTGTCGGACTGTCCTTACCCTTAGGTATACAGGCCATCATTAATTTATTACAAGGTGCACAAACATCAGCATCTTTGTATGTCCTTATTGTTTTAGTAACTTCTGGTGTGGCATTTTCTGGAGTGCTTAGAATTATGCAAATGCGTATTATTGAAACCATACAGCAGCGTATTTTTACCCGAGCTTCTATAGATTTAAGTTACCGATTCCCAAAAATTAAAATGAGTGAATTGCGTAATTACTATTTACCAGAATTGGCCAACCGTTTTTTCGATACCTTAACCATACAAAAAGGATTATCTAAAATTCTAATCGATGTCCCTTCTGCCCTATTACAAATTATACTTGCTTTAGTACTCCTTTCTTTTTATCATCCGTTTTTTATGGTTTTTGGTTTATTACTTTTGCTACTAATTTATGTGGTTTTTAAGTATACCGCTCAAAGAGGATTGGATACCAGTTTAGTAGAATCTAAATACAAGTATAGCGTGGTACACTGGTTGCAAGAAATATCGCGTGCCGTAGTTAGTTTTAAAATCTCTGGACGTACAAGTTTAGGACTTCAGAAAAGTGACTCGCTAGTCAGTAATTATTTAGAAGCAAGAGAGAGTCACTTTAAAGTGCTTATGATACAATTTGCGCAAATGATAAGCTTTAAAGTGCTTGTTACTGCTGGTTTATTAGTTATTGGAGGACTTTTAGTATTAGACCAACGCATGAATATTGGACAGTTTGTAGCTGCAGAAATTGTAATTCTTTTAATTATTAATTCGGTTGAAAAATTACTTTTAGGATTAGAATCCTTTTACGATGTATTAACTTCTATAGAAAAGTTAGGACAAGTTGTAGATAAACCTTTGGAAGCACAAGAAGGAGAATCTATCAATCCAGATTCTGATTTAACTATCGAACTGAATAATGTTTCTTATAAATTAGTAGATCAAAATAAACCCATTTTAAATAATTTAACATTTACCATAAACCAAAAAGACCGCATTTGGATAAAAGGAGAAAGTGGATCTGGTAAGTCGAGTTTAATTCAGCTTATTTCTGGAATTTTAGAACCCACTTCTGGATATATTTATGTGAATAATTTATCTATAGAAAGTCTATTTATTAACGAATACCGCGCCCATTTAGGGTTATCACTTTCAGACGAATCGCCTTTTGAAGGCACCATTAAAGAAAATGTCACTTTTGGTAATCCGAATATTACTAATGAAACCATTTATAGCGTTTTTGAAGAATTACGATTAACAGAATTTTTAAAGCAACAACCTAAAGGTTTAAGTACCATTTTAAAACCGGAAGGAAAGCAAGTACCCTATACCGTAATTAGAAAAATACTTATTGCTAGAGCCTTAATTAAACAGCCTAAATTATTAATCTTTGAAGATCCATTAGATCACTTTCCAAAAGACGAAGCAGACCGTATAATTAAACTTTTAACAGACTATTCACGTCCTTGGAGTTTAATTGTAGTAAGTAATAGCGAACATTGGAAAGATACGTGTAACAAGCAAATTACACTTAAAAATGGAAATATAATCAACGAATTCTAATAGCCATGCTTAATATATCAAACAATCAAGTTTCAAAACATATCGACTTAACCAAATTTAAGTCCGGTCAGCATATCTTTAATATTGAATATCATAAGGTTTTCAAAAAATTACTTCTGGTCTTTTTTATAATTATTGGTATTATCATGTTATTGCCATGGACACAAAGTATTACAAGTACAGGAACGGTAACTACTGTAAAACCTGGACAACGTCCGCAAACCTTACAATCTCAAATTCCAGGACGTATAGAAGAATGGTTTGTACAAGAAGGTGATTATGTAAAAGAAGGCGATACTATACTGCGTATTTCAGAGGTAAAAAGTGAATATTTCGACAATCAATTAACAGAGCGTACAGGAAATCAAATCACTGCAAAATCATCATCTGTTGAAGCTTATAAAAATAAAGTCGATGCCTTAAGAAATCAACTCGTTGCGTTAAAGCAAGAACGTGTTTTGAAATTAGAACAAGCCAAAAATAAACTGATTCAAGCCCGTTTAAAAGTACAGTCAGATAGTATCGATTTAGAAGCTGCTAAGATTAATGCAGATATTGCAAACACACAATATATAAGAACCATTGCACTTCAAGAAGAAGGTTTAAAAGCGGTTAAAGATGTCGAAGAGAAATACTCTAAACTTCAAGAAACGCAGGCAAAACTGGTGTCTTTACAAAACAAGTTTCTAAGCACTAAAAATGAGGTTATTAATAGTCAGTTAGCGATTTCAACCATTAATGCGACTTATAACGATAAATTTTCGAAATCTGAAAGCGATTTATATACGGCACAATCTGTAGGTTTTAATGCAGAAGTTGAAGTGTCTAAATTAGAAAGTAGTTTAGCAAATTATACAAAACGTAGCAGTTTACTATACATTACGGCACCTCTTGATGGTTATATTAATAAAGCCTTGAAAGCTGGAGTTGGAGAGACGCTTAAAGAAGGCGAACAATTGGTAAATATTATGCCTGCCAATTACGAATTGGCTGTAGAAATGTATGTCCGCCCTATAGATTTACCTTTATTACACAAAGGAGAAAAAGTTCGTGTTCAGTTTGATGGTTGGCCAGCGATTGTGTTTAGCGGATGGCCAAATGTATCTTACGGAACCTATGGTGCAAAGATTATAGTGATAGAAAACTTTATTAGTGCTAACGGCATGTATCGTGTATTAGCGAGTCCTGACGAAGATGATGTAGAATGGCCAGAAGCGATTCGTGTTGGTTCTGGTGCACAAAGTATTGCGCTTTTGGAAAATGTGCCTATTTGGTATGAATTATGGAGACAGATAAACAGCTTCCCTCCTAACTTTTATCAACCTGCAGGAGCAACAGACGCTTCAAAAGACAAAAAAGGATAATATGCAGAAACTTTTAATTTGTATTAGTATACTCTTTGCAACTACAGCGTATGCACAAGAACGTGACAGTATTTTATCTTTAGAAGAATATTTAGGTTACGTAAAACACTATCACCCGGTGGTAAAGCAAGCGCATTTACTCACCACAGAAGGTGAAGCCAAACTCTTAAAATCTAGAGGGGCTTTCGATCCTAAACTTTCGGTAGATTATAATCGGAAAAAATTTAAAGGCACAGAGTATTACGATAAGTTAAATACCACCTTTAAAATTCCAACTTGGTATGGCGTAGAATTAAGTGCTAAATATGAAAACACAGAGGGTACTTATTTAAATCCAGAATACAACACCCCAGAAGACGGACTATATAGTGCTGGAGTATCTGTAAATTTAGCGCAAGGTTTACTTACCAATAAGCGTATGGCAACTTTAAAACAAGCCAAATTATACACGAAGCAAGCCGAAGCCAAACGTCAGTTATTAGTTAATGAGTTTTTATACGAAGCCATTGCAACCTATTTTAATTGGTTGAAAAACTATCAAGCCAAGCAAGTGTATGCAGACTATGTAATTAATGCCCAAAACCGATTGGAAAATGTAAAGACCAGTTACTTTGCTGGAGAATATCCTGCGGTAGATACTTTAGAAGCAAGTATTAATTACAAATCCCGTGTATTAGATTATGAGAAATCTAAAATCGGGTATTTAAAATCGACTTTAGAAGTCTCTAATTATTTGTGGTTAGAAAATAATGTACCCTTAGAAATAAGAGATTCTATTGTACCTGATGTAGAAACTATTAATGTTATTGATGTTGTACTTAACAGTTCAATTTTAAACAGTACAGACGAACTGATAGAAAATCATCCTAAGCTTCAGGAATTACAAACAAAAGAAGATATTTTAACCGTAGACCGAAATTTAAAAAAGAACAACTTATTGCCTATTGTTAATTTAGAATACAATTTTTTATCGTCTGATTATGAGCAGTTAGATTCCTTTAGTACTGCAGATTATAAAAGCGGACTTAAAGTGGTATTTCCTTTGTTTTTGAGAAAAGAACGTGGAGATTTAGCGCTTTCTAATATGAAGTTACAAGATATTGCTTATGATATTACTGTGACAAAAGTGACATTAAAAAATAAAATTGAAGGAACTATTCAGGAGATTGCATCATACGGCATTCAATATGATTTACTACAGGATCTAGTTTTCGATTATAAAAACATAGTACGAAGTGAGGAACGTAAATTTAGTTTGGGAGAAGGCTCTCTATTTCTTGTCAATTATCGCGAAGCAAAATTAATTGAAACTCAACTTAAGCAAATCGATTCTGAATATCAATTATTCACAAAAAAATCAGATTTACTACGTGTTTTAAACACCTTGTAAGACTAATTATTATCATAAAAAAATCCCCTAATCTAAATTAGATTAGGGGATTTTTTTGTTTTTTATCTATTACGCTTCTCCACGTGCAGGATAATCTTTATCTATAACAAAATCTATCGATTTTAATAAATCAACAATTTTAGGTCTAGCAAATGGCATAGTTTGTATAGACGACGCATATAACGTTCTATCCGGTCTTATTAAAAATATTGCCGGTTCTATAAACTCTTCTGGTTCATCTTTTATCCCTTTAGAGATGTACAATCCCCAAGATCTAGCTTCTTCAATAGGAAAATCATATCCTAAAGGCACATCGGCTATATCCCAATCGGTATAAGATGCGTTTGCGCGTTCTTTAGAATCTGAACTAATCGCAACCACGTTAACACCTTTAGATTTAAAATCGTCTAAGTGTTCCTGAATAGTCTCTAGATACTTTTTACATACCGGACAATGTTTTCCTCTATAAACAACAACTAGTGTAAAATGTTCTGGCTGCTGTTCGCTAAGTGTCCATTGGGTTCCGTTTAATAAATTTATACTAAGATCTGGTGTTTCTGTTCTTGGTTTAATCATAATGTGTGTGTGTTTTTTAATTAATACGTCTTTTTGATTTGTATTCTACTGAAACTTAGAAATCGTGAATTGCTTCCTCAATTGGTGTGTTTCCTTGTAGAATTCCGAAAGTAGATGTATTGGTAGCATCGTCACGCAACGCCTGTATCAGCGTCTGTGCCACATCATCCCGGGTAATCTCACCATGTTCATCAAAATTTTTAGCTAAATCTATGGTGCCTTGTCCTTCGTTATTATTAAGTGTTCCTGGTCTAACGATGGTATAGTTAAGCGATGATTGTTTTAAAAATTCATCTGCATTATGTTTCGCTTTTAAGTACTCTTGAAGCTGATCGCTAAGTTCTGGTTGATCTGCTCCCATTGAACTTAACATTACAAATTTCTTGATGTTCGCGTTTTCTGAAGCTTTAATCATTTTTATCGCACCATCTTGATCTACTTCCTTCACTTTATTACCACCTGATCCGGCAGCAAAAATTACTTTATCAATGCCTTCAACAGTTTTTGAAACATCTTCTTCTAAATCGCCGTGAACGGTTCTGATATTGTGTGCACTAAAATCTTTGTCTTGTTCTGCATTTCTCACCATAGCTATAGGTTCGAAATCTTGAGATCCTTTTAAATAATTTACTATAATATGTCCTGTGGTACCTGTAGCACCAACTACTAATACATTTTCCATTGTGTTCTATTTTTGATGCAATTTACCCATTACACCTAAAACCAATTGACTTGAAAACGTATAAAACTAACGCAAATCCTATTGTACGTGTTAAATACTTTGAAGATCATAGCAATTTAAAAGCCGATGATCTTCTGAAGATTACTAGTAATAATTAAACCCTTTTAGATGATTTTACCACTCTATTGGACGGTAATCTTTAAGAAATTTTCCACACCAATGTTTTCCCGTATTAATACCATCTAATAATGGGTCCATAACACGTGCAGCACCATCAACAATATCTAAAGGCGGTTGAAAATCGTATTCTACTTGTTTCTTTTTAGCTAATTCTGCTGGATCTTCATCTGTAACCCAACCCGTATCTACAGCATTCATAAAGATGCCGCTTTTTGATAAATCACCGGAGGCCGTATGTGTAAGCATATTTAAAGCAGCTTTCGCCATATTGGTATGCGGGTGTCTAGATTCTTTAAATGCCCGATGAAATTTTCCTTCCATAGCCGTAACATTTATAATGTGTTTTTGTCCCGTATTTTCCTTTTTCATAAACTCTGCCAAACGATTACACAACACAAAAGGGGCGACCGCATTTACCAATTGTACTTCTATCATTTCGGTGGTTTCAATAGCTCCTAATTTTAAACGCCAACTGTTTGTTTTTCTTAAATCGACTTGCTGTAAATCGGCATCCAATTCACCTTCAGGAAACACGTCTTGAGGAACTAAAGTTGTATCAAAACTATATGGTATTTGAGATAATTTAGCTGAAGCCCTTAAACCAATGCCTAGTTCCGGTCCGTGCCAAGTTACAGGCATATTGGCATTAGATGATGCGCCAGAAGTTAAAGACTTTAATTCGTCTAAACAATTAGTATGATCGGAAAGTAGCTCTTGAACAGCTTGTGGTAAAGTCCCTACAGCTTGCTCTTCTTTACTCATTAAATGCGTATAAAAACCAGCAGGACGTCTTACGGTTTGAGCTGCATTATTAATTAAAATGTCTAATCTGTCGTATTTTTGTTCAATATAATTACAAAATATTTCTACACTTGGTATGTGTCTTAAATCCAAACCGTGAATGTGCAAGCGGTCTTTCCATTCATAAAAATCGTCTTCTTTAGCAAAACGTATGGCAGAGTCTACAGGAAACCGTGTAGTAGCCACAACGGTTGCTCCACCACGAAGTAACATGAGTGTAATATGATATCCAATTTTTAAACGTGATCCTGTGATAACAGCCACTTGTCCGTTAACATCTGCCGTTTGAAAGCGTTTAGCATAATTAAAATCGCCACAATCGGTACACATGGTATCATAAAAATGATGCAGTTTAGTATACGGTGTTTTACACACATAACAGTTTCTTGGCGTTTCTAACTCTGGTGTGTTTTTATTTTGTAAATCGGCTGCAGCTAATAATTTAGGCGCCATAAAAATGGGCGTTTCTCTAGCATGGCGTATTCCTGTTTCTTTTCGAGCAACACGATCTTGCTTTTCCTTTTTACGTTTGGCATGCTTTTTAGCATCTTTTTTACGTTTAGCAAATTCCTCTCGACTTGGTCTAGAGAACAAACCTGTAGCTTGAATTAATGCAATTCTTTTTTCCTTAGGAATATCAAAAATTAGATTTGTATCTGTATTTAATTGTTGCAATACATATAAGCAATCATCTATTTGTTTTTCACTTAACACTGCTCCCACTTCACCTTCATTATGTGCTCCCATATATTGACATTTAAGGCGCGAATATAGGCTATATTATTCGATAAATATTAAACGAATTAGGTTGCTTTCTATTTTCATTTCAACAGAGAAATTCAATCATTTATAACGTTCACATCTGTATTTTTTCTGCTATATTTAAGCTTTAAATACCATATAATTTTAAGTACCATTCATTATGCATAGACCTATATACACACGTTATCTACTAATAGTCATGTGTTTATTCAGTGTAACCATGGTGTCACAATCTTTTATTCGTTTAGATACTATGCAATTAGCGGCTGCTAAACAACAAATTATTGAGGGCACGGCTTCACCACAAACATTAGAGGCTTATTCCAAACTTTTACAACAAGCCAGCAGCGTATTAAAACAAGATAATCCTACTGTTATGGATAAAAGTATTGTACCGCCCTCGGGAGATAAGCATGATTATTTAAGTATTAGCCGCTATTGGTGGCCAGATCCAAAACGTCAAGATGGATTGTCTTGGATTCGCTTAGACGGACAAACAAATCCAGAGACTCAAACTGAAGCGGTAGACAGAAAGCGCTTGGCATTAATGGGAAGAGGCGTTTATGTTTTAAGTTTAGCGTATTATTTTACTGAAGATGAAACTTATGCTACTAAAGCCATAAGTATGTTAGATACGTGGTTTATAAATCCTGAGACACTTATGAATCCGCATTTAAAATTCGGACAAAGTATTCCAGGACATCCCAACACAAGACCTTTTGGGATTTTAGATGGTCGATCTATCGTTCAGTTTATTCCAGATGCTCTACAACTGATTGCTACATCTACACAATGGACAATCAATAAACAGACTAAAATGACAGCATGGTTATCTGCTTATTTAGCATGGTTAATAGAGAGTCCGTTGGGGATTAAAGGTAGTCAGCTTACCAATAATCACGGTTCTTGGTATAAATTTCAGGTGACGGCTTTAGCGATGTATTTAGGACAAACGGACTTAGCAAAACAAACTATTGTAGTTACTGAACACAGCCTAGAAAACATGTTAACTGCTGAAGGCGGACAAATACATGAATTGGAAAGAACACGCTCTTTCTTTTACAGTTGTTTTAACCTTGAAGCTTTAACAAGCATTGCCAAAATTGGAGATGATGTAGACATGAATATGTGGAATTATAAGACTGAAAATAATAAGAGTTTATCCTTAGCTTTACAGTATTTAGCGCATGTAGTAAATGGTGCTGAATGGAAGCACGATACTTTAAAAACAGTTAATAAGACAGATTTACTACCTATAGTTGCTGCGTTTTTCGACACTTACAAGACTGAAGATTATCGTACACTTTTACGTTCTATTTTAGCAGAAGTTGATAAAGATTCTAGAGATGCAAATAGTCAAGAGTTTTGGTTGTTCCATCCCGATTTTAAAATTTAATTTACTTTTAAAATTCTTAAAATAGTACACATAAAAAACGCCCATCTTAAATTAAGATGGGCGTTGTATTTTATATAAAAATGTGAATTTAATTCACCGCCACTAATTCAATATCAAATATAAGTACTGCACCTCCAGGAATGGTACCAGATCCATAACGTCCATAAGCTAGATCTGAAGGTATTAATAATGTCCCACTTCCTCCTTCATTAAAATACGATAATCCTTCTTGCCAACCTTCAATCACATTATCTAAATAAAAAGATGACCCATCTGAATTTTCTTCAAACACCTCGCCATCTGAATAATAGCCTTTATAATTAACCGTTACATAAGATGTTTCTGTAGGTTGTGCTCCTGTACCTTGCTCATCTATCACATAATACAACCCAGAATCTGTAGACTGTGCATCCAAGTCATTTTCTGCGATATAGTTTAAAATTTCTGCTTCATTTTCTGCAGCATAATCAATAATTTCAATATCAAATACTAATACAGAACCACCAGGAATAGAATTATAATCAGAGCTTCCGTAAGCTAAATGTGAAGGGATAATAAGTTGTCCCACACCACCTTCGTTAAAGTACGGTAAACCTTCTTGCCAACCTTCAATCACATATTGTAAATAAAAAGAAATGGCTTCATCTTCAGACGAATCAAATATAGTTCCATCAGTATATCGTCCAACATATTTTACTGTAACATCTGATGTTGACGTAATTGCAGCACCATCTCCTTGTTCATCTATTACGTAATACAACCCAGAACCGGTTGCTACAGCATCTAAATTATAAGCTGATATGTAACTTAATATTTCTTGTTCGTTCTCTGCTGTATAATCTTTAGATGACACGAGGTCGTCTGAACTACATGACACAAAAAGCACTACAAAAAGTGCCATACATACTGATTTCATATACTATTCATTTTTTATTTTATAAAAACAAAAATATATAAATGCTGTAGCTAGCCATTAGAAAAACTGTTAAAAATTTAACTATTTTTTAATTTAAAAAGTGTAAAAATTAATAATGATTACCTGTACAAATTTCATTTTTATAAATTTTTTATTCCTCTGTCCATAAAAGAGAAAAGTAAAGCGTAATAAAATGTCTAAAAAACTATATTTGCGCCCATGTGGATGTATTTAGGCTTATTATCGGCCGTATTTTTAGGATTACATAATTTATGTAAAAAACACGCGGTTCAAGGAAACGAAGTTTTTCCAGTGTTATTAGGGACCATTTCTTCTGGATTTTTACTGTTGCTTCCCTTCTATTTAGGATCTCAATATAATCCAGATTACATGAAATCTTTAGGATTTTATATCGAGTCTATTCCCTTGCAAAAGCATGGTTTTATTTTTATAAAATCGGGCATTATGGCTGCATCGTGGGTGTTAGCTTATCAAGCTTTAAAACATTTACCCATTACCATTGTTACACCAATCCGGTCTGCAGGTCCCTTTTTTACTTTTATTGGAGCTATTTTTATTTATCAAGAACGCCCAAATCCATATCAATGGATAGGATTTTTTTTAATTATTGGCTCTGTTATTTTATATTCTAAAATCGGTAAAAAAGAAGGTATTGTTTTTACACGTAACAAATGGATATTCGCTATTATTACAGCAACTTTCTTGGGTGCTTCTAGCGGTTTATACGATAAATTTCTAATTCAAACTTTAACGCTAAATCCGCAAACACTTCAATTTTGGTTTTGTTTTTACACGGTTGCTATATTGTTGGTAATTTTAAGCATTAACTGGTTTCCATATGCTGAAAAAAGACAAGCTTTTAAATTTCGTTGGTCTATTCCGGCTGTTGGAGTTTTACTACAAACAGCAGATTATTTTTATTTTAAAGCCTTACAAGATCCCGAAGCTTTAATTATGCTATTATCGGCCATTAAAAGAAGTCAGATTATTATAGCAGTTGTTATTGGAGGTCTAATATTTAGAGAGCAAAACAAACGTAAAAAATTAGTGCCTTTAGCAGGTATTCTAATCGGCGTATTTCTAATTCTATATTCTTAATGGTGAACCATAAAAAAACCAGCTATAATTTCTTATAACTGGCTTAAAATTAAGAACCAACTTAAAAGGACTTAAAAAAAAACTATTTACTTAAATATGAACTCGCTACTGAAGCACGTTGCACTACATGACTGTTTAATGCATTAACTGCAACTTGAAAATCTGAACT
Source organism: Formosa algae (assembly GCF_001439665.1). Lineage (GTDB taxonomy): Bacteria > Bacteroidota > Bacteroidia > Flavobacteriales > Flavobacteriaceae > Formosa > Formosa algae. The sequence continues at coordinate 37,064 of NZ_LMAK01000045.1, forward strand.
AGAATCTAGAAAGGTATATCCGTCCATTTCTGCTGTAGCATAAGGTTCTATTAGTGATGAATATGTTGAATATTTAGATTGCATGGTATTTACATTAAAATAAGTATCTATAGTATCTTGTACATAAGTATCATATTGTGCTTTGTAGGTGTCATCTGCATATAAATAACCTATTAATGGCCAATTTGAGGTACTAACATCTGAAAAATCTATAGCCACTGCTCCTTGCCCATTCCCGTCTTTTAAAGCTTCATTATTATCCCAAGGAATCCATGATAAGCGTTCGGTATCGGGATTATTATACAGAAAGTAATTATGTGTCATTCTTCCATAGGTATCCCAATTCTGAATCACCGTATTTACAGCTAAATATTTTAAAAATGTATCGGTATCAAATACTGTTTCTAATTCGTCTCGCCAGGCTTCCGGATCTGTTGTTCTGTTATCGGCGTGTAAAGCTGTAAACAAATCTTCAATATCTGTATAATCGGCATCATCTTCATTGGTTTTCTTTACAAACACATCTTCTGTAAATGTTCCTAGAGCAAAACTAGCACCATCACCGTCTGGCTTGTAAAGGTTTCCATCATTATCAGAAAATTGAGTATCTATAACGGTATCATCAACTTCTTCAACCAAAGTATAAACTCCAAAATATTCTGGACCGTCACCATGATCAACATAAACCGTGTAAAATGCTGTATGCGATACCGCTAAACCCGCGTCTCTAAAAACATCTGATGCTACTTTTTCACGTAACATTGATTTGTCATCGTAATTGTTTTTCAGGCTTAATTTTTTAAATCCGTAAAACCGCTGGTTGTCTATTTGCGGATAATCGTCTTCAAATTCATCAAAATCTAATTTAAAAGATAGTTTTAAAATACCTGCCGACCAGCTAGACTGTAAACTTGAATTACCTTTAAAACGAATGCCTACGCGATACCATTCTATACCATTATAAAACACCTCTCCAGGTACAAAAACTGGATCTTCATCAGAATCACTCAAACTAGAATTACTATGTGAACCAAATGTACCATACAAACTTGTCATATTTTCCAGCATGCTATTCCAACGGTCTTCAGAAATTACAAGATCCAAACGTTTTACAGCTTCATCTTCAAAAACTTCATCAAAATCTGGATCGGCATCTTTACTATGTGTGGCCTCGGTCCAATCTGTCGCTTCAAAATCGGTGTCGTCAATTACTATTTCAATACTATCATCCGCCTCTAAATCATCAGATGATGTACTATCATCTGAACAAGAATTCATAAAAACCAATTGCATGGCTATGAAACATGTAATCGTTATTTTTCTCATTCGGAAAATTAAAGTTTGTCGTCAGGCAAATCTCAACATTTTAATCCAGTAAAAATCGAACATTAAGCGGAGTACATTATCTTTTAAGTGAATGCCCATAATTACACTTTAAACGGTAAAAATGGAAATACAATGGGGACTGATCATTCTTATAAACGACTGGAAATAATACTTTAATTACCTTGAATACGCAACCAAAGATCTGATATTAAATGCTTAGCATCAGCTCTGTTCTTTGGTGTTTCAATAAAATTGATGTTGTGATCTGCGTTGGTTTTAATTTCGTATTGAAACACAAAGTTTTCTGCATGAGGTTCCATGCTTAAAGTACCAAATCGTAAATCATTGAAATACAACGTTTCATTATGTTTTGAAATGGTAAACCAACCTTTAGAAATAGCAATCATGCGTTGCAATTTATCATTCTCTTTAAAAGAATCTATATATTCATGATGCTTAGGATAGCTTGTAAACGAGATGGGTTGGCTATCAAAAAACGAATAATGACCGACTAAATATGCCGCTTCGGTATCTACATTTGCCGTCCATAGAATTGTATTTAATGGCGACGGACGTGTGTCTAAATCTGAATACGTTATACCTTGATCTTGTAAAGCCGATTCAAATTTTGAAAAAGCAATACCTTTTAAAAGCACGGTTATTACTAAATAACTTGAACTTAAAATGAGTCCCCATTTATTATAAACGCGTCGTTTTTTAGCTGCTTTATTTTGACGCATCGCTAAGATTACACAAATTATAAACGGTATTGTGTATAGCGGATCGATAACGAAAATAGTTTTATAAGCCACTCGCAAATCTAAAGGCCAAAATAATTGTGTTCCCCAAGTGGTATGCGCATCTAACAACGGATGTGTAATGAAGGCCCAAAAGAATAACCAAGACCAACCTTTTATGTCTTTATAGCGTTCGAATCTGGAAACAAGCCATCCAAAAATAGGAGCAAAAATGATAGAAAACAGTATAGAATGTGTAAACCCTCTATGAATTTCAAGCGCCGTAACTGTATCGGTTACATGAGAAGCCAGCACGTCTAAATCTGGTATAGTACCGGCAATCGCACCATATAACATGGCTTTGTTTCCAACTTTTTTACCTAAAACAGCTTCGCCAACTGCAGCGCCTAAAACAATTTGTGTAAGTGAATCCATAAGTACTTACAAACATACTTGAAGTTATGCATATCACCGCTATTAATTATTCAAATAATTAACTCAATAAAAAGCCTTAAGGTTTTAACTGCCGTGTTTATTCTATAGAATACACTTTCTTCTGAAAACACACAAATCCAATAATGTTCATTAAAATTAAGGCATAACCAAAATAGATTAACACGTATAAAAATGGAATGCTTGCACTATCTATAATAAAAACCATTACGAGTACAATTGTGATCCATAATTGATTGATCCAGAACGCATATTGTGTGAGTTTATAAACACCGTATAATAATCCCATACCTAAAAGGATACCTAAAGTATATATTTCTACTATGCTTTCCATATTAATCATTTGAGTTATTAACTATTAATGAATCAAATGAAATTTTAAAACGGTGATCGTGAACAATTAAATGAGATTTCTTAATCATAATAAGGTTGGTTTGGTGAGTTTAGAAAATAATAGCGAAAACATAAAATCCATTAGGACTTTCTTGTCTCTTTTCAAATGTGATTAAGTTTTATAATAAATCCAAAATTTACAAAGGTAGTCAGCGAGTAGTTTTATATAAAAGGATAAAAATTAAGCACTACCCACCGGGTAGTCACGCCTTATAAACCTAATAATCAACAACTTAAAATGTTTGTGATTTAAGCTCTTCATTCGGACATAAACCTATACGATTAAAATTCTATTCTTCAGAATATGAGTATATGTATTAAAAGTTAAAAAAAACAAAAATTTTACGCTATTTATCTAAACCATAAATGGTTGTGATTAAAAAAAACGTCCTATATTTGTCCTAATTAGACCTAAATCATTCATCTTGTCTCGTAAAATCTTGCATGTCCTTTTTCTTTTAACCTTCATTTTATGCAGAGGTAATGCTCCTATTGATGTCATTCAAGATGAGAAGCCTACAGTAGTGGATAATACAGCATTTGAAAACTCTATTAAGCGACAAGAACGAATTATTCATAATCCAGATTCTAAACCATATGCTATATGCAGAGCATATTATGAGAAATACCTTATTTATAAAGATTTATTCAACTACGATCAAGCTATAGAAAATTTAGATTTAGCGCTAGAGGCTGGACTGAAAACAGATAGAAAAGAAGAGATTGTTGCACAATATAAACTTGAAAAGTTATTGGTTTATTTTGATTTGTTGGAATATGAAAAAGTATCAGAATTAATATCTCAAATTTCAGACGATGATGTTAAGTATTTTAGACCAAGATCACTGTCTTTTTATTGGTTGGTTCTAGCACGTATGGAGATTCGCAAGGGAAATACCAATGAGGCTGATGTATACTTAAATGAAGCTTTGGCAACCTTAATAGAAAATGAGCCGCATCAAGTTCCTCTAGTATACCGTAAAAAAATAGAATTATATAAAAGTTTAGGGCAACACGATAAAGTAATAGAAAGTTTTGAAACGGGATTGGCCTATGCCAAAAAACATCAAATAAGTGCTTATGAGCTTGGACTATATGATGACATGATTAATTATTATTCTGAAATGGGTGATTACAAAAACCCAAAATATATAGAAGCTGTACAACAGGTAAAAAAATTAGCTACTGCTCACGATGGAACAAATAGAAGTAGTAAGTTATTAAGAGTAGAAAAAGAGCTATTACAAAAGCGAAAACAACTTGAAGTAGAAAAAGAAAAACGTAATAGAAATCTATTAATTGCACTTATAGTGGCCCTTAGTATTGTGTTGCTTTTATTATGCTATTTTTATAAATGTGCAAAAGACAAACGTATACTCGCTGAACTTGAAACGAACAACATGCGTGATGAGCTTGAACGTGTTACAAAAGAACTAAACGAGTCTGGACAAACTAAATTAGACCTTAATGATTACAATCTAACCGAAAGACAACTTCAGATTATAGATTTAGTAAAACAAGGGAAATCTAACAAGGAAATTGGTGAAGATTTATTTATTTCTGTAAATACGGTAAAGTATCATCTAAAAATTATATACGAAGTTTTAAATATTAGTAACCGCTCAGAACTATAACTTCATTCTTCTTTACAATGACTTGGAAATTATAATTGATTTCTGAGTTAAGCGTTTATAAAAGTGAAAACCCAACCTTTAAATGCTATTAAAGATTGGGAATTCTGGATTCAACAATTTATTAAAACTAAAAAACAACTCAAATTAAAATTCATTTGGATTTTATGCACTACATGTGTGCATCGAACCAAAAATCGATTACCACTGGTCCATTTTCATCACCATCCATAGGAGGTTGTTGATCTTGAGACTGACCACCACGACCACCGCCGCCTGATCCGCCGCCACCTCCAGGAGGTCCTCCACCGCTTCCACCTGGTCCACGTTGTTCGCTTCCAAAATCTTCGGTTCTATCTTCTGTACTCGATTTTTCCTGTTGTGCCGTTACAACACCTATTTTAAGTTTAGAAAAGTCTTGTTTGCTCTTTTCTTTAATTTTCTCTTTAGGTAAGGTTAATTGATAATTTAAAACACCATCTTCAACATTGTACGAATATGTTGCTATAATTCCTAAACGGTTTAACAAGACATTAAAATAATCTGTATTATCATAACATAAAAACACAGCATCTTCAGAAAAATAATCATCTACAAGTGTTTTTATATCCTGACGCATTTGCATCACCTCTGCCTCGGTCTGAAAATCGTTTTCAGGCGCTGCTTCAGGTTTCTTTGCCATTTTTAGCGGCTCTTTCGGATAGGTTATAGCTACTTTTTTCTTCTCCTTCCCTTTCAGATCAAAATATACTGTAAGACCGTGATGTAAAATAGACTGTATTGTTCTTGGGTCTTCTGTACTTATATTTAAGGTAATATTGGTCTGACTATCTGTAACCTGGTATTCAATATTGTCATTAAAAACCGAAATGGTATCTAATAGAATAAGAGATTTCTCTGCATGTGCATATACAGAACCCATAGCACCAAACACCATGAGGACAAATATGATCGCTTTCATTATACAATGTGTTATTATTATAATATAAAAGTAATGGGCTTTGCTAAGGTGGGAAAACAATATATACTAATAGCAAGATTAAATCTATGAATTAGGCTATTGTAAAGATGAGGTTTTTGGACAATAGAAATATAAACGTCTTAACCGTTTAAAGAGTTTTGATTTATAAACTCTAAAAACTTAGGCTTATATTGTTCTGATACCGTAATGCGTTGTTTATTGATTATAATCTGACTGCGCTCTACAACTTCTATATTTTTAAGCGACACGATAAACGAACGATGCACTCGCATAAATTCTGAAGAAGGAAGTTCTTCTTCTAGCGATTTTAAACTCATTAAGGTTAAAATAGGTTTCGGGTTATCTTTTATCCAAATTTTGATGTAATCTTTTAAACCTTCAAAATATTGAACATCGGCAAGCTTAATCCGTAATTGCTTGTATTCAGATTTTACAAAAAGGAATTCTTTTTTATCTGTAGTTGGAGGCGTTTTAACGGTATCTGAAGTCGATCCTTTAAGCAAATTAAACCATGTTCTCGCTTTATTAGCTGCGTTTAAAAACTCGGCATAATCAAAGGGTTTTAATAGATAATCTAAAGCTTCAACCTTAAATCCTTCTAAAGCATATTGATCGAATGCTGTAGTGAATATAATACGTGTGTCCTTAGAAACCATTTTTGATAATTCCAAACCTGTTAAGTCGGGCATCTGTATATCTAAAAACAAAACATCTGCAGTTTCTGTTTGCAGATATTCCATAGCATCAATAGCACTACTACACTTTTTTTTAAGAGCTAAAAAGGGTGTTTTTTCTACGTAACTTTCAACTAAATTAAGTGCCATTGGCTCATCATCTACAATTACACAACTCAGTATTAAAGTTTCCATAGGCTATTAGGTTTCTATTTGTAAATCTACAAAAAATCGTCCATTTACAACCTCTGATTTAAACACATGTTTATTCGGATATAACAGTTGTAAACGTTTTCTCAGATTTTGTAATCCAATACCAGAACCGCTTTTATCATTTGTTTGCTTAGGATAATTATTATTTACAATTTTAAAAATCACAACATTGTCTTTTACAGACATATGAATAAAAATTTCACTTTCTTTATTGGCAGAAATGCCGTGTTTAAAGGCATTTTCTATTAAAGATATAAATAAAAGCGGTGTAATTGTTATGCCATTATGACCTTCTGGAAAAGTAGAAATAACTTGTGTTTTATCTGAAATACGCAATTTCATGAGCTCTAAATACTTCTTCATAAAATCAATTTCTTTAGATAAAGGCACCTTTTCAGTATTTGTTTCATACAATAAATACCGCATGAGTTTACTTAAGCTATGAATGGTCGATTTGGCTTGCTCTGGAGAAATGTCGACTAAAGAATAAATATTGTTTAACGAGTTAAAAAAGAAATGTGGCTGTAATTGGTAACGTAAATGTTGTATTTCTGATTGTAATTTTATGTTAGTTGCTTCCTTACGTTCTGCTTCTGTAGCCACCAAACGTTTAGTGGTTTTTAATGCTATAGAAAATAATAAAGGTGCAAAATACGATAGCATTTGCATGTAAATAAACATTTCGAACGGTGGTTTGCCATTTTCTTTTCTAAGATCATTTTCTACTAATTCTTTAAAGAAAGCTGCTTCGATAAGTTCTTTAAAAACCAGGAAAAACGTTATAAAAATTACGTTTATGATAATAAAATGTATCGTTTTTTTTGTGAACAGATACTTATCTATAAAATAGAAAAAATTTAAATAGAAAATCATGGCATAAAACACTAAGGGTAACCAAAAGTGCGCAATGATTCTATTGATATCTCGCTCTTGCTGATAAGACAGGAAGTAAGGCATACTAAAAAGGACTAACCAAACTAGAATGTGAGAAAATATGACAATATATTTATTCTTGTGCATTAGATTTTTATTTAAACAAACACCATTTAAAAGATGTTTTACGATTTAAAACATATAATAAAATCCAGATATTAGAATCAAAAACACTCCATATTTTCCTTTACCTGTAACGTATTCATCTAAAATTTCAAGCTTAGATGCCATAGGCTTCCATTTATATGAACTTCAGATGAATACTTCAAAGGTAAAAACATTTACTTTCTTTTCTTTAGATAATAGATGTTTTGGTGTGTTGGCTATATGAAAGTGTCAATTTTATCGATGGTATAAACCCTCAATTTTTACATGTGATAACTATAGAACTAGTGGTTAATTGTTACCAAGCGCTAAGTATAACTGAATAACAGCTTGTAATTCTTGAAGTTTATCACTCACGTCATCAATTTGAGCAGATAGCAAACAGTTTTTTGTCGTCAACACTTCGGTATAATTAGTCGATAATGAATACACTAAAAGCGCCTATGTAAAATCTACAGATTTTTATAATACTGAAATTTGAAGCGTTCGAGACGCTTGTTTTTCTTTAGTTTTTTTATATAGAAATAACGTATCCGAAATTTCACTTCCTGCTATTGTGCCCCTTAATGATGTAGAAGAAAAAAAGTAAATATGTTATACCAGCCCCCTTTGCAGGCTGTGTTTAAGCCGCTGTAAATCGTTGTAATTGCTTGATAGCTCGCTTTATTAAAAAGAATTTTCAACCTCAGCAGCTTCAAGCATCAAGTAATGTAAATCGGTATTCTTTATAAACGGTTTTAAAAGCTGACTTCCGGGACCATACATAGCTAATTCTACATAATCTGCAGAGTGTTGCATACTTATCCATCCGACTGAATTATGCAGTTTTTGCATGGTCGCCAAAAGATTAAAAGGCAAGTGTTTTGGGTTATACAACCCATTAGCGGTAGGTATGTCTTTATAATAATCTAATAGTTGTTTACATTCTTCGTTGGTAAGCGCTATAGTATTGGCATAATGTATGCGTTCTTTTATTTGAGAAATAGAAGTTTCTTTACCAATACCATTTAAAACCCATTCGTTAGTGTGTTTATAATTTTGAATAGAATCAAAATTAGCATTGGCTTTACTTCCATAAATAACGCCAGGGTTTGCATTACCGTGATCTGTCGTTATAATAACTAAAGTTTCGCCATCCTGTTCAGCAAAATCCATAGCAACTTGTATGGCCTCATCATGGTCTATTTGGTCATGTATTAATCCAGCAATATCGTTACCATGGGCTGCCCAATCCACTTTACCAGCTTCAACCTGTAATACAAAACCTTGGTCATGGTTTTTCATAGCCTCTATGGCTTTTTTGGTCATCTCTGCAAGTGTTGGTATCTTTTGAGTTAGTTCTTTACTATTTTTTCTATCTATAGCATACGGAAGTGCATTGTCATCAAAAACACCTAAAATAGGTTTATTTGTTTCCGCCGAAAACATCGCTTGTTTTGTGTTTACAACCTGATAGCCTTTAGTCATAAATTCTTGATACATGTCTTTTTTATCTTTTCTTTTATTGGAAGCAAAATAATCATCTCCTCCTCCCATCATCACATCAAACTTATGTTCTAAATATTTTTCAGCAATATCTTCTTGAGCATTTCTAGATTTAGAATTCACACAAAAACCCGCAGGAGTTGCATGAGTAATGGGAACTGTTGTTACACAACCAGCTTTTTTCCCCGCTTTTTTAAATTTTTGCCAAATAGGAAAATGCGCTTCCCCACTTTTACTAATATTTAAACCACCATTTTCAATTCTCACACCACCACCCCAAGATGAACTCGCTGCAGCAGAATCGGTAACAATAGAACTTGCAGAAGCCATATCCATAAGTGCTCTACTCACTTTGTTTTCTTTATATAAACTTAACCAATTAGAACCTTTACCTGTTTTTCTAGACAAATACAAATCGGCCATATTCAAGGTCCCTATACTCATACCATCACTAACAATAATAATTATATTTTTTGCCTTTTTATATTTAGCTGTAGTGTCATAGCCAATTTCGTTCGCTAGACTATCAAAAGGATGTAATAGTGTTGATCCTAATGCAACTAACGATCCTTTTTTAAAAAAATTTCTTCTGTTCATTTTGATATGGTAATATGATTAATAATTAGTTGTAACCCTACCGGAGTATCACTACACCCAGCAACAGAACAATTTTGAACAATAAATAAAAATGGTATGACCACACTATGAATAAGGCAAAGTCCACTAGCGATAGCTTCTAATTTGTCTGATTTTTGTTTTGTAAACACCATATATTAATGCAACCGAGTTGCAAATATAAACAAAAACCTTTTATAGCAACTAAGCTACATTACAATTGTGTTATGGGAATGATAAGAAAAATAAAAAAGGTAGAAACTTTGCTAACACATTCCATCAAGGTCATAAAGCAATTTCGGCAAAACAATTAATTGATCAACTCGATTCTAAGTTAAAAAAAACAACTATTTATCGCGTGTTAGATAAACTAGAATAATATGGTGGGTTACATTCTTTTTATGAAAAGACGGGCTTAAATGATATGCAGTGCATAGATTAGACAACTACTATTGACCTTATTGTATTTCTGTGTTATTAACTCCTTAAAGATATCTTTTAGCACATAAAAACAAATTAAACATCTAAAAGTTTATTTGTAATCAACTTAAAAGAAAAACGTTAATCACACAGATTTGTTAATCAACATCTTTTGTTCATTATTTTGCTTTACTTGTTTCAAGGATGAAAAACGCCATCAATTTTTACTCTATAAAGTGATGATTTCCCTGTGATATACAATAGAGTGTTATCTTTTTTACTAAAACACATATTTGCAACTCTTTCTGAAACAGGAATAGAATTAAGCAAAGTGCCGGAAGGTGAAAATATATCTACAGCATCCCTTCCATTTGTACTTAAATAAACATTTCCTTCCTGATCAATAGTCATCCCATCACAACCAAATTCAACAAAAAGTGTTTTGTTTTGTAACGAACCATCCTCCTGAATATCATATCGGTATGTTTTGCCGCCTTGCGCATCTGTAACGTAAAGTATTTTCCCATCTGATGTTCCTACAAGGCCATTTGGCTTTTCTAAATCATCAATAACACGAGTCACTTTTTTATGATCTGAACTTATATAATAGACATGCATACCATCTTGCGAAAGTTCATTGGCATGTCTTCCGTATTTTGGGTCTGTAAAATAGATTCCTCCTTTATCATCCAGCCATAAATCATTGGGTTCATTAAAAGACACTCCATTATATGTAGAAGCTATAACTTTATATTCGCCTAAATTACTAGTGGAGGTAATTTGACCAGATTGCATTTCGCAAGTAATTAAATTTCCGTTTTTATCAAAAAACAATCCGTTGGCACCATTACTGTTTTCACGAAAAACCTCAAGTTCTTCATCAGTGGTCCAAACTAAAATTTTACTTTGATGAACATCTGTGAAATAAATATTTCCCTCCTCATCTGAAGCCGGTCCTTCTCCCCAATGAAAGCCACTTGCTAGTTTTTCTAATTTAAAAACTACAGGTGATTCCTTTTTCTCTTGAGTAAAATTATCTTGGTGAGTTGTGCCTTCCGATTTACTTTGGTTACAAGAAAACAAAAGAAATAAAAGGCCAATGATTAAAATATAATGTTTCATATTGTATGTTTTATTAGAAAGTTTTACAAATTATGCTCCGTAACATTTATTCAAATAGTCAATACTTTTTCCAACTCATATTTTTATGAATACACAAAAAACTTTGGCTTTAATCGAACAATACAAAAATAAAATTATTCCCTTTCTTTGTTTTACATAATAGATGTTTTGGTGTGTTGGCTATATGAAAGTGTCAATTTTATCGATGGTATAAAACCTCAATTTTTGCATGTAATAACATATAGCCTTATTGATTTATTGCCAACCACCACCAAGCGCTCGGTACAACTGAATAACAGCTTGTAATTCTTGAAGCTTATCACTCACGCCATTAATTTGAGCAGATAGCAAACTGTTTTTTGTCGTCAATACATCGGTATAATTAGTCGATGACGAATATTCTAAAAGCGCCTCTGTAAAATCTACAGATTTTTCTAATGCTGAAATTTGAAGCGTTCGAGACGCTTGTTTTTCTTTAGCTTTTTTATATAGAAATAACGCATCCGAAATTTCACTTCCTGCTGTTAACCAGGCTAACTTATAATCGTAAAAGGCCTGTTGTTGTACTGACTTATTAATTTTTAATCGGGCTTTGTTTTCGCCATTAGCAAATATGGGTTGGGTTAAACCTCCTATTAAATTATAAAACACAGAATTATCGAAAAAATCTGTTAAACTTAAAGATGATAATCCGCCATTAGCTGTAAGCGTTAAAGATGGATAAAAATAGGTTTTAGCCATATTTACATCTTCAAAAGCCCCTCTAAACGTCATTTCTGCTTCTTGAATATCTGGTCTATTTCTAAGTAAAGTTGAAGGAATCCCTATTTTTAAATCGGAATACGCTGTTTGGTTTTCTAAAGACGTACGTTCTATAGCTCCAGGAGCACGCCCTAAAAGAATTGAAAGTGCATTCTCTTGTTCTAAAATACTGGTTTCAATATCAGGAATAGATGTTTCTATTTCGTATCTACTCGCCTCACTTTGAACCACAGCAGCACCATCAACTACTGCCGATTGTTTTAAGTACACCATAGTTTCTTGATCGCCTATACGGTTTGCAAGGGTTTCCTTTGTAATTTTTAATTCCGCATCTAATGCCAGCAAATTATAATACCCTATGGCAATATCAGAAATAAGTTGTGTCTGTACTGCTCTAGTGGCTGCTTGAGATTTTAAAAACGACGCAACAACAGATCGCTTATTACTACGTAATTTACCCCAAACATCAAGCTCCCAACTACTCGTTAATTGTCCGACATGAGAGGTTGTATTTAAATTTACACCTGTTATTCCTCCTAAATTTAACGAGGCCTGAGACGTTTTAGATCGTGTAATCTGAGCATTACCTTCCAAACTTGGTAGAAATGCTAATTTTGCTTCTACTAAACTCGCTTGCGCTTGGTTTATATTCTCTATAGCCGACTTTAAATTAAGGTTGTTCTGTAAGCCTTCTTCAATTAAGTCTTGTAAAGTACTATCTCTTATAATTTCCTTCCAAGATAAAGTCGCCATAGATGTAGTGTCTTGCACTAATGTATCTCTATATTGCGCTGCAAATTCATCGTCAGGCGTTTCGTATTTCTTAGTAACCACACCACACGAGTTTAACGTTAGAATGATGACTGTTACGGATATATAATATGTTAATGATTTAAATGTCATGTCTGAATTTTATTTATTTAAATGCAATTTTTCATCGTCTTCATCTCCCCAATCGTGATCGTGAACACCTACGATACGTTCTTGTAAGGTTTGGAAAACCACAAATAATACGGGGATAATTAATACACCTAAAATGGTTCCGATAAGCATACCACCAATAGCGCCTGTACCAATCGCTCTGTTACCTGTTGCACCAGCTCCTGTTGCAATCATTAAAGGAAGTAATCCGAAAATAAAAGCAAAAGAAGTCATTAATATTGGTCTAAATCGAGCAATGGCACCGTCTATTGCAGATTGCACAATAGTTTCTCCTTCCCGGCGTCTTTGTATAGCAAACTCTATAATTAAAATGGCATTTTTGGCGAGTAATCCTATTAACATCACTAATGTAATTTGTATGTAAATGTTATTGCTAATTCCAAATAAATTCGCAAAAATTAAGACTCCAGATAGACCCGCAGGAACGGCTAATAACACAGCTATGGGTAGAATATAACTTTCATATTGAGCACATAATAAGAAGTACACAAAAATGAAACACAACATAAAGATATATACGGTTTGACTTCCTGCAGAAATCTCTTCACGTGTCATCCCTGAGTATTCATAGCCATACCCTATTGGTAAAACTTCTTTAGCAACCTCATCAATCACTGCAATAGCATCTCCAGAACTATAGCCATCATTTGGTGCGCCCATTATACTCGCAGCGGTAAATAAATTAAAACGTGTTAAACTTTGAGGACCGTACACACGTTTAAGTGTAACAAACTCTGTAATAGGAGCCATTACACCATCTCCATTTTTCACTTTAATGGCATTTAGACTTTCTAGATTGTCTCTAAAATTGGCTTCTGCTTGATAAATTACACGGTATTGCTTACCAAATTTGTTAAAATTAGAAGCATATACCCCACTAAAATACCCTTGCATTACACTTAACACACCTTCTACATCTAAGCCTGCTAACTTAGTTTTAGCCACATCTACCACCACTTCATATTGTGGAAAAGTAGGATCGAAAGTTGTATTGGCATATTGTATTTCTGGGCGTTCGCTTAACGCAGCAATAAGATCTTGACTTACTTTATAAAGTTCGTCTACTGTTCCACCACTTTGATCTTGTAATTGTAGTTGAAACCCATTACTCATCCCAAACCCGGTAATGGTTGGAGGTGCAAAAAAGATAATTCTGGCATCTTTAAAATCTGCTGTTTTAGCAAATAAGCGTTTAATAATGGATTGCACATCTTGATCGTCGCCAGTTCTTTCACTCCAATCTTTTAATTTTAAAATGATCATACCGTAATTAGAGCCTTCTCCACTAATCATTCCACGACCTGTAGAACGTAACACATTGCTCACTTCGGGCATATCTTGGACTAATTCTTGCAATTGCTCAACAACCTCTGCGGTACGTTCTAAAGATGCCGAGGCTGGCAAACTAATATCTGCCATAATAGTTCCTTGATCTTCATCAGGAACAAACCCCGTTGCTGTTGTATTCATTAAATATACAAACAGTCCAATAAAGACAAGAAGTGCACCTATAGCAACAGGTTTTCTCTTGATTAAAAAAGACACTGACTTTTTATATTTTGAAGTTGTTTTCTCAAAACCGACATTAAATGCGATATAAAATCGATCTAAAAAGCTCTTTTTTGCATGTTCATCATGTGGTTTCAATAAAATGGCACATAAAGCGGGACTTAACGTCAATGCATTTATGGCCGATAATATAATGGCAATTGCTAAGGTAATTCCGAATTGTTGATAAAACACCCCTGAAGATCCACTAATAAAGGTCACAGGAATAAAAACGGCAGACATCACTAAAGTAATAGAAATAATAGCTCCAGAAATTTCACTCATCGCATCTAAACTGGCTTTTCTAGAAGAGGTATATCCGGAGTCTAACTTAGCATGTACAGCTTCCACAACCACAATCGCATCATCTACCACAATACCAATGGCGAGCATTAAAGCAAAAAGTGTTAAGAGGTTAATTGTAAAACCAAAGATATTTAAGAAAAAGAAGGTTCCTACAATGGCGACAGGCACTGATATGGCTGGAATTAAAGTAGAACGCCAATCTTGTAAGAAAATAAAAACAACCAAAAACACCAATAGAAAAGCTTCAATAAGCGTATGAATGACTTTTGTAATAGAAGCTTCTAAGAAATCATTGGCATTTAGCATTTCTGTATACCTTAGACCTTCTGGGAAATTAACAGCTGCCGCTTCTAAGGTCGCTATCGCATTTTCTACGATTTCTTGTGCATTAGACCCTGCAGATTGTGCAATGGCAACACCAACACCTGGACGACCGTTAATCATGGTAGAAGAACTGTAAGATTGTGCGCCTAACTCTACACGTGCCACATCTTTTAATCGCAGTATACGTCCGTCATCAGTGGTTTTGATAATAATATCTTCAAACTCTGATGCGTTTTGTAACTTTCCTTTATACTTTAAGGTGTATTGATACGCTTGATCACCTTGTAAACCTAATTCTCCTGGTGCAGCTTCTAAATTCTGATCCGCAAGTGCTGTACTTATATCTGAAGGTTCTAAACCATAATTTGCCATAATATTGGCTTTTAACCAAATACGCATACTGTAATCTCTAGATCCAAAGGCTTCAGCACTTCCTACACCGTCTATTCTTTTTAAGGTTGGAATCAGATTTATATTGGCATAATTCTGAACAAATTCTTCATCATAATCGTCATTCTCACTGTAAAGACCAATAATAAGCACATTACTACTTTGCGACTTTTCTGTGGTGACACCAGCTTGTGTCACTTCAGAAGGCAATACACTAGTTGCGGTAGATACGGCATTCTGAACATTTACTGCTGCAATATCAGGATCGGTTCCTAAAGCAAAATACACAGAAATACTTGCTGCTCCACTACTTGCTGTAGAGGTCATATATGTCATCCCTTCTACCCCATTAATGGCTTCTTCTAAAGGCACAATGACACTATTTAATACCGCTTCGGCATTTGCACCATCATAAGAAGCAGAAACGCGTACTGTTGGAGGTGCAATGTCTGGATATTGAGACATCGGTAAAGTTGAAATTCCTATAACTCCCAAAATCAGAATGATAATGGAAATAACAGAAGATAGTACCGGTTTTTTTATAAATTGTTTAAACATAACTATTTCGTTTCTGAAGTGTTTGTAGCTGTTTCTGGATTTACCTGTAAAGCTTCAATATTGGAAGCCTTAACTTCTGTAGGATTGATTTTCATTCCTGTAGATAATGTATTAATACCTTCTACGATAACTTGGTCATTCGCTTTAAGCCCATC
This sequence comes from Formosa algae, assembly GCF_001439665.1. Taxonomy (GTDB): domain Bacteria; phylum Bacteroidota; class Bacteroidia; order Flavobacteriales; family Flavobacteriaceae; genus Formosa; species Formosa algae. Next base: position 53,138 of record NZ_LMAK01000045.1, read on the forward strand.
AGTTACTATATAAGCTTGCCCCGATGTACTTGGTGTTACATTTATTTTAATTGCCTTGGCTTTGGACTCATCATCTACGATATACGTATACACACCACCTTGAAGTTCGTAAGTTGCCGATTGCGGAATAAGCAAAGCATCTTTTACCGTTCTAGGAAGTTTAATGGTTGCGCTATTTCCTGTACGAAGTAAATCGTCTGGATTATCAAATATCGCTCGCACGTTAAAAGAACCTGTATTTTCATCGACTTGACCGCTTACCGTTTGTATTTTACCTTTATGATCAAATGTGGTGTAATCTGCTAGTAAAAGCGATACCTCAGCGCCATTGGTTAACTGACCACTCTTTAGAAATTCTAAATATATTTTTTCGTTAATAGAAAAATACGCATATACTTTTTTAACGTTAGAGACCGTTGTTAAAGCATCTGTGGTACTACTACTAACTAAACTTCCTAACTTATAAGGGAGTGACCCTATATATCCTGAAACAGGAGCAGTAATGTGTGTATAACTTAAATTAGTTTGGGCATTTGCCAAATTGGTTTGTGCTTGTTCTAGTGCGGCTTCTTTGGCTTTAACTACATTTTCGGCCGACGTTAATTCAAAACTACTTATAATGTCGCGTTCAACTAAAGGTTTAGCTTTTTCTACATCTAACTGCGCCGTACTCACTTCAGATTTTGCACTACTAATTGCTGCTTTTGCACTCAATACCTCTTGTTCATATTCTGGTGCAGTAAGCACAAATAGTAATTGTCCCTTTTCTACATATTCGCCTTCATCTACCAGGACTTTCTCTATAAAACCTTCAATTTTCGGTCTAATCTCTATATTCTCAATCCCCTCAATACTTACAGGAAAATCTCTATATAAATCTATAGTCTGCGGTGTTACTTTTAAAACCTTATACGTTGCTACAGTTTCATTTTTATTAGCTTCAGTTTTGTTACCACAAGACATAAATAACAAGCTAATACAGAGTCCGATAGACCAAGAGTACACGTTAATTTTTCTAGTTTTCATTTTATTATTTCTTATTATTGATTTGATTATTTACTTACAAATTTGTGATTTCTGCTTATTTAGTTCTAAACAGTATATGTTCTATAAAGTTTGGTATAATTATCTGAATTACACACTGTATTATACGAACAGCTTGATTTTACATCAGTACTCATTATTTTTATTGATACGATTATGTCATTGTTCTAATTCTAGTTGTAATGCGATTTCCTTTTTAGATTTATGCAGAGTATATTTTTTAACTAAAAACAACGCTATTAAAGCCGCTACACTATCGCTTACTACAAAAGCGATCCATATACCAACTAATCCATATGTGTTTTCTAAAATATATACTATTGGTATAAACAATATTATCGGACGAAGTATAGCTAAGAACGTAGCTGTTTTGTTTTTTTGTAAGGCCTGAAAATATCTGGCAATTACAATTTGTACCATAAAAAATGGAATGGATATTGAGAATATTTTTAAAGCGACTTCACTGATTTGTACAATATTTATATTGCCATCAATAAAAACACTTATAATTTGAGTTGTAAATACGTTTAAAATTACAATCCCTAACAGCGCTACTATACTCACAAATTTTAGTACATAGATTAAAGTCTTCAAAGCGCGATTGTAAAGTTTTGCTCCAAAATTATAACTGATAATAGGTTGCATACCATCTCCAGTACCCAAAGCGGTCATCATAAAAATGGTATTCACTCCAAAGAGAATGCCCATGGCTGCCACAGCATCTGTCCCTCCAGATTTAAGTAGTAAACTATTAACCAATACATTTTGTATGCTTACAGCAAAATCCATAACAAAAGGCGCGAAACCTACGGATAGAATAGACAGCGTGATATTTTTTCTAATTCTTATTTTATTCCAAACCAGTTTTACCAGACTGTTATCGCTTATGTAATACCTCATCAATAATAAGACATTGGTAGCCTGTGCAATTATGGTTGCTAAAGCAGCACCACGTATGCCCAAATTAAACAGTTTCATAAAAACATAATCTAAACTTAAATTTATTATTGCTGAAAGCAGTACTAGTTTTGCAGGTAAACTGGGGTTTCCCTCTGCACGACATGTAAAAGAAAGAGCGAGAAAGAAACTTATAGGGAATCCCATTAAAATGACAAAAAGGTATTCCGACGATAAACGTAAAAGTTCTCCCTCTGCACCAAAAGCAGATAATAATTGCTTATAAAAAAGGAAGCCTACCGTGGTTAATATTGTTGTTATGATTAAAAGACCTGCGATCATATTTCCAAAGACATCTTGTGCTTTTTCAGGTTCAGATTCGCCCAGATATTTGGCAATTAAAACGCCTGCTCCACTACCAAAAAGCAATACAAAAGCAAATTGAAAAAGGTTTATAGGAAACACCATAGTTACTGCAGATAAACCTTCAGCTCCCACATATTGACCAACAAATATTCTATCTACTACATTATAAAGCACATTAATTATTAGTCCCAGTACTGCAGGTCCTACAAAAACAAGAAGCAACTTTGGTATAGCATCTTCACTTAAAGAATATTGCGTTGTCTTATTTTTAGAACTATCTCGTACAGACGCATTCCTCTTTTTCAAGAAAGGAAACGCTCTATACCATGTATCATTCAATTTACTCACAACTGTACTGTTTTTATATATACAAAAGTACTACGACATAAAAGGTTATTATGAATTATAATCAAGGTAAAAAAGATTACTATTTATGTTTTTAAGTTATATTTGAAGAAATTATCGTTATGAAGATCTACGAAGACATAAAATCTTACTTTTTAAATACAGATGATAAAATAAACGATTACTCCAATCAATTTTATATTAAATCGATAAGTGATAAACCTGAAAATCACAGTGAACCAGAAGCTGAATTCGCAGAGCCTCATAAAAGAGATTTTTTTGAATTAGCTATTCTAGAGCGCCATACCAAAAACATTAAAATAGGAGATCAAATTTTTGACAACATGACTAATGGTTTGGCCGTAGTGTCACCATTTCAAACTATTAGTTATGGTCTAACCGACCACGATGATAATGATGAAGGTTATGTGATTAATTTTAAGGCTTCGGTTTTTGCAAACATTAAGAAAACACATGAGTTACAAAATGAGTTTCCTTTCTTTAAAATACACACGTTTCCGTTATATCATTTAAGTGATACCGATTTTCATGAACTGTTGCCAATAGCTGCAGAAATGTATAAAGAAGCCACAAGCGATAAACCCCATAGTTTGGAAATTATTCGCGCTTTATTGCGTCTGTTTCTGTATAAAATAAAACGCATGACAGAAGATAATGAGGGTATCATTACTGTAAACAGATTTGAAAAAATCATGTCTAAATTCGAACATGCCATAGTATCTAGTGACAATACCTTTTTAACAGTAAACGAATATGCTGAAAGGATGAATATTAGTCCGACCTATCTTACAGAATGTGTTAAAAAAGTTACGGGTAAAAGTGCACAGAAAATTATAATAGATTATAAAATACTATATGCTAAAACACTACTCTACCAAATGGATAAATCTATTGCTGATATAGCCTATGCACTAGATTTTAATGAAGTCGCTAATTTTAATCAGTTTTTTAAACGCAATACGGGTATTACGGCAACACAATTTCGAAAAAAATAATATTAAAAACAGCTTTATCACTAAGTAAAAGGTTCCCAATTATAGATATACTATAATTGGGAACCTTTAATATATACTGCTTCTTATTAATCCCAAGATTTACTAGTAGATACTGCATATTTTCCTGGGCCTGTAAAAAAGATTACCAAAGCACCAAAAGCATATAGAAGAATCAGTTCTATTTGCAATCCACCTGTATTAGACAAGGCAAATAAATGTTCGGCATGTGCAATTAGCAAAGCCGTTATCATTCCTAAGAAAAAGACAACAGAAGCCAATCGTGTTCTGAAGCCTATTATAATTAAAATAGGCGCTAGCAATTCTGTAATAAAAACACCATAAGCAAACACTTCTGGTATACCGGCTTCTGTTAACATGTGTTTTATACCATCTAAATTGCTCAGCTTAGCAACACCGTGAAAAAGCATTAATACTGCTATGGTGACTCTTAATACTAACAATCCTAAATCTATATTCTTTTTCATTTGTCTATGTTTTTAGATTCAATTTTATTTACATATTTTACTTAACATTTCTTACTAAACGCACGTAATTATAATAGCGTTCACCACCTTCACTTGCTGGTCCGTTTTCATGTTTTGTATCAAATCTAACCGCTCCTGCTCCATGAAAATCTAAACCTTCGTTGTTTACTGCACGTCCGAAAGCGACATACCAAGCATAATAAAACGGTTTCCCTCTTTGAAATCTTGCCGACGTACTAGACCAGAAATACGGATAATCTAAATCATTATTCTCGTTAGTAATTTCTGAAGTATTAAAAATTGGATCTATAGCTGGTCCTTCTTTTGATGCATCTTGAGCTCCTGGCGCATAATCATAATCTACTATACCTTGTAACTCTTTAACATTAGGTAAACGCCAATCTGAATAACCTGCCAATTCTGAACCTTCAGCATACATTAAAGCATGTTTCCAATCTAAACCTTTTTGACTATCATTTTTAGACCACATTAATCCTGTAGCGTTATCTGTAATAGTTTCATCTCCATTATCATGAAAATCGTTAGTTCCATATACTGCACCACGAACAGCACGCACATGTTTTAACATTGGATTTCCTGATGGTCGTTCTCCATTACCTGGTGGCGGTGGTCTATTCTCATCGCGTTGTTCTCCTTCTTGACCTTGAGGTTTTTCTTGGTCTCTATCGTTATTTGTATCTGCAGATTCTCCTTCAGGTTTTTGATTTCCTGGTGGTGGACCTTTTCGATCTCCATGTCCTTTTGGTTCTTCTCCAGGATATGCTTTAATATGTCCCGTAGCATGATTTACTCCAAATGCCGCAGCATATTGTCCTTCTTCTGTGTGACCAACATAAGTATTACTAACCCAATATTGTTCACTTTTATCGACATGCTCGTTATCAACTAACGAGAAATAAGTAGTGTCTATATATGGCCAACCCTGACTGAAATCACTAATAGAGTATAATTCTTTAGCTGTTGGTAATCTCCAATCGTTATAACCTCCCAATTCTAGATTTTCAGCATAATCTTTGGCTCCTTGCCAATCAAACCCTTCAGATGTAGGAATTTCTTCCCACATTAATCCTGTGTTTTTGTCTGAAATGGTCCCATCATTGTTTTTAGTATACGCCATGGTTTCGCCTTTTAAATAATTGGCATCCTGACCAAAAAGAGAATCTCCTGGCTGTAGTCCCTCTAAAACTTCACCATCTTCACCGTAAGTCGCTATCTGTCCTGTAGCAACTTGCACATAGTTATTAGAACTCGTACTGGTATTTACTTCTTCTTTACTTTCTGTTTTTTTATCCTTACACGATTGTATAATAAACCCACATAACATGGCAAAAACAAATACGCGTGTCATGGTACTTATTTTTAATGTTTTCATAATTTTATGTTTTAACATTGATTTTAATTTACGTTTCTAACTAATCTCACATAATTATTAATTCTAATTGAGTCTGCAGCATTTACAGATTCTAAGACATAATCTTCAACTTGCCCAGATTTAGGATCTGAACGCTGTGCTCCTGCACCATGCCAATCGTAATACGTAGTCGCTGCACTATTATCTTTACTATAGGCTTTTCCAAATGCGATATAACAGGCAGTATATTTAAAATCGCCTTGTGTAGTACTGGTCCAAAACCAACTGTCTTTATTTGTACACGTAAACACACTCTCATCTATCGCCGGAATTGTTTTTTTATCGTAATCCACAATACTTTGTAACTCCTTAGTATTCGGTAAACGCCAGTCTGAATAACCTGCTAGTGTACTATTTTTAGCATAATTTAATGCCGCTTTCCAATTGTATGTTTGTCCGTTATCTGTTTGTTGCCACATTAAGCCTGTGGCCTTATCGGTTACTGTGCCGTCGGTATTCGCTTCAAAATCGTTAACACCATATACCTTTTCTTTTCCACGGACAGCTCTAATTAAATTACCAGGATTTCTAACGCCACCTTCCCCATTATAATATAAGCCCGTTTCATATGCTTTTATATGTCCGTCTGCAAAATTAAACCCGAAAGCACCTTCAATTTCTATATTCTGAATCGGACCTTTTACATATTTAGTACTTGACCAGTATTGACCTGCATATGGCATTCTTTTATCATATTTAAAATCGAAGTAATTGGTATCTATATACGGTTTTGACTCCGATAAATCTTTAGGATTAAGTTCGCCATTAGAATTAACTAAAGAATACAATTCCTTAATTGTTGGTAATCTCCAATCTGTATAACCTCCTATTTCTAATTCGTCTACATATGTAAATGCATCGTAAAAATTATGACGATTATTATCGGGGGTTTTCTGCCACATTAAGCCCGTATTTAAATCGGTAACAGTGCCATCTTCATTATCTTTATATGCTGAAGAAACACCTGTATATTGTGCATCTTGACCGTAATATTCTTCGTCTTTCTCTGGTTTAGAAATCACTTCTCCATCATCATCATAAAAGACATCTTGCCCCGTATCTGACAACACAAAATGAACATCTGTATTTGGTGTATTATCACTGCTTTTTTTAGAGCTATTACAGCCCATTACAACCAATAAAACACCACTACTCCAAACTTTAATGATACTTGTCTTCATAAGGTTAAATTTTATATTTCTAAAATGAAATTAAACTCTTAAAATTTACTCGTAACGCAAGGCGGTAATAGGATCTAAAGCCGCTGCTTTTCTTGCTGGATACCAGCCAAAAAATATTCCGGTTACGGCACAAACTGCAAATGAAATAATAATAGAATACATCGCTACACTTGTAGGCCAGTGAAGAAACTTCTCTATAAATACTGTGGCGCTCAATCCGAGGATTACCCCGAGCACACCTCCAGTAATACTAATTAAAATGGCTTCAATTAAAAACTGCATTAATATATCTGAGCCTTTACCACCCACAGCCATTCGCAATCCGATTTCTTTAGTACGCTCTTTGACCGACACGTACATAATATTCATAATTCCAATCCCTCCAATTAACAACGAAATACTCGCTACTGCCACTAAAAGGATGGTTAACATTTCACTGGTAGAACTAAAGGTTGAGATTAGTTCTTCCATAGAACGTACAGAGAAATCATCGTCTTCACTGTCTGCTAATTTGTGCTGATCTCGCAAAATAGCAGTAACCTGTGTTACCGCTTCTGGAGCATCTTCTTCACTTATAGCAGATGCCATAATTTGGTTTAAATACGTTATGGCTAAAATACGTTTTTGTACAGTTGTATAGGGTGCGATAACCACATCGTCCTGATCTTGCCCAAAGGTATTCTCTCCTTTTTCCTCCAATACACCAATCACTTTAAAAGGAATATTATTAAAACGAATCATTTGCCCTACAGGTTCTTCGCCATCAGGAAATACATTGTCTACAACAGTTTGTCCAATAAGTACAACTTTAGAAGCCGATTTTACCTCAGCATCTGTAAACATGCTTCCGCTTTGTAAGCCTAAAACCTTAATATCTAAATATTCTGGATTAACACCATAAATGGTAGACGGCCAGTTGTTAGCCCCACTAATAACTTGACCACTACCATTTACCATTGGTGTTATATAACTTAAGGTTGTTGCTTGTTCTTTTATCGCTAAATAATCGTCGAACTTTAAGCTTTCCATTGTACTTGCATCTTGTCTTACTCCTCCACGAACATCTGCACCTGGACGGATTGTAATCATATTAGATCCCATACTTGAAATAGTAGTTCTAATGCTTTCTTTAGATCCTTCACCAATAGCCAACATGGCAATTACTGAAGCCACACCTATTATGATTCCTAACATGGTTAATAAGGTTCGTACTTTATTAAGTACGATTGCCTTATACGCGATTTTTAATAAGTTTAATAATCTCATAATTAATGATCTTCTTTAGGTAATTTAGCTAACTCTGATGCTGCAGACTGAATATTAGTATTCATATAATCCTTAATAATATGACCGTCTTTCAATACTACCGTCCTACTACTAAACGTAGCGATATCTGGTTCGTGCGTTACAAACGTAATCGTAATGCCCTTTTTATTTAACTCCTGAAACAACGACATAATCTCGTAAGAGGTTCGTGTATCTAAATTTCCGGTGGCTTCATCGGCGAGAATCATAACCGGATTATTTACTAAGGATCTTGCTATGGCCACACGTTGTTGTTGCCCTCCCGATAATTGAGATGGTGTATGATGAATTCTATCTGCCAAACCAACCATTTCTAAGGCATTTAAGGCACGCTTTCTACGTTCTTCTGTAGATACTTTACTGTTGTATAACAAGGGTAATTCTACATTTTCTATAGCCGATGTTCTTGCTAATAAATTATACGATTGAAAAATGAAACCTATTTTTTCATTCCGAATAGTCGCCAATTCATTTTTACTTAAATCTTTTACAGATACGCCATCAATTTCATACAGTCCAGAAGTGGGCTGGTCTAAACATCCTAAAATATTTAGCATGGTACTTTTACCAGAACCACTAGACCCCATTATTGTTACAAACTGTCCTTCTTCAATAGTAAACGAAATGCCTTTAAGCGCATGGACCGTTTCCGTACCCATGGTAAACTCTCGTTTTAAATCTTGAATTTTTATAATCTCTTTAGCCATAATTATTTCTTTTTAGCTCCAGGTGGTTTTGGCATAAACGGACTCTCTGATGATCCGCCACCTTCTGGTAACTCTGCATTATTTTCAGCTTTTAAGCTATAAACTAATTGATCACCTTCATTTATGCCTTCAAGAATTTGCACATTTACACCATCGCTAGCGCCTAATTTTACGGGTTTTGGAGAAATCATGCCATTATCTTGTAATACCCAAACCTCAGCAGTACCATCATCTTCATCTTCTATTGGTGCTGGTCTTGGTCCCTCTTTATCTTCAGGATGTACCATTACAATTTTATTTTGTGCATCGTAAGCTTCCATAACTGGCGGAGACGGTTTAAAATTAATGGCTTTAGCTTCTGCTGTTAACACATCATTTAATTCTAATGTGTAAATAGAAATGGTTGTTGTAAGTCCTGGCTTTAATTTTAAATCTGGATTATCGGCTTTAATAATTACAGTATATGTAATTACGTTAGACGATTCTGTATAATCTAAACGCACTTGAGTTACGGTACCTTCAAAGGTTTTTCCGATATAAGCATCTACAGTAAAAGTTACACGTTGTCCTTCGGTAACGTTTCCTATATCGGCTTCATCTACGTCGGCTTCAACTTGCATTTCTTTTAAATCTTGTGCGATAGTAAATAATGTTGGTGTACTATAACTTGAAGCTACAGTTTGCCCTTCATCTATCTCTCTAGATAATACCACACCATCTATAGGTGAATAAATGTTTGCATATCCTAAATTGGTTTTAGCAGATTGTAAGTCTGATAAACGTTGGGTTACCGTTCCTTTTGCAGTTTCGTAATTGTATGTTGCATCATCAAAATCGGATTTACTAATCACTTTATTGTCAAACAATGTTTTTTGTCTGTTATAAATGGTTTGCATGTAATTTCTCTGACTTACTGCATTGTCGTAAGACGCTTGTGCTTGAGTTAATGCAGCTCTTAAATTTGTTTTGTCTAGCTCAGCTATAAGTTGACCTTCTTTAACTTCGCTATTATAGTCTACATATATTTTTTCTACAACTCCAGATACTTGTGTCCCAACATCTACCTGATTAATAGGTTCTATAGTTCCTGTTGCTGTAACCATAGTGGTCACATCTCCTTTTTTAGCAGCTACTGTTTTAGCTTCTATTAAAACGGTTTTATCACTACCTATAAAACTATAAGCAGCTATAGCAATTACGACAGCAAGAATGCTAATTATTATGATTTTGTTTTTAGTTTTCATTGTGTTTATAGTTTAATGTCGTTTCCTTGATAAAATTGAAGTAATTGGTGATATAAAATGTTTAAGTATTTGGCTTGAATATAATTTTGTTGCGCAGCTGTATAAGTGTTCTGATTTATAATTAAATCTGTTGTACTTAGCTCACCCAGTTCATATTTAATTTTAGCTAAATTATAAGATTGTAAAGCGGCTTCTTGAGAGGCTTCTGCAGCTATGATTTGCTCTTGAGCCGATAAGGCATTCTGATAAGCAGTTTCTACCTTTTTATAAATCTCTTTCTCTGTAGATTGTTTTTGTATTTGAGAGCGTTCAATATTTAACTCTGCTGTTTTTACAGCCGATTTCGTAATATTTCTATTAAAAATTGGCACTGATAAACTTAAACCAATACTCTGATTAAAGTTAATATCTAACTGTCTTGTAAAATCGATATTAGAAATACTAGTATATCCAGATCCCACACTTCCTACTAAAGATAAGGTTGGTAAATAAGCGCCTTTAGCAACATCTAATTCCTTTTCGTTTATAGCAATATCCAAATCGCTTGCACTCATTTCTGGCAAGATATTTAAGGCTTTATGGTAAATATTCATCTTGTCCATTTCTAAGTTTATCAACTGAATATTATCGTCAATAACCTCTACTTCTAAGGTGTCTTCAGGAGTTAATTCTAATAACTGTTTAAGCGCAATGATGTATTGTTGGTAATCGTTTTTAGCTGTAATTACAGCATATTTATTTGTAGCAGCCTGCGATTGTGCTTCGGTATAATCATTTAACGCAATTGAACCTGCTTCTAATCGTGCTTTTGCGCGAGCCACTTCTGTTTCAGAGGCTTTTAAATTATTTTCTGCTATGGTAATCCCTTCCTTAGAATATAATAACTGAAGATAATTTTCTAAAATACTGATGATGATATCGTTTTTCGCTTCTTCAACTAAGAATGAATTCTGATCTACAAGTAATTTACTTTGTTTGATTTGATTTGAAATCTGACTGCCTTGATAAAGCGTCATAGCACTAGAAATTCCCAAATTTGTGGAGTAAATCTGATCGGTAACATAATCGCTTGTAATAGGGTCTACTGTATTTCCATTTGAAAAACTTTCAGATGCACTCCCAAATAAATTAGGTAATCTAGAAGACTTTGTTTTATCGTAATCGACTTCAGCAATATTTTTTACTAAATCGGCATCTTTAACCGTAATGTTATTAGCTATGGCATAATTTATACAATCTTCTAGAGACCATATTTTAGGTGTATTAATAGAATCGTTTGTTTGACCCGATGCCACTAGCACACTAAAAAAGCATAGTATTTGTAAGACTATTTTCATTATTTTGAATGTGTTATTGATTTACAGTTCAAAATTGATGCTTTACACTTAGTATATAGAACGGAATAGAAGTTTACGCCTTTTGACTATACCAAACCGATGGTTTTATCGATGAAAATTTTTAAAAATTTCACATATAAATTATAGCACATGAAACCCGTTTTAAAACAATGATTTCTAATTATTTCACTAAAAAACACACATAGAACAAGACGTTAAGATCTATCTATTTTAACACTTTTAAATTGAATTTTATAAAGGTGTTTTCGTTTGAATACAGTCTTTTAAAAAGGCTACTATCATGACTAATATAAATAGTGCAAAGGGTAAAGATGTAATTATAAGTAGTTTTTGTACGGCGTCCAAAACATCTACATCAGCATTAACATTACCTAATAAAACTAAAGACATTGTGGCGAGTAATATAAATACAGACCAAATAAAACGGTGTTTTTTGTTCGGATTTTTAGAGCCATTATCTGTAAACATACTCAGTACAAAAACGGCAGAATCTACAGACGTGACTAAAAAACTAATGAGTAATAAAATGGTAGTGATATTTAATACTGTGGCCAACGGATAGTTTTGAAAAAACACAAATATGGAAGAAAAGACATTTCCAAACTCGTTATTATATACACCCCAATTTTCTATTAGCTGAAATGCGGAAGAACCAAAAACCGAAAACCAGAAGAATGTTCCTAAAGACGGTATAATTAACACACCCAAAAGTAACTGGCGTAAGGTTCGGCCTTTAGAAATGCGAGCTATAAAAATTCCTGTAAAAGGCGCCCAAGCCAACCAAAATGCCCAATAATAAAACGTCCATCCGGTTAAAAAATCTATACCTGGATTATAGTCGCCTAAAGCTAAACTCATCGGAATGAAATCTAACACATAATGAACTGTGCTTACAGCGAATAGTTTTAAAATATGTAACATATCACTGCTAATAAATATAAATAATAAAATTAAAAGCGTGAGAATGATATTGAGTTTAGAAAATAATTTTATACCTTTATTGACACCTTGCCAAGCCGAATAACAAGCTATAGTACAAATAAGCACACATAATGCTAGGGTTGTTAACACCCCGAATTGAGTGTGGAATACATGGTTTAATCCGCCATTAATTTGCGTTGTTCCTAAACCAATAGCTGCTATAAGTCCGAAAACAGTCGTTATTATTGTCACAACATCAACAGTGTTTTTAAGGGTTTTACTTTTAACGTGGTCTTCAATAGTGGCGCTTACACGTACATGTTTTTGTTTTACAAATAAGGCGTACCCTACAATCATGGCAAACAATCCGTAAAACGCCCAAGCGGTTAATCCCCATTGATAAAAGGTAAATTCTAAAGCTAATACATCTGCACTTAAAGAAGAAGCATATGGCGGATGTTGTTGCATAAACACAGGTTCCTGCACCGCACGTAATAAAATACCAGATCCCATACCTGCACTATACAGCATTGCCGTCCACGCCCAAAGGGAATGTTCGGGTTTAACATCTGGTGTGCCTAATTTAATTCTGCCAAGAGGCGACATCGCTACTGCTAATAATAAAAGCACACAGCCTAACCCCAGATATAAATAAAAATATCCAAAGTAATTTCTAACCCACAAAGAGGCTTGCTCAATAGCATTATAACTAGATGTTGTGGCAAAAAAAACGGTTAATGTACAGATGAATATTATTCCAATGGAAGCGAATAAAACGGCATGTTTTTGTATAGACTTTAAGATCAAACTCGATTGTTTTTTTACTAAAAATAGGCAATTGTTTTCATATCCAAAATTCGAATCAAATTGGTTAAATTATGAGTAATCAAAAAGATTACTGATTTGAGACTCCATTTGTTTACTTATTACGAATTTTATATGAATAAAAATAGATTTGATTTTAGTTCTACTATAGCGACTTCTTATAGTCTAGTTAATTAACCGAAAATCATTTGGAATGTTAACCTATAAAATTGGTTTACCAGATTGTTTTTTATTAAATTAACACTTTTAATATCTAAATATTTTCAAACCATTAATTTTTTAACTTCTAGAAGTTAATTTGATAACAAACATTAACTACTCATATGAATAATACATTAAAAGTTTTAGTCTCTGGAACAGGATTCGCTGGACAAGGTCATACAGATGCCTTTCGTGCTGTAGGTGCCGAAGTCGTCGGTATTGTTGGAAGAACACCAAGTATTGTAGAAGACGTCGCAAAGAAAATGAACATCCCCTACTTCGGTACAGATTGGCAACAAGCCCTCAAAGATTGTCAGCCAGATATTGTGTCAATTGCCACACCTGGAGGTGCACATTACGATGCCATTACCCAAGCAATAGAATTTGGTTGTCATGTGTTTAGCGACAAACCTTTAACTGTAGATGGTGATTTAGCAAAAAAACTATATGAGTTAGCCAAAGCAAAACATGTAAAAACGGCTTTCGCTTCCAGTTTCCGTTATATGCCTTGTATTATACATGCAAAGCAATTAGTAGCAGAAGGTCTTATTGGCCAACCTACTGAAGCTGAATTTATATCTCATTTCAATTTAGAACGTGATATTCCTTTCGGGTGGTCACATAGAAAAGAAGATGGTGGCGGACGCTTAAATAATAATTTCACGCACATGATGTCTATTGCAACTTCTGTGATTGGTGAAAACATTCTGTCGTTAATTGGTGAAGTCCGAGACGATTTAGGAAAAGCACCTATTGTAGAAGGTGTACATAATTTTAAAACCAGAAGAGATCATATTCCAAAAGATTTAAACGACCCCAACTTAAAATGGGGAAACAGTAATGTAGAATGGTCGTATACTGTACTTGCTAAATTAGAAAGTGAGTTGGCAACACAACCGGTTTCTGTATTATTCAAACATGGTGGATTAAACCCCAGATTTAACGAAGACCATATTGTATTCTATGGTACAAAAGGTGCGATTTATATTAAAGGGCATTATGGTATGGGCCCCCTTTATATTTGGGATGAAGATAAAACCTGGAAAGAATTGCCGTTACCACAAGCGATAATAGACGACCAACCTAAAATTGAAGGCGATACAGAACGCAATTGGCAATATTTAGCTAGAGAGTTTACAAGAGATATTAAAGGTGAAGATTTCAAAGCCTACCAATCCTTTAAAGAAGGAAGTTTATATCAACAACTTATCGATTTAATTCGAAAAAATAATAACTGGACAGATGTAAGCCAACTTCAATAAAATAACCTATGGAACATAATGCTATGACTTACGAGTACTTGGTTATTGCTGGGTACTTTTTGCTCATTATCGGAATTGGGTTTACCTTTAAAAATATGGCTAGTAAGTCCACCAGTGATTACTTTCGTGGCGGAGGAAAAATGCTTTGGTGGATGGTGGGTTCTACTGCCTTTATGATGCAATTTTCAGCGTGGACCTTTACAGGGGCCGCAGGAAAAGCGTTTACCGATGGATTTACCGTTTGCTTAGTCTTTTTAGCAAACACCTTTGCTTACTTCTGTGGTTGGGCCTATTTTGCCCAACGCTTTCGGCAAATGCGAGTTGATACACCCACCGAAGCGATAAAAGGTCGTTTTGGTGTACAAAATGAAACGTTTTTCTCTTACGCACTAGTTGTTTTTACGTTAATAAATGCTGGTATTTGGCTTAATGCACTTGGTGTATTTACAAGTGCTGTTTTTGATGCGGATATTGGTACAACAATAATCGTTACGGGATTAACAGTGGTTTTCGTTTCCGTATTATCGGGAGCATGGGGTGTTGTCGCATCAGACTTTATGCAAACCTTAGTGGTTGCTGTTATTTCTATTGCCTGCGCTGTAGTGGCCTTGGTAAAAGTAGGCGGACCAGTAGCATTGGTGTCTAAATATCCTTCAGATTTTATAATGGGTCCAGATATGAATTACGGACTCATATTAGTGGGAACCTTTGTGTTCTTTTTAGCCAAGCAATTAATTACCATCATGAACATGCATGATGCGTTTCGTTTTTTAAACGCTAAAGATTCAAAAAATGCGAAAAAAGCATCTTTATTAGCTATGATTCTTATGGGATTAGGAAGTATAATTTGGTTCATTCCACCTTGGGCTTCTGCCATTTTGTATCCCGAAGCCGCTTCTGCTTACCCTGAATTTGGAAGCAAAGCTGGAGATGCCATTTACCTTATATTTACGCGGAATGTAATGCCGGTTGGTACTGTAGGTTTATTACTCGCTGGATTATTTGCAGCGACTATGTCTTCTATGGATTCAGCCTTAAACAAAAACACGGGAATATTGGTTCGTAGTATATATCAACCTTTTCTAAGAAAAAGAGGAAAAGAAGTAGACGATAAAAAACTATTACGACTGAGTATGATTTTAAGTTTTATCAGTGGGATTTTAGTCATCGCTATGGCCCTATTCTTTAAATCGCTTAAGGAACACAGTCTTTTCGATTTAATGATGTCGCTTTCAGCTATGATACAAGTGCCTTTATTAATTCCGCTTCTCCTTGGTCTATTCATAAAGAAAACACCAAAATGGGCGCCTTGGGCAACTGTAATACTTGGTTTATTTATATCGTGGTTAATGACTTACATCATCACACCTAACGTATTTGCCAATTGGATAGGAATCCCTGAATTTACAGCACGAGAAGCCACAGATATGAATCTGATTCTCACGCTAGGTGCACACGTATTTATTACGGGAGGTTTTTTCTGTTTAACATCACTTTTTTATAAAAAAGCTAAAGATGATAATAAAGTAGAAACTAAGGAATTTTTCAGATTGTTCGAAACCCCTGTTATTGCTGCAGACGATCAAGATAAATTTGATCAACAACAACGAAATAAGTTGGGTACGATGGTCATGATTATGGGAGCTGGTATTTTTCTAATGATACTAATTCCTAATCCGTTATGGGGAAAACTCATTTTTGTATGTTGTGCTCTCATCATTTCAGGTATAGGTTATGTATTAAAACGAAGTTCAAAAATAACTTAGATATGACGCTCAACCTTAAAACATGGAACTTGTTAATATGGCTTTTGATGTCGTTGCATCTTTTTGCTCAAAATACGGGCACTACAGTGCAACTGACTTCAGGACCTGACGAATCGGCTGGTGGTGCAGAATCTTATATCATTACAACAGCTTTGGCCACATATTATTTAGATAAATCTGGAGGTGGATTATCGAGTATGATAGATAAAGACGGCGTAGATTGGATCGGATTTCATAATAAAAAAGGATCTGGACATAAAGGAGAATATAGAGGGTTTCCAAATGCTATACATAAGCAAGATGGCGATTATTTTCATGCCATGAATTCAGGAACGGAGCCTTCTCATGCTATGGCAGATAATGAACAAGCGTCACATATTCGAATTACATTTACGTCTGAAAATAAACAATGGGAAGGTCAATGGGATTTTTATCCAGAACGTTGCGATTTCACGATGACCAAAATTAGTAAAGGGTGTCACTATTGGGTGCAATATGAAGGTGTTCCGAATGGGACTATGGATACTACCGATTTTTGGTACGCTTCTGCAGATACAAAAAAACACCCCATAGAAGAACCCTTCTTAGGAGATTTACCAGAACCTGAATGGATGGCTTTTGGAGATAAACAGGCAACCCGCATTCTCTATCTTTTACATCATGAAAATGATGAACATCCCGATAATTATGTGAGCAGACCAGATATGACGGTTCTTGGCTTTGGAAGACAACATAAAGATAAGTTTCTAGATACCGTACAAACCTTTTCCATTGGTTTCATAGAATCTACAGACTATGCTGTTATTAGCGAAACCATCAACAAAACATTAGAAAAATAATAAAATTTAAATACGTGAAAGTTATATTTGTAGTGATTGATTTATGTTTAATTCACAATACGTTTTCAAACGTCATGCTGAATGTGTTTCAGCATCTCGTGACTGTTAAAATTTACACCATTACCAATGTGGCACTCAACTAAATTCAGTCTGACTAAACGTTTAAAATGAATAAAAAATCAAACTACATCATAAGCCAATTATGATACTCTAAAAAAATTATACTCATGAAAATAGTTGATATAAAAATATTTGTCAGTAATCCTGGACGTAATTTCGTTACTGTTAAAATAGAAACAGACGAAGGTGTTTTTGGTTTGGGAGATGCTACTTTAAATGGTCGAGAACTGGCAGTTGTTGCCTATTTAGAGGAACATATAAAGCCCTGCCTAATCGGTAGAGATCCGCATAAAATTGAAGATATCTGGCAATATTTATACAAAGGCTGTTATTGGAGACGTGGCCCTATTACCATGACTGCTATTGCGGGCATAGATATGGCACTATGGGATATTAAAGGAAAAGTAGCAGGTTTACCTGTTTATGAATTATTAGGCGGAAAAAGCCGTGAAAAAATTAGAGTGTATGGTCATGCAAATGGTCAAGATATTGATGATACTTTGCATCATTTAGACCAACTCATTTCTGAAGGTTTTACTGCGGTAAGATTACAATGTGCGATTCCTGGTTTGGAAGGCACTTACGGAACATTAGCCGGTAAAAAGGATTATTTTGAATTACAAAGCGACAGACCTTTACCGCCGGAGCAACTTTGGGACACCAAAGCCTATTTAGACTTCGTGCCAGAATTATTTAAGAAAGCGCGAGAAAAATATGGTAATAGTGTCGATTTATTACACGATACACATAGCCGTTTAACACCTATAGAAGCCGCGCGATTAGGTAAAATTCTGGAACCTTATAATCTTTTATTTTTAGAAGATAGCGTTACCGCAGAAAACCAAAGCGGTTATAAATATGTGCGCGAACATACCACGACGCCACTTGCGGTTGGTGAAATTTTTAATTCTATTTGGGATGCCAAGGAATTGATAGAAAATCAGTGGATAGATTATTTGCGAACAGCAGCCACACATTCCGGAGGGATAACACCTATGAGACGTATGACCGATTTTGCCTCACTGTACCATGTGAGAACGGCACCTCACGGTCCGCCAGATATTTCTCCTATCGGACATGCCGCTCATGCGCATTTAAATTCATGGACACCAAACTTTGGTATACAAGAATTTATCGGATTTGGAGGCGAAGCATTAAATCGTGTTTTTAAACATCCCATGACATTTGAAAACGGCCATTTACTTGTGAATAATAAGCCAGGATTAGGAGTGGAATTTGACGAAGAAGCGGCTTCTCAATTTCCATATAAACGCTCTTATTTACCTGTGAGTCGTTTAAAAGACGGCACACTGTGGAATTGGTAGATAGTTGTTAGTGAAAATAGGATAAATAGCCTTTAAGTTTGACCTCTTACTTAATGTGGCTGTTTAAAAAGCTTCCGACTCCGTTCAAACATCCTATTATCGTAATATAACATGCCTGATGGTTTACACTAAATTTAGTATAGGCTTGGCTTGCTTTATCTATATCTCATAAACTAAATAGTTGGACTAGTTGTGATATGCTAAAACACGTTAAGTATATCGAATATTTTATAACCTATCACAGGCGATCAATAACATAAATCACTCAAATTACCCTATGAAAAAAGCACGAACCTCAATTGAGATTCGTGCTTTATTATATTTTAAATAACATTCTTAAAACGGACTAATTATGCCGTTTCAACTGTACGTTTTGATTTTCTATAAATGTATTTTGGAAAGATGTTACGCTTCGCAAAACGACTCACTTTATCACTATTAATCATTTTAATATAGATTGGTTTTGTAACCCCGAAGTATTCGTAAGTCGAACCATCTACAAATGTAATTTCTAAAACTAAACTGTTCCACTGAAAATCGGCTACACCAGAATTAATAGTTTCATTGTAAGTGTCTTTATTTGCTTCTCTAGTTTCAGGAGCAATGCTCACTAGAAAATGGTAACCATCTGTAATTTTACGTGTTTTAGCTTCAGCTTCTTCCACTAACGGATCTCCAGCTTGAAATTTATCTGGATGCCATTCCTTTGCAAGATTGCGATACTGTTTCTTTAAAGTCTTTAAATCGGCATCTTTATCAACTTCGAAAAGTTTTCTGTATTCCGTTATGCGTTTCATATTCAATTATTTTTTGAAGCGGCGAAAGTACATCTTAATTTTATAGTAAACATCATCTTTTCAAAATAAAAAACAACTATAAATCAACACGTTACCAAATCGTTAGCTGCAAATTAAATTTACAATACGTAAATACGCACTTTTTTCTTTTTTAAGCGTGAATTATTTAAGGTTGAAACCAAGTTGTCTGCCATACTTTTAGGCACCGCAACAAAAGCACAATCTTGTTTTAGCTCAATAGCTCCCAACTGATCTTTATTTAATCCACCTTGTTTAAAAAACAACCCTGCAATATCTCCTTTCGAAATTTTATCTTTTCGTCCACCCGAGATGAATAAAGTCTCCCAAAACTGGGGTTTAAACGGTACTTTTTTAGAAATATCTATCGCCTTATCTTTCTCAATAAATTCAGGTAATTGCTCGTTACTCCCTTTTAAAATATAGGCTGTCCCTTTTGCGTTTACACGTGCTGTTCGTCCGTTTCTATGTGTAAATTCTTCTACAGCGTACGGCAATTCATAATGAATAATAAAATTAAGTTCAGGGATATCTATACCACGAGCGGCTAAGTCGGTTGCCAATAATACTTGACTGGTTCCGTTTCTAAACGTAATTAAAGCCCGTTCGCGATCTTTTTGTTCCATACCTCCTGAAAAGCAAGAATGACTAATCCGTTTTTTCCTTAGCGCTTCACTTACATTTTCTATACTATCTCTTAAATTACAGAATACAATACCTTGTTTATGTCCGATATGCAACAATAAATCTATAAGCGTTTGTTCTTTATCTGGCGTTGGAGACACCACAGTTTTAATGACTAATTTTGAAGGTACTTTAGCATCTAAAAAATCAATAATAACTGGTTGATGTAGATTTACGAAATTCGGAATTTTAACTCCTTGTGTTGCTGAGGTTAACACCCGTTTTTCGATGTTTGGTAATTGCGTTAAGATGCCACGCATTTCTTCTTCAAAACCTTGTTCTAATGATTTATCGAATTCGTCTAAAATAAGATATAAAATTGAATCTCTTGAAAAACGATTCGCACTAAAATGATCTAAAATACGTCCAGGCGTTCCAATAAGAATGGCCGGATTATGTTTTAGTTCTATTTTATCCTTAGACATTGGGCGTCCGCCATAAACGGCATTGACTTTAAATCCGGTGCCCATTTCGCGAACCACTTGTTCTATCTGAATTGCCAATTCGCGTGTTGGCACCACAATTAATGCTTGAATCTCGTCTACTTCGGGATCTAGCATTTTTATAATAGGCAATAAAAAAGCTAATGTTTTCCCCGTTCCTGTTGGCGAAAGTATAATGGTGTTTGTTGCATTTTCAATAGCTAAAAGCGCATCTTCCTGCATCGGGTTTAACGCTTTGATATTTAATTTGTTTAAAATATCTTGTTGTTCTTTTAATATGTTTGCCATTGCAACTATTTATTTTTTTTCTTTTTAGACGGTTCCGATTTTTGATTTGCCGACGTATTTTGAAGTAAATACTGTGCCAAAATTTTATCGACCAATTCGTCTTTTGTTAAGTGATGAAATGTGGTATGTATTTTATTTCTGAAGGTTTCAGAAACATCGCGATTGGGTTTTGTTTTAAATATCTTATTTGCCCAAATCAGTGCATTGTTTTCTTCTATGCTTTCTGCATCGGCTTTCTTTAATTCCGAAAAGCTAATCCCCAATTCATTCTCGAAATCGGCTACATCTTGGACTTCTTCTTCCTGTAATATGGTTAACGATAGCCCCTTTGCTCCTGCTCTAGCTGTACGTCCGCTTCGGTGCACATAGGCATCATAGGTATCAGGTAAATGATAATTTACAACAAAGGCAACATCTTTTACATCAATTCCACGTGCCGCTAAATCGGTGGCAACTAACAAATCGATATACCCTTCACGGAATTGTCCCATAATACGATCACGAATCCCTTGCGTTAAACTTCCATGAATGGCGCCAGAAGAAAATTTATTAATTGCTAAATTCTTTGCTAATTTATTTACTGCGGCTTTTGTTTTACAGAAAATAATACCACGCTGACCTTCTTTTGACTTTAAGAAGTGTAGTAAAACCTCTAATTTCTCTATAGGTTCTACAACAATATATTGATGATCGATCCCCTGATGTCCAACCGTTTCCATATCCGCTTCTACCTGAACCACATGTTTAGACATATAGTTTTGGATGAGTTGCTTTATAGTTCCTGGCATAGTTGCAGTAAACAAAAGCGTACGTCGCGTTTTCGGAATTTCTTTGATAATAAAATCTAAATCTTCTTTAAATGCACTTACCATTTCATCGGCTTCATCTAACACAAAATACGTCAATTGTTTAATGTCAATAGCATTACGCTTTACCAAATCGACTAAACGTCCTGGTGTTGCAATAACAATTTGTGTAGGTGTTTTTAAACGCTCTATTTGAGGTTTTATAGGTATACCGCCACATATAGAAGCGATAGAAATCTCGGGATTATGAGCTACTAAATCTGTTAGATTAGCAAATATTTGTTGGCCTAATTCGCGCGTTGGAGCTAAAACTAGCGCTTGAATATTAGAATTATTAGTGTCTATTAATTGTAATAAAGGCAGTCCGAAAGCGGCTGTTTTACCTGTTCCTGTTTTCGCTAAAGCAACAACATCTTTAGTTTCATTTAAAATTAATGGAATGGTTTTGGTTTGAATATCTGTAGGTACAGTAATCTTTAAATTGGCTAAACTCTGTAATAAAGTTTGTTGTATTCCTAATTCAGAAAAGGATTTTGACATAATGTAATTTTCGGCAAAGATAATGACACTTTTCTCGGGAATACACTCTATTGGCATTTATTCCATTTCGAACAGGTTTTCAGAATATGTAAAAGTAAAATTATATTGTGAATTTAATTTAAGTCTTAAAAATAACTTTGATTCTATAATGAGAATTTTGCGTACTAAAAAGGCCTGTTTATAGGGTTAAACAAGCCTTAAATTTGCTATTAGCTGGACTTTATCCTTAGGGAGGGTATAAAGTTCATGTCTTAAAAAAAATAGTTTGACTAATTTGAATCTATTTTTAATTGCGTTTAGATTACGAATATCAGCATAACTATAATAGTATTTTATAGTTTTCAATGATTGCCACAACCTTTTAAGTGAATGGGTGACACTATTAGGTAAAGTGTTTGTTTTACTGTTGTAAACGCCCCAATATTAGACTTCTATTCATTTTAAAATACTTTAATTTGTATACGCAACCACATTAAGGACATTTTTAGTGGTTAAATTGAAGTTTTAAAGAGACGAAATTAACAATGAATAAATTTAAACGCTTTAGTGCTCAGATCGGGCTATTACTCACCATTTGGCTTATTTTATGGTCTGGACAATTTTGGGCTACGCGTTTTCTATTAGAGAACACTTCTGCTTTTATCGCACAGATTATAGTAATATTATTTCTTATTTTCTTTGCCGCTCCAAAATATTTATTCACCAAAAAATATATGATTTTTATAGGCTTGTCAGTAATAATTTTGATATTAATGACATTAGCGGCATCGTATTTTATGCCACAAATTATGGAGCCTTTGCCACATCCTCGTGGTATGCGTCCTGAAGGCATAAATCCGAGAGATATGCATAAGCCGCCTTCAGAATTTCTTACACAAAGTTTGCTTATTGTGTTGTCTTATATTCTTGCTACCGTTATTGAAGTGGTGTATTACAATCAAAAAAATGAAGAAGCCTTAATTAAAAGTAAAGCGCAAACTTTAAATACAGAACTTAAGTTATTAAAATCTCAAATTAATCCGCATTTCTTATTTAACGCATTAAACAACATTTATGCGTTATCTGGTATAGATACAGAAAAAACGCAAAAAAGTATTAGTTATTTATCAGATATGCTACGCTATGTGTTGTACGAGTGTGAGCAACCATTAGTTTCGCTTCAAAAAGAGATGGATTATATCGATAATTACATTAAATTATTCAGATTAAAAAGTAGCAAAACATATCCCATTAGTACACAATTTAATGTGACTAACCCAAATATTATGTTATCACCTATGCTTTTAATTCCGTTTGTAGAAAATGCCTTTAAACATTCGAATATTGAAAAAATAAAAGATACATTTATAACCATTTATATTGAAACCACACCACAAAGTATACTTTTCAAAGTAGAGAATAGTATCCCTGAAGCACCTATAAACAAAGATGCTATGGGCGGAATTGGTTTAGAAAATGTAAAAAAACGTTTGGCTATATTATATCCGAACACACACGATTTAAAAATAACCACAGTAAATAATACTTTTAGTGTGTCTTTAAAACTAGAACAATATGTTTAAGTGCTTAATCATTGACGACGAAGAATTAGCAAGAGCTTTACTAGAAAGTTATGTAAAAAAACTTGATTTTTTAGAATTACATGGCAGTTATGAGAGTCCGTTAGATGCTATGGTGACTTTGAAAGAGCAAGCTATAGATGTTATATTTTTAGACATACAAATGCCAGATTTAAAAGGAACAGATTTCGCAAAAATGATTCCTGCTGAAACTAAAGTGATTTTTACTACAGCCTATTCTGATTATGCCATTCAAGGCTTTGAACTTGATGCATTAGATTATTTATTGAAACCCATCACCTTCGAGCGTTTTTTAAAAGCAGTAAGCAAACTAAAAGTAACACATACTGAAGTGTCTAAAACAGAATACATCACCATTAAATCGGGTTACGATTTACATAAAATAAAGTTAGAAGACATAGATTATATAGAAAGTGATAGCGAATATGTAGTGTTTTATCTTAACGGACGAAAAATTATGAGTTATCAAACTCTAAAATCTTTAGAAAAAACCTTGCCAACTTCCATGTTTTTAAGAGTTCATCGGTCTTATATTGTAAACAAAGCCAAAGTAACGGGTTTAAAAGGTCGCGATTTACTTTTAAATGAGATTATTATACCCGTTAGCGATTCGTATTACAACACCGTTAAATCAGAGTTGTTTTAAGTCAAACGAAGTTCAAAACATCTTATTGTTTCAAATTCTTTTTAAATCGTGAAAAGATCACAATCTTTTTCTTAGAATTAATAAAATATACACCGGTTAACAATACACCTGCTGCAATTAGAGATTGTGTGCTTATATTTTCGTCTAACACATACCACCCCAACAATAGTGCAATAACGGGATTAACATAAGCCGAAGTTGCTACTTTTTCTGTAGACACTTCTTTTAATAGAAAGTTGAAAGCTGTAAAAGCGACAATGCTTCCAAATAAAATAAGTAAAACCATTGCAATTTGCGCCCTCGAACTCCAGACTAACGGACTGGTCCAAGTTTCTCCTAAAGCTAAACTTCCAAAAAGCAAAAGTGTTCCTGCTGTTAACATTTGATAGCCTGTACTAACAAAAAAGTGAGACGGTAAATTGGCTCTAGACACAAAAATACTAGCAAAACTAATTCCTAAAACACAAGAAAAAATAACGGCTATGCCAATCGTGCTTTCTTTAGTTAAGACTAAAGTATCCTGACTAATTAGCAAGTACATCCCTATTAATCCAAGCCCCACACCCATTAACGATTTTGGTTGTATTTTTTTTCCTTGAAGTATGCGCATTAAAAAAATCACAAATAAAGGTTGTGTGGCCACTATTAAAGCCGCAAAACCACTATCTACATACTTTAACGCCCATACAAAAATCCCATTTCCATAAAACAAAAATAAAAATCCAGCGATTATACAATTAAAAAACTGCGCTTTCGTAATACGTATGGGTAATTTTAAAACCTTAGCTATAATCATAATTAAAGTACCCGCACATAAAAAACGAATGGCCGCTAATAAAAACGGAGCAACTTCAGTCACTACAATTTTATTCATTAAATAGGTCGATCCCCAAATCACATAAATGGCGAAAAACGAAAGAATAATTAAAATGCCTTTGCGAGGTTTACTCATAGTATAAAAAACTTGATATTATAAAAATAGAAAGTAAACAATATTAAGCAATAAAACTAAAAGAGATTCTATGGTCTTTATAAAAAATCACAAACAATTTTAATGTGTTTTAAAAAATTTGAAATGAAAGCATACAAACCATCACTTTAATAAAAAAGGAAGCAAATATTATGCAACCACTCAAAATATAGGCTTGATTTTTGATTAAATTTATAGATTAAATAATTATTATGAATCGGACTGAATACGCATTACAAGAACGCATTAAGGAATTAACCTGTTTGTATGAGGTGTCCTCTATAATAGTGAATGCCAATTACGAACAAATTGAATCTGTGTTCTATGCCATTTCGCACAGTTTAAAAAAAGCGTTTCAATATCCTGAGCATACAGAAATTAGTATAAAGTATGATACCACATATGTAGCAACTGCTAATATAAATACAGATTTACCTAGCATAAAAGTGCCTATAAAACTTTTTAATGTAAAAAACGGTAGCATACAAGCCAAGTATAACTCTAAAGAACTTCTTGAACATCCGTTTTTAAAAGAAGAACAGCAATTACTACAAAGTGTTGCATTAAAGTTAGGAAGTTTATTAGAACGTTTTCAAATTATTAAAAATGAAGCCGCTTTAAAACGCCAAATGGAACATAACGATCGTTTAACCATTTTAGGTGAAATTACAGCCGGTATCGCGCACGAACTAAATACACCTCTTGCCAATATTCTTGGTTTTGCAGAGCTATTAGAATCTAAAATCACTGAGAAAGACGATAAAAACGATTTAGAAAAAATTATACATAGCGCCATGTATTCCAGAGAAGTGGTAAAAAAACTCATGTTTTTTGCATGCGAAATGCCACAAGAAATGACCACTGTCAATATGGTACCCGTTATAAAAGACGCCTTAAGTTTATTATCGCCTACTTTTAAAAAAAATGACGTAAAATATGTCTTAAAAATAGATCAGGAAAACCTTTTACTTAAAGCTGATACCATACAGCTGACTCAAATTATTTTCAATTTAATTTTAAATGCCATTTACTATTCTCAGCCTCAAGATTTGGTCACTATTGAAGCCTCAGAAACCAAGCAAAATATCCGTCTAAAAATAAGTGATCAAGGTCAAGGTGTATCAAACAAAAATTTAAATAAGATATTTCAACCGTTTTTTACTACAAAACCCGTTGGTCAAGGTTCTGGTCTTGGATTAAGCGTAGTACATGGCATTGTATCCAGCCATAAAGGCTCTATTATTGTTAAAAACAATACACCTAAAGGCGCAATATTTATTGTTAACTTACCTAAATACCATTAATTTATGGCTTTCTTAAAAGAAAATGTTTTACTTGTAGATGATGATGTTCATATTCTTGAACTTTTGCAAAGACACCTTCAGGCTTTAGATTATCATACCTTTAAAGCTGTATCTGTTCGCGAAGCTGTCACAATACTAAAAGACACCAAAATAGACGTGTTAATTACAGATTTGAATATGCCCGAAATAGATGGTTTTGAGCTCTTAAAATTTACAGCAGAGCATTATCCGAATATGGGAAAATTAGTGATTACAGGCTTCCCTTCTATTCAAGATTCTTTGACAGTTATACAATCTGGTGTTGTAGAATACTTAACTAAGCCCTTTACAAAACAAGAATTAATTGAGGCTTTGCATAAAACATTAGCTCAAAATACGTCGGCTTCTAAAACCATTAAAAATCACGTAGAAGTAGATGAGCCTTACGGCGATATTATCGGGAAATCTAAAGGCATAAAACATGTTATTCAGCTTATAGAACGTGTAAAAAACAATAAAGCTACCGTTTTTATTTCTGGCGAAAGTGGTACCGGAAAAGAACTTGTAGCCCGTTCTATCCATTATCAAGGGCAATTTTCAAGAGGCCCTTTTATAGCCGTAAACTGTGGTGCTATTCCCGAAAATTTACTGGAAGCCGAACTCTTTGGTTATGTTAAAGGGGCATTTACAGGAGCAGATACCAACCGTAACGGATTCTTTCAGGCAGCAAATGGTGGTACTATATTTTTGGATGAAATAGGCAATGCCTCTTTGGCCGTGCAATCTAGATTATTACGTGTGCTTCAAGAAAAAGAAGTGGTAAAAGTTGGATCTCAAAAGGCTGAAAAAATAGACTTAAGAATTATTACTGCAACAAACAGTAATCTAAAAGAGATGATAAAAAATCAGACTTTTAGAGACGACTTATATTACCGTTTAACAGTTGTAGAAATTTACGTGCCACCATTAAGAGATAGAAAAGAGGATATCGCACATTTAGCTGAAAAATTTCTCTACAAATACGGTTTAGAATATAAAGACAGACTTATAAAAATGGATACCAACGTGCTACCCATTTTAGAACGTTATGCTTGGCCAGGAAACATTAGAGAATTAGAAAACATTTTACAGCGCGCTATTATTTTAAGTGATAAATTAGTAACCGTAGATGCCTTGCCTGAAAGTTTAAAATATAACATTTCATTCTCCGACTCAGATTTTGTACCGCTTAAAGAGATGGAAAAACAATACATTTTAAAAGTGTTACACGCTTGTAATCAAAATAAAACCAAAGCCTCCGAAATTCTTCAAATTAATAGAAAAACACTGCGTGAAAAACTGAAATAAGCCTCATATTATTCCGGGTAGTTTCTACCCTATCGGGTAATTTTGTACCAGTATTAAATTCATACTCAATTCACACATATCTATCCAACCCTTTTAAAAATCAGTGTTTTAAAGGGGTTTCTACTTATAGCGCTTTTTTAAATTTCGGATATGGCACAACACTTGCCTTTTCTTAGATAGAAATAGAAATACAATGCTATGAAAAAACCAAACTATAGTATCTGTGCAGAATGTGTGCACTGTAATGCCTGTGTATTAACCACAGAAAAAGAGAAAGTATCGTCTTGTAGTGAGTTTGAAAGCGCTTTGTTTTTAGACCTAGTGAATAGGCCTAAACAGCAAATAAAATCAACGCATCTACAATATTAATTTCAACCTTAAACATCTTAATATGATTACAAAAGATATACAGTTACCAGTAAAAAAAACAGAGACTGGTATGGTTGCCAATGTGCTAGAACAATTTAATAAAGCCGCTCATCACATTCAATTAAATCCGAATATACAACGCATACTCAATGTTACAAATAATGAAATTATCATTCATTTTCCTGTAAAAATGGATAATGGAGATGTAGAAATATTTACGGGATATCGTGTACAACACAATAATGCATTGGGACCATATAAGGGTGGTTTACGTTATCATGAAACTGTAGATATTGATGCTGCTAAAGCTTTAGCGATGTGGATGACATGGAAAACATCTTTAGCGGGTTTACCTTACGGTGGCGCTAAAGGTGGCATTAAAATTAATCCGAAGTTATATTCTCAATCGGAGTTGGAACGTATTACACGCAGATTTACCTATGCATTGGGCGATAATATTGGTCCAGAACACGATATTCCTGCACCCGATGTAAACACCAACGCACAAACTATGGCATGGATTGCAGATACGTATATGTCGA
The DNA here is from genome assembly GCF_001439665.1 of Formosa algae. Lineage (GTDB taxonomy): Bacteria > Bacteroidota > Bacteroidia > Flavobacteriales > Flavobacteriaceae > Formosa > Formosa algae. Next base: position 82,090 of record NZ_LMAK01000045.1, read on the forward strand.
CTAAAAGTCCGTCGGAACGTTCTACATATCAACATGTCGTTACAGGAAAACCTGTGGGTTCAGGAGGTATTGAAGGTCGAGATCGTTCTACGGGTTACGGGGTATTTTTAACCATTAAATTATGGGCAGATAAACGTAATATATCACTAAAAGGACAACGTTTTATTGTGCAAGGTTTTGGTAATGTAGGCTATTGGGCTTCATATTTTATGGATCAAGAAGGCGCTATTTTGGTTGGTGTTCAGGATGCTTTTGCGAGTATCTATCAGCCTAATGGTATTGATGTTAATCAACTTCAATCTTATATTAATCATAATGAAGGTAGCGTGAATGATTTTGCCGATTCTAAAACCATTAAAAAAGAAGATTTCTTTGCGTTAGACTGCGACATTATTATACCAGCCGCTTTGGGTAATCAAATCACAGAAGAAAATGCGTCTCTTATTAAAGCTAAGCTTATTGCTGAAGGTGCAAACGGACCAACTAATGTAAGTGGCGAACGCATTTTATTGGCAAATGGCATTGAAATTATACCTGATATTTTATGTAATTCTGGAGGTGTAATTGGGAGTTATTTTGAATGGTTACAAAACAGAAACGGCGAGCTCTGGCATATGGATGAAGTTTTACTAAAACTAGAAAAAACACTTCAAGATTCGTTTAATAAAGTGTACAATTTCGCTATCGCAGAAGATATAGACATGAGAACGGCAGCTTATTGCATAGCCATTCAGCGCATTGAAAAAGCATATATACAACGTGGAATTTTTCCATAAATAAAAATATAATATGAAGTACGGACAATTAATACTTGAAAAAAAAGAGTATGTGTTTTTAAAACGCATACTCAACCTTACAGGATATTCTAAAGATATAGAAACAAAAAAATCATTACAAAAACTTAATCATGAACTGTTAGAAGCAGCTATTATTGATCATGAAAATATGCCTCTGGATGTCATCCGATTTAATAGCATTGTTACAGTAGAACAAGGCCAATGGCAGAAAACCATACAAATTGTAATTCCTCAGAACAAAGACTTAAAACAGAATAAAATTTCAATATTAACACCTATGGGATCTGCCCTATTTGGATATGCTTTGGGAGATTGCATTACATGGGAATTTCCCAATGGTATTAAAGAATTAAAAATTGTAGCTGTAGAACAGGAATTCAGTTATAACGGTTTAGACATCTTAATTTGAAGCTTATGCATGTACATTATTTAAATATCAGTCGTCAGGACATGCCTAACGATAGTTCACGTGAATTGAATTATTGGATCCGGCATTTGAAAACGATACAAAAAGAACTGAAACATTTGTATTCTGAAACAAAAGCGGCAAAACACACGCTTATTAAAAAGACTATATCAACTCAAGTATCACTTACCCAATCTATTTTAAATGCATTACTAACGTATAAAGAATTTAGAGATTGGATGCATGATGATGATTTGCAAAATGACAACGCTTTTATTTTTGAACACAAAAAACACAAAGACAACTATTTGCAACATGTAAAAAGATATTGCATGTTCAGGTCTAAACTTTTAGCTCACTAAACACATGACACATGCTAACCCCGTAAATACACATATGCATTATAAAGCAGATGAAAATAGACGTTTATTCATTAAAAAAGATATTATTGAAATTTCGTTATGGACGGACGATTTAGAGTATAAAAACACAGAAATTAACAGTTTTAGTATATTAAACAGGCAATTAATTAAATCTGAACGTCTTCAAAACACCATTCAGGATTTTAGACGTAGAAACACGCTTATTATGGGAAATATATGTAAATATGAGCAACATTTACGTCAGGAATTAGAATTTGGTACTATTGAATATGACTTAAACCGTGCTAAACTTCATGAAAAAAGACGTGCAGAATATGTAAACTTGGATAAGGAATATCGTGCTTTAAAAACAGATATTTTTAATCTGTTATCAAAATTTAAACGCGAATAAGTGAGTAACCGCAGACTAAGATTTAGCATCCTGTAAGGCTAATTTCTTAGTCTTTTTATCTTTATATATAATGTTCGCTATTAGCGATACAATGATTAATAATATACCAAATAGTGACCAAAACGGATAAGATTCATTAAAAATAGCAACGCCAAGAATCATGGTAAAAATAACTTCAACATATTTTATAGGCGCAACTTGATTAGTTTGTGCATTCTGAAATGCTTTTGTCATTAACAACTGTCCGAAATACCCAAACACACCTAAAAGTCCTAAAAACAACCACTCTAAACCAACTGGAGTTACCCAACTATTAATGCTAACTAATCCTCCGACAATTGCCGAAATAATCATAAAATAATTCACTACCACAACCGGATGCTCCGATTTCCCTATTTTACTAATTATGATATAAACTAGTCCACTAAATATTGCAGAAACAAGAATCAAAGTCAATCCAAAAGTATCTAAATCAGAATCAAACCCCTTCAATATTACAACACCTAAAAACGCAAACACAAAGAAAATCCATTGTAAAGGAAATATCTTTTCTTTTAAAATTAATACCGCAAAAATGGCTGCGAAAATGGGTGCTAAATAACGTAATGACACTGCTGTACCAATAGGTAAATATTTTGTAGACATAAAGAAAAGCGACATAGATGTTAATCCCACAACTCCTCTTAAAATTAACAACTTATTATTTTTACCGACTAAAGGAATTTTATTTTTTAATAAATATCCGAAAGTAAAAAACAATGACCCTAACGATCTAAAAAAAACAATTTGGAAGGCTCCAATATTATCTAAGTATTTTACAGCGCCGTTCATGCACGCAAAAGCTAGCGTACTTAGTAACATTAATTTTATAGAGTCTTTTAATTGCATTGTGCTTGGACATTTAATTTCGGAACGCATTCAATTCCTAAAATTTGAAGTCGCAAAAATATACATTTATAAGAAGAAACATATCGTATACCTATACGATTTACTTATACTAGTTATTAATAGATCTTATTTCCACCAATGTGTTGAAGATTTGCTGGCCTTATCCAAAATTACAGGCGACCCTATAAGTGGTGTTATAAGTTCAAAAGGCGTTGTTTTAGCGGCTTCAGTTAAGCGTTCTACAGGATCTGTCCATTCGTGCATGGCCAATTTAAATGCTCCCCAATGTATAGGCATTACGCGCTGTGTTTTAATATCTATAGCAGCTTGTGCCGTTTCTTCTGGATACATGTGTATGTCGTGCCACAAAGTATTGTATTGTCCACATTCTATCATAGCAAAATCAAACGGACCGTATGCCTCTCCTATTGCTTTAAAATGAGAGCCATAACCACTATCGCCACTGAAAAATATATTATCGGTTTCAGACTTAATTACCCAAGAGCTCCATAAGGTTTTCGCTTTATCATTAAAACCTCTACCTGAAAAATGTTGAGCAGGTGTACAAACTAATGTTATATCCTGAAACATTATATCTTCCCACCAATCTAGCTCGTTAATTTTATCTTTAGACACACCCCAAGCTTCGAGATGAGTTCCCACACCTAAAGGTGTATAAAACGCTTTCACTTTATCTTTAAGTTTTAAAATACTCCCATAATCTAAATGATCGTAATGATCGTGCGAAATTATTACAGCATCAATAGTGGGTAAATCTGCTATTGCAATTGGCAAATGGCCACTAAACCGTTTAGTTCCTAACCAAGGATGCGGAGCAGGGACATCGCCAAACATCGGGTCTATAAGAATGTTTTTAGATGCTATTTGAAGTAGAAATGCAGAATGACCAAACCAAAACAAACGTGTGGGCCCATTGTAATCTATTAACTCTGAAGGATGAATCGTTTCTATGGCTAACGGATGATTAGGCACGACTCCTTTAGGCGGATTAAAATACCCGACAAGACTTTTCCCCATATCTTTAAGTCCCATATTTAAATCGACTTGTCCGTTGTTTACAAATTTTCCGTTTTGATAATGACTGCTTAATGCATGTTTGCGTTGGTGTTCTGCCGTTTGTTTGCCTCCAAATTCTGGACTTATATTTACAAATACTATTGTAATTACTACAAGTACTAATATAACTATGCCTATTATAATTCCCATTTTTATTAATATACGTTTAATCATGATTTTCAATTAATATAACCGAATAAATATTCGCTTATAACTTAAATTTTTTTAATTTTTTATGGCATCCCAAGCCATTGAAAACACAGTATCTATAGTTTGATCATTTAGCGGTAATGCTTTAGTGTCTATCAGTTTAACGGCTTCAGTAAGAAACGCGCTTAAGAGGCCGGATAAGATGGTATTGTTTAAGTTTTTAATTAAACCTTGCTCCTTGCCTTCATCTAATAAATCTAGAATTAAAGCAGATTTTAAGCTTCTTAAGGACTGAGGAATCTTATCGTAATACGGAGACTGTTTTACCTGATTAATAAAGCTCATTTCCTTTCTATTGTTGATACCAAAGTTGATATAAAATACCCAAATTGCTTTAAATTTCAGTTTAAAAGGTAAATTAGCTTGTAACTGATTTTGATTGGTTTGGGTTATGTTTTGTAAAATTTCTGTGGCAATTGTACTAATTAAATCCTCTTTGCTTTTAAAATATACATAGAGTGTTGATGGAGAAATAGTCACTTTTTTAGCAATGTGTGCCATCTTTACTCCAGCAAAACCTTTGTCGTAAACTATAGCTATAGTTTCGTTAATAATCGCTTCGCGTTTTAATTCGTCTTTCTGTTTCACTTTGCAAATATAATTATATAACCGAATAAATATTCGTTTATAATAAAAAAATTAAACTCGAAATTAACATTCCGAGTTTAACTATAATCGATTAAGGATTAAATCATTTTAAAATCTAACAATAATTCACCTTCAATAGAAGCTTGTAAATGATCACCTTTATGAATTTGTCCAGTTCCGTAAGCAGGTGTTCCTGTAAAAATTAAATCTCCAGGTTCTAGAGTAAAATATTGAGAAACAAATGCAATAATTTCTTCAAAATTATAGATAATTAAACTTGTATTTCCTTCTTGAACAGTGTCTCCATTAATTTTTAAATCGAAATTAATATTTTTTAAATCTGCGAAATTAGAGACTGCTTTTACTGGCGAAATAGGCGCTGCACCATCAAAACCTTTAGCTAAATCCCAAGGCCCTTTACTTTCTCTTACATCGTTTAATACATCTTTAGCTGTATAGTCAATACCAACTGCAATTCCAGAAATATAAGACGCTGCATCTGCTTCGGCTATATTTTTTCCTGTTTTACCAATCTCGACTACTAATTCTACTTCGTATACTAAATTTTCTGTAAATGCAGGATATGCTACATCTTTATTATCTTTAGTTAAACTAGATTCTGGTTTAGAGAAAATAAGTTGTTTTCCACTTTTAGTTGTGGTTTTTAAGTCTTCAGCATTAAGAACATAATTTTTACCAATTGCTAGTACTTTCATGTGTTTGTATATTTAATAATTTGTTTTTTTGTTGTTATAAATCTAATAGGTTGTCGTCTTCGTCTCCAGGTAATTCTAAGGCCTTAACAGATTGTATGGCATTTCCTGCAATCCCTTTGATGGACCCGTACATATCTATAGTGTTGGTAACCACTTTTTCAATTTGTTTTTCGCGTTGTTTCCAAATGCGTTGCATAGAACGTTTTTCGCTATCTAAATCAGATTTCATTTGTGTAAAGCCTTCTACTATAGCTTCTATTTGCATTCTAAACGTTGTACTGGTTAAATAATCGTAAAGCAGATCCATTTTATCGCCTTTATTATCTTGAGCAACCATAGCACGATTGAGTTGAATTATAGATTCACGAAGCACGGCACATAAACCTTTAAACTCGTCGTAATTACAAATCCAAATACCATCTTTTAGTCCCAAACGGTCCATGTCTGACGGCATAACTTCGGTTACTAAAACGCCAATATTTGCGCCTCGATCGCGAATATCTGCTTTAAATTTTTCTATCCAACTGGGCTGAAAATCTTTAGTACGTTTACTTTCGTAATAGATAGAACCGCAGTTTTGATCGGTTCTGGTGTGTACAATCTGAATACAATCGCCTCCACGAGCTCCTTTTTTAATCTCTTCAATAGTATCTAAAGGAAACTTAGCAGCCAACCATTCTTCTATTGCCAATTCTTGTGCTTCACCTTGCAGTTGCATAGATCCTTGCTCCTGCTTCCGCTTCATTTCTTCAGTAAGTTTTTTTTGCGCTTCAAGTTGCATTTGCATTTCTTTAAAACGCAACTCGTTTTTATCTTCTTCTAGTTTTCTGATTTTTTCTTTTTCGGCAACTAAGGTTTCATTTAACTGTTTTTGCGCATCAGCTTCTGCTTGTGCTTTCAATTCACCTTTTTCACGTTTTAACTTTTCAATTTCAGCTTTAGAGCGGTTTAATTCTTTTACCTGCTCAGACTTTTCATTTAATTCGGTTTGTAACGCTTTAAATTGATCGGATTGCTCTTCGATAATTTTATGCTTAATTCTTATTTCAATCTGACGTTTTTCTTCTTTTAAAGCCGTTTCTAAACGATTTTGAAACAATTCATTTTCCTTTTTCTTCTTCTCTTCAAAAGCAGCACGTTCTTTACTAAGTTGTTCCTGACTAGCATCGTATCGTTTTTTTTCATGTGCTAATTGTGCCTGATACTTCTGCTTAATTTCATCTTCTAATTGATGCGATAATATATCTTGTACATCGATGGTCGTACCACAATTGGGACATTTTATTTGTGATTCTTGTTTCATGTATACGTTTATATTATGGAGTCTTTTCTTTTAATACGTCTGTAAACCAAAACTTCATTTTTTTGATTTAAAAACATTGTAAATATAATTAAATTATAACGTTTTAATTGTAGAGTCTGAAGCTGATTTTTGAACAATTATCCACAATAAATATCTAGAAGGTACCCAAACTGATGCGCTGAATTAGTTTTAAAATTCTTTATTAATTGAAGTTTTTAATGTTTAAAATTAATAACGGTACATTAGAATGATTGCTAATGGATTTACTGTAAGACTGATTTAAAATACGTTTTAAAAAATCCTGTTCTTTAGCTATCACACAAAGCATATCAAGTTTTCTGCTTTCTACAAATGCATGCACACCAGAAGAGACTCCGATGTCTGTAAGCGTGAAGAAATCTGATTGTAACGGGTTTAAAATTGAGTTTAAAACCTCTAAAGCCTCGTGTTGTTTTGCTGTTAATTGTTTATCACGATCCATTATATGTAATATAGAAACCTTAGACTTATTAGCTGTTGCTACACGTAAAAGCGGATCTAATCCATGTGTTGTAAAGGTGAGATCTAAATCTGTAGATAAACCAATCTCTCTTATAGTTACATAGTTTTTTTGTTTAGGTACTGCTATTATCGGACAATTAATTACACCAATTAAAGACGCGGTATTGCTTCCTAAAGTCATCTCTTTAAATGTACTAGCTCCTTTTGTACCCATAACAATACAATCTATATGTAATGTTTTTACAACATCTATAACTGCAGTCGCAAACATCTCGTATTTAGATAAACTAGTAAACGTATGTTTCGGATTGTTAAATTTATCATGAATGGCTTGCATGACATCTTCTAAACCAGCTTTACTATTTTCTACTTGTGCATGGTAAATGGCTTCTCTTGCTTTAGCCGATGTAATTCCTGTATATGGTCCAGATGCAGGCTGATTATACACATTAAAGACATGAAAAGTACACTCCTGATCTGTGTATAAATTTAGAGCATACTCAATTGCATTCCATGCATTTTTAGAAAAATCTGTGGGTAAAAGTATATGTTTCATGATGCAAAAAATTAGGATTTAATGTTGTAATAAAAACGCTTTAAAAAAAGGCAGTAATTGTAAAACTACCACCTTTTATTACATTATATTTTAACGCATTACAGAGTTAATCGATTAGAAATTCTTAACGTTTAAAATTAATAAGGGCACGTTAGATTTACTACTAATGGTTTTACTGTAAGACTGATTTAAGATGCGTTTTAAAAAGTCTTGCTCTTGAGCGATAACACATAACAAATCTAAATTTCTACTTTGCACAAAAGCACGCACACCTGTAATTACTCCAATATCTGTAAGTGTAAAATAGCTAGTCGCATGATCTTTGAGTACCGTTTTTAAAATTTGAGCTTTGTCTTCTTGCTGGGACGTTAATTTTTTAACCCGATCCATAATATGAAATACCGAAATTAAAGATTCATTAGCCTTTGCTAAATCCATAAGCGGTTGTAAACCTTTAGTTGTAAACTCAATATCATAATCTGTAGAAATACCAATTTCTTTAATTCTTTTAAATTGAGTGTGTTTCGGAATTGCAATAATCGGACAATTAACCATCCCAATTAATCCGGCAGTATTGCTACCAACGGTAATTTCTTTAATGGCACCAGCTCCTTTAGTTCCCATAACAATACAATCTATATTAAAGTCTGCGACCATTTTTTTAATCGCTTCTGGAAACGTTTTATAAATAGAGACACATTTAAATGTATGGTTTGTATTAGAATATGTGCTCTTAATTTTGTCCAAAACGTCTCGTAATCCCTGTTTACTATATTCAACTTGGGCATTATAAATAGATTCTTTTGCCATAGCAGAAGTCACGCCCATATAAGACCTTGAATCTGGCTGATCAAAAGAGTGAATAATATAAAATTTACATGTTTCGTCTTTTAAAAGCTGTAACGCGTATTCCACTGCATTCCATGCATTTTCAGAAAAATCTGTAGGTAAAAGTATGTTTTTCATAATATTTAAATTCTATATTAAAAATAATGAATTTTCATAAGTAAAACAATGATTTCAAACATATATTAATTGACTATTTTTGAAAATAAAATACGGAATATAAAATCTAATTTATTTTAAAGGATTTTTAATATAACTTGCAATTCTGTCACCGTAGATACACCAAAAATTAGCAGAATACTTATTACATGATACAAAATATACTTATTGTTGAAGATGAATATAACGTCGCTACTTTTGTTAAGAAGGGGCTAGAAGAAGTGGGATATAACGCTTTTATTGCGTACGATAGTGAAACTTGTTTTGAACTCATCCTTCAAGAAAACATCGATTTAATTTTGTTAGATGTTATACTACCAGGTATGAATGGTTTTGATATTGCTGCTAAAATTAAAGACTTGGGTTTTGCATCTACCCCTATAATATTTTTATCGGCTTTAGGAAGCACAGATAATATTGTAAAAGGCTTAGATACTGGTGCAGACGATTATTTAACTAAACCCTTTAAATTTAAAGAACTCTTAGCCAGAATTAGAGCCGTTGCACGCCGCAAAAATATTAAAACACCTAACAAGGCAATACTAAAAATAGCCGATTTAGAATTGAATAACGATACTAAAATTGTAAAAAGAAATGCTATTGAAATAAAATTGACTTCTACAGAATTTCGCTTACTAGAATATCTTTTAAAAAATAAAAACAAAGTCTTATCGCGTATCGATATATTAGAACATGTTTGGGATATTAATTTTAATATGGGTACCAATGTGGTAGATGTATATGTTAACTATTTACGAAATAAAATTGATAAAAAATTCACACCAAAACTTATTCAAACCGTTGTAGGAATGGGCTATATTTTGAAAGATGCTGTAGATGAAAATTAAAAATAAAATCACCTTTATATTTGTCATTCTAGTCGCAACCATGCAGCTGGTTATCTTTACTGTAATTTACCTTTTTGCTGTAGATTATACAACAAGCGCGTTTTTTGATAAATTAAAAAAGAGAACTATAATAGCAGAACAATCTTATTTTGAAAAAGACACGCTTAATGTCGAAATCTACGAAGATTTAAGACGCAAACATTTACAAACACTTCCTGAAGAGCAAGAGTTTATTTTTCCTATAAATACCGAATTAAAAGCCATTAGCGAAGAACTTAAAATCGCTCTTCCCGAAACATTTTACAGCAGTTTAATCACTAATAATTATGCAGAAGCTAAAGTTGGTAAAACATTCTTATCCGGAATTAATTATAACGATCACACGGCTAATTACCTTATAATTTTAACCGCTCAAGATCATGATGGTGTAAACGAATTATCTAATTTAAGAACCCTACTCTTCTTTTTATTTTTACTGAATATCATAGTATTGTTATTACTTGGGCGCTTTTTTGCCAAGCGTACACTAAACCCTTTAACTCAAATTATAGAAAAAGTTAATACCATTAGAGTCACAAATTTACATGAGCGTTTACAAACCACGCATAACCGAGATGAACTTAGTCAGCTTGCTAGTACATTTAACGATATGCTAGACCGTTTAGAAACTTCGTTCGACATACAAAGTAACTTTATAAACAATGCCTCTCACGAGTTAAAGAATCCGTTAACAGCCATTTTAGGGCAGACAGAAATTGCGTTGTTAAAGGAACGATCTCCTGAGGAATATATTAAAGTTTTGGAAGGTGTAGAAACAGAAGCGCTTCGCTTAGACGCCCTAATAAATAGTCTTTTAAAGTTCGCACAAACAGAAAATGATGAAAAAGGCTTACTAATTTCTCCTATGCGTTTAGACGAATTGATACTAGAAGTTAAAGGCAACATCGACTTAATAAACCCAGAAAATAAAATTGAAATCGATTTTAACGATTTTCCAGAAAACCCAGATTTATTGGTTGTAGAAGGGAATTACGGCTTAATAAATATTGCCTTAAATAATATATTAGACAATGCTTCAAAATTTTCAGAAAACAAAAAAGTTATTGTGAAAATTGTAGCCAATAATTCGGTTATAAAAATTGTAGTTACAGATCAGGGCGTGGGTATTCCTGCAGACGAGATTAAAAATATTTATCAGCCTTTTTATAGAGCTGCAAATGTTAGAAACGTAAAAGGGTACGGTTTTGGCTTACCGCTTACCTATAAAATTATGAAGTTACACAGCGGCACCATAGAAGTGTTTTCTGAACATAAAAAGGGAACCATAGTCACCGTAATATTTCCTAATAAACACCAGAGAACTTCTATTTCTAAATAAAAAAACAATCCATCAGTAAGTGTTTTTCTTCAAAAATACAACACACATAACTGGTTTTTAGGTGATTAAAAAATATACAAAATTCTAATCTCATTCTAATCTCGTTCTTAGACGACTCTAATACGGTAATATTATGTTTGTCTTAATTAAATTTAGAATGCATGAAAACAGTCCTTATTCCAACTGATTTTAGCGAGAAATCTTTACAGCTCATTAAAAACGCTGTATTACACTATCCTGAAGAATCTATACATCTTGTATTAGCTATTGGCTATAAAATGCCATTAATAAGTACTTTAAGCAAGTCTAAACTGGTTTCAAACTTACCTAATGATGCATTTAAAACTAGACTTTCTGAATTACGATTAGAACATGGCAGTAAGATTACCGATGTAAAAATTGAAATGTACACCGGAGAATCTAATGAAGCATTTAAGTCCTTTTTAAAAGTAAATCATATTGACGATGCTATAATTCCGAAAATGGGATTACATCAATTTCCTAATAAAAAATGTTTCGGACTTTGTACTTTAATACGTGCGTATTCACCACAAGTATCTAGTGTAGATTATCAAGCTGGAGACGATAATGAAACTATGCGGTCACCAATTTTCAACTTAAAATATCAATTCAATTTTAATAAATAAACAAACTGATAATAATTAAAAATTTAATAAAATAACCTATGAAAAATTTAAGTACTAAATATTTAAAATCCGATTTAAAGGCTGGTTTAGTGGTCTTTTTAGTCGCACTACCCTTATGTTTAGGGATTGCACTTGCCAGTGGCGCTCCATTATTTGCTGGTATTATTTCTGGTATTATTGGTGGTATTGTTATTGGGTTCTTTAGTGGCTCTAATTTAAGTGTCTCTGGTCCTGCTGCAGGATTAACAGCCATAGTGTTAACAGCTATCGCAACTTTAGGGTCTTGGGAAGCCTTCTTATTAGCAGGTTTAATTGCTGGTGGATTTCAATTAATTTTAGGATTTTTAAAAGCCGGTATCATTTCAAACTATTTGCCTTCAAATGTTATTGAAGGTATGTTGGCTGCAATCGGAATCATAATTATCTTAACACAATTACCACACGCCGTTGGATTTGATGCCATAAACGAAGGAGACTTCTTCCACATTAACAAAGCAGGGAAACACGATATGTTTTCAACATTAATAGACAGCATTAATTACATGCATTTAGGTGCTATTATTGTGGTTATGGTTTCTTTAGGAATCATTATAGCCTTTAATAAAGTTCCTGCTTTAAAAAAGATTAAAGCGATTCCAAGTTCTTTAGTCGCTGTAATTGCAGGGGTTGCATTAAATGAAACGTTTATCGCTATAGGATCACCTTTAGCCATAACACCTGCTCACTTAGTAAGTTTACCGGTTCCGGAATCTTTTGAAGCATTTAAATCACAGTTTAGTTTACCCGATTTCTCTCAAATTGGAAATGTAGATGTTTGGATTGTAGCATTAACCATTGCTGCGGTCGCGAGTATTGAAACCCTATTATGTATTGAAGCTACAGATAAATTAGACCCTTTAAAAAGATACTCTAACACCAACACAGAATTAAAAGCGCAAGGTATTGGTAATATAATAAGTAGTATGATTGGTGGTTTACCAATGACCTCTGTAATTGTAAGATCTTCTGCCAATGTAAATTCTGGTGGTCGCACTAAACTATCTGCTATTTCGCATGGTATATTCTTATTGGTAGCTGTCGTTGCAATTCCTAGTTTACTTAATAAAATACCATTGGCATCGCTAGCAGCAATTTTAATTGCAGTAGGGTTTAAGTTAGCCAGTCCAAAAGTATTTGTACATATGTGGAATAACAGTAAAAAATTCCAGTTTATTCCCTTTGTTGTAACTGTAATCGCAGTAGTCGCTACAGATTTATTAAAAGGGGTTGGAATTGGTTTAGCTGTAAGTATTTTCTTTATTTTAAGAGGAAATTTAAAATTAGCATATTTCTTTAAAAGAGAAAATCACACTGAAGGAAAAACCATACAAATGGAACTAGCACAAGAGGTCTCTTTCTTGAATAAAGCCGCTATTAAGCAAACGTTTGCACACTTACCTAGTAATAGTCGCATAGTTATAGATGCCTCAAACACAGTATATATAGATCATGATGTGCTACAACTGATAAAAGACTTTGTCAATTATGGTTGTAAGGATAAAAATATTAATGTATATTTGATAGGATTTCGAAAAGAATATAAAATTGAAAATTCCACTAACCATGTAACTACAATTCTATCTGATAACGAAGATAAAGTTGCATTACATGAAATAGAAGAAGGCTTTAAAATTCCTTCGAATATTTTAAAAGTTAAGGAGTTGACCAACGCAGGATAATGTTTTTAAAACGCGCAATATAAAAGTCTATAGCTATCGAAATTTTGATAGCTATAGACTTTTTTTTTATATACAGATTTAATAATAACACATGAGAAATAAGTTAAATAATTTAGTCAGGCCAATTACCAAATTTGTACAAGTAGAAAGTTTCGGCGGAATACTTTTATTTTCTGCTGCTGTTATCGCTTTAATATGGGCTAACTCTCCCCTATCCGATTCTTATATTGCCCTCTGGCATTATGAAATTGGTTTTGAATTTGGAGATTTCCATTTGTCGCATCACTTATTACACTGGATTAATGACGGTTTAATGGTGATTTTCTTTTTTGTTATAGGTTTAGAAATAAAACGAGAAATTTTACTCGGGGAATTAAATAGCTTAAAAAAAGCATCGCTCCCCATTTTCGCAGCCTTAGGAGGTGTTTTTATTCCAATTGGTATCTTCTTAGCTTTAAACACAAATCCTGAAACTCACGCAGGTTGGGGAATACCAATGGCTACAGATATTGCTTTCTCTTTAGCTATTCTACAGTTATTAGGAAATCGTGTACCTATTTCTTTAAAAATCTTTTTAACCGCATTCGCTATTGTAGACGATTTGGTTGCTGTATTAGCTATCGCTTTATTTTACAGCAGTAATATAGACTGGAATGCGATTTTATATTCATTAATTCCTTTAGCATTCTTAGCTTATTTAGGATGGAAAGGCTTTTATTACAAATACGTCTTTTTATTTCTAGGTATCGTGATTTGGTTTTTATTCCTAAAATCGGGAATTCACCCTACTATAGCAGGAATATTAATTGCACTGACTATTCCTATTAAGCAAAAATTAGAAATGGATCTTAGCATGTTTAAAATAGAATCTATTGCTACCACTTTAATTAATAAACCAAAACGCAACAGCCCAATATTGACACACGATGAAATTAGCTTGATTGGAAGTATTCAAAAGTTATCGGGTCGTGTTCAATCGCCTTTACAGCATTTAGAACACAAATTCCATGGTTGGGTTGCGTATTTTATTATGCCAATATTCGCATTATCTAATGCAGGAATCGTGTTTAATGATATCGCGCATTTAGACTGGGCGCTATCGTCTCACATTTCTGTCGCATTAATATTTGGTAAATGTATTGGTGTCGTTTCATTTTCTTATTTAGCTGTTAAGCTTGGTATAGCTGCATTCCCTGGAAATGTTAGTTTTAAACACATATTAGGTGTTGGATTTTTAGCCGGAGTTGGATTTACAATGTCCATCTTTGTCTCGAACTTAGCGTTTAAAAATAGTCTGATGTATCAGGATGCTGCTAAAGTTGGTATTTTTATAGGGTCGACTGTTGCTGGTTTAATTGGATACTTTATATTGAAGTCTATTAAACCTTCTGACGATACCACACCGGTTGAAGATGTACATTAAATCATTACAACTCTATATATTCACAAAAAAAAGCGACCTATTGGGTCGCTTTTTTATTATAATTCATTTTAAAGGTTTTAAGACGGTATTTGCTGACTCAAACAATGCAAGGTACCAAATCCCCAAATAAGATCAATAGCGCTCATCCCAATCACTTCTCTATCCGGAAAACAATCTGCTATAATATTTAAAGCAATGCGATCGTTACTATCATTAAATGTTGGAACCAAAACAGTCTTGTTCAAAATTAAGAAGTTAGCATAACTCGCTGGTATTTGAAGTCCATCAAAAAACAACGGTTTTGGCATAGGTAAGGTTACTATATTTGGCGTTTTACCCGTTTCTAAATGTGCCGCCTGTAATCGCTTTAAATTATCTTGTAAAGCCTTATAGTTACTATCTTCTGGATTTTTTTCTACAACAGTGATTATTGTGTCTTCATTTATAAAACGACATAAATCGTCAATGTGTCCATGCGTATCATCTCCCACAATGCCATCTCCTAACCAAATTACGTTAGTAATGCCTAAATAGGTTTTAAAAATAGCTTCGTAATCTGCTTTAGTGAAGTTTTCATTTCTGACTTGTATTGTTGGATGTAACAAGCATTCTTCAGACGTTAATAAAGTTCCTTTTCCATTAGTATCAATAGCGCCACCTTCTAAAACTACAGGTTTTCCATTATACATTACTTGAACTAAATCGGCTTTTATCGTTTCTGAAACAATTTTAGGAACACCACGGTCCAACGTATAGTTTGCATACTTTGCCCACCCATTAAAGTTGAAATTTAGTGCCACACGCTTACCGTTTCTCTTAACAATAATTGGCCCTGAATCCCGCATCCAACTTCTGTTAGTTTTATGCATTATATAATTAATATGATGCATATTAACATGTGCTAATTCAAGTTTTTCATGAACACTTAATTTTTGCTCGTCGCTAGTTATAACTAAGAACACCTTTTCTACTTGAGCTATCTTTTTTATAAACTCTACAAACGCCCATTGAATCGCTTGAAATTTTCCTGGCCAGTCCTTTCCGTTATAAGGAAAACACAACAACACCCCTTCTTGGTCTTCCCATTCTGCTGGAATCCTATAGTCTAAAGGTGCCATACTTAATCTATCGCACGTTTAGTAATATCTCCAAAAGCATCAATACGGCGATCTCTAAAAAACGGCCAATTTTGACGTACATTTTCCTGCAAATCTAAATCGACTTCAGCAATTAGAATTTCTTCTTTATCGTGAGATGCTTGTGCTAAAATTTCACCTTGAGGTCCCGCTATAAAAGATGATCCCCAAAACTGAATACCATCTGTATCTGGTAAATAGTGTTCTAACCCAATACGGTTCGCTGCAGCAACAAATACACCATTAGCTACGGCATGACCTTTCATAACATTCATCCATGCTCCGTGCTGATTTTCGCCATACTCTTCCTTCTCTTGTGGATGCCAACCAATGGCTGTTGGATAAAACAAAACTTCGGCGCCTTTTAAAGCTGTAAGACGCGCTGCTTCAGGATACCATTGATCCCAACAAATTAAAGTTCCTACCTTTCCTTTTTTAGTTTGAATGGCTTGAAACCCTAAATCACCTGGCGTAAAATAGAATTTTTCGTAAAAATGAGGATCGTCTGGAATGTGCATTTTTCTATATAAACCAGCTTCTGTTCCATCAGTATCAATTATATAGGCACTATTATGATAAATACCTGCCATACGTTTCTCGAAGAATGGCACAATTATAACTACGCCTAATTCCTTCGCTAAAGCACTAAACGCTATAAACGACGTGCTGTATAAAGGTTCTGCTAATGCGAAATTATCTACATCTTCACTTTGGCAAAAATAATGACTGCTATATAATTCTGGTAAAAGAATAACTTCTGCACCTTTATTGGCGGCATCTCTTACCCAACTTAAACATTTCTTTAAGTTGTTTTCAGCAACGTCGTTCAGGTTTAACTGAACGACGGCTATTTTATATTTTCTTAATGACATAACTCTTATAATTATGGGATAAATGTAACCTTTTTATAAAAGTGAAATTAAAAAAATATTATGACTTTAAATCAACTTTATTTGCTGTGCTGAAATATTTCTTTTTGAACCAAAAAGAGACTCTAACTAATAAAATTAAAGCAGGAACTTCTACTAAAGGCCCGATAACACCTGTAAACGCCTGACCAGAATTTAAACCGAATACTGCAATCGCAACGGCTATGGCTAATTCAAAATTATTCCCAGCTGCGGTAAATGCTATTGCTGCTGTTTTATCGTAAGTTGCACCGGCAGCTTTGCTTACAAAAAAGCCGATAATAAACATTAAAGCGAAGTAGACTAATAAAGGTACTGCAATAATTACAACATCCATTGGTATTTCTACAATAAGCTCTCCTTTTAATGAAAACATCACCACAATAGTGAATAATAAAGCCACTAATGTAAGCGGTGAAATAGCTGGGATAAACTTAGTATTATACCACGTTTCTCCTTTGGCTTTCACTAGTATAAATCGACTTAAAAAGCCTAATACAAACGGAATTCCTAAATAAATAGCAACACTTTCTGCAATGGTAGCTATAGAAATATCAACTATTGCACCTTCAAAACCAAAAAATGGCGGTAAAACGGTTATAAAAATCCATGCATAAAAACTATACCCAAAGACTTGAAATATACTATTTAACGCGACTAAACCGGCACCATATTCACTACTGCCTTCAGCTAAATCGTTCCAAACTAAAACCATCGCGATACATCTTGCCAAACCAATTAATATAAGTCCTACCATGTATTCTGGGTAATCTCTTAAAAATGTAATGGCTAAAAAGAACATTAAAAACGGACCAATAATCCAATTTAAAACTAAAGAAATAGACAATACTTTTACATCTTTAAACACTTTAGGTAAAAGCGCGTAATTTACCTTAGCTAAAGGCGGATACATCATTAAAATTAACCCAATAGCGATGGGAATATTTGTTGTACCTTGACTGTACGAGTTTATAATATTGGGGATTTGAGGAAAAAAATTACCTAAACCTACTCCTATTAACATGGCAAGGAAAATCCATAATGTCAAATAATTATCTAATACACTTAATTTTTTCATAGCGCTCATAACTAATTTATTTTAGAAAACACATAAAACATTTCTTGTGCAATTTGTAAACTTCTCTCGTTGTATTTCTCTGCTTGTTGCGGAGTATTATCAAATGCTTTTGGATCTTCAAACGTAATTGGAATACGTTTTTCTGCTCCTCCAATAAACGGACAACCTTGATCTGCCTGAGAACATGTCATGATCGCTGCAAATTCAGATTCCGGGTTAAATGCATCATCAAAACGCTTAGAAAATCCAATAACTGCTGCCTGATTACCATCAAACTTCACAGCATATACTGGATTACTGTCTTCTGATAATTTCTGAATATCAAATCCATTATTTACTAAAGTTTCTGCAACCATAGGAAACATTGCCGTGGCTTCTGTTCCGCCTGAATAACAATACACTTGTTTAATATTAAAATGATGTGCTGCCGCCTGAGACCAAATTTGAGATAAATGACTACGTCTGGAGTTGTGCGTACAAATAAAGTTTAATCTTATCTCTGATTGTGTTGCATATTTACCTTGTATATAATCTACTAAAGGTTGTAACGTTTGCTTACGCGCTTCGCTTATCTGCGAAAAATCGAAGCTTTCAATGTGGTTAGAAATTTTTGCGTTCATAATTTATAATTTAGCAACATCCAGATCCTGGAGTACATGTATTTACAGGTGTAGTGAGTTCTTTTAAGTTCTGTTTTGGTTTTTCTTGAGGAATTCCACAATTATCTTTAGCTAAACAATCTGTGAATTTTGAAGTTAATTGAAATACGCCTTCAGTAATATCTAAATTATATTTTTGAATGGTTTCTCCTTGGTATTCTACTTCAATCTCCAAAGCGTCGTCTAAACCTAAAACACGTTCAGATAATTCTATTATTGAAACTAATTTTTCTGGATGCAAACGGTGATCATAATCATTAGCTTCCCATAATTGAAAATTTGCTACAGATTCTTGTCTAACCGTTCCGCCACAGTCAATGAAATTTTTAACAACCTGACCAACTTCTGTCACATGAAAATGACTAGGCACTAAACCACCATTTGGTAATTGAAATGCGATTTGGTCTAAATTTTTTAAATGATTTTTAATCTCTAATAAAGTCATAATTAAATTGTATTAATAGTAATATTACGATGAATGATTTTAAATTTTTTTAACAACACTCGGTATTTTCACAAGGTAAACCCTGATCGAAAAACAGATTTAACATAGATTGAATAGATTTCCATTTTTCAATATCTATACAGTAACACACACTTGTACCTTCTATGGTGCCTTTTATAAAACCTGCATTTTTTAATTCTTTTAAGTGTTGAGAAATGGTAGGTTGTGCTAATCCAATTTCGCCTACCAAATCGCCACAAACACAAGAATTGGTTTTAATTAAGTATTCTAAAATACTTATTCTAGCAGGATGCCCTAAGACTTTAGCAATCTTAGCCATTTCGTTTTGTTTAGCTGTAAAAATTTCAGATTTAGTAATTCCCATACCTCTTATATTTATTCATTGCAATATTACGATAAATAAAATTTGTGCCAAAAAAAAGATAGCTAATTAACTATCTCTTAATATTTAAATTTTATAAGAATTGACTACCAATCTATAGGCATATAATCTTTTAAAAACTTACCACACCAGTGTTTACCGGTGTTTATACCATCTATTAACGGATCCATAACACGTGCTGCACCATCTACAATATCTAATGGTGGCTGAAAATCGTGTTCTTCTACTTTACGTTTAGATAACTCTGCAGGATCTTCATCTGTAACCCAACCTGTATCTACAGCATTCATAAAAATACCATCTTTTGCTAAAGTCGCTGCAGCAGTATGTGTCATCATATTTAAAGCTGCTTTAGCCATATTAGTGTGCGGATGGCGATCTTCTTTATGAAAACGATGAAATTTACCTTCCATAGCCGTAACATTAATAATGTGCTTTTGTCCGGTATTTTCCTTCTGCATAATCGGAGACAAACGGTTACATAACACAAAAGGTGCTACAGCATTTACCAACTGAACCTCTACCATTTCAGTGGTTTCAATCTCTCCTAACTTTAATCGCCAACTGTTTGTTTTACGTAAATCTACTTGTTGTAAATCGACATCCAACTCCCCTTCTGGAAAGACTTCACTGGCTTGTAATGAATTATCGAAACTATAAGGAATTTGAGATAATTTAGCAGATGCTCTTAATCCTATTCCTGGTTCCGGACCATGCCATGTTACTGGCATATTTTTATTATCTGAAGCCGCTTGTGTAAGTGTTTTTAATTCGGTAATACAATCGATATGATCTTTTAGTAAACCTTGAGCAAATTTAGGTAGTTGCTCTACAGGTAATTCCTCATTAGCCATTAAATGTTTATAAAAACCAGCAGGACGTCTTACTGTTTGCGCCGCATTATTAATTAAAATGTCTAATCTATCGTATTTCTGTTCTATATAATTACAGAAAATCTCTACACTTGGTATATGTCTTAAATCTAAACCGTGGACATGTAATCTGTGTCCCCAAGATGTAAAATCACTTTCTTTTGAAAAACGCAGTGCAGAATCTGCAGGAAAACGTGTTGTTGCCACTACGGTCGCTCCTGCTCTTAATAACATTAAGGTAATATGGTATCCTATTTTTAACCGCGAACCTGTAACTACTGCAACTTGATTCTTTAAATCGGCTGTTTGAAAACGCTTGGCATAATTAAAGTCGCCACATTCTGTACACATCGTATCGTAAAAATGATGAAGCTTGGTATACACTTTTTTACAGACGTAACAGTTTCTTGGCGATTCTAACTCTAATTCTTTTTCTTCTTTTTTAGTCAGATCGATTAATTTAGGAGCCACAAAAACCGGATTTTCACGTGCAGAACGAATTCCTGTTTCTTTACGTGCATGTTTATCACGCTCAATCATTTTACGTTTAGCTGCCTTTTTAGCATCCTTACGCCTTTTTTGAAATTCGTCTCTATTCGGACGTGTAATTTGTCCAGCCGCTTTCATTAAAGCGATACGTTTTTCTTCAGGAAGTTCAAACAATTGGTTTGTATTATCTACCAGCTTTTCTAACATCGCAATACAAACATCAAGTTGATCTTGATCTAAATCTGTATGTTGTCCTTCAGTTTTTTCGTTCATGTTGTGTGACACTTTAAGCCCGCAAATATAGTTTTAATTTTAGTTGAATACTGAATTTAAGAGACACTAAATCTACTTTATTCACCTAAAAAAAGCACAGTCTTTATAACTGTGCTCTTCTTTTAATAGTTCAAATTGAAATGTATGTGTCTAAAAATCTTATGGGTTTGTAGACCAAATACTAGATTCTTTAATAAACACACGTCTATTTAATTTAAGTTGAGAAACTACGAGTTCTGCAAAATCTTCTGCTTGCATTACCGTTTCTGGATTCCCGTCTGTTAATTTTAAATCGACTGCCATATCTGTCGCAATTGTACTTGGCGTAATAGCTGTTACACGAATGTTGTGCTTTCTAACTTCTTTCATTAAAGATTCAGAAAGTCCTAATACTGCAAATTTCGATGTACTATAAGCACTAGTCATGGCGTTACCATTTAAACCAGCTGTAGAAGATACATTTATAATATCTCCAAATTTATTATCTATCATTTGTGGTAAGAATGCTCTAGTAACATAGTACATTCCCATAACGTTAACATTAATAATCTGTTCCCATTCGCTTACCTCTAACTCCATAAACGAACCAAATTTTGCAATTCCAGCGTTATTAATTAAAATATCGATAGATTTAAATTGACTTAAAACAGTTTTTGCTGCTGCGTTCACTTCATCAATAGAAGACACGTCTGCAGTAACGGTTATAGCTTCTACTCCTAAAGCTTTTACTTCTTCTGCTACAGCTTCAATATCTTTTGTTGTACGTGCTAATAGTGCAATATGCACTCCTTCTTCTGCTAAAGCTAAAGCCATTGCTTTTCCAAGACCTTTACCAGCTCCTGTAATTAACGCGTGTTGTCCTTTTAATGATTTCATATCTATAATTTAAATTCTTATTATATTCTATCTCAAAAGTAGACATAAAAACACTTTTTAAAAAGCATTTAACGTTGTGATTGCGTTAAAAATTGGCGAGATAGAAGACATGTGCGAAAGATTTCTTCTTTAGTTTTGACCAAGCTTATAAATAATTGATGTATTTCATCGATAAAATTATATACAGGTTTTTTTTTATTGATTTTTTTAAAGCGTTATCCTACAACAAATCAAATATTTAGACTATTAATGTTAAAAACCTGTAGTTTTACAAGATCTATAAGCTTATTTTTTGCGTAGATATTATAAATCAAAATAAACAATTATGAAAAGAATTTCAATCGGAGTAATCACTTTATGTTTAATGGCCTCTTGTGTTTCAAAGAAAAAGTATGTTGCTTTAGAACAAGAAAATGGTGAAATAAAAAGTGAGTTAACTAAAACCACAGTTGAAAAAGAAGAATTAGAAGCTAAGTTTAGCGAAATACAATCTCGTGTTGATGCTTACAACTCTAAAATAAGTTCATTAACAGAAGAAAATGATGCCAAATTAGTTGCCGTTGGAGATGCTGCTGTTATTTCTAACGATACTAAAAAACGAATGCTAAAAACCTTAGAAAATGTAGATCCTGCAAAACTAAGCGAAGCAAAAACACTTAAAGATTCTATGAATCTTGCAGTATCTTATAACTTACAAAAATCTTTAGATACAAGTTCTTTTGATGAAGACGATGATATCGCTATCGATATTAACGAAACTGTTGTAATGATTTCTATTTCAGACAAAATGCTTTTTAACACAGCAAGTTATAGAGTAAGTAGTAAAGCAAACAACATTTTACAAAAACTAGCTGATGTTATTAATTCTGAACCAAGCATTGAAGTTATGGTTGAAGGACATACAGATGCAAGAAGCATAAATACTGGTGCAATTAAAGACAACTGGGATTTAAGTGTTTTAAGAGCAACATCTGTAGTGCGTAAATTACAAGACGATTACGCTGTAGCTCCAGAAAAAATGATTGCTGCAGGACGTAGTAGTTACCACCCTATTGCTGAAAACGATACTAACGATAATCGTGCTAAGAACAGAAGAACTCGTATAGTAATTCTTCCAAACATTAATAAATTCTTTGCCTTAATGGATTCTAACGAATAATTTAGTGATCACATATTATATTAGAAAAAGACTGCCTAGAGCAGTCTTTTTTATTTTAGTGACGTGACTAGTATAATACCGGATTTCATTAAAAATATATGACTACCTATTTTAGCTTTAGTATATTTGTCAAAATTATTTTTTATGAATTCATTATTGAAAACCCTGCGTATTGTTGGCTTCTTAGAAGGAATATCTTATATCCTTTTATTAGGTGTTGCAGTGCCCATTAAATATATATTACACGATCCGCAATATGTAAAACTATTAGGTATGCCACATGGTTTACTTTTTGTAGGTTATGTTGTTTTAGCCATTTTAGTTGGTGTAGAATTAAAATGGAGTATAAAAACAATAGCCTTCGTTTTACTAGCCTCTATTGTTCCTTTCGGAACCTTTATTGCAGATAAAAAATATTTTAAAACAGCTGTATAAATGGAAAAATTTACACACTTTTTTTACGATTATTTTATTCAATTTGATTTTACTGAAACCTCTGCTAAGTATTTAAACATGCTTGCGCTTTTGGTTATTTTATTGGTCATTGTCTTTCTGTCCGATTTCATTGCGAGAAGAATTTTACTACAAACCTTTGCCACATTCGCGTCCAAATCTAAAACTAAGTTTGACGATTTATTGGTCAACCATAAAGTTCCAAGACATGTTGCTCATGTGGTACCATTAATTATAACATTAAAATGTTTACCTATTGTTTTTGCAGACTTCCCTCCTTTTGAGAGTGCTGTAGAACTTCTGTTACAACTCTACTGTGTTGTTTTAGTTATATGGATTATAAGAAGTGTATTTAACACTTTAGCTTCGTTCTTTAAAACATTACCTAGATTAAAAGACAAACCCATAGATAGTTATATACAAGTTATGATGCTGTTTTTATGGGTTGTTGGAATAGCATTAATTTTTGTAATGTTAACTGGAATAGAACTCAAAACATTTTTCACCACTTTAGGAGCCGCTTCCGCAGTCCTATTACTGATTTTTAAAGATACTATTTTGGGATTTGTAGCGAGTATACAAGTTGCTATTAATGACACCGTACGTATTGGAGATTGGATTTCTATGGAGAAATTTGGTGCAGATGGTACCGTTATTGAAATTAACTTAAATACGTTGCAAGTTCAGAATTTTGACATGACTATTACTAACATTCCAACTTATGCTTTAATTTCTGAATCCTTTAAAAACTGGCGAGGAATGAGCAATTCGGGAGGAAGACGAATTAAACGCTCTATTATTATTAAAGCAAAAAGTGTTCATTATTTAACAGATGATAAAGTTGAAGATTTAAAGAAAATCCAAATCTTATCAGATTATTTAACGCAGCGACAAGACGATATTGTTACGTATAACACCAATAACAATGTCGATAAATCTGTACTAATTAATGGCCGTAATATGACTAACTTAGGGGTCTTTAGAAAATATATTCAAAGTTATATAGAACAACATTCGGCCATAAATAAAGACATGACTATCATGACGCGTCAATTAGCTCCAACACCCCAAGGATTACCTTTAGAGATTTATGCTTTTAGTAGCGACAAACGCTGGCAAAATTACGAATACATTATGTCTGACATTTTTGACCATAGTATTTCTGCAGTGCCATATTTTGACTTAGAAATCTATGAACTATCTAATTATGTTCCTGAATAGATTATACCATAAAAAAGTCGAGCAATATGCTCGACTTTTTTTATTGTTACAATCTTTTTAATCTGTGATCTCCAGACTAATTTGCTTGTGCTTTCGCGTCTTCAATCATCTCTTGGTTTGCAGAAACACCAATTTCTACACGTCTATTTTTAGAACGTCCATCTTCGGTTGTATTATCAAATCTTGGTCTTGTTTCTCCATAAGCATTTACTTCAAAACGATCTCTTGTCACTCCTTTTCCTTGTAAATAAGTCACTACAGATTGCGCTCTTTTTTCAGAAAGCGTCATATTGTAAGCATCATTTCCTGTGCTATCTGTATGTCCTTCAACTAATAAATTAGTGTCGGGAAATTCTATAAACACATCAGCAATAGCATCCAAATTTTCTTTGGCTTCGGCGGTTAAATCTGCTTTATTGGTCGCAAAAGTAACTCCACTCTTGTCGTCAAACACCACTTGAATACCTTCACCTACACGCTTCACTTCTGCTCCAGGTAATGCTTCTTCAATTTTATCGGCTTGTTTATCCATACTGTTTCCTATAATTCCACCTGCTGCACCACCAACTGCTGCACCAATTAAGGCTCCGGTTATATTTCCACCAATAAGACCTCCAATTAAAGCGCCTCCTGCAACTCCTGCTCCAGCACCTTTTTGAGTGTTATTTGCATTTTGAAGTGCATCGCAACTTACAAACGATAATGAAAACATTAAAGCCACTGCGAGTAATATACTTGTTGATTTTTTCATGTTTTTCTGTTTTTATAAATCTATACTATCTGATGTTTTATTGAACGTCATAATCACGTCAAAAGGATTCCCTTCATATTCAGAAGGTACTTTAAGAAGCATCATATTATCACTAATTTCTAAAATTGTTGCGCGGTATCCTGACTTTACATTTTTAGCTTTAATATCGTCTCCAACATATTTAAACTGAAACTGTGTATACCCGTCTGCCGACTCTAAAAACGACCAATGAATGGTTTGAGTGTAAGCATCGCAAATAGAACTATTTACATTAGTAGAAAATTTTCCTGAGCCGTTATTAGGAATAAAAACCCATTCGCTCCCTTTAAAACAAGACGAATCTGCTAAATCAAACAAAAAGGCTTTATATAAACCTTTATCTCCTACAAATTTAATATTGGTTACTTCCCATGTCCCTTTTAGCATTTTTTTGCTTGGCTGACTGGCCGTTGTTGACTTGGTTCCTGAGCACGAAAATACTAGGACCGCTAAAGTCAGATAAATTAATTTTTTCATTTGGTTTATTTATTTGATTAATATATCTCTAAGTTAATACTATTACTTCAATTTTAACACCAAATATAGTGCATAATTGACAATATACTATTCAGCTAAACGGTCCTTTACAAATTCAATTTCCGTTTTTCCGTGTGGTTTAGATTTACCATCTTCGCCTAAGTTTACCATAATAATATTGTCTACACGGATAATAGTTTCTCTAGTCATTTTATTCCTCACTTCACATTTTAAAGTTAAAGATGACTTTCCAAAATTTTCAACTGCAATACCTATTTCAACAATATCTCCTTGCCTAGCTGAACTCATAAAATTAATTTCGGACATGTACTTAGTTACAACCTTACTGTTTTCTAATTGAATGATGGAATACAGCGCTGCTTCTTCATCAATCCATGCTAAAAGTTTACCACCAAAGAGCGTCCCATTTGCATTTAAATCTTCTGGTTTTACCCATTTTCTAGTGTGAAATCTCATAATTATTATTTTTGATGTAAAGATAATTTAATAATTGTTCATAACAAGGTTAACAAGTAATAGGCTTAACAAAAAAATGGATAGAGATAATTAATAATTTTAGTAAAAATGTTTAATATTATGACAACAAGACACAACAATCTTAAAGCTATTCGTCCATCTTCCTCTTATGGAAAACTTAGCGAAAACATGAGTAGTGACGAACGTTTTCAAAACGAAACATTACGCCCAATTATTAAACTCCAGGAACATTTATTTGTAGAGGTGCTAAAAAATTATTTTAAGAAACATAAAAGCATGTTCTATGAGTTATCTATTCCTAAAAAAATTATCTACGTTGAAAATAGCATTCAAAAAGACATCAAATTTAGAAATTCTATTAAAGGCATGATCATAGGCCAATTTACTATTGAAGAGTATTTAATTTACATCGAAAACTCTTCAGCATTAAATAAACGCATGATGAATATTGTAAAAGATCAGCTTATTAATAACATACAGATGTTTGATGTGCAGCTTAGTGAAGTTGTATAATCAAATTTAAACTTTTTTTTATATGAGCGATTCGCCATTAATATTCGTTGTTAAGACATCGCTCATATAATCAAAATACGGTCTAATAACCTTAAACGAACCATTAACTTGCTCTAAAAAGTCTGGCGCAAGCACTTCCTTATCTGTATATTTTTTAGTAAATATAAATTGTTTTTTTCTGATTAAATCAATATCAGGATGCGTTTTATCAAAGCCTTTAGGTGACGTTTTAAGCTCATCACCTTCTATAATACCCCAAGTAGATTTAAATCTGGAATCGTTTATAATATCTCTAACCTCTTGCGCATCTACTTCAAACTCTTTCCGTATACGCAATAAATCTTCTTTATTTGGATCCCAAAAACCAGTCGCAATAAAAGATTTATTATTAGGCTCTACATGCAAATAATAACCACCACGTAATTGTGGTTTTACACGATGTATAGTGCCTCCAAAATGTGTTTTATATGGCACTTTGTTTTTTGAAAACCTTACATCTCTATAAATTCTAAACACCTTAACGGCATCCACATCATCATGAGTTTTTAACAACGTAAAAAGTTCGTTAAAAACAGCTTTCATTTCTTTTTCTACAGTTCTAAACTCCGTTTTATGATCCTGAAACCATACTCTATCATTATTCTTTTCCAGTGCATTTAAAAAATCTAGTACTTGTTCTGAAATCATGTGTGTTTATTTTATTGGTATAAAGATATAAAAAAGCCCCAGTAAACTGAGGCTTGATATTATTAAAACGATATGAAATTACTCTACTAAATGATATGTTTTAGATATAACTTCGTTTGATTTTTTATCGAATCTTTGTACTACAAAATTACCGTTATCATCGAAATATCCGATACCCGTATTCCCATTGTCTTTCATAACAAATTGCGAGTGATCTCCGTCTGATTGTTTTACGGCAGTTATGCTGGAATTATTAGGATTTGTAATTGTAAATCCGTCATCACTCATATTAAACTCCATTACTTTATCATCTAATTTATAAACCATAGATTTTTTTTGAGATGAAAAAGGACTATTATCAGTAATCTTAATGGTTTCCTGAACTTGAGCTTCTGTTGGGACTCTATTCTGATTCAATTTGTTTTTATCAGCTTCATCCAACTTCACTTCCTGTTCTACACGCCTATTGATTTCGACTGTATTTTCTTTAATTTCTTTACCATTATTTGTTTGGGTGGTAATCGTCTTTGTTTCGTCTAAGACATCTTTCGTTACCGTTTGAGCTTGTACCGAAACATATCCTAAACACAAGAGTACCCCTAAATATATTGATTTCATAATTTTAGTTATTAAGCATTAAACTAATGTTTTTCGAGGTCTAAATTCCTTCCTCTTAAAAGAAGAAAATTATTAGAATCTGAAGTTATATCAGATTACTCTACAATGGCACGGTTTAAATGCTCTGTTGGTTTCTTAGACCAAGAGTCTAACATCCAACTTGCTTTTTCTAACTCTCTAATGTATGCTCCAATAAGGTCAATTGTACCTTCATCTGTAGCTGCTTCAGCTTTATTTACCACAGCTTTCATTTGTTTTAAAAGCAATTGGTGATCATTAAGTATTTCGGCAACCATTTCTTTATCAGATTGAATTGGAGATACTTCTTTTATTGCAGAGAGTTCTAAATAATCTGAAAGTTTACTCATTGGATGATAGCGTAGTGTTAAAATACGTTCAGCTATTTCATCAATTTTTGTTCGAGCATCTGTATATAATTCTTCAAATTTATTATGCAAATCGAAGAAATTCTCTCCTAAAATATTCCAGTGAAAATTTCTAAGTTTTTGGTAGTAAATATGGTAATCAGCTAAAAGTGTATTTAGCTCTACAACTACAGGTAGTAGTTTTTCATCTTTTATATTTAAATAGTTCATTATAATTGGTTTTATTGATTAAACTTAGTATGAATGTACAATGTTTAATCAATACCAATCGACTTATTAACTGACTTTAACCTATTTACGGATTAGTTAAGTTAATTTATGTTAATATAGAAACCTAAATCTTAAAAAGCATTAACAAAGAAAAGGCTACGTTTTTAATAATACCACTTAGGATTAAGATTCAAACTCGACTGCGTTTAGAATCAAGCCTGAAGCAGGCGCAATATAATCCATAACCTCTGCACTTTCGGGTTTTAAACTATCTTGAATATATTCTAATGTAATCTCGTGTTTACCCAATTTTATTAATGCGCCCATCATTAATCTAATTTGGTTACGCATAAACCCTTTTCCTTTAACGCGTAACATATATGACTGTTCTGGAAAGAAACTCGCAGTAAAAATGGTGTTTTCTACCAATTCGCAAGTATCTATCGCTCTATTAAACACACCCGTTTCTGTGGGCTTATAACAATAGGTTTTAAAATTATGAGCACCTTCAAATAATTTGGCTCCTAATTTCATTTGGTCTATATCTAACGGATCTAAAATGGTTGTCATTAGTGGAGCACAAAACGGATGATACTTTGCACCATGGGCAAATACATAGACGTATTCTTTCATCTTAGATGCATTAATCACATTGAAATGCTTATCGACTTCTGTAATAGACAATGCTCTTAAGTCTTGTGGTAAATTGTAATTAAACAACTCTAGAAAAGCGACTTCATCCTCAATTTTATCTTCTAAAAACAGCTCAAAAGCCCCTTGTTGTGCAGATACCATAGCATCTGTTCGCCCTGAGCCTAAAGTTTTGAAGGGTTTCCCATCCATAATATAGCGCATGGTTTTATCAATCATTAGATGTACCGTTTTTAGTTTTGGTTGTTTTTGCCAACCATGAAAACGATAGCCTAAATACTGGATTTCGATAAGATAAAAATAACGTTTATTCAACTGAAAGTGTTTTTATAAAGAGCATGCAAGTAACCATTTTTAGTAGACTTCTCAAAAAATTCACTACTTTTAAACCGAATTAAATGTACTAATTTTTCAATTTATGACGCACGTAAAGAAGCTTCCTGTTTGGTATTGGATTGTAACCGGATTTTATTTATTATGGAATGGTTTAGGTGTTCAACAATATTTTATACAAGCCAATAATACAGAAGCCTTTAGAGCAAAGTATACCGCAGCTCAATTAGAAGAAATAGCCGCAATGCCCACTTGGGTTATGCGTGCCTATGCTGTTGCAGTAATGGCCGGATTCTTAGCCAGTATATTTTTAATGGTGCGTAAACGTTTTGCTTATCCTGTAGCATTAACCTCATTAGTTGCCGTAATTGCACAAATGAGTTATTTGTTTTTTGAAGTAAAACCACCAAGCATAATTTTGCCAATATTAGTACTAGTATTTTCAGTACTACTGCTTTTATTTTCCAAATATGCCGTTTCAAAAAAGTGGCTTGCCTAACACGATATAAACAAAAAAGGAGCATTTTTACTTAAAAAATGCTCCTTTTTCGTTGCTCTTATTTTTCTCTGCCTTTTAAGATGTCTACTACATCTTTAATTTCAAAACCTTTGGCTTGCAATAAGATTAGATAGTGAAACAATAAATCGGCACTTTCGTTTAAGAATAAATCAGCGTCGTTATCTTTTGCTTCAATAACCACTTCAACAGCTTCCTCTCCTACTTTCTGTGCAATTTTATTAATACCTTTTTCAAATAAAGAAGACACATACGATTTTGATGCTGAAGCGTTTAAACGTCTATCTTTAATCACATCTTCTAAATGCGAAATAAATCCGTATGCTTCATTATTAGTCTCTCCCCAACACGTATCGGTACCCTTGTGGCACGTTGGGCCTTTCGGATGTACAGTGACTAATAAGGTGTCGTTGTCACAATCTAATTTAATATCGACTAAATTTAATACATTGCCACTCTCTTCACCTTTAGTCCATAACCGATTCTTAGTTCTGCTAAAAAAGGTAACTAATTTTGTTGTTTTAGTCTTTTCAAATGCTTCGGCATTCATATACCCTAGCATCAACACTTCTTTAGTTAATGCATCTTGCACGATTGCAGGCACTAATCCATCGTTATTTTTATTGAAATCTATATTCATCACTATTGTTTTGACATGTAAAATTTTACAATCTTACAGCTATGTTATTTGTTTTTAATTCTGCTTTTAATTCTGAAATTGGAATTTCTCCAAAATGAAATACACTTGCGGCCAAGGCGGCATCTGCTTTTCCCTCTTGAAACGTATCTACAAAATGTTGTATGGTTCCTGCTCCACCTGAAGCGATAATTGGAATATTTAGCATATCTGACAATTTCGCTAAGGCTTCATTTGCAAAGCCGTTTTTTGTCCCATCATGATTCATAGACGTGAATAAAATTTCACCAGCGCCTAAATCTTCAACTTGCTTGGCCCATTCAAACAAATCAATTTCAGTTGGAATACTTCCTCCTGCCAAATGCACTTTCCATTGTCCATCAACTTCTTTCGCGTCTATAGCAACTACGACACACTGACTTCCAAATTTTTCTGATAATTCCTTGACCAATTCCGGACGTTTTACAGCCGAAGAGTTAATGGAAATTTTATCTGCGCCACATTGTAATAACGCGTCGACATGTTCTATAGAGGAAATTCCACCACCTACTGTAAAGGGAATATTTACTTGTTCTGCAACATGTAATACCATATCTAGGGTTGTTCCTCTTCCTTCTAAAGTAGCTGAGATGTCTAAAAACACCAGCTCGTCTGCACCTTTTAAGGCATATTGTTTCGCCAATTCTACCGGGTCTCCAGCATCAATTAAATCGACAAAATTTACACCTTTTACGGTTCTTCCATTTTTAATATCCAAACAAGGGATAATTCGTTTTGTAAGCATATTAATTTATTGAGAGTTTACAACCAGTTTTTCTAAATCCTTCATACTGATTTTGTTTTCGTAAATCGCTTTTCCGATAATTACACCTTCGCAACCTAATTCCTTAAGTTTTGGTAATTCCTCTTTACAAGAAATTCCACCAGAAGCTATAAGTTTAATACTTGGATTTTCGGTAATTATCTTTTTATATAAGTCGAATGATGGTCCTTCTAACATACCATCTTTAGAGATATCTGTACAAATAACGTACTGAATACCTTTACTCATATATCCTTTTATAAAGGGGGTAACTTCCAAGCTACTTTCTTCCAACCAACCACTAATGGCTACTTTTTCGTTCTTAGCATCTGCACCTAGAATAATTTTCTGACTGCCGTATTTTTGAATCCAACTTTCGAACATGGCGCTATTTTTTACTGCAATACTTCCGCCAGTAATTTGTTTTGCACCAGAACTAAATGCAATATGTAAATCGTCGTTTGTTTTTAATCCACCTCCAAAATCAACTTTTAAATTGGTTTTTGAAGCTATCTGATCTAAAATCTTGTAATTTATAATTTTGCTCGCTTTAGCACCATCTAAATCTACAAGGTGCAAATATTCTACACCGGCATCTTCAAAACTTTTAGCAACTTCTAAAGGATTTTCGTTATACACTTTTTTGGTATCGTAATCGCCTTTAGTTAAACGCACACATTTTCCGTCTATAATATCTATGGCTGGTATAATTCTCATAATTAAATGTTGATCGGTTTAAGTTTAAGATTCTAGATTTAAAAAATTTTCAAGCAGTTTAGCGCCTGCAATACTACTTTTTTCTGGGTGAAATTGCACACCGTAAAAATTATTATGTTTTACAGCCGTAGTATAATTTCCATTATAATTGGTTGTCGCAATGGCTTCTTTACAATCTTCTGCATAATAGCTATGTACTAAATACATATACGACTCTTCCGAAATACCTTTAAATAAATCGGACTTCAAATTGGTAATGGTATTCCACCCCATTTGCGGTACTTTAACTGTATTAGGAAAGCGTTTTACATGGACTTGAAAGATACCCAAACCTTTAGTATTTCCTTCTTCTGAAGACAAACAAAGCAATTGCATACCCAAACAAATACCTAAAACTGGCTGAGTTAAGGTAGGAATTAATTCGTCTAATTTAGTGCTTTTTAGCATTTTTAATGCCGAGCTGGCTTCACCAACGCCTGGAAAAATAACACGATCTGCATTTTTAATAGTCTCAGGATCGTTGGACAGTACAGCATCTACACCTAAACGTTTAAATGCAAACTGAATACTTTTAATGTTACCTGCTCCGTAATCTATTATTACAACAGAAATCCCTTCAAAATTCTGTTTTTCTATCATTTTATCTAAACTCATAATCTATATTCTAAAGACTCGCCATTTTTGCAAGTACACCTCTTCTCCCTCTCGGAAGATTATGATGGGTTTTTACAACATCCCTTTTGTTGATGGTAAAATCATTTTTTCTACATCGCGTTTTACTGCCATTTTTATAGCTTTCGCGAAGGCTTTAAATATCGCTTCAATTTTATGATGCTCGTTAGTCCCTTCCGCTTTTATGTTTAAATTACATTTTGCACCATCGGTAAACGATTTAAAGAAATGATAAAACATTTCTGTTGGCATTTTACCAACCATTTCACGTTTAAAATCAGCATCCCAAACCAACCAGTTTCTTCCTCCAAAATCGATTCCAGCAGATGCTAAACAATCGTCCATTGGCAGGTAAAAACCATAGCGTTCTATTCCTAATTTGTTTCCTAAAACGGTGTTGAATAATTCTCCTAAAGCAATCGCTGTATCTTCAATAGTATGGTGTTCGTCTACTTCTAAATCGCCAACCACTTTTAAATTTAAATCTAACTGCCCATGACGTGCAATTTGATCTAACATATGATCGAAAAAAGCAATACCTGTTTCAATATTACTTTTACCAGTTCCGTCTAAATTTAAATCGATTTTAATTTTAGTTTCGTTGGTGTTACGCTCAATACTTCCCGTCCGATCTTCTACTTTTAGATGTTTATAAATAGCTTCCCAATCGTTAGATTCTAAAGCGATATAAGCATCTAAAGCCTCACGTTTCACAGTGATTTCATCGGTACCAAGATTTGTATTGTCGTTTATAAAAATGCCTTTAGAACCTAAGTTCTTCGCTAATTCAATATCTGTTAAACGGTCACCAATAACATAAGAATTTTCTAAATCGTAAGCTTCAGAAAAATATTGAGTTAATAATCCGGTGTTAGGTTTACGCGTAGGCGCATTATCTTTTGCAAATGTTCTGTCTATAAATTGTTCTTTAAACTCTACACCTTCATTTTTAAAGGCTTCAAGAATAAAATTATGAACAGGCCAAAAGGTATCTTCAGGATACACCTCTGTACCTAAACCATCTTGATTGGTAATCATGACGATTTCGAAATCCAATTCTTTTGCTATTTTACTTAAATATTGAAATACTTTAGGGTAAAATTCTAACTTCTCAAAGCTATCAATCTGTTCGTCAGCAGGCTCTCTAATTATCGTGCCATCACGATCTATAAATAATACTTTTTGTTTCATTTTAACTTGGTAAGTGCGGTGATTAGCGTTTTATTTTCTGAAGGTGTTCCTACGGTTAAGCGTAAACAGTTTTCGCATAACGGTTGGGTGGTTCGGTTTCTTATTACAATACCTTCTTGAATTAATTGATTATAACGTGCTGTAGCGTCGTCTACTTTAACGAGTACGAAATTAGTATCCGACGGATATATTTTTTCAATGTAAGCAATAGATTTTAATTCCGATAGCAATTTACTACGCTCAATTAAAATGGAATCTATTTCGTCGCTAACAACTTCTGTTTGTTTTAATAATTCTACAGCTTTGTTTTGCGTTAACACGTTGATATTATACGGTGGTTTTATGGTATTTAAAACTGAAATAATTGTTTCTGATGCATAACAAATTCCCAATCTTAATCCTGCCATACCATAGGCTTTAGATAAGGTTTGCGTGATGACTAAGTTTGGAAATTCTTCTAAACGATGTAACCAACTGTCTTGTGTAGAAAAATCGATATACGCTTCATCTATCACAACAATACCTTCAAATTTCTTTAATAGTGTTTCAACTTCATTATCATTAAAACTATTCCCAGAAGGATTATTCGGGGAACATAAAAATAGAATCTTACTATGTGCATCTGCGACATTCAAAATCTGATCGACCTCCGGTTGAAAAGACTCAGAAAGCAATACCTTTTTAATGGCTACTGCATTTAAATTCGCCAATACTTCATACATACCGTATGTTGGTGGCAAGATTATGATGTTGTCTTGGTTAGGCTCACAAAATGCACGAACTAATAAATCTAAAACTTCATCGCTCCCATTTCCTAATAAGATTTGAGATTTCGACACGCCTTTAATATCTGCTAAAATGTCTTTTACAGCATTCTGATGCGGATCTGGATAACGATTTATTCCGTTTTCAAAAGGATTCTCGTTAGCATCTAAAAACACCATATTACTGGTTTCTTCTTGAAATTCGTCGCGTGCAGACGAATACGCTTTTAGTGCTTTTATGGACGGTCTTAAAAGATCTTGTACAGTCGCCATTAGTTTTTATTTAAATCGTTTAATCGTAAAGTAACCGCATTTTTGTGCGCTTCTAAACCTTCGGCTGCTGCCATTTTTTCTATAATCGGACCTAAATCTAATAAGCCTTTATCTGTTATTTTCTGAAATGTGATACTCTTTAAAAAACTATCTAAATTTACACCAGAATACGAACGACTAAATCCATTTGTTGGTAAGGTATGATTGGTTCCTGAGGCATAATCGCCTGCACTTTCAGGTGTATAATTCCCAATAAAAACAGAACCTGCATTACGTATACCATTTACAAAAAGGGCTTCATTCTTAGCGCATATAATAAAGTGTTCTGGTGCGTATTCATTAATTAATTCTAAAGCAATATCATCGTTTTCAACTAAAATCAACTTAGAATTAGCAATGGCTTTTTTAGCGATTTCTTGTCGTGGTAATTGTTCTATTTGAACATCTACAGCTTTTAAAACATCATTAATCATGGTTTTAGAAGTCGATACTAAAATCACCTGACTATCGGCACCGTGTTCTGCTTGGCTTAATAAATCTGAAGCCACGAAAGCAGCATTTGCAGTATCGTCTGCGACCACTAACAATTCACTTGGTCCAGCTGGCATATCAATAGCCACGCCGTGTTTAGTCGCCAATTGTTTGGCTACGGTTACAAACTGATTTCCTGGTCCGAAAATTTTATAAACTTGTGGAATATTTTCAGTTCCGAACGTTAATCCAGCAATAGCCTGAATCCCGCCTACTTTTATAATTTTTGAAACCCCACATAAATCTGCAGCAAATAAAATTTCGTTAGCAATTTTGCCAGATGCGTTTGGTGGTGAACATAACACGATTTCTTTGCAACCTGCAATTTTTGCTGGAATAGCTAACATTAAAACCGTAGAAAACAACGGTGCAGTTCCTCCTGGAATATATAATCCTATTTTTTCAATAGCACGTTTTTCTTGCCAGCAATGAACACCAGGCATGGTTTCAACTTCAACTTTAGTTGTTTTTTGAGCCGAGTGAAAGCGTTCAATATTTTTATATGCAGTTGTAATGGCTATTTTTAAGTCTTCTGAAACTTGTGCAATAGCTGCTTCAATTTCTTCTGCACTCACTAAATTATTTTCTAAAGTAACGCCATCGAAACGCGAAGTATATTTTGCTATTGCCTCATCCCCAATACATTTTACGTCATTGAAAATTTGAGTCACCGTATCTTCAATATCATTTACGGTTTGCGTTGGGCGCTGCAGTATATCTGACCAATCTGATTTATTGGGATTTTCAATAATATTCATCTTGTATGTTTTAATTATAACACCATATTATCTATAGGACAAACTAGGATACCTTCTGCTCCATGCGCTTTTAATTCGTCTATAATTTCCCAAAATTTATTTTTGTCGATTACAGTATGTACAGAGCTCCATCCTTCTTGTGCTAAAGGTAATACTGTTGGACTTTTCATACCTGGTAAAATGGTAATAATTTCTTCTAATTTATCATTTGGTGCATTTAGCAATACATATTTAGAACGTCGTCCTTTTAAAACAGAATCTATTCTAAATTTTATAGTATTTAAAATGGCTAATTTTTCTTCGGTAATTAAAGGTGAAGATGCTAAAACAGCTTCAGATTTAAGTAAAACCTCTACTTCTTTTAATCCGTTTTTAAATAATGTACTTCCGCTAGATACAATATCAACAATGGCGTCTGCAAGTCCAATATTTGGAGCAATCTCTACAGAACCGTTAATAATGTGTAACTGAGCATTTACATTGTTTTTATCTAAAAACTGTTGTACGGTATTTGGGTAAGATGTAGCAATACGCTTACCATCTAAGTCCTGCATACTAGTGTATTTAGCCGATTTTGGAACAGCTATAGATACTTTACAAGACGAGAAACCAAGTTTCTGAACAATTTGAATGTCTCCGCCTTTTTCAATCAAAACATTCTCTCCAATAATCGCGGCATCTACTACACCATCTTTTAAATACTGTGGAATATCGCCGTTACGTAAATAAAATACTTCTACTGGAAAGTTTTTTGCTGATGCTTTTAATTGTTCTTTTCCATTATCTATAGAAATACCTATGTCTTTAAGGATTTGCATAGATTCGTCGTAAAGTCGACCTGATTTTTGAACTGCAATTTTTAGTTTACTCATTTTGTTATTTAATATGTTCGAGTAAAATCATTCGGAGAAAAATAAAACCCCATCTGATTAACTCAAACGGGGTTTAAAAATATATTATTATGAAATTTATTCAATACACTTTCTGCTCGTTTAAGTACAAGTATGAAAATGATGATGATGTAATTGAATAAAGTTCATGGCTTTGTTTTTTGTTCTTTACAAATATTCAGAAATTTAAAACACTTATGCAAGTTTTAAACTAAAAAATATTAATTTATTATTGATTTCCAAGAATGATAGGCATTCCGCTTTTTCCAGAACCAATAACAATTACTTTAGAATTTGGAGATTCAGATAATTTAACTGTAGCTTCTATGCCTTTATCTTGTAAAATTTTATCGTTTAAAGACTCACTTAAAATTCTATTCGCATCAGCTTTACCTTGTGCTTCAATAATTTGTTTTTGAGCTTCTTTTTGCGCTGTAACTAATCTAAACTCATATTCTAAAGATTCTTGCTCTTGCTTTAATTTACGCTCAATAGCATCTTTAATTGTTGAAGGCAATGTGACGTCTCTAACTAAAATCTGATTTAATTGAATGTATTGATCATCTACAATATTCTTTGTTTCGTCAAAAATTTCTTGCTGAATGGCATCACGCTTACTAGAATACAATTGCTCAGGTGTATAACGCCCTACTACACTTCTCGCTGCCGAACGAATGGCAGGAAGTAAAATACGTTCTATATACATTTCACTTTTTTCTTGATGCAATTTTCCTAAGTTTTCGAATTGTGGTTGAAACCAAGCTGAAGCCTCTAATTTAATATCTAATCCGTTTGAAGAAAGCACATTCATTTTCTCGTAAATCTCTTGTTGTCTTACTTCGTAGACAAAAACTTTATTCCAAGGTGCTACAATGTGAAATCCTTCTCCCAAAGCTGGCTCATCTGTAACAACTCCATCATCAAATGTTTTATAAAGCACGCCAGCTTCCCCAGAATTAATGGTCACTGCCGACTTAGAAATTAAAATAATTATTGCTATGATAGCAACAACAAAGGGTAATGCAATTTTAGGTAATTTGTCCATTATTTATATATTAAGTTAATCCGTTATATTTTCTTAAAAACCATTCTAAAGATAAGCAGAAAACTATGATTCCTAGCACATATTTCCAGTCTATTAATCCCTGTGTTGTCTTTGTGCTTTTTTGAATCGTCACATATTTTTTATTAGCGATTAAATCATTAAACATATTATCGTAATTCGCTATAAAATAAGATGTTCCAGCCGTTTTACTCGCTAACTGATTTAACTTAGAAACATCTGCATTTAAAAACTGTTGTTCTACATTATATTCCAAAATTGTAAAGCTTCCAGAACTAGATATTTGCTCTGAGGCTGCACTAACCGTAAACTCGTATTCTCCGGCAGACAAATGACTTAAATCGACTTGATAATTATTGCTTTTAATTACAAAAGGCAGATTAAAAACATCTCCAGATTCTTTGTTTTTTAAAGCAATTTGAAGAGTTTCTCGATTATCGAACTCGTAATTTTTATTAAAAAATTGCGCTTTTATAATCACATTATTTACGCCTTCATAAAACGATTCGAAATCTACAACTAATCTGGTTTTACGTTTAGTAGTTGACAAATACTGTACCAACTTCCCTATAAAATTATCAAATGTGTTAAAGCTTTTGGTATTTAAAAAACTTTGAGCTCTCCATTGCCAAATGTTTTCGCCTAACAAGATCGCTTCTCGCCTACCTTTAGTTTCAAAAGTGGCTAATAATGGCTGATTTGTGGTTATGTTTCCATACTTTTTATACAGCAAGGTTTCATACGCACTAAAAAAAGTAAGTTCTCCAAAAGCCGATTGTAAAGGCGGAAACGATTCAAAATCTAAATCGTCTACTATAAATGTAGAATAATTAGTATTAAATACACCTTGATACATTTCTGTTTGCGAAGTAATATCGTGTTCATATATATCTGATTGATCATTTAGAAAAAACCAATCGGTTTGCGTTCCAGAAATGATAAACGTATTCTTGTTCTCAGCTTTTATATCATCGAAAATAAATTTAAACTGATTATCCGGCTGATACAATATAACCAAGTTAAAATCATTAAGTTTAGATTGAATTTCGTTTGGTTTTAAAATGGTAACTGCTCGTTGCTCATTACTTTCAATACTCTTTTTTAACGTTCCTAAATCTGGATGAAAGAAACTAGAAACTATCGCAATATTCATTTTTTCGTCAATCACTTCAACAGCAAAATTCTTAGCATTATTTACCTTATTCTTTTCTGAATCTAGAGGTTGTATTTGCGCCTTATAAGCAGATAGGCCCACTTGATTTGCAGGTAATGTAAATTGTAATACTTCTGAAGTGTGATTTGCAGTAAACGTAATATTTTTACTGTATACCGTTTGGTTCTTAGAGGTAACTGTAAATGTAGAGGTAACAGTTTCTTTTCCATTGAAAACGACAATCGTTTCTACAGGAAATTTATTCTTTAAATAGGCATATTTATTCACGTTTAGTTGCCTAATACTTAAATCTAAATATGTTGTAGTGTCTCCTAAAATAATAGGATAAACGGGCTGATTATAAGTAGAATATTCATAATCGTTACCAAAGGTTTGATTTCCATCTGTGATAAGAATGGTTGGAGCAACATCGTCTTTATAAATATCCTGAAGTGCTTCTAAAGCTGAAGAAATATCGGTTTGTTTTTCAGAGAAAGTTAAAGAATCTGATGCATTTAAGGTCTTACCAAAACTGTAATACTCTATATTAAATTTATCGTTTAGTGCGGCATGCGAGCGAATAGCTTCCACGGTTTGCTCAGCATTTTTATGTTGTCCTAATTGCGCTACCGAGTTAGAATTATCTACAGCAACTAAAAGTTTTGGCTTTTCTAAGGTTAATTGAAGTTGTTCGAACTTAGGATTAATTACCAATAAAAGCACAGAAAAAATGGTAAAAAAACGTAAAAAAGCAAAAAGCATGTACAATTTAGACATGCTTTTTACTTTATATTTATACTGAAATAAAGCTAATACGAGTGCTACAATTCCAGCAATAATTATATATAATACGGTTTGTGTAGGCATATATTAAGTTAACATTCCGCCATCAACATTTAACGTTTGTCCTGTAACATACGCACTTAAATCGCTTGCTAAGAATACACAAACATTAGCCACATCGTCTGGAGTACCCCCACGTTTTAGTGGAATACCTGCACGCCATCCTTTCACAGTCTCTTCATCTAATTTTGCAGTCATTTCGGTTTCTATAAAACCTGGAGCAACAACGTTACTTCTAATGTTTCTAGATCCTAATTCTAAAGCTACAGATTTAGAAAACCCAATGATTCCTGCTTTAGAAGCTGCATAATTGGTTTGACCAGCATTTCCTTTTACTCCCACTACAGAACTCATGTTAATAATAGAGCCTTTACGTTGTTTAAGCATGGTACGCTGTACTGCTTTAGTCATATTAAATACAGATTTTAGATTCACTTCTATAACCTGATCAAAATCTTCTTCACTCATACGCATTAACAAATTATCTTTTGTAATTCCTGCGTTATTTACTAATATATCTATGCTTCCAAACTCTTTTACTACATCTTCTGCTAAGGTTTGAGCTTCTGCAAAATTGGCAGCATTACTTTGATAACCTTTTGCTTTTATCCCTAAGTCATTTAACTCTGTTTCTAAAGCATTTGCAGCTTCTACAGAAGAACTGTAAGTGAATGCTACATTTGCACCATGTTGTGCAAAAATTTGTGCAATTCCTTTACCTATTCCACGGCTTGCACCCGTAATAATTGCTGTTTTTCCTTGTAATAATTTCATGTATAGTTAAATAAAATTTATGAAAATCAAAGATACTAATTCAAATTTTGACAGTATAAAAAAACCTCACAAATATTTGTGAGGTTTTCATGTGTTTATAAGATTAAATGAATGCTTTACAGCTTTACTTTATCTGTTGTTTCGTAATTAAACAAGTAATCGACATCCATTTCATTAACTTCTCCTAATTTC
The DNA here is from genome assembly GCF_001439665.1 of Formosa algae. Taxonomy (GTDB): domain Bacteria; phylum Bacteroidota; class Bacteroidia; order Flavobacteriales; family Flavobacteriaceae; genus Formosa; species Formosa algae. The sequence goes on from NZ_LMAK01000045.1 coordinate 123,837, forward strand.
TTTAGTGCCGTAAAGTCTATGTCTTTTTTATTACCAACAACCATAACATTATAATTCTCTCCTTTAATATTCTCATTAAAGAAATCGCGTAAATCACTTATAGTCATGTTTTGTATAGTATTGTACATCTCTTCACGATTGTCGTTTTCTATACCTAATTTTTTCAAGCCTTCGTATTCCCAAAAAATATTGGCCTTAGTAATACGTTCTGCAGCAATTTTCTTTAATGCAGCATCTTTTGCAGCTTCAAACTGTTTATCTGCTTCTGGCATATCACTCATTAAAGACATCATTGCATCTACCGCCTGCTCCATTTTATTAGCTTGCGTACCAATATAAGCCATTACATAATTAGAATCTTCTTTTTTACTCGCTGTACTATAACGTGAAAATGCTGAATATGCTAAAGATTTAGATTCTCTAATTTCTTGAAAAACGATAGACGATAATCCACTACCAAAATAAGCATTAAATAAACTTGTCGCTGCTAGGTTTTTAGCATTAAACTCTCCACCTTTAGCTAAGAACACCATTTCTGATTGTACCATATCGTAATCTGCAAAATACACTTGTCCGCCAGTTTCTTTTTCAATATAACTTGTTGCTTCTGGATATTCTTTAAGAGGTGTATTTAATTTATGCTCTTTATTTAAGGCAGCTACAGCTTGATCTACGTCTTTACCATAATAAAAAATACGTTGTTTGTAATCTTTTATTCCTTTTACAATATCCACCAATTCTTGAGGATCTTGAGCTTTCAATTCTGAAGCTTTAATTATGTTTCTTAAACGTGAGTTTTCGCCATACTGACCGTAATTTACTAAGCCATTCCATAAAATATTGCTTTTTTGAGTTTTGCCATCTTGTCTCCCTTTTAAAATCTTATCTACATATTTAGCATAAGCCTCAGGATCTGATTTAGGATTATTAATTAAATCTTCTAATAACGCTAATCCTTTTGGTAAGTTCTCTTTTAATCCGCTTAAACCAATATAACTCACATCGTCTCTACTCACGACATAATAATTAATACCTAACTTATAAAACTCTTTTTTAATGTCTTCTGCAGACATGGTTTCTGTACCAATATATTCTAAGAATCCAACTGCTAAACTTAATTTTTTATCATTATCTGTCCCCATATCAAAAATGATATTCAGGTTAAACAAATCGTTAGACTCATTATTTATATATGATACTTTTACACCGCTGTCTAGATCTTTTTCTTTGATAGCCGTTTTGTAATCTACAAATTTAGGCACTAAAGCCTCTGCTTCTATCTTTTGAAAATCTGATAAATACTGAGAGCTTTTATCTCTATTTAAATTTACTGGCGTAATTCCAGGATTTTCTACCTTAACAATAGAGCTATCTTCACCCTTTCGCTTATAAACAACGACATAGTTTTCCTGATAAAAACGATTAGCAAAAGCCACTAACTCCTCTTTAGAAATAGCCTTTAATTCATCTAAAAACTTCACTTGATCTTCCCACTTTTGGTGATGGATAAATGCATTGTAATATGCAGATGCTAAAGCTGTACTGTTTTCGTATTGTCTGGTCTGACTTAATTTTAAATCGTTAACCACAGCATCAATCAACCAATCGTCAAATTCTCCTTTTTTAAGTTTATCGATTTGTGTGAATAATAAATCTTTAACTTCATCTAAAGACTGACCTTCTTTTGGGCTACCTGATAACTGCTGTAAACCATAATCGTTTAAAAACATGGTAGAACTTCCTGCTCTTTGCACCAATTGTTGTTGATTTAAATTTAAATCCATTAAACCTGCTTCACCATTTGCAAGAATCATATCTGCAAGAGTTACGAATTTTTCATCTTCAGAATTTATTCCGTCACTTCTATACGCAATACTGATTCGCTCTGAAGTTGGTCCAAATACTTCTTTAACGACCGGAGAAGTAATAGGGTCTTCTTTAGGAAGGGTTGGGTGTGTAACTTCTTTATTTTTTAGTTTTCCAAATGTATCATTGACGTCTTTAATTGTTTTTTCAAAATCGATGTCACCAACTAAAACCATAGCCATATTATTTGGCACATAATATTTATCGAAATAATTATTAATATCAACCAAAGACGGGTTCTTTAGATGTGCTGCCGTACCAATGGTTTGCTGTTGCCCATAAGGATGATTTGGAAATAAGCCATCAAGCATAGCTGTATACATTTTTCTGCCATCGTTATCTTGAGATCTATTAAATTCTTCAAAAACAGCTTCTAATTCTGTATGAAATAGACGCAAAACCAATTTACTAAAACGCTCACTTTCTAGAGATAACCATTTGTTTAACTCGTTAGTCGGAATTTTATTTTTGTATACCGTTTCCTCAAACCACGTATGCGCATTTGTTCCTGTTGCTCCCATACCGCTAACCATTTTATCGTATTCGTTAGCTACGGAATAGTTCGAAGCCTCTAAAGACACTTCATCTATTTTCTTATAAATTTCTAACTTTTTAGCTTCGTCTGTTTCTGCACGATGCGCTTCATATAAATCTGAAATTTGTTTAATGTATTCTTGCTCTTTTTCCCAGTCTGTAGTTCCGATTTTATCGGTACCTTTAAAAAGCATGTGTTCTAAATAATGTGCTAAACCTGTAGAATTACTTGGATCGTAGTTTGATCCAGCACGCACAGCAATGTAAGTTTGAATTTTTGGTTCGTCTGTATTTTTACTTAAATACACTTGTAAACCATTCTCTAAAGTATATAACCGTAATCCTGTAGGATCGTTATTTATAACTTCATAAGAAAAGCCGTTGGGGTCTTTTTTCACTTCTGTTTTGACTGCTAAGTCGGTTGAGTTGTTAGTTTCTGCATTTTGTTTACAAGCGAAATTAAAAGTCACTAATAGACAAAGCACAAGCATGGAGTTGATGTGTTTCATATAAATTGTTTAGTATTAAAAAATCCGTTAACAAATTAGTGTTAACGGATTTAAAAGTTACAAATTTTATATAAAATTTAACAGTAAACTCCTGTTAAATCACTGATAGTCTTAAGCTAATTGTGCTAATACTTCAGCTATCTTTTTACCTATCTCTGCTGGAGAATCTACAACGTGAATTCCACAGTCTCTCATAATTGCTTTTTTAGCTTGAGCAGTATCATCACTACCACCTACAATGGCACCAGCGTGCCCCATTGTACGTCCTGCAGGAGCAGTTTCACCAGCAATAAAACCAACAACTGGTTTTTTACTACCACTAGCTTTATACCAGTTTGCAGCGTCTGCTTCTAACTGACCTCCAATTTCGCCAATCATAACAACAGCTTCTGTTTCTGGATCGTTAATTAAAAGTTCTACAGCTTCCTTAGTCGTTGTTCCAATAATTGGATCTCCACCAATACCAATAGCAGTAGTAATACCTAAACCTTGTTTTACAACTTGGTCTGCTGCTTCGTAAGTTAAAGTACCTGATTTAGATACGATACCTACAGTTCCTTTTTTAAATACAAAACCTGGCATAATACCAACTTTAGCTTCACCTGGTGTAATAACACCTGGACAGTTAGGACCAATTAAACGGCAATCTTTACCTTTAATATAATCTGCAGCTTTAATCATATCTGCAACAGGAATCCCTTCTGTAATTGTAATAATAACTTTAATACCTGCATCGGCAGCTTCCATAATAGCATCGGCAGCAAACGCTGGCGGAACAAAAATGATTGTTGTATCTGCTTCTGCTTGAACAACAGCATCTTTTACTGTATTAAAAACTGGACGGTCTAAATGTGTTTGACCACCTTTACCTGGAGTTACACCTCCAACTACATTTGTACCATATTCAATCATTTGTCCGGCGTGAAAAGTTCCTTCACTTCCAGTAAACCCTTGAACTATTATTTTTGAATTTTTATTTACTAAAACGCTCATTTTTGTTTGTTTTATTTATTTAAAAGCTTTACAAATGTAAAGTTTTAACAATTATCATTAAAGATTTTTTTTGACTTTATTTAAAAATATAAATCTTTTCCAATTCAATAAAAATTATTGAATCTCTTTTAATTTTTCAATTAATTTAGGAAGTTGTCTAAGTAAAGCAAATTCTTTTAACTTATTCCTAGATTCTTCAATAGGTGTTCCGAAATATGTTTTCCCTCCAGCTACAGATTTTGTAACTCCAGTTTGCCCCATAATTACGGCTTTTTTTCCTATTCTTATTCCGCTAGTTGTTCCAACTTGTCCCCAAATTGTAACTTCATCTTCAATAACTACACACCCTGCAATACCAACTTGAGAAGCGATTAAACACTTCTTCCCGATTACGGTATCGTGTCCAACTTGAATTTGATTATCTAATTTAGAGCCTTCTCCTATTATAGTATCTCCAGTGACACCTTTATCTATAGTACACAACGCACCAATATGCACATTGTTTTCTATAACTACGCGTCCACCAGATTTTAACTGATCGAAACCTTCTGGTCTATTTTTATAATAAAATGCTGAAGCACCTAAAATAGTTCCCGCGTGTATAATCACGTTATCTCCAATTACAGCATCATCATAAATACTAACATTAGAATGTATAATACAGTTTTTACCAATAGTTACATTATGACCAATAAAACAATTAGGTTGAATGGTGCTATTTTCTCCAATTTTGACCGAATCTGATATGCTCTGATTTGCATTCTTAAACGGTTTAAAAAACTGAGTTAGTTTGTTAAAATCACGAAACGGATCGTCTGATATTAACAAAGCTTTACCTTCTGGACATTCAACTTCTTTATTAATTAAAACAATAGTTGCGGCAGATTGTAAGGCTTTATCATAATACTTTGGATGATCTACAAATACAATATCACCCGTTTCAACCACATGAATTTCATTCATGCCTAGAACAGGAAATTCGTCTTGTCCAACAAATTCACAATCAATAATCGTTGCAATTTGTTTTAATGTATAAGGTTGAGGAAACTTCAAGGTCTTATTCTTTAACGCGTTCTTTGTACGTTCCTTTTTCTGTTTCTACTTTAATTTTATCTCCTTCATTTATAAATAAAGGGACATTAATTATAGCTCCAGTTTCTACTGTTGCAGGCTTAGTTGCATTTGTAGCTGTATTTCCTTTAATACCTGGTTCTGTTGCAGTAATTTCTAAAATAACACTTGCTGGCATGTCTACAGAAAGAGGCATACCATCTTCAGAATTAATTAAAATGGTAACTACTTCGCCTTCTTTTAATAAATCTGGAGTATCTAAAGCATTAACATTTAACATGATTTGATTATAATCTTCAACATTCATAAAGTGATATAAATCGCCTTCTGGGTATAAATATTGAAATTTATGTGTTTCTACACGTACATCTTCTAATTTATGTCCTGCAGAAAACGTATTATCTATAACTTTACCTGTTGTTACACTCTTTAATTTTGTTCTTACAAACGCTGGCCCTTTACCTGGTTTTACGTGTAAAAATTCAATCACTTTAAAAATATCATGATTATATCTTATACATAATCCATTTCTAATATCTGATGTTGTTGCCATTCTATTTTTTTAATTTGATTTAAAATATCCTTTCATAATTCCGCGTTGCGAATCTCTAATAAATTGAAGAATTTCGTCGCGTTCTGGAGTAGCTTCCCACTCTGCTTCTATAATTTCTACGGCTTGCGTATTGTTATAATTCTTTTGATATAGTACACGGTAAATATCCTGTACTTCTCTTATTTTTTCGGTGCTGAAACCTCTGCGTCTTAATCCTACAGAATTAATACCGACATAAGATAATGGTTCGCGTGCTGCTTTTACAAACGGTGGCACATCTTTTCGTACTAAAGATCCTCCTGTTACAAAAGCATGGTTACCAATAGAGCAAAACTGATGAACAGCTGCCATACCCGCTAAGACCACATAATCTCCAACAATAATATGTCCTGCTAAAGTACTGTTATTTGAGAAGATACAATTTTTCCCCACAATACAGTCGTGAGCAATATGGCAATATGCCATAATTAAACAGTTGTCTCCAATCACAGTTTTCATACGGTCTGTAGTCCCTCTATTTATGGTTACACATTCGCGAATGGTAACATTGTCTCCAATAATAGTTAATGTATCTTCGTCGTTATATTTAAGGTCTTGAGGTACACCAGAGATCACCGATCCAGGAAAGATATTACAATTTTTACCAATTCTAGCACCTTCCATAATGGTAACATTACTTCCAATCCAAGTTCCCTCTCCTATCACTACGTTATTATGAATGGTAGTAAAAGGATCTATAACTACATTTTTTGCAATTTTCGCACCAGGGTGTACGTAAGCTAATGGTTGATTCATGTGATAATTATTATTTAACTTTTGAAATTTGAGCCATTAATTCGGCTTCTGCACATAGTTTTCCATTAGCATAAGCATAGCCTTGCATATGGCATATTCCTCTTCTTATAGGTGTAATTAAATCGCACTTGAAAATTACGGTATCACCAGGAACAACCTTTTGTTTAAATTTAACTTTATCTATTTTCATAAAGAATGTAAGGTAATTTTCTGGATCCGGAACTGTACTTAATACTAAAATCCCTCCAGTTTGTGCCATGGCTTCTACAATTAAAACACCTGGCATAACTGGTGATCCTGGAAAATGTCCCACAAAGAACGGTTCGTTCATTGTAACATTCTTCATTCCTATTACTCCACTATCTGATAATTCAAAAATCTTGTCAATCAATAAGAATGGTGGCCTGTGAGGCAACATATTCATAATTTGATTTACATCCATTAAAGGCTCTTGATTTAAGTCTACGAAAGGCACATTATTACGTCTTTCGTTCTTAATAATTTTAGACATTTTTTTAGCAAACTGAGTGTTTACAAAATGACCAGGTTTATTTGCTATAACTTTACCTCTAATTCGTGTTCCTATTAAAGCTAAATCACCAACAACATCTAACAATTTATGTCGAGCAGCTTCATTAGGATAATGTAACGTTAGGTTATCTAATATACCGTTAGGCTTAACGGTAATAGAATCTTTTTTAAAGGCTTCTTTTAGCTTCTCCATGGTTTCTGGAGACAATTCTTTATCTACATAAACTATGGCATTGTTTAAATCGCCACCTTTAATTAATCCATGCTCTAAAAGCATTTCTATTTCGTGTAAAAAACTAAAAGTTCTTGAGTCTGCAATGGTTTCTTTAAAGTCTTTAATTTGATTTAAAGTTGCATTCTGAGTTCCCAATACTTTAGTTCCAAAATCTACCATAGTAGTAATTTGGTATTCTTTAGATGGCATTAAAAGAATTTCACTTCCGTTTTCTTCATTAATATAAGAAATCACTTCGGTAACTACATATTCTTCTCTAAAGGCTTTCTGCTCTATAATTTCTGCTTTTTCTAAAGCTTCAACAAAAAACTTTGAAGACCCATCCATAATAGGTGGTTCTGCTGCACTTAGTTCTATTAAAACATTATCTAAATCTAATCCAACTAAAGCTGCTAAAACATGCTCGCAAGTTTGAATAATGACACCATTTTTTTCTAAACATGTACCACGTTCTGTATTGGTTACATAAGTCGCATCTGCTTCTATAACTGGCGTCCCTTCTAAATCCATGCGTTTAAACGCAAACCCAAAATTTTCTGGTGCAGATTTAAAGGTTAAGGATACATTGTTACCTGTATGTAAGCCTACACCATTTAAAGAGATACTGTTTTTAATGGTTTTTTGTTTGATATCTGTATTAACTATAGCCATTATTTCTTTTCTAATTCGTTTATTTCTTTAACTATTTTTGGTAAATTCTTAAAATGCACATACGACTTATTGTAATCACCGTAAGAGAATGCTGGAGACCCTTGTAAGACTTCATTGTCTTTTATATTTCTTCCAATACCAGACTGTGCTTGCACTTTTACATTGTTTCCAATGGTAATATGTCCCACAATACCGACTTGACCTCCGATAACACAATTTTCGCCAATTTTAGTAGAACCTGCAACACCTGTTTGAGCAGCGATTACTGTGTTTTTTCCAATTTCTACGTTATGTGCAATTTGTATTTGATTGTCTAATTTTACACCTCTTCTAATTATTGTAGATCCTAAAGTTGCACGATCTATAGTCGTTCCTGCTCCAATATCTACAAAGTCTTCGAGTATTACATTTCCTATTTGGGGTACTTTATCGTATTCACCACTTTCACTAGGTGCGAAACCAAAACCATCGGCCCCGATTATACTTCCAGAATTAATAACGCAATTGTTTCCAATAACACATTCTGAATAAATTTTAGCTCCTGCGAAAAGGATCGTATTGTCACCTATAGTAACATTGTCTCCTATATATGAGTTTGGAAAAATCTTTACATTATCTCCAATTTTAACATTATCTCCTATATATGAAAACGCTCCAATATAAATTTTATCACCATATTTTGAAGATTCGGCAATAAATGAAGGCTGTTCTATTCCTTCTTTACTAAGCTTAACAGAGTTATAATATTCTAATAATTTAGAAAATGCTTTGTAAGCATCGTTCACTTTTATTAAAGTAGTCACAAGATTATGCTCAGGAATAAATGTTTTATTTACTATAGTAATAGATGCCTTAGTCGTATATATATAATGTGTATATTTTGGGTTTGCCAAAAATGTTAGCGCACCTTCAATACCTTCTTCAATCTTAGAAAGCGTAGAAACTTCTACGTCGGGATTACCCACAACTTCTCCTTCTAAAATTCCTGCTATTTGTTCTGCTGTAAATTTCATCGTGGCAAAAATAGGAAAAATGTCCTAAAGTTTAGCTTTAGGATAACATATATAATATTTAGTAACCGGTTTTGAAAGCGCTTTTAGGTTTAATTGATCTGATGCTTTCACAATATCTTCTATCTTACCAGACTTATATAAAATTTTTATTTGAGGTCCATTTTGCTGATATGCCTGATTGGTTATTTCTCCTTTAAATACAAAATAATCGGCTTCGGCTTCGCTAATATTAAACGTGGACATTAGTGCCTTTTCCTGAGCTTTTAATTCACTTTTCTTTATTTTTTTCTGCTTGACTTTAATTTTCAATAAATCTCTATTTAAAATCATTTCACATAAATTACGAAGCACAAAATCGTCATGATATTGCCATTCTTTCATTGCCGAAATAATATCATAATCATCTAAATTAGAAAACGTTTCAAGTGTTTGTGTATCAAAATTAGTCGCGTTAAATTCTGTTTTTAAGAAATAAGACAATGCTCTGCTCGCTACTAAATCTACATTGTTATGAGATAATTCTTTAGCACGTTTTAATACCCGAATTAACAACTGTTCGGCAACAACGCTTGTTTTATGTAAGTAAACTTGCCAATACATTAAACGTCTTGCTACCAAGAATTTTTCTACACTATAAATCCCTTTATTTTCTACCACCAATTCGTCGTCTACCACACTTAGCATAGTAATTAAACGTTCACTATTTATATTGCCTTCTGCAACACCTGTATAAAAACTATCGCGTTTTAAATAATCTGCACGATCCATGTCTAATTGTGAAGAAATTAACTGACACATAAAGTTTCTGTGGTATTCCCCTTTAAAAATAGAGATGGCTAGCGTTAAACTTCCGTTAAATTCATCGTTTAACTGCTCCATAAAAAGCAACGAAATCTGCTCGTGAGAGATCCCATTTACTATACTATGTTCCATGGCGTGCGAAAACGGACCATGCCCAATATCGTGTAAAAGTATGGCTATATTTAAAGCAATTTCTTCATCTTCAGAAATGTCAACCCCTTTAAAACGAAGCACATTCACTGCTTTTTGCATTAAATGCATACAACCAATTGCATGATGAAATCTGGTATGATGTGCGCCTGGATAGACTAAATAAGACATCCCCATTTGGGTGATTCTTCGTAAACGTTGAAAATATTTATGCTCAATTAAATCAAAAATTAACGAATTTGGTATGGTAATAAATCCGTAAATTGGATCGTTTAATATTTTAAGTTTATTCATCTATATAGTTTAGAAATGCTTAAGATGATCTTCTAAAATACTTAAAAAACCACTAAAACATTACAAATATAACGATATGAATAAGATAAATATACTTTGGGTTGATGATGAAATTGATTTACTTAAACCACACATACTTTTCTTAGAGAAAAAAAACTACATAGTTACTAAATGTAGTAGCGGTACAGAGGCGCTCGAAGTGTTAGAAAGCAATAAATTTGATATCGTTTTTTTAGACGAAAACATGCCTGGCTTAACCGGTTTAGAAACTTTAAATGAAATTAAAGAAAAAGACCATACACTGCCTGTCGTTATGATTACTAAAAGTGAAGAAGAGTATATTATGGAAGAAGCTATTGGAAATAAAATAGCAGACTACTTAATAAAACCGGTAAACCCGAACCAAATTTTACTAAGTCTTAAAAAGAATTTAGACCACTCGCGTTTAATTTCTGAAAAAACCACATCTAATTATCAGCAAGAGTTCAGAAAAATTGCAATGGATTTAATGTCTGTGAACAGTTACGAGGACTGGGCAATACTTTACCAAAAATTGGTGTATTGGGAAATTCAGTTAGAAAATATTGAAGACGCAGGAATGTTCGAAATTTTAGAATCTCAAAAAACAGAAGCTAACGCCTTATTCGGAAAGTTTATTGCTAAAAACTACACCGATTGGTTCGACCATAGCACAGATGCTCCAACCATGTCCCATACCCTATTTAAAAATAAGGTGGTTCCTGAATTAAGTAAAGAACAACCAACGTTACTTGTGGTAATAGATAATTTAAGGTACGACCAGTGGAAATCTTTTGAACCCTTTTTAACACCTTATTATAAGAAGGAAACAGAAACCCCATTTTATAGTATTTTACCAACCGCTACACAATATGCTAGAAATGCAATATTTTCTGGTTTAATGCCTAGTGACATGGAAAAATTACATCCAGAATATTGGAAAAATGATACAGATGAAGGTGGAAAAAATTTATTTGAAGGCGAATTTCTTGAGGCGCAATTAAAACGTTTAGGTTTACAAAACTTAAGCTGCGAGTATCATAAAATCACCAACCTTAAAAATGGGAAGAAATTAGTCGATAATTTTAAAAGCATGAAAAACAACGACCTGACTGTTGTGGTTTATAATTTTGTTGATATGCTTTCGCATGCTAAAACTGAAATGGATGTGGTAAAAGAATTGGCTTCTAACGATAAAGCTTACCGTTCTCTAACACAAAGTTGGTTTAAAAACTCGCCTTTGTTCGAAATTATTCAGCAAGCCCATCAATTAGGGTTTAAATTAATATTAACTACAGACCACGGGACTATTAACGTTAAAAACCCTTCTAAAGTGGTTGGAGATCGAGATACGTCTTTAAATTTAAGATATAAAACGGGAAGAAGCTTAACATTTGAGTCTAAAGATGTCCTGGAAATAAAGAATCCAAAATCTGCACATTTACCAACTTTAAATATGAGCAGTTCCTTTATTTTTGCCAAAAACGATTTGTTTTTCGCCTATCCTAACAACTACAATCATTATGTAAGTTATTATAGAAATACGTACCAACACGGTGGTGTATCTTTAGAAGAAATGATTATTCCATTTGTAGTGCTTCAACCAAAAAAGTAAAATTTCAACTCATAAAAATCATTAGCAATATTAAATTTTATTACTTATAATTGCACTTTTACACTATGCTAAATACAAGAGAATTTCAGTTAGAAAACCTAGACGAAGTTGCCAATCAAATTCTTGAAAATGCAACCTCTAAAACCATACTTTTCTATGGTGAAATGGGGGCCGGTAAAACCACTTTAATAAAAGCTTTAGTGAAAGCTTTAGGTTGTGACGACGATGTTAGCAGTCCGACCTTTTCAATTGTAAATGAATATAGTGTAAATGATGGTTTAGTATATCATTTCGATTTTTATAGACTTAACGACGAAGAAGAAGCTTATAATTTCGGAATTGAGGATTATTTAGAATCTGGAGCTTGGTTATTTATAGAGTGGCCAGAACGGGTAAAACATATTCTAGAAAACGAAAGTTGTAATCGTTTAACGCTTGAAAGTTTAGATTCTAAAACTAGATCAATAAAGTTTACAACACATTAAAAACTAATATTTAAAGCAATTTAGCACGCAAATACGATCACAAAAATAAATAAGTACGGTTTTACCGTAACGGCAATGATAGAAAACAGTGCTTTTTAACATAATTTTAACATTTGGGCTTAATACCGATTTATGCAATCTATATATTTGATTCATTAATTAATTAAATCCCTTATAATTATGAAAACTAAAAAGTACGTTATCGCAGCCGCGATTATTGGAGGAATGTTTTTTACTGCACAAGCAACAAACCTAATCAACTTAGATGGCCAACAAACAACAAACATCGAAAAATGGAAAATTAAAATTCCTACTCACGGATAGTAGAAGTTTAATTTTAGGGAGTGTGATTGCTACTTTTATAGCAACGACTCCTTACCTATTTTATCTTTATGAAAGTGTGCCGTCTAATATTAAAACATGGCACACTTTTTTATTTACATACGAAAGTAGATTTTACGGCGGTTTAGATATTGTAGCATGGACATTAACAGGTAAATTAATACCATTAATGCTTTTGTTTATATGGTTTTTTACTTGTCGCCATTGGTGGTACCACGTATTGATTGTACCTATAGCAATGTATATGTTTCAAATTTTCACCATTTTAAACGACGACATACAATATGTAGATAGTAACCAAATCTTATATTTACTACCTGTAATGGCGTTTATAATTCCTTCAATTTATCTCATTAGAGCAAGAATTTTTAACAGATTAAACACCGTAGATAAATCACTTCAAGACCTTGAAGACGAATTTAAAATTTCGCCAAGAGGATTTAAAGATAAGATGAAAGATTATTTTTAAATTACATTTAACAGATCTAATTATTATTTGTATTTTGAATGCTTATTATAGGGTAAAAACATATGTCTAAATCATTTTCTCCGTTTACACACCAACAGTTAATTCCACAAGAAGAAACACTTGAAATTTTTAAAAATAAAGGCAGTTTATTTATTGGCATTCCCAAAGAAACTGCTTATCAAGAAAAACGTGTGTGTCTAACTCCAGATGCGGTTTCTGCTTTAATATCAAACGGACATCGTGTACTCATGGAGGCAGGTGCTGGATTAGGCGCTAATTTTACAGATAAAGATTATAGTGAAGCTGGAGCAGAAATTACTAGAGACACCTCTAAAGTTTTTTCTTGTCCCATGATTCTAAAGGTAGAACCTCCTACTCTAGAACAGATTGATCTTATTAATCCGCAAACTATTTTAATTTCTGCTTTGCAACTAAAAACTCAGGATAAAAAATATTTTGAAGCTTTAGCGGTAAAACGTATCACGGCTTTGGCATTTGAATTTATACGTGACGAAGATGGTCACTATCCGGCAGTGCGCTCTCTAAGTGAAATTGCAGGAACAGGTGCTGTAATTATTGCTTCAGAATTATTATCGAATATTAATCAAGGTAACGGATTATTATTTGGAAATATCTGTGGTGTGCCTCCTGTAGAAGTTGTCATTATAGGTGCTGGAACGGTAGGTGAATTTGCAGCCAGAAGCGCTATAGGATTAGGTGCTAATGTAAAAGTTTTCGACAATTCTATTTCTAAATTAAGACGCATTCAGACCAATTTAGGACGTCCTATTTTCACTTCTACCTTACAGCCTAAAAATCTTACAAAAGCATTAAAACGTTGCGATGTTGCCATAGGTGCAGTTAGGGGAAAATCACGTTCCCCAATAGTTGTATCAGAATCTATGGTGCAATGCATGAAAAAAGGTTCTGTAATTATGGATGTCAGCATAGACATGGGCGGGTGTTTTGAAACGAGTGAAGTCACTTCTCATAAAATTCCAACATTTAACAAACATGGTGTAATACATTATTGCGTACCCAATATACCAGCCAGATTCTCTAGAACTGCCTCTATATCAATAAGTAATATTTTTACACCGTATTTATTAAAGATCGCAGAAGAAGGTGGTTTAGAAAATTCCTTAAGATTTGAGAAAGGTTTAAAAAATGGGTTGTACTTTTATCACGGTATTTTAACGAATCGTTCCGTTGGAGAATGGTTTAATTTAAAATATAGCGATATTAATCTCTTAATTTTTTAAATGACACTTATACATCGTATTGGATATTACTTAGGCGGATTTTCATTAGGCCTTATACTGCTAGCTTTTTTTTTAAGCGGAAAAAAAACATCTTGTAGTTACGGACTAGATGCTCGCGTAATTAAAAACATAAACACAAAACCTGTAGTGTATAGCGAAAATGCTAAATCTATAATTAAAAATCAAAGTATAGACACTATTATACTTAACCATGTTTTACACAAAGGCGATGTCGATTTTTCTAAAAGCGACACCTCCTCAGAGCCTTGTAAAACCTACTATTTAAATGGTACATTAGATAAAAAATCTATTGCATTAATTATAAAAAACTGCAAAGAAAAAGCAACTATCGAAGACATTAAACTTCTAGACTAAACTAGTTTACAGCAAAAAAGGTTGACTTCACGAAGTCAACCTTTTTTGTTTAAGTATATTATTACATATTATAATTTCTTTCTTCTTTTCTTCTCTTTAGAAAGTAAATTTAATTCTCTTCCTGTCTGTCCTGCAACAGACGTATTTTCTTCAGCACGTCTTATCAAGTAAGGCATAACATCTTTAACGGGGCCAAAAGGCACATATTTAGCCACATTATAACCTAAATGCGATAAGTTAAAACTAATATGATCGCTCATACCATATAACTGCCCAAACCAAACACGTTTATCTGAATTAGCAACCCCTTTTTCAGACATTAAATCCATTAATAAATACGAGCTATTCTCGTTATGCGTGCCATTAAATATAGACATCTCATCTAAATGATCTAACATATAGGCTACAGCATTATTAAAGTTTAAATCTGTAGCTTGTTTATTTTCGCAAATTGGCGTCGGATATCCAAGCTTTTCTGCCCGTTCATTTTCCTTTTCCATATATGCGCCACGCACGAGCTTGTATCCTAAATAAAACCCTTCAGCTTTAGCTAGTTTATGTTGTTGCTTCAAGAAATCTAAGCGGTCGTGTCTATACATTTGTAAGGTATTAAACACTATAGCTTTCTCGGTGTTATATTTTCGCATCAATTCAGTAATTAAATCGTCTGCAGCATTTTGCATCCAACTCTCTTCGGCATCAATCAACAACAACACATCTCTTTCTTTTGCCGCTTTACAAACCGTTTCAAACCGATATTTTACGCGCGACCATTCTTCGGTTTCTTTTTCTGATAAAGTTGTGTGTGCCCCTATTTTTTCAAACAATGCAATTCTTCCAAAACCAGAAGGCTTAAATACTGCAATAGGAATAGATTTACGCTCTTCAGCAAAATTTATAATTTTCATGGTGATTTTAAGTGCGGCATCAAATTCGGTTTCATTTTCTTTACCTTCAACAGAGTAATCCAAAACAGAACTTACACCTTTCTCATACATATTATCAATAACAGGTAAACAATTTTCTTCATTAACTCCTCCACAAAAATGATCGAACACTGTGGCCCTAATCAATCCTTCTACAGGTAATTTTGCCTTTAAAGCAAAATTTGTTGCAGCCGTTCCAATACGCACTAAAGGCTCTATTGAAATCATTTTGAAAAGAAAATATGCTCTTTCCAATTCAGAATCACTTTTTAATGCAAAAGCAATTTCCGTGTTATCGAAAATTGTATTTTTATTCATTCACTTAAAATATTTATGTAAATATAATGAAGCTGAACTTACTTTTTTGCAAAAAACTCCTTATTTTCACGGTTATTTTTTTAGACCTATTTTATGAAAACTATAGAAAGTAACACCAATAAAATTCACTTCACTACAAGTGCGTATCAACACGTAAACACACATATAAAAGAGAGCAATCCTTCTAATATATTTATTATAGTAGACGAAAACACTCACAAACTTTGTTTACCGCATTTATTATCTGAAATAGAAACAACTAGCACTATTGAAATTATTGAAATAGAGTCTGGAGAAATTAATAAAACTATTGAAACTTGTGTTGGTGTATGGAACGTACTTTCTGAACTTGGAGCCGATAGAAAAAGTCTTGTTATTAATTTAGGCGGAGGCGTAATTACAGATTTAGGTGGTTTTGTAGCTTCTACTTTTAAACGTGGTATAACTTTTATAAACGTTCCTACTACCCTATTATCTATGGTAGATGCTTCTGTGGGAGGAAAAACAGGAGTAGATTTAGGGACTTTAAAAAATCAAATTGGTGTTATTAATACACCCGAAATGGTTATTATAGACACTACATATTTAAAAACGTTAGCTCAAAACGAAATGCGTTCAGGTTTAGCAGAAATGCTTAAACATGGATTAATACAAGACAAAGCGTATTGGGATAAATTTAAAGACTTGTCTGTATTAAACTCAGAACATTTAGACGAGTTAATTTACGAGTCTGTTTTAATAAAAAAACATGTTGTAGATATAGATCCTAGAGAAAACGGACTAAGAAAAACACTTAATTACGGACACACTATTGGACACGCTATAGAATCTTATTTCTTAAGCAATACACATAAAACAAATTTACTACACGGTGAAGCTATTGCTATTGGAATGATTTTAGCCTCGTACATCTCTACAAAACTTACAGGCTTAAGTGAAGCCGAAAACACAGAAATAAAAGATCTTATTCTAAGTATATATGATTTTGTTACTATTAATGAAGAAGATTACGAACCTATTATTGAGCTTTTAAAGTACGATAAGAAAAACTCTCATGGTAATATTAATTTTGTGCTTCTAAGCGCTATAGGCCAAACTAAAATAGATTGTCTGGTGCCAAATGATCTGATTATTGAAGCGTTAAATTTTTATAACGGTTCGTATTAAATAAAAATAATTTGTAAATTTAGTATCCCGAGATAAGCGACATTTAACAATACTATTAAACATCTAAAACACTTTTAAGATGAGAAAAGTTATTGTTGATTATAAAAAACTAACGCCTGAGATTTTAACAAAATTGACAGAGAAGTTTCCTGATGGTTATAATGATCGAGATATTATTACGTTCGATAACCACCATAATGAGACCATAGAAGCCGTTGAAATAACAGTTAACGATACAAATTATTTAGTCAAAGTAAGTTGTAAACTACATTATACGATGACTAATTTTGATCGTACTAACGACATGGTCTTAAATAGCCTTGGACACATTGTTGTAGATTTTCCAGACGAACCCAACCTAACTTTAGACGAAGATTTAATATTTACAAATGAAGAAGAATAAAAAAAGAGCCTAATATTTAATATTGGGCTCTTTTTTATAATTTGATTTAAAATGCTTACGACTATAATTCTTTAAAGATATAGTGCATTAAACGTTTTTTATCATTTATGCTTTCTTCTAAAGAAATCATAGTTTCTGTTCTGTATACACCTTCTATGTCGTCAATCATAAAAATAACGTCTTTTGCATGAGCTGTGTTTCTTGCTCTAATTTTACAAAAGATATTAAATTTGCCAGTTGTGATATGAGCAACCGTAACAAATGGTAATTCGTTAATACGCTCTAACACAAATTTAGTTTGAGATGTATTATTTAAATAAACACCTATATAAGCGATAAAAGAATATCCTAATTTTTTATAATCTAAAGTTAAAGAAGAACCTTTAATAATCCCAGCGTCTTCTATTTTCTTAACTCTAACATGAACAGTACCAGCCGAGATCAATAATTTCTTAGCGATATCTGTAAAAGGAACCCTTGTGTTATCAATTAACATATCAAGAATTTGGTGGTCTATTTCATCTAATTTAAATTTTGCCATATCTGTACTTTTTGTTCTTTACAGCAAAAATAATACATTTTTATGTATTAATCTTATCAAATTATTAAGGTTTTCACAATTTTAATAAAAAATTGACATCACCTATGGTCACGAAATCGTTTTCGATACCTACTTTCACCACTTGCTCATCCACACCTAACACCCTCATTCTATTGGCGTTAATCTCTTTATGACCATAAAAATCTGATAGCATTGCGATACTCTCAATCTTTGATAAAAACTCAATTTTTTTGTTAATTAATTTTTCAACAAACAGTATTCCAATGTCTAAAATCTCAGGATTTTCAGTTGTACCTACATTAGCATCTCTAATAATAATATCGTAAAAACACTTACCATTTTCTGGAATTGTAAAGTAATCTTCATATTTATCGCCATTAACAGCATGCTTAGCGATATAGTTAAATGCAGAGAGATAAGCCGCATAAATATAGAAACGTGTAATATCTCTATCGTAATCATTTGCAAAATGTCCAGCTTCAAATAGTATTGTAGGTACATTAAAAGACTGAAAGCTGTCCCCTACGCAATTTATATTAAAAGAATCATCATAACGTCCTACATGTCCTGGAATTAAGTCTTGTAAAGTATTATTCATTTCAGCTATAATATCCATACCAACCTTTCTTGAGTCGGTTACCGCTCTATGTTCATCTTGAGCTGGAGATAAAAATGAAACTGTAGCTGTTTTATTAGCACGTGCCACACTAAATATAGTACGTTGTCCATGTAAGTTAAAGCAATAATGAGGTTTAAAGTCATTAAAAGCAGCTCTCAACACTTTACTCTCTGGTTGCGACAAGGTTTGTGCATCTCTATTTAAATCGATGTCTATAGCATTAAGCCTTGTGTATGCTTCAGCACCATCAGGATTTAAAATAGGTATAATATAAAAGGTACATGCATCTTTTAAATGGCTTAATGTGGTATTTGGATGTTTAAGGGTATTAATGAAATCGAAAAGTGCTTTTGTGGTTGTAGATTCATTTCCGTGCATTTGAGACCACAGTAACAATCGTTTTTTACCTGTTCCAAATTTAATAGCAGAGATAGGTTTACCTAATACAGAAGTTCCAATTTCTGAAACTTCAAAACTAGAATCCAATGTTTCTAAAAGTGGTTTAATATGTGAATTGGTAATATAGCGCCCTTCTAATTCTTGCTCTTTATGAGTCTGATATAGACTTGTAATTTCTTTAATAGTCATAGCATTTTTATAAGTACACAAATGTAAACAATTATACATTTACAATTGTAAACGTTTTGACATGGTCTGTTTGTATACATTTATATACATCCTAAAAGTGATTTATAAGTAAATATAGGTCTTAAGTAGCCTTAAATTATTTCACCTCAAAACAAACACACTATAAACTGTATTTCAGTAGTTTATACATATATATTTAAAGCTAAACATTAATATATATGTGACATAAATCACCAATAATGTTGACAGCATTATTCTTTTTGTTACATTTGTAATCAGCTAACAGCTTTAAATTGGTTTACAATGATAAACAGTGATGAGTTTACAAAACGACTTCAAAAAGTGATTGACTTTTACGGTGAATCTGCTTCTTCTTTCTCTGAAAAAATTGGCGTACAACGCTCTTCTATTTCTCACATTTTATCCGGGAGAAATAAACCGAGTTTGGATTTTGTAATGAAAATTCTAAGCACCTATCCTGAAGTAGAACTCTATTGGTTATTAAACGGGAAAGGTTCCTTCCCTGCCGAAACTAAAACAAAGCATACTCCAGATCTGTTTTCAAAAGACACAGCACCTGCACCCCCACCTAAACAAAAACCACAAGAAATACAGAGACCACAAGAACCGCTTGCAGATCAAATTCCTAATCCTGTTTTTAAATCAGATCCTTCTAAACAAATAGAACGCATCGTAATTTTTTATACAGACGGAAGCTTTAAAAACTTTGAGAACTCAATTTAAGTTCACTATTTTTACCGAAAAGAAACTTTTATGAAACCATTGCTTCTATTACTACTTGTCTTAAGCATGGCAAGCTGTTATAATGTGAACAGAAATTGTACAGATTTTAAAACTGGGCATTTTTACAGTGAAATTAATATTGATGGAACCACATTTAAATCGGAGTTTAGCAGAACAGACAGCCTGCAAATAGAATCTTATGAAGGAAAAATTGATTCTTCCCAAGTACGATGGATAAATGATTGCGAAGTTGTTTTTAGAACTATACATCCTAAAAACAGAGTAGAACGAAAAGACATTCACTTAAAAATACTAACCACAACAGATTCTTCTTACACTTTTGAATATTCTTATGTTGGTGAAGACTTAAAACAAAAAGGTATCGCTATTCGAGCCAAATAAGCCTATTTAAAGCACAGTTTTCTCTATAACGACACCAAACACATCTCTAAGATTTTTAATTCGTTAATTGACTTAAAAACGATTTAAAACAAAAAAATCACCATAAGAATAATTCTCATGGTGATTTTTTAATCTATATAAACTCTTTTTTTAGAACAGTGTAGGCTCAGAATTTTCAGATGAATCTTCACTATCCTCATTGTCGGAATCATCTTCAGAAGTATCTGTTTCAGTTTCATATGGTAGCGGATCCAATAAATTTATTTGTTTTACTTTATCTGTAGTTAATTGATTTCCTAGAGCTTTAATACCTTTTATTGAAATAAATTCTTCAAGATTGACTTCTTGATTTTCCTTCTGATCTTTACCACGTTCTTTACCAAAAACAATCTCTGCGATTGGCAACCAATCTGTAGAAACTATTTCTAAATGCGATTTTTCATGTTCAGAGATAAAGACTTCTTCTCTGTTTTCATTTTCAACCATAAAACGTTTTACGTAATATCGTTCTTTCTCTCCTTCATAATAAATAGCAGATATCGGTTTCTTTGGTGTCCATTTTTCAAGCACAATCATGTCGTTGTCAAAATGCGCAGTTAATTCAGGTAGTATGGTTTTCACTGACCCTGATTGACTAATAATCAACAAGCGATCTTCTCCTCTAAATTCACCTAACAATTCACCTCTACCATCTACATTTAAACGACGCACTGTATCATCAAACCATATTTTACGTGGTTTTAATGTTGAAACTCCTTTTTCTTTAAGCTCAATTTTTTTAATTGGGAATTTGCTAACTAGATTTCCTTTAGACGCACGACCTTTTATAAGGATATCAGAAAAATCTAAATCCCATTTTAACTTCTTAATACTTCCTACTTGTCGCAACAATACAGTTACAACTTCTGCTTCTCCATTAGGGTTGGCAGAAAAATACAAACCTGTAGAGCCTTTTGCTCCTGTTGTTAAATCGTATTCTTTGTCGCGCGTAATTGCAGTAACAGCAAAGCGTTTAACATATGTTGGTCCTTTGCTGCCATCTCGATAAATCATATTATAAATGGTACGCTTGTCTTTTTTCTTAAACACAGCCACATGAATAATATCTTTACCTATAAATGTTTTAGAATCCACTTTAGTAACTATCATTTTACCGTCTTTGGTAAAAACAATAATATCATCTATATCACTACAATCTCCGACATATTCGTCTCGCTTTAAAGAGGTCCCTACAAAACCTTCAACACGGTTTACATATAATTTTGTGTTACGAATAATTACCTTAGTCGCATCTACATCATCAAAAATTCTAATTTCTGTTTTACGCTCACGTCCTGCTCCATATTCTTTTTTCAATCTCACGAAATACGCTATTGCATAATCGATTAGATTTGCCAAGTGATGTTTTACTTCAGCTATTTGCTCGTCTAAAGCATCAATTTTTTGTTGTGCTTTATCGATATCAAATTTAGAAATACGCTTAATCCTAATCTCTGTTAACCGTACAATATCATCTTCGGTAACCAAACGTTTTAAATGTTTGGTAAACGGTTTTAAACCAGAATCGATAGCTTTAATAACACCTTCCCAAGTTTCCTCTTCTTCTATATCGCGGTAAATTCTATTTTCAATAAAAATCCGTTCTAGAGATGCAAAATGCCATAGCTCTTCAAATTCGCTAAGTTTAATTTCTAATTCACTTTTTAGAAGCTGCACCGTATTATCTGTAGACCGACGAAGCATTTCTGTAACACCAACAAATAATGGTTTATTATCTTCAATAACACAACCTAAAGGCGAAATAGAACTTTCGCAACTCGTAAACGCATATAATGCATCTATTGTTTTATCTGGAGAGATTCCCGCTGGCAAATGCACTAAAATCTCGACATCTGCAGCTGTATTATCCTCAATTTTTTTAATTTTTATTTTACCCTTATCATTTGCTTTAAGGATAGAATCTATAAGTGACGATGTATTTGTTCCGAAAGGAATCTCTGTTATAACTAACGTATTTTTATCTAGTTGCGAAATTTTTGCACGTATACGCACTCGACCACCTCGCAAACCATCGTTATAATTAGTAAAATCTGCAATACCAGCAGTTGGAAAATCTGGTAAAATTGTAAATCCCTTACCTTTTAAGTGCTTTACAGATGCATCTATTAATTCTATAAAATTATGAGGTAATATTTTTGTAGATAATCCTACAGCAATTCCTTCACCGCCTTGCGCTAATAACAACGGAAACATAACCGGTAAATTTACCGGCTCTTTTCGTCGACCATCATAAGAGGCTTGCCATTCTGTAATTTTAGGATTATACACTACATCTAAAGCAAATTTGGATAATCGCGCTTCTATATATCTTGATGCAGCAGCACTATCTCCTGTTAAAATATTTCCCCAGTTTCCTTGAGTATCTATTAACAGATCTTTCTGACCAATTTGCACCATAGCGTCTGCAATACTCGCATCTCCGTGTGGATGATATTGCATGGTATGCCCTACAATGTTCGCGACTTTATTATAACGACCATCATCCAAGTCTTTCATAGAATGCATAATCCTACGTTGTACTGGTTTAAAACCATCTTCAATCGCAGGTACTGCACGTTCTAGAATTACATAAGATGCATAATCTAAAAACCAATCTTTATACATCCCGGAAACCCTAGTAATCGTCTCTTGGTCTTCGGGAAGATTAGTATTTAATTCGTCGTTATCGCTTTCAATCATTAATAATTACGCTTTATTTGAAATATTCTTTTTTACTATTTTACTTAAAGATTGCCCAATATATCTTCGCTTTCTACTCGTCACTAAAGTTGTATTGAAGCGTTCTTTTATAGTTGATTTATCACTTTTAATATACAACACTAAACACCTGTATATTAAATAGTTTTTGAATTTAAAACCAATTAAATCTTTCTTTTCAAACTCAATTTCATGAGCTCTATAATTAAATCTTTCAGACAATAATAACCCTTTATTAGTCACTACAATCTGTTCCCCATCACTATCATACTCAAAGTATTTAGCAATTAAATATACTGCTAAAAACACACATGCGTAAATAGAAAACACAATAACAAAGGTTAACCAAAAGTTATTTGTTAAATCACTAAAAGCTCTAAATACCGTAGCCAAAACAATGGCTAAGACAATTAAAACGAAATACACTGAAATAATAGTATTTTTTACGTTCCCGTTATCCGTTCTCATTTTTTTCTGCTACTAAATCTATTTCTACTTTCAAATTATTTATAATGAATTTCTGACGTGTTGGTGTGTTCTTACCCATATAGAATTCTAACAACTCTTCTATAGACATATCCTTATCCAACATAACAGGTTCTAATCGAATATTCCCACCTATAAAATGCTTAAACTCGTCTGGAGAAATTTCACCTAAACCTTTAAATCGTGTAATTTCTGGTTTCGGCTTTAATTCGTCAATCGCATTTACACGTTCTTGTTCTGAATAACAATAAATGGTTTTTTTCTTATTTCGAACTCTAAACAATGGCGTCTGTAAAATATACAAATGGCCTTCTTTTATAATTTCTGGAAAAAATTGCAAGAAGAACGTAATTAATAATAATCTAATATGCATTCCATCGACATCGGCATCTGTGGCAATTACAATATTGTTATATCGTAAGTCTTCCATAGACTCTTCGATATTTAGGGCTGCTTGAAGTAAATTAAATTCTTCATTCTCGTATACAATCTTTTTACTTAAGCCATAACAATTTAAAGGTTTCCCCTTTAAACTAAAAACAGCTTGTGTATTTACATCTCGAGATTTAGTAATACTTCCGGAAGCCGAATCACCCTCGGTAATAAACAAGGTAGACTCTAAATTTCGTTCATTTTTAATATCGCCAAAATGTACACGACAATCTCTTAATTTTTTATTGTGAAGACTCGCCTTCTTAGCGCGATCTTTTGCCAGCTTTCTAATTCCAGATAATTCTTTACGCTCACGTTCTGCTTGAAGAATTTTTCGTTGAATCTTATCGGCTGTATCTGTGTTTTTATGAAGAAAATTATCTAAATATCTTTTTATAAAATCGTTTATATAGGTTCTTACCGTTGGTAATTCTCCACCCATATCTGTAGACCCTAATTTTGTTTTTGTCTGACTTTCAAAAACGGGTTCCATTACTTTTATAGCAATTGCTGTAACTATAGACTTTCTAACATCTGAAGCATCGTAATTTTTACCATAAAACTCGCGAATGGTTTTTACAATCGCTTCGCGATAGGCAGATAAATGCGTACCTCCTTGTGTTGTATTTTGTCCGTTAACAAACGAATGATATTCTTCAGAATACTGTGTTCTACTATGCGTTAGAGCCACTTCTATATCATCGCCCTTTAAGTGAATGATTGGATAAATCATATCACTTTCTTTAATGTTTTCGCTTAATAAATCTTTTAATCCGTTTTCGCTATAATATTTTTCACCATTAAAAACTATAGTTAACCCTGGATTTAGGTACACATAGTTTTTAAGCATTTTTTCTACATACTCATTTCTAAATTTGTAGTTTTTAAATATTATTTCATCTGGAACAAAGGAAACCTTAGTTCCTTTTCGTCTGGTAGTTTCTTCTAAGAATTCCTGATCTTTAAGATTTCCTTGTTCAAATTCTGCAGAAGCCGATTTTCCATCTCTTGAAGATTCTACTCTAAAATAAGAAGACAAAGCATTTACGGCTTTGGTACCCACACCGTTTAATCCTACAGATTTTTTAAAGGCACGAGAATCGTACTTTCCTCCGGTATTCATTTTAGACACCACATCTACCACTTTTCCTAAAGGAATTCCACGACCGTAATCGCGAACAATAACTTTACTACCTTGAATAGAGATCTCGATAGTTTTTCCTGCCCCCATGACATACTCATCGATAGAGTTATCTAAAACTTCTTTTAAAAGAATATAGATTCCATCGTCTGGAGAAGATCCGTCACCAAGCTTACCAATATACATCCCTGGTCGCATACGAATATGCTCTTTCCAGTCTAATGAACGTATATTATCTTCGGTATAATTGGTTTGGTCTAGCATAGATTTTTAGAGATGAGTTGCTAATATAACATTTCGGCTTCAAAAATAAAACAGTAACACTAGTATTTATCAACAAAAAGAGCCAATGTTTTCACATTGGCTCTGATTTTTTATTTAAAAATAAATCGTTAAACGTTGAATAAGAAATGCATAACATCTCCATCCTTAACAACATAATTTTTTCCTTCTACTCGCATTTTTCCTGCTTCTTTTACTTTTGCTTCACTTCCGTAGGTCACAAAATCCTCGTAAGCGATAACTTCTGCACGAATAAACCCTTTTTCAAAATCAGTATGAATCACTCCTGCAGCCTGTGGTCCTGTTGCTCCAATATCTATAGTCCAAGCACGAACTTCTTTAACTCCAGCTGTAAAATACGTTTGCTGATTTAATAATTTATAAGCCGAACGAATTAATTTAGACGCTCCTGGCTCTTCCAATCCGATGTCTTGTAAAAACATTTGACGTTCTTCAAAATCGTCTAATTCGTTAATATCTGCTTCTGTTCCAACAGCCAAAACTAATACTTCAGCATTTTCGTCTTTCACCGCTTCTTTAACTAAATCTACATAAGCATTTCCAGAATTTGCAGCAGCTTCATCTACATTACAAACATACATTACTGGTTTTGCTGTAATAAATTGAGATGGCTCTACAAAATCTTCATACTCATCATCTTCAAAATCTATAGCACGCACAGAAACACCTGCTTCTAAATTTGTTTTAATTTTCATTAAAGTCGCCTCTTCTTTCTGAGCATCTTTATTTCCTGTTTTTGCAGCACGTTTTACTTTCTCAAGTTTTTTATCAACCGTTTCAAGATCTTTCAACTGTAATTCCATGTCGATAGTTTCCTTATCACGAATCGGATTTACATTACCATCTACGTGCACAATATTATCATTATCAAAACAACGTAATACATGAAGAATTGCATCTGTTTCACGAATATTTGCCAAGAATTGGTTTCCTAAACCTTCACCTTTACTTGCGCCTTTAACCAAACCAGCGATATCTACAATCTCTACAGTTGCAGGCATAACTCGCTCTGGATTCACTAATTCTTCTAATTTCTCAAGTCTTGGATCCGGCACATTTACCACACCAATATTAGGCTCGATAGTACAAAACGGAAAGTTTGCACTTTGCGCCTTAGCATTAGATAAACAATTAAATAAGGTTGACTTTCCTACGTTTGGTAATCCTACAATTCCAGCTTTCATGTATAATATAATTTTGCGAGTGCAAATGTAAGTAATTATCTGAAGTTTTTAAGATAAAATAAATCCTGAATACGAGTATTAAAAATAGGGCTTACTAATGAGATAGATTTCATAGTCTATTAATTAACCAAAAAGCAGTTACTCCTCTATTAAAACTTAATATGTATTTACATTTTAAATTGTAAATCGTAAAAAACTTACTAAGACCATACAAAAACTTAAACATTACACAATTAAAAGACTAAAAATAAGTAATTACTAAAAACACACGCTGTAAATCTGTTGGAAATTGATATTTTAATAAATATACTGACAGACAACATTCTACAATCTATTTAAACTATTAATTTTTATATCTTTAAGATAATTAACCAACAAATCACGCTCTTATGAAACAATACTACTTTATTTTACTTTCTCTATTATGTTTTCAAATATCAACCGCCCAAGAAGTAACTGGTAAAATTATAGACTCGGAAGGCCTACCTGTTCCTAGTGTAAATATTATTGAAAAAGGTACATCTAATGGTGTTATAGGCGATTTTGATGGTAATTTCACCATTACCGTCAGCGAAAATGCCACACTTGTCTTTAGTTTTTTAGGGTATCAGCCTAAAGAAGTTAAGGTGAATGGTCAAACTACAATTAACGTCACTTTAATTGAAGGTGTAGGTCTCGATGAAATTGTTCTTGTGGGATCAAGAAATCCAAAACGAACCATTACAGATTCTGCTGTTCCAGTAGATGTTTTGGATGTTGCAGAAATCGCATCTACTACTGGAAAAGTAGAAGTTAATGAAATTTTACAATATGCCGCTCCATCATTTAACGCTAGTAAACAATCTGGATCTGATGGTGCCGATCATGTGGTGCCTGCATCACTTCGTGGACTAGGTCCCGATCAAACTTTAGTATTAATTAACGGAAAACGTAGACACCAATCTTCTTTGGTAAATATTTTCGGAACTCGTGGTCGAGGAAATTCTGGAACAGATTTAAATGCCATTCCTGCATCTGCCATTAAAAGAATCGAAGTATTAAGAGATGGCGCCTCGGCACAATATGGCTCTGATGCTATTGCAGGTGTAATAAACATCGTCCTTAAAGATAATACCGAAGGCTTTTCTGGTAGTGTTACTTACGGCGCATACAGCACAGCTATTGGAGATGGTTGGGAAGAAAAAACTGGAGAAACGCTTTATAATGTAGAAGGAAAAAATAGACTAGATGGAAAAGACAAAAGTTTTGATGGTGAAACGGTTAAAGTAGATTTCAACTACGGTGTAGATATTGGTCAAAACGGTGGTTATATTAATTTTACCACAGAACTACTTTCTAAAGACAATACACTTCGCCCAGGGTTTTCTTGGCGAAAAGGTTATGGAAGTGCTGGTGTAGATAGTTTTAATTTTATGATAAATACAGCAATACCAATTGATGATAACACTGAAATTTATGCTTTCGGAGGTCGAAATTTTAGAGATACTGATGCTTATGCGTTTTCTAGAGATAGTTTTGAAGATGGCGATAATAGAAGTGTGCCTAGTCTGTATCCAGACGGTTTTACACCAAGAATTACGTCTAATATCACAGATGTTTCTGTATCTGCTGGAGTAAAACATGAAATGAGTAATGGCTGGACTATAGATTTTAATAATACTTTCGGAAAAAACAATTTTCATTATTATGTTAAAGACAGTAACAATGCGTCTATGCAAGATGCATCTCCTATAGATTTTAATGCTGGAGGCCATTTTCTTTCTCAAAACACTACAGGATTAGCATTAAATAAATATTTTGAAGACACCATGTCTGGCTTGAGTTTAGCTTTTGGAATGGAATACCGTACTGAAAACTTCGGAATCTTTGCCGGAGAAATCGCATCGTACTCCTTATACGATGAAAACGGCGTACCCATCACCAATCCAGCAACTCAAATAGTTGCTACAGACTCTAACGGAGATGCACTTCCTGGAGGCTCTCAAGGATTCCCTGGATACAGCCCAGATAATGAAGTAGATAGAAGCCGAACAAATTACGGCATCTATATAGACTCTGAATTAAATGTTACAGATGATTTCTTAGTTGGTGGAGCCTTAAGATTTGAGAATTACAGTGATTTCGGAGAAACTTTTAATTTTAAACTTGCCAGTAGATACAAATTGTTAGACGACGCACTTGCAATTAGAGGTTCTATCTCTACAGGATTTAGAGCACCTTCTTTAGCGCAATTATATTACAACCTTATATTTACTAACATTGTCGCAGGAGAATCTATTCCTTCGTTATTATCGGCAAATAATAGTACAGTCACTAAAGCTTTTGGTATCGAAGATTTAAAAGAAGAAAAAGCATTTAACGCAAGTGTTGGTTTTACCTTTAATACTGGCGGATTTACTGCAACTATTGATGGTTATTTAATTGATGTAAAAGACCGTATTATACTGACAGATAATTTTACAGACCAAGCTATTCTAGGGCCTTTAAATGTAGATGCTGCTCAGTTTTTTGCTAACGGTGTAGACACACAAACCACAGGATTAGACATTGTTTTGAGTTATAAAACAACTTTAGGTGCTAATGGGAATTTAAATATCAACCTAATTGGGAATTTAAACGATTTAAAAATAGACAGTATTAACACTCCTGAATTTGAAGGCAGCAGCATGACCGACGAAGAAGCTCAATTGAGATTCTTTAGCCCGTTCTCTCAGGCGTATTTAGAAGCTGCAGCTCCAAAATATAAATTTGGTTTAAATCTTGGGTATAGTATAAATAAATTCAATATTAATGCGACTCTTACTCAATTTAGCGAAGTTATTTTACAAGATTTCCAATGGGTAGACTCACCTCCTACAACTTTCGCAGAAGCAGATGCTTTAAAACTGGTGGCAACAGATACTTATGAAGCCCGCTTAGTCGCCGACATAAGTTTAGGATACAAATTCACAGAACAACTAAATCTAACTATAGGTGCAAATAATCTGTTTAACACCTATCCTAGCTCTCAGTTCGACGGATGGTCTGACCAAGGAGGTTTAGCAGATTCTGTACAGATGGGATCTGATGGCCGCTATATATTTTCTAGATTAGGATTTAGTTTCTAATCCAAATCATATTTAAACAAAAAAACCGAGCAAATGCTCGGTTTTTTTGTTTTATAACTGTAAAACAGATTTAATCTTCAGGGTGCATAAAACGTTGCTTTCCTAATAATTCTTCTTCTGTTTCTACGTGATCATCATCAGGGACACAACAATCTACCGGACATACAGCCGCACATTGTGGTTCTTCATGAAACCCTTTACATTCTGTACATTTATCTGGAACAATATAGTAAATCTCATCACTTACTGGTTCTTGAGCCTCATCAGCATCAACTTGTTTTCCATTTGGAAGCACAACAGAACCATCTAAACCTGTTCCATCCTTATATCTCCAATCATCTGCACCTTCATATATAGCTGTATTTGGGCACTCTGGTTCACAAGCCCCACAATTTATACATTCGTCTGTTATTATAATTGCCATAGCGTATTTCTTTTTCTAACTTTGTGCGACAAAAATAAAGCCAAAACCTTTCATAACCAAATTAGACTATGAATTTACAGCAAAGAATTAATGCTTTTGCAAAGTTAGGTGATTTTTTAAGCCAATTTTCAAATGAAAAAATTCAAAAAAAAGACGATATTCTTTTCAATGATTTATTTTTTGATGGGTTTAAACATCAATTAAAATTAGCCAGAGAACACAACGGCTGGTTTAATCAAGACAACCTCGTATTCGCCTTAGATGGATGGTCTAAATCACTGACAACAAACAATATTACCCACTGGTTAAACACCTACTCCTTTAACAATGTTACAAGTAAAAAAGTAGCTATAATCATGGCAGGGAATATCCCTTTAGTTGGTTTTCACGATTTTTTATCGGTTTTAATTTCAGGGCATGATGTGGTTGTAAAACAATCGTCTAACGACAAGCATCTACTCCCCTTTCTAGCAAAATATTTAGAACACGTAGAGCCTGAATTTAAAGGAAAAATTACTTTTATAGAAGATAAATTAAAAGATTTTGATGCCGTAATCGCTACAGGAAGCGACAATACCGCGCGTTATTTTGAATACTATTTTAAAAACAAACCTTCTATAATTAGAAAAAACAGAAATTCTGTGGCTGTACTTACAGGTAAAGAAACCACAGAAGACCTAGAAGCTCTTGCAGACGATATTTTTAGATATTATGGTTTAGGTTGCAGAAACGTATCTAAACTATACGTCCCGGAAGGCTATGATTTTCAAGACTTTTTCCAAGCCATGTACAAATGGAAAGACGTTATTAACGACCATAAATACGCCAATAATTACGACTACAACAAAGCCGTATATTTAATGAGCGAATTCGATATGCTTGAAAATGGGTTCTTAATGATTAAAGAAGATCAAAGTTTTTCGTCTCCAATTGCGACCATATTTTACGAGTACTATAACGATGTAAATACGCTAAAAAACGACTTATTTTCAAAAAAATCCGATATACAATGTGTTGTCTCTAAAGGAATTATAGATTACGAAATTGTTTTCGGAAACACCCAATCTCCAAACCTATGGAATTATGCCGATAACGTTGATACTGTGGACTTTTTATTAAAAATTTAGCATAAAAAATATTAATTTTATTATATAAATTCATCAATTATTTAGCACCTTTGTGCTTATCACAAAATTATCGAAATAATGAAAAAACACAATTTTAGTGCTGGCCCATGTATCCTTCCACAAGAAGTCTTACTTAAAGCTTCAGAAGCCGTAATCGATTTTAACAATAGCGGTTTATCTCTAATTGAAATATCGCACAGAAGCAAACCTTTTATTGAGGTTATGGAAACTGCTAGTGCATTAGCTTTAGAACTACTTGGCTTAGAAGGAAAAGGCTACAAAGCATTATTTTTACAAGGTGGCGCAAGCACGCAATTTTTAATGGCTGCGTACAATTTACTTGAAAACAAAGCAGGCTACCTGAATACAGGAACTTGGGCTGCAAAATCTATAAAAGAAGCTAAACTTTTCGGAGAGGTTGTAGAAGTTGCTTCATCTAAAGATGCCAACTACAACTATATTCCAAAAGGATTTAGTGTACCATCAGATTTAGACTACTTCCACTGTACATCTAACAACACCATTTTCGGGACTCAGTTAAAAGAATTCCCTACAACGTCGGTACCATTAGTGTGCGACATGAGTAGTGATATCTTTTCAAGATCTTTAGATTTCTCTAAATTCGATTTAATCTATGCTGGAGCTCAAAAAAATATGGGTCCTGCTGGAACAACTTTAGTAGTTATTAAAGAAGATGTTTTAGGAAAAGTAACACGTGCTATTCCTTCTATGTTAGACTACAAAAACTTTATTGAAAAGGAAAGTATGTTTAATACACCTCCAGTATTTGCAGTCTACACATCTATGTTAACCCTACAATGGTTAAAAGATTTAGGTGGAATTGCAGCTATTGAAAAAGAAAATGAAAAGAAAGCGCAATTAATGTATTCTGAAATTGACTTAAATCCTTTATTTAAAGGATTTGCTGCTAAAGAAGATCGCTCTAACATGAATGCTACTTTTAATTTAGTAGACGAGAGTTTGAAAGATACTTTCGACGCTATGGCAAAAGACGCAGGAATGAATGGTATTAACGGACACAGAAGTGTTGGTGGTTACCGCGCATCTATGTACAACGCTTTACCTTTAAGTAGTGTTGCTGCTCTTGTAGAAGTTATGAGTGAGTTAGAAAGAAAAGCATAAACAAATTAATTAATAATAAAATCAATGTCATTTAAAAATGACGACAAATCTTATGAAAGTATTAGCAAACGACGGTATTTCTAAAAGTGGAATTGACGCTTTAGAAAAAGATGGATTTGAAGTTATCACAACCACGGTAGCGCAAGAACAATTAATCAATTATATCAACGAAAACCAAGTTGTTGTTTTATTAGTTAGAAGTGCAACTACAGTACGTAAAGACTTAATAGACGCCTGCCCTAGCCTAAAAATTATTGGTCGTGGTGGAGTTGGTATGGACAACATTGATGTTGAATATGCTCGCGAAAAAGGATTAAAAGTAATTAATACGCCTGCTGCGTCTTCGCATTCTGTTGCAGAATTAGTATTTGGACACTTATACGGTTTAGCTCGTTTCTTACATAACTCTAACAGAGATATGCCATTAGAAGGAGATAAAAACTTTAAAGGTTTAAAGAAAGCTTACGCTAAAGGAACAGAATTAAAAGGAAAAACATTAGGTGTTTTAGGTTTTGGACGTATCGGTCAAGCTACAGCTAAAGTAGCCTTAGGAGCCGGAATGAAAGTGGTTGCATTTGACCCGTTTTTAGATAAAGCCGATTTAGAATTAGAATTCTTTGACGGACAAAAAGTAAGCTTTGAAATTAAAACCATCTCTAAAGAAGATGTTTTAAAACAGGCAGACTTTTTAACCTTACACGTACCAGCACAAGATGGTTATGTAATTGGTGAAGCAGAATTAAATAGCATGAAAGATGGTGCCATAATAGTAAACGCTGCACGTGGTGGTGTTGTAGACGAGATTGCTCTTGTTAAGGCTATTGAAAGTGGTAAAATTTCTAGAGCTGCGTTAGATGTTTTTGAAAAAGAACCACAACCAGAAATGGGATTATTAATGAACCCTTCATTATCGTTAACACCACACACTGGTGCTGCGACTAATGAAGCTCAGGATAGAATTGGTACAGAACTAGCACAACAAATTGCGAGTATCTTACTATAATTTTATTTATTAAATATTAAAAAAAAACCGTCTAAAATATATTTTAGACGGTTTTTTTATGCGTTATCATATTAATGATGAATTTTAATCTTATTTGATTTCATATTAGTTGCAATCACATGAATAAAATAGCTTTTTAAACGATTATAATCACTTTAAACCAAAACCTCTAATCATTTTAGTCTTCTTCAAAAAATTCGTCTTTAAAACCAATTAAATACAGTTTTTCTTTTGCACGAGTTACAGCAGTATACAACCAGCGTAAATAATCTTTATCTATTCCATTTGGCAAATACGGTTGTTCTACAAAAACCGTATTCCATTGTCCTCCTTGCGATTTGTGACAAGTTATGGCATAAGAGAATTTAACCTGTAATGAATTAAAGTATTTATTCGCTTTAACTTTGGTGAATTTTTTATAATTACTACCTTCATCTTCATAATCCTTCATAACTTCTTGATACAATCTGTTAGAATCTTCATAAGGTAAAGATGGAGATTCTGCTGTTATAGTATCTAAAAGCAAGACTGTTTCAAACGGGATCATTCTAGGATAATCTACCATTCTCACTTTAACTTCAGCAAAACGAAAACCATATAATTCTTTAATAGAAAAAATTTCTAAGACCTCAATAATATCTCCGTTTGCAATAAATCCAGCTTCAGAAGTTGGCTTTAACCAGAAATAATTATTCTTTACAACCATGACATAATCACCTGTCGATAATTCATTTTCATTAAATAAAATTCGATTCCTAATTTGTTGATTATAAAGATTTGCACGCTTGTTACTTCTAACAATGATTGCAGTCTCTTCGTTTCCTAAATCGCTATAGCAATCGTTAATTGCATCCATTATTTCTTGTCCGTCTATAAGCCTAACAATATCTTTATAAGGCAAAATATCAAACTTAAAACTCTCGTAAAACACTCCTGCTAATGTCTCTCGAAGTATGGTTGCATTAAATAAAATTCCTGAATCTTGTTCTTGTCGTACCACTTCATCCAGCTCCATAGTAACCACATCTTTGTCGTATTGCAAGCTTAAGGTTTTAGGTTCTAAAGCAGGACTTATATCTAATTTTACAGGAGGTAATTGTGCGGTGTCTCCTATTAGTAATAACTTACATTGATGCCCAGCATATACATACTGCATTAAATCGTCTAATAGCGAGCCGTTTTCAAATAATTTAGATTCTCCAGGCGTGTCCGAGATCATAGAAGCTTCATCAACAATAAAAATGGTGTTTTTATGCTTATTAGGTTGTAAAACAAATTTTACACCACCACCCTTATCTTTACGTGGGAAATAGATTTTTTTATGTATTGTAAATGCTTCTTTTTTAGAATAATTTGAAATGACTTTTGCGGCACGACCCGTTGGAGCCATTAACACGGCACTTTTCTTAATTTTCCACAGATTACTCACTATAGTGCTGACTATCGTGGTTTTACCCGTTCCCGCATACCCTTTTAACACATAAAGTGATTTTGAGTTGGTATCAAAAATAAATTCAGATAATTGAATTAATACAATATTTTGTTTTGGGGTCGGATTAAACGGAAACTCCTGTTTTATAAGGGAATAAAATTGAGATGCATTCATTTATGGGGCTTCAGAAAAAAATTTATTCAAAGATAGTAATGATTTTTACTCTCTTAGGTTTTTACGAATAAAAAAAAATTGTAGATTTGCGTTAGACCTTTAATAAAATTTAATTAACAAAAAACACTATGCTTACAATAATTCTTATTGCAGTTGCTTCTATCCTGCTAACGATTGGTTTAGTTTGGCTGATTGACAAATTTTTACCATCTAAGTTAAAACCTGTTATAATTATTGCACTTTGGGCTCTTATCGCCTTCTTAGGATACCAAACGTTTATGTCGGTTTACACACCAATCCAATTTAACCAAGTTAAAAAGAAACGTTACGCTGTAGTTATCGAAAAACTTATTGACATTAGAGATGCTCAATTAGCTCACAAACAAGTTACAGGGACATTCGCAGGAGATTTTGATCATTTAATTAAATTTATTGATACAGCAAAATATACAATTACACAACGTCGTGACTCTACCATCATTGATGAAGAGTTAACAAAAAGATATGGTGGTGTAGAAACTACAAAAGATATTATTATTATTGATACATTAGGATTTGTTTCTGTAAAAGATTCTTTATTTAAAACATCTCCTCGTTATAAAACCATGATGAATCTTCCTGCAGGTATTGGACCAGAAGGCTCTAAATTTAAAATGGAAGCTGGAACTTTAGACCAAAACGATGTTAAGATCCCTGTTTTTGAAGCTTCTGTTAAGAAAAACGTGATCTTTTTTGATCAAGAAAAAGATTTAGTTATTCAAGAAAACCAAATTATTGCAGTAGACGATGTAAACGGAGATGCCTTAATGGTAGGTTCTATGTCTGAAGTTAAAACAAACGGAAACTGGCCTAAAACATATGGCGACGACGAATAGTAACACACATATCACAACACATACAGAATTGTCCATTCAAATTAGTTTGAGTGGACTTTCTTTTTGTATATTAAATGCTAACACAAAACAGGTTGATGTTTTAAAACATATTCGTTTTAATAAACACGAAACACCTTATCAGTTGTTGGAGCATGTACAGGCTTTGTTTAAAAATGAAACCTGCCTACAGCAAGATTTTAGTAATGTACAAATCATTCACACAAACGAATTATCTACTTTAGTTCCTAAACCCCTATTTAACGAAGATTGTTTAGCAGATTATTTAAAATACAATTCAAAGATTTTAAAATCCGACTTTATAACATGTGATGATATTGACATAAACGATAGTGTAAATGTTTATGTCCCTTATGTAAACGTAAATAATTTTATATACGAGCACTTTGGAGCATTTACATATAAACACTTTTCTACGGTTTTAATAGAAAGTATTCTACAAATAGAGAAAAATGCAGATCAGCCTAAACTGTATATACATATGGGCGCTCGAAATTTTGAAATAATAAGTGTTGTTAACAGAGAGTTGCAGTTTTACAATACATTTGAATACAGTAGTAAAGAAGATTTTATTTATTATTTGCTATTTACAGTAGAACAATTAAAACTCAATCCAGAAACCATTCAATTGGTATTTGTGGGAGATATTTTAGAGCATAGCGATATTTACAATATAGCCTATAAGTATGTACGACATATTTCGTTTGGATCTAATAAACACAACTATACTTTTAATCAACAACCAGAAACTCCACATGCAGAGTTTGTCATCTTAAACAGTTTTTAATGCGAATAATATCTGGATTATACAAAGGAAGAAGAATTACAGCTCCAAAAAAGCTACCCGTTCGCCCGACCACCGATATGGCCAAAGAAGCCTTATTTAATATTTTAAATAACACATATTATTTTGACGATATTTCTGTATTAGATTTATTTGCAGGAATTGGTAGTATAAGTTACGAATTTGCTTCGCGTGGCACCACTAATATTACATGTGTAGATCAGGAATTAGGATGTACTAAATTTATTAGCGAAACAGCCCAAGCTTTCGAAATGCCTTTGCAGGTTATTAAAAGTGATGTGTTCAAATTTTTAGAACAAACCACGATGAAAGCCACTATTATATTTGCAGACCCACCTTACGCCTTTCCTGTAGAAGCGTTTAGTAAAATTCCGCAATTAGTCTTTCAAAATGATTTGTTAGAAGACGACGGTCTGTTAATCGTAGAACATTCTAAACACACAGATTTATCAGATTTAGAGCATTATAACTATTCCAAAAGTTACGGCGGAAACATGTTTAGCTTCTTTAATAAACCTGAAACCGAAACAGCAGAGTAAATTTCCTGATATACAAGTAAAAAAGGCACTTTACACATAAGACTTTGATAAAAAGACAATTAAACGCTAAAGCACTAGCTTTTTATATAATTTACTCAATCGTTTTCAAATTAATTTTAAAAATAATCACGCCTTTTATGTTAAAATAAATATAAAAGATGTAATTTAGTTTACGCTAATCATATGGATTAGTAACCATTAACCCCATTATTAGATTTCTTTATTATGAAAAAAATTATTTTGTTCGCTTTTTCTTTAGCTGTTATGGCTTCTTGTACAGAACCGGTAAAACAATATACTAAATCGTCTCCAGAAATAGAAACTATTAAAACGTTACACGAATATTTCGAAGACAGTAATTATGATAGCTTACAAACATTATATGCAGAAGATGCTGTAATCTTTGAAAATTCATTTGATTCTAAATCAATTTCAGATGTCATTAAAGAAGGAAAAGAAGGACGTGCTCTTATTGCCGATTACACCTTTGTAGATGGAGTAAAATGTGAAATGATTATTAACGATGAAGGTGAAACATGGGTAAACAGCTGGGCACACTGGAAAGGAACCTTAAAAGGAAGTGAAAAAGTAATAGAAATACCAATTATTTCTCGATTTCAATTTAAAGACGGAAAAATTGTAAAAGAATATAGTTATTGGGATAATTTACCGAGTTATGTTGCTTTTGATGAATTAGCGACTCAAAAATTAGACAACTTAGAACAAACACTTGAAGAAGACGAGTAAAAAATAAAATACCAACCAAATATTTTATAACCAACCAACCAAAATTGAAAGCAAAGCCCTTTTTTATAATATAAAAAAGGGCTTGTTTATTTAAGTAAATCTATAAGCCGAATCCTGTACTTTTTCTTTCAAAAAAGCCCTTATCATTTATCTCAATGTATTATTACTAATACACTTTAGCTGCCCACCCTCCAACATCGAGCGTGCCGCCCTCAAACATTGGTATACATGGCATTGCACCACATAGAGTTTACCTGGTTTCACTACAGCATTACCTGTACATACTTTCTGTTGCACTTTTCCTAATCTCACGACTGGTGGCCATTAACCACTATGTTGCACTACGGTGTTCGGACTTTCCTCCATTCTTTATATAGAATAGCGATAAGGCGATTTACTTGGCGGCAAAAATACAATAATTACCAACTAATACTATTAAACTCGCTTTTATTAAATTTCTAAAATTGTTAATAACTCATTGTATTTTTAGTCAACATAGCTCAAAAATATACCCTGAATTTTTAACTTTGTTGTTCTAAGCATTTATATGGAACATTTTATTGTATCGGCTCGTAAATACAGACCCCAAACATTCAAGGATGTTGTTGGGCAACAAGCTATTACTAATACATTATTAAATGCTATAGAACATAATCATTTAGCACAAGCCCTACTATTTACAGGACCGCGTGGTGTTGGTAAAACAAGTTGTGCACGTATACTTGCTAAAATGATTAATAGTAAAGACGGAGAACAAACAGACGAAGATTTTGCTTTTAATGTCTTCGAACTCGATGCTGCTTCTAATAA
>NZ_LMAK01000046.1 GCF_001439665.1 Formosa algae
GCGTTTACAGTCACCTGAACGGCATCACTATCTGAACAACCGCCAGCATTAGAAACTTCAACAGTATAGGTTGTAGTTTGTGATGGACTTACCGTGATACTTTGTGTTGTTGATCCGTTATTCCATAAATATTCTGAACCGCCACTTGCTGTTAATGTTACTGATTCTCCTGATTCTATGGTTTTATCTTCTCCGGCATTAGCTACTGGTAATTCAATAACATGTACAGTCACTTCCGCAGTCGCAGACACTTCGCCTTCAGACACTTTTACAGAATAGGTTGTGGTT
The DNA here is from genome assembly GCF_001439665.1 of Formosa algae. Taxonomy (GTDB): domain Bacteria; phylum Bacteroidota; class Bacteroidia; order Flavobacteriales; family Flavobacteriaceae; genus Formosa; species Formosa algae. Next base: position 289 of record NZ_LMAK01000046.1, read on the forward strand.
TGTGTTGGACTTACTGTAATGCTTTGAGACGTAGCACCTGTGCTCCACAAATAAGACGAGCCTCCAGTTGCGGTAAAAGTTACAGATTTACCCACACAAATCGTTTCATCATCTCCTGCATCGGCAATCACTTCTACAGTTGCAGCAGTAACAACCACCGTAACTTCATCTTGAGATTCGCATCCGTTTTGAGATACGATAACCGAGTATACCGTTGTCTCTGTTGGAGATACTGTAATTTCACGCGTAGTTTCTCCAGTACTCCATAATATGGATCCAGTTCCAGATACTGACAACGTTGTGCTTTCTCCTAATTCTATGTTTACATCACTGCCGGCGTTTACCGTTTGCCTGGGGGACACGCTTACTGTGACTTCATCGGAATCTGAACATATTCCGTTTGAAACAGTAACCGTGTACGTGGTTGTTTTATCGGGTGAAACTTTTATGGTTTGTGTTTTCTCTCCTGTGCTCCATTCAAAATCGCCAGAGCCAGTAGCTGATAACTCTACAGTTCCGTCTTCACAGACCTCTACATCTTCACCTGCATCTACTGCTGGCAAATCTTCAACTGTAATAATAACGTCGTCTGTATCTGAATTTCCTGAACTATCTTTTCCGGTAACACTATATGTTGTTGTTGCTTCTGGAGATACCGTAATACTTGCAGTTGTTTCACCTGTACTCCATTCATACGTAACTCCTCCAGTTGCTGTTAAGGTAACTTCTGTACCTTCACAAATGGTTTCATCGTTACCTGCATTTACTTCTATTGATGGACTAACAACCTGAGTATTATCGGCATCTACACCATTTAAAAATTCTTCAAGATCTGTATATCCATCTCCATCTGCATCGCCATAACCATCTTTACTTAAACTCCCAAAAGTATTGCGCTCCCACTCATCGGCCATACCATCTTGATCTGTATCATAATCTGAAGAACGAGATTTAGAATCAATTGAAGGGACCTTATAATCTGAAGTTTCTAATCTTTCTGTATATATACCGTTTTGCACATTAGTTAACCATTCTGTATCTAGCTCGTCTAAATTAGAAGATTTAGAACCATCTGCATTTAAACGTGCATTACAACCTACATCTGTTTTAACATCATTAAATGCGGCATCTGCTGTTTGAACTTTCATTTGTGCTCCAAATAAGCCAAACTGACTTTTTGAAAAATAATTATCTGGTAGTTGTTCGCCTCTTGCATAACCACCACCATCTAAAAAGAATTTCCAAGCATATTTATTATCAGCGTTTAATTCTGAAACGTTATAAGTTGGAGACTGACTATTTACAGCCACGTATTTATTACCACTAGTATATATTTCTGGAGTGATACCATCTTCGTAACCAAAACACTGCATTCGCGTATCTTGAAGCGGTCTGATTCCATAATCGTAATAGTTGTTTATATGATTAAGTTTAAAATTACCATTTCCTCTAATCAATCTATTTTTAACTGTCCATATCACATTATTAATAACTTCAAAATCTCCATTATCTCCAGCGATATTAGGAAATCTATGAGACGCATTATAGTACATATTATTAATTACAGAAATTTCTCCCACTGTCATTTCTCTATCTGCAAAACCTCCAAAAATGGACCCGTTCTTACTTTCAGAAAATATTGAACGCTGTACAGTTATGTTTTTTATGGTACTTCCGGTTTCTGTAGAATAAAAACTTGCACTTTCATCGGCCCCAAATGCAAACGTACAATGATCAAAAATTATATTTGTCATAGATGAAGTTGCTGTAAAACTATCATCTCCTGAATCAACACCACCTTTAAATCGAATATGTCTTACAATAACATTATCAATCCTACTAAAATACACTCTATTTCCATCTATAGTAATTCCCCCTTCTGGTGCTGTCTGCCCTGCAATGGTTACATTACTAATGGATGTAGCCAACAACGATTTTAACTGAATGATTCCACTCACATCAAAAACGATAATTCTATTAGATTTGGTAAGAGCATCTCTAAAACTCCCTGTACCACTATCATTTAAGTTAGTAACATGATACACTTCACCTCCACGTCCACCAGTAGTATAGGCTCCCGCACCATAAGCAGAAGGAAACGCTTTGGTCTGCGCGAATGTAAAAGATGTAAAAAGAAAAAATAAGGCTAAGAGACAGAGACTGTAGTTTAAAAAACTCCTGAAGAGCTTATTGCCCGCAGAAATACAGGTAGTGAATAAGTTGGCCATTTATAACAGATTAGGGGTTGTTATTTCAATTTTTAATAAAAATAAATAATTAATGCGTTTTATCGTGTAAAAAAACACTTTAATCGATAAATATTAATTTTTAACAAGAAATAAACTACAAAACAAAAGTTAAAGAAGTATTTTTCCTACGTAATTCATCGGTAAAATATTGAATTACAACGATAATTCTAAATATATACGCAAGGCTTTTGGGTTTAGATGTTTTAAAACTTAAAAAAAGGCACTTTTATCTGACTACTACCTAAATACTATGTTATTAAAGTTTTTTGAGTAAAAAACACTTACATCATAAACACCTAGAATACAGTTGACTAATTTTGTTTTTTAACATTTAAAACACTGCTAAAAACATTTTTATAAAAAATTAAGTTTTTAAATAAAAAAGAAAATCATGTAAGAAAACAACATATGCATAAAACCAATACATTTCTTACATTTTAAATACTGCAGGTAAATTGTTAGTTTTTTATCCAGAATATCTTGTGTACTCATCACTCAAAAATCAAAATGTATAATCTGTAGGTTTAAAGTATTTTTAGTTAAAATAAGTTGTAGGAAAAATCTGTTTGAAACAGACTTAAATCTAATAATTAAGACCTAGATAGTACTTCAACAACTAATTTTGTCAATCAAAGAATAAATACATTCCAACTTTTATATTTTTATATATTTACCCTCACAACGTTTTGTTATATAAGGCATAAGCCTGAGTCAAAAAAAATCTATTTTAGCTTGAATTATTTATTAAGCATTATCATACCTGTTTATAATGTCGAAGCCTATATTGAGAAATGTATACAGTCTATAATTAATCAATCTTATAAACATCTAGAGATTATATTAATTAATGACGGATCGACAGATAATAGTGGTGCAATCTGTGATGATTTTGCAAAACATGACGACCGTATTGTAGTGTACCATATAAAAAATGGAGGTTCTAGTATTGCCAGAAATTTTGGGTTAACAAAATGTCATGGAGACTATATTGGATTTGTAGATAGTGATGATTGGATAAATTCTAACATGTACAAAACGCTAATTAATTTTGCTACAAATCATAGTTTAAAAGTAATAGAATGTAGCTCTATAGATTCTGTGTTTGAACATACTATCCCGAAGGATAAAGACGCCACAACTCTAGGCATTATTGAAACACAAAATGAAGCCATAAAACGCATTATTAAACATAAACGTTTTGCTGTTTGGAGACGTATTTATCATAAATCGGTTATAGACAATCGTTTTTTTATTAAGCACTTGTTACATCAAGATGTCTATTTCACTTTAGATATTATAAATGAAACGGATAAGATTGGATTTATAGATTACCCTTTTTACATCTATAATAGAGAGAATATGGACAGTGTAATACGCAGTAAGTATTCTATTAAAAAACTAAATTCTATAGGTGCAGGAGCTTATGTGTTTGAGCATACAAAACAATATGATGAAGAAACTCAAACATTAGCGAAAGCCTATCTGTTTAATTTTTTAACACCGCATTACAACGCATTGTTTAAATATAAAGACTTAGACTCTGATTTTAAACATCGACATAAAATAAGACAAACTATAAGAAAGAATTATAGTCTAAAAGATTTTCAATTTTATAGTGCTATGGTGGCCATTTTACCACCAAGCTTATATAGAATTTTTATAAGCATTAATGAAAAACGAATCAAATCTCAAGTCAAAATTATTGAAAAATTAAAAAATGTCTAGAGTTAACAACGCCGTTAAAAACATAAAATTTAGTGTCTTTTTTTATGTTTTGTTTTTATTAGCCCAATTTTTCTCAAGAAAGATTTTTCTAGAAAATTTAGGAGATGAATTTATGGGGTTAACTGGTACCCTACAAAGTTTTTTAAAGTTTTTAAATTTAGCAGAGCTAGGCATTGGAACTGCCATTGGATTCAGTTTATACAAACCTCTTCTAGATAAAAACACCGAGAAAATTAACGAACTTATTAGTCTTTTTGGTTTTCTATATAAAAGGATTGGTTATTTTATTGTAGGTATAGGAGTGTTATTATCCTTATTCTTTCCGCTTATATTCGGAACCATTACGTTCTCCTTAATCATTGTATACTTTGCATTTTATACATTTCTAATTGGTTTATGTTTAAATTTCTTTTTTAACTACCATCTATTTTTACTAGAAGCCGATCAGAAAAATTACATTATCACAACATATTCTCAGACTTTAACTTTGGTTAAAATCATTTTACAATGTGTTGCTGTACTTTATTATAACAACTTTTACATTTGGATTGCTTTAGAACTTTTGTATTCTGTTGTTTTTAGTATCCTACTTCGTAAAAAAGTATCGAAAGAATATCCTTGGTTGGAAACCAATAAAAAAGTAACTAGTGCTATTGTTAAAGACAATCCTATTTTAATAAAAAAAATAAAACAAATATCTGTTCATAAATTCGGATCGTTTGTGACTAACGGCACCGATCAGATTTTAATATTTGCCTTTATTAGTGTAGAAAGCGTGGCATTCTTCGGAAATTACCAACTTATTTTCAGCAGATTAATACAATTAATTAACACCTCTTTTGCAGGTACTGGTGCAGGAATTGGAAATTTAGTTGCGGAAAATAATAGTGTGCAAATTAAGAAAGTGTTCTGGGAAATGATGACTCTGCGATTCTATATTGCGGGAATCCTTTTAATTATTTTACAATTTTTAGTAGAACCTTTTATATCGCTATGGTTAGGCGATAAATATATTTTAGAACAAAGTGTACTTCTTCTTTTTCTATTAAATATGTTTATTATGCAAATCCGTGTTCCTGTAGATCACTTTAAAGATGCATACGGCTTATTTCAAGATACTTGGGCTCCAATTGTACAGAGTGTGCTTAACTTAGGAGCGTCGATAATACTATTACAATATTTTGGATTAGCAGGTATTTTAATGGGTACTTTAATTGCATTCACTGTTATTATTTTATTATGGCGTCCTTACTTCTTATATAAAATGGGTTTTAAGGAAAGTGTTTGGATATATTGGACAGGATTTTTAAAATTAACAGCTTCACTAGTATTAGCCTTTTACATTTGTCAGTATATTTTCGATTTCATTTTAAAAACAGAAGAACAAAATTTTTATGATTTAGTTATACTAGGAATAAAAATTACTTTGGTATCTGTGGTTATATACACCCCTATTATTTACCTATTTAATGAAGGGTTTAGAAATGTATCGAAACGAATATTTAATCTAATAAGAAAAAAATAATGAGAATTCACTTTATAATATCTAGGTTAAAAGGAGGTGGTGCAGAACGGGTTCTAACATTATTGGCCACTGCTTTTGCGAAGAAAACGGAATACGATATATCTATTATCACCTTAAACGATTGTGAAGATTTCTATACAATTCCAGACTCTATTGAAAGAATTTCTATGGATTATGGTCGTATAACTAACCACACTGTAAAAAGTATTGTAAATCTTTCTTCATTTTACTCTAAGAAAGCAAACAGACCAGATCTTATTATTTCTTTTATTACGCTTACTAATTTTATTACCATAATTGTTGCGAAGTTGTTTGGAATAAAAATAATTGTAGAAGAACATAACAGTTATTTAAGAGCGATGCAGAGTCGTAAACAATTAACAGAGTTTACTAGAAAACACCTTTACAAACGTGCCGATTTACTAACGGTTCTAACTTCTTTTGATGTCTCGTATTACGAGCAATACAACGTAAATGTGATGGTTATGCCAAATCCGTGTAGTTTTTTGCCGTTAACCTCACAAATAACGGCACGCGAAAAGACAATATTGGCCGTTGGAAATCTAGACAGATATAATCACAAAGGATTTGATAATCTAATTGAATTTATAGCACCGATATTAAAATCTAATCCGGAATGGACATTAAAAATTGCGGGAACTGGAGATCAAGGGTTAACACTATTAACTAAGCTTGTAGAGCAATACCATATTGCAGATCAAGTAGTCTTTACAGGTTTTGTGTCTAATATTTCAGAACTCATGCAAACCTCGTCTATATTTGTATTATCGTCTAGATTTGAAGGATTACCTATGGTTTTATTAGAAGCCATGTCTCAAGGTATGGCAAGTATTGCTTATAATTGTAAAACGGGGCCATCAGATATTATAACAAATAATGTAAACGGGCTTCTAATTGAAGATCAAAACATCGAGGAAATGCAAACCCATTTGCAACGCTTAATAGACAATCCTTCATTAAGACAATCACTCGCTGAAGAAGCAATTAAATCTTTGGAAACATATCATATAGATACCATTATAGAGAAGTATGAACATGAATTTAAAAAATTACAAATAAAAGGATGAAAGGAAAAGCAATCATAATTTGTTTTATTTGGCCATTAATATGTGCTTGTCTAAATATACAATTACTAACAGGTGTTTTTATTTCTATAGAATTATCGCAGCTCATAGCCTACTCTAACGTACTCTTAATTATGTTAGGCGTGTTTGTTATTTTAAAAGGATCTGACGGCCAATTATCTAAAACAGCGAGTTTATGGTTTGTTTTTTATATTATGTATTACTGCTTTAGTTTACTGGCATCTGGCGTTTCTGGCTTTGAAAATCCAGATTACTCTATGATTGCGACTATTGTACCCGTGATTTATTTTGTTGGGTTTTACTATTTCTTAAGAGATGAAGCATACACCAAAATGTTTTTTAAAGTGATAACCATATGTTACATGATCTCTGCCATATTAACGATATTCTTCTTTAAAATAAATTATAGTTTCGACGATTTAGGTATCCGACCTTATCCTCTAGATCGAGCTGGTGGTGTATATGCAGATGCAAACAATGCTGCCATGGTAAGTATATTGGCTTATATATTATTCCAGAAATTTTATGTTCCGAAGAATAAAATTCAGAAAGCCTTTAAAATATTTTTATCACTTGTAGTGGTTTATAGTATTTTAATCACCTTATCTACAACAGGTTTATTCATCTTTGTTTTAGTATTTATTATTACAAATTATAAGTTTTTCAAAGGATTTAAAGTCTTAATACTAGGTGTGCTTCTAATGTTATTTTATGCCGCTTTATTTGTTAGAGAACAGTTTTATAAACATTTAAATCTATCTGTAAGACAAATTAGTAAAATTGATAATATTTACAATGTACTAACCTTTAACACCGAAAAAATTGATAGTTCTGGGCGATCAGAATTGTTACAACACTTATTACATTATGTTTACGAAAAGCCAATTATGGGTAACGGAATAGGATTTTCTACCTTTGTACGTGGCCATAATACTTATATAGGTGTCTGGGCAGATGCAGGTATATTTACCTTCCTGTTTTTCTTATTCTTATTAGTAATCTACTTAGTAAAACCCTTAAAACTAAACATTACATTAACCATATTTTGTCTATCTATGTTAGTCACAATTTACATTTTCATGCTAACATTACAGACCGTTATAAATCAAACCTACATTATAGTTCTGTTTGTTTTTATAGGATATATTATAGACAGAAAACGATTAATTTAAATAGATTTCATTGTCTCCCTCTCAATAAATAATAGCATAAAAGAAAGTTAGATTAACAACATATGTTGAAATAAACTGGGGTATAATTATGAATTTTAAAACATTATCGAGCAATAAAAAACTAACCATATTGCTCTTTTTAATATGTATTGTCGTAGCTGTGTTTTTTTCTATAAACGTAAGTAATAAGCTTAAACATATTAGAACAGAAGGTTGGTCTGAAAACACCCAACCCTTTAATAATTATGAATATTATGACGCAAAAATAAAGTCTGATTTCTTAATTGCTACAGATAGTTCTCATTTTAATAAATACAATGCATTATTTAAATATTTTGCTCAAGGGGCTTTCGAATACAAATCAAACGAGAATGCTTTTATTTCCTATCCAGGGGCTATTAGTTCACGTGGGAGGCGCGTAAATGCATTAGAAGGTTTTGCTAGATTTTTTGCATTAGCAGCTTCTTGGTTAAATGCAGGAAATTCCAATATTATTATATTAGACAATGGTAGTTATAACCTTAAAGAAACACTTAAAGCCGGAATATTAGCTGGTACAGATAAAAATAATATAGAGTATTGGGGAGATATTAGTGATTTCGATCAGCGCATTGTTGAAGCTGTAGATGTTGCTTTAGGGCTTTGGTTAAGCCAAGAGCAAATCTGGAATGAGATGTCGCTACAAGAAAAAAATCAGGTTAATTCGTGGTTAAATCAGGCTATTAATAAACAAACCGTAGATAATAATTGGAATCTATTTCCTGTTATTATTGCAAAATGCCAAGAAGCTTTAGGCTACGTGAATACAGAAAATTTAGCTCGTATAAATACTGTATATACCAATTATAAAACGAAACATTACTTAGGTAGTGGTTGGTTTGACGATCCGCCTAAAGGGATTGATTACTACAATGCTTGGTCTATACACTATACCCTGTTTTGGATTGATCAGATAGATCCAAATTTCGACCATGAATTTATAAAAACAAGTCATTCAAAGTTTTTAAGTTTTTATCGTTATTTTTTTAGTGAAAACGGATTTCCAATTATGGGCCGAAGTATTTGTTATCGCATGGCTGCACCTGCTCCTATTATCTCTGGAGCCTTATTAGTTCCTGAAGACATATCGCCAGGATTTGCTCTAAACGCTTTAGATGTGACTTGGAATTACTTTATTGAAAATAACGCCTTAGAATATGGCACCGTTACCCAAGGTTATTTTAAAAACAATTTAAGTATTTTAGATCCTTATACAGGTACCGGCAGTTGCTTATGGTCTTTAAGATCTTTAATAGTTGCCTTTTATGTCGATAAACAAGTTCCGCTATGGTCTGTAAAAAAAGTTCCGCTTCCCATACAAGAATCCGATTTTAATATTACAAATAATGACATTGGTTGGAGCATTATAGGCGATAAAGAAACGCAAACCATATCCTTAAAGATTGATAAAAATGTTAAAAACAGCATGCATCAGTTAAACAACTATAACTTTATCAATCAATTACAGGAATTTGTTTTAGAAAAACCATCGCGACCAGATAATACAAAAGCGTTATATTACAGGCCAGAATACTCTACAGAAAACAATCTATTCCTTAACAAAAGGAACAAAAAGAATTATTAAGATGATACATAATAAACAAACATATCATGAGTATTTAAAAGCAGATCAGGTTGCATTAGGCATATCAGATCCAAGCTTTATGTCTTCATTAGTCAGTATTATTTCTCCTAATCATATCTGGAAGTTTCAGAAAACGTTAAGAACGCTAGAATACTATCATAATTGCAAAAATAAAGGCTTAAACAAAATTGTATATACATACTTAAGATTTAAATTTAAAAACATCTCTTTAAAACTAGGGTTTTCAATTCCTATTAATGTGTTTGGCCCGGGTTTAGCCATTGTACATTACGGTACTATTGTTATAAATAGCAATGCAAAAGTTGGTAAAAACTGTAGAATTCATGCTTGTACTAATATTGGAGCATCTGGAGGTTCTAAAAAAGCGCCGAAATTAGGAGATAACATATACATTGCACCTGGAGCTAAAATATATGGTGATATAGAAATTGCGAATAACATTGCTATTGGTGCTAATGCAGTTGTAAATAAATCGTTTACAGAAGATAGTATGATGGTCGCAGGTAATCCAGCAAAAGCGATAAAGAAAATAGACATCACTAAAATTATTAAACATATTTAACATGTATAGTAAAACTTCTACCTCATGTTCAATACAATTTAAATGATTTTATTCCTGAAAACGCCTATATAATAATCTTAATTTTCTCCTTCTAAATTCAAATTTATAACCTCTTAATTTTCACCATAACTACTTAAAAAAAGGGTGCCTTAAACTGATTATAGGCTTAATCTAACCTTTTAAAGAGTTTTTTTGATTTTTAGATTATTATAAAACATCTTTAAATATTTATTATTTGAAAGTAAGTTTTATCACACATTTACAATACCGTTTCAGATACAATTTTGAAGATTAACATGTTCCATTTTCATAAAATATTTTTTGAAGCAATTGAAAATATTAAAAACGAGCATTAAACAGTAAACAATTAATTATCAATAGATAAACACTATAACTAACATAAATTAGAAAAAAACAAAAACTTGAAAACATCTTAAAATCAAGCGAAAATCATTTCACAAATTCCCCCTAAGAATATAGTCTAAGCACTAAGCACACACAATTAATATCAGAATTAGTTTTTTTTGATATTACAATGTAAAAACTAATACTACTACATTCATTTTGATACATGTATTCAATAGTGAAAAGACAAAGTCTATAAATTATGAAAACTAAAATAAAATTAATCTTTATACTTCCTGATCTTACCTCTGGTGGAGCAGAAAGAGTTGTCTCCTTTATAGCTAATAATATTTCTAAAGACACATTCGACACTTCACTTTGGCTGGCTGGTCACCAAAGAAAAACACCCTATAATACAGACTCGATTGAAGTAAAATATTTTAATAAAACCAGAGTATTAACTGCCATACCCGATTTTATTAAAGGTTTTGCTAAATCTAAACCCGATGTAGTTGTGAGTTCTATAGCGCATGTAAATACCGCTATTGCTATGATATCTGTGTTTTTTCCAAAAATAAAGTTTATTGGTCGGGAAGCTAATGTTATGAGTGTTGTTAAAGATTTTAGTCATAGTAAGAATAGATTCGGAAATTTAATTCCAATAGATTTAAGTTATAAAATGCTTGATCTTATTCTGTGTCAGTCTATAGATATGTGCGAAGACATGAAAACCACGTTTCATATCCCTGAAAAAAAGTTAAGAATAATAAATAATCCTATTACAGATCGTTTTAATCTAAAACCGGTAAAAGACACACCTCATTCTTGTGTACAATTTATTACTGTTGCCCAATTCAAGAAACAAAAAGGCCACGAAAGACTAATTAAAGCCTTAGCAAAATTAGATCACGACTTTCATTACACACTTATAGGCAGAGGTCCAGAAGAAGCACATATTTTAGATTTAATAGACACCTATAATCTTAAAGATAAAGTCACCCATATTTCATTTACAAAAGATGTAGATAAACACCTGGCCGAAAGTGATTTTTTCTTACAAGGTTCTTATGTAGAAGGATTTCCAAATTGTTTAATAGAAAGTTGTGCCGTAGGTACTCCTGTTTTAGCCTATAAAGCCCCAGGAGGATTAAACGAAATTATTGAAGATGGCATTAATGGTTTGGTTGCCGACAACGACGACGATTATTTAAAAAACATAGAATACGCTATAAACACAATAAAATGGAATCCTGAGACGGTAAGAGAATCTGTGTATAAAAAATTCAATAAAGAACGTATTTTAAAACAATACGAAAATTTATTTATCGAAATTTCTAACACCTAACACGAATTGTGAACACAACAAAACCAAATATAAGTATTTTAAGTATCACTTTAGGAAGCGGAGGTGCAGAGAAAGTGATTAGTCTGTTGTTAAAGGCTTTAAAAGCCAATTACAATGTTACACTCGTTTTATTTTATAATCATATCCATTTTACAATTCCAGAAGGTGTTAAAGTGGTGTGCTTATCTAACGCCTCACCGGCAAGACCTTTTTACGCTAAATTTTCTGATTTAATAAGTTTTAAGAAAAAATATAGTGCATTTATAAAAGCAGATAAGATAGATATTTCAGTATCGTTTTTAGCATTTCCAAATTTATTAAACGGCATGATTGCATCGACTAATACCAAGGTAAAAACCATTATTAGTGAACGTGGATTTCCGTCTGATAATACAACCAGTAAATTATCTTTATACATCTCGAAGTTATTTTACCCAATTTATTACAATAAATGCACAAAGCTGTTTTCTAACTCTGTATATATAAATCGAGATTTAAAAGATAATTTCGGAGTGACAATTCCTATGGATGTTATATATAACCCAATAGAATTACCTGTACAAACCATAAATCCAGAGACTCTAAATAAAGATCTAAAGTCTTTAAAAATTATTACAGCTGGTACTTTAAACAAGCGAAAAAATCATATCATGATTATTCGTGCATTACAAGATACAGCAACCCCATATCAACTTACTATTTTGGGCGGAGGTCCTTTAGAAAATTACTTAACCGAAGAAATTTCAACTTTAAAGTTAACTCAAAATGTGACACTTAAAGGGAAAGTAAAAAATGTAAACGATCACCTGTTAAGTCACCATTGCTTTGTTTTATCTTCATTTACAGAAGGTTTTCCAAATGCACTTATAGAAGCTATGGCTATTGGTTTACCTTGCATCTCAACCAATTGTTTATCTGGTCCGTTAGAATTGCTTAACGAAAATGAAGATGTACATATTAAAACAGGTACGTTCTATATTGGGAAGTACGGACTTTTAATTAATAATGATGATCATGAAGGCTTAAAAAAGGCATTAGCTTACTTTAATGATCATCCTCTCGAACGAGAAAAATATAGCAAACTAAGCCTGCAACGGGCTAAAGAATACGAACTCAAGAGTATATACTCAAAATTCTATAAATTTTTAAATAACTAAGCGTATGTGCGGAATTAACGGAATTATAGCAAGACATAGTCTTAAGGAGAATGAGCTAAACGCCATATTAACCAAAATGAATAATTTAATTATTCATAGAGGGCCAGATCAGGATGGCGTATTTTGTGAGGAACATAGTGATGTCTCTGTGGGTATGGCCATGAGACGATTATCGATTATCGATTTAAAATCGGGGAAGCAACCTATTTTTACTGATGATAAAAAGATTGTTATTGTTTTTAATGGTGAAATCTATAATTATAAAGTTTTAAAGGCAAAATTAGAAGCTGAAGGTGTTACGTTTCATACCACAAGTGATACCGAAGTTATTATAAAATTATATGAAAAGTACGGCGTAGAATCGTTTAAATGGTTAGACGGTATGTTTGCTTTTAGTATTTATGATAAGAAATTAAACAAACTGTTTATTACTCGAGACTTTTTTGGTGAAAAGCCTTTATACTATACACAATCTGACACTCAGTTTTTATGGGCTTCAGAATTAAAATCTATAATTAACACCCTTAATTTCACACCAGCAATCTCTAAAAAAGGTTTAAATCTATATTTTAGATTAACCTACATTCCTGCTCCACATACTATTTACGATAATATTTTTAAGCTGGAAGCAAATCATTATATCGAATACGATTTAACTTCGCACACCACTAGCATTACTAAAATTAATGCAGAACCTGTACCAACTAAACAAAACATCTCTTTTGATGATGCTAAAGCAAAAACAAAAGAGTTGGTGTATAACAGTGTAAATAGCAGATCTATTTCTGATGTTGCTTTAGGTACGTTTCTTTCTGGAGGAGTAGATTCTTCTATTATTTCATTATGCCTTTCTCAAGCTACAGATAGAAAAATTGACACCTTCTCTATCGGATTTAAAAAAGCGGCTTACGATGAGTCTGATAAATCTAGAGTTGTGGCCAAAATGCTAAATAGTAATCATCATGAATTTATAATTGATGAAGACGATTTAAAACACAATATTCATGATATTCTTGTGAATTTTGATGAACCTTTTTCAGATACTGCAGCGCTACCTACTCACTTATTATCTAACAGAACACGACAACATGTAACTGTTGCCTTAACTGGAGATGGTGGAGATGAAGTTTTTGGAGGATATAACAAATACTATATTGGTAAAATGAATAAGCGCTATACCAGTTTAGTACCAGAGTTTTTACACAAATCTGTTTTAAAACACAGTAAAAATTTCCTTATTGAAAAAGATGATGCTAGAGGTAGAAAATTTAGAATTAAAAAACTGTTGCATGCTATAAACTATAAAGGTGATTTTTATTGGGACATTATCTCATTAGCCAATACAAACAATGAAATTTCTGAAATTTTAAATTCAGATTACTTAGAGCATGATTTATTTCAGGAGTACAAAGACGTCTTAAATATGGATAAAGCAGAGACTTTAACCGATTTTAGACAAGTTGATAAAGTCTTGAGTTTAGAAGGCGGTATGCTGGCCAAAGTAGACCGAACCAGTATGATGAATTCTTTAGAATGTAGAGCACCATTTTTAAACAAAGACCTTTGGGAATTTACCAACTCACTTCCTGAAGATTACTTGATGAAAGGCTGGAATAAAAAATACATTTTAAAAGAAGCCTTTAAAGATCAGTTTCCTGAAGAGTTTCTTGAAAAAAGTAAAAGTGGTTTTGGCTCTCCAACCGGAGATTGGTTAAGACAAAGTTTACGTAAAGAATTAGAAAGTTATATCGAACCAAAACACCTAGAATCTCAAGGAATATTCAATACAAACATTATAACAAAATTAGTACAAGATCATTTAGATAGTAAAAAAGATAGTACGTTTAGAGTATGGTCTTTCTATTGTTTTCAAAAATGGTATGCCTACAATTATTTAAAACAATCTAACGTCTAGATGTCAAAGAAAAAAATTTTAATAGTATCGTCATTTTCTCCCTCTCTAATTCATTTTAGAGGAGATTTTATTGAAAGTTTAATTCATAATAATTTTGAAGTATTTACTGCTGCACCAGATTATCCAACAGATGTTCAGCAAAAATTATTAAATTTAGGAGCTCATCCTATAGTGTTTAAATTACAACGTACTGGCTTAAATCCGTTAAACGATTTAAAGTCTATTTCTGAATTAAAATCGATAATAAAAGCACATAATGTAGATTTGGTTTTCCCATATACTGTAAAGCCTGTTATATATGCGTCTATTGCTGCTAATTCTTGTCATGTTCCTGTAATTTCATTAATAACCGGACTTGGTTTTGCTTTTACAGGTTTAACTTTTAAGGCAAGAACTTTACAAACCTTAAACGAGTTTTTATATAAAATATCAATCCGAAAGAATAAGGTTATCGTTTTTCAAAATAGAGACGATTATAAGCTGTTCCTAGATCGTAAAATCATACCAGAATCCAATAAAGTGGCTTTTGTAGGAGGGTCTGGAGTAAATCTTGATAAGTACGAAACTAGAGTAAACCATAACACATCTAAAGTGGTTAAGTTTCTTTTAGTTGCACGATTAATAAAAGAAAAAGGTATAGACTTATACATTGAGGCTGCTAAGACTTTAAAAAAGACTTATCCTGAGGCTGAGTTTCATATTATTGGAGAACCTGACAATTCGCCTTCTTCAATAAAATTAGAAAAATTAAACAAGCTCAATAAAAAAGGAATCGTGATTTATCATGGTAAACAGAATAATGTCCCTGAGCACCTTTATAATACAGATGTTTT
The DNA here is from genome assembly GCF_001439665.1 of Formosa algae. Lineage (GTDB taxonomy): Bacteria > Bacteroidota > Bacteroidia > Flavobacteriales > Flavobacteriaceae > Formosa > Formosa algae. Next base: position 15,868 of record NZ_LMAK01000046.1, read on the forward strand.
TGTATTACCAACGTACTATAGAGAAGGTGTACCAAGATCTATTTTAGAAGCTTTATCTGTAGGTTTACCTATTATTACAACCAATACACCTGGTTGTAAAGAGACTGTTATTAAAGATAATAATGGTATATTAATTAAGCCTAATAACCTAGACGAATTGGTTAATGCCATGGAGTTTTTCTTAGTCAACCCTGATAAGATTAAAGAAATGGGTAACAACAGCAGACTTTATGCCGAAAAAAGATTTGACGTAAAAATTATAAATAAAGAACTAATTAGCATCATTAACGACGAGATTTAAGACTGATTACTAACATACACACGACATTAATTTGAAAACAACTCTAAATAGAATTGATGCTTTTGTGATACTAGTTATTCTTATTTTACTCATAGGAATACTAAGTACATACTTTAATTGGGGTTGGGTTTCTGTTGTATTTAGCATAACTCTACCCCTACTGTTTATTGTTAATGTGTTAGTCGGTATATATGGTGCTTTTAAAAGAAAGTATTTCTGTTTAATTGGGGCGGTTTGTTATCTTCTCATATTTCATGTCATTTATACGTTTTCTAATGCTTCTACATATAAAAGTATTGACGACATACGGATACTCTCTTTTAATACTAGAGGTTTTAGTTATAACTATAATGGTGAAAACACTAGACCAAATTTAATACGGTTTATAGACACTTTACAAGCTGATATCGTAGTCTTACAAGAATCTAACTTTCCTATTACGAGAAAGTTCCAAGATTATCCTTATAATTTTAATGATTTACGTCTGAAGAAAGGAAAATCTTTACTTTCTATTTATTCAAAATATCCGATTGTACATTCTGGTTATATTGATTTTCCAAACACAAGAAATAATGCCATTTACACAGATATAGTTGTACATAATGATACGATTAGACTTTACAATGTACATTTACAATCGCATCAGCTAAACAAAAGTGCTCTACAAATTGATAATGACACCTATAAAAATCTATTTCAGAAAGTAAGCCATACGTTTCAAATACAAGTGGAACAATCTGAAATGATTAGAAATCATAGAGATTCCACGTCTTACAAAACGATATTATGTGGTGACTTTAATACTCCACAATATGCTTTACCTTATCGGATTTTAAAACAAGATTTATCGGATTCTTTTCTTGAAAAAGGGCATGGATTAGGCACAACCTACAATCTTAAAGGTTTTCCTTTACGCTTAGATTATATTTTAACAGACCAATCCATAGAGATTTTAAATCATGAAAATTTTAATGTAAACCTCTCAGATCACGAACCTGTTCTTGTCACTATAAAACTATAAAGAAATTAACAATATTGCTTATAAAAAAACCTCTCAGATTATCTATCTGAGAGGTTTTTAATTTAAAATTGTTACAAATGGTTAGTCGTAAATATTAATCTTTATTGATTATTTTTTGCCACCATTTTTTAGTCGTATTTGGATTTTTACCATAGCCATAACCGTAACCATAACCATTATTTTTGTTTTGTTCTGAATTATTTAATAAAACGGTCATATTTGGTAAACGCTTATCATCGTACATCGTTTGAGCAATACTTAGACTTCTTTTATCTAAATAATCCGCTTTAACCACATAAATAAACAAGTCTGCAAATTTACTAAACAGTAATGTATCTGTAACTAAACCTACTGCAGCTGTATCTACAATAATGTAATCGTATTTATCATTTACGGTATCGAAAAGTTCTTTTACTCGATCGCTTAATAATAATTCAGCTGGGTTTGGTGGTATAGTTCCTGAAGGAATAATATCTAAATAAGGATTGTCTTTTGTTTTCACAATAATATCCTTCACCTCTATTTTGTCGTTACTAATGTAATCTGTTAAACCATTCGAATTTTCAATATCTAAATATCTAGAACCTTTAGGCACACGAATATCTGTTTCTATAAACAGTATTTTCTTCTCGGAATGCGAAATAGACAACGCCAAGTTTACAGAAGTATGGGATTTACCTTCTTTACTAGTCGTTGACGTAACAAATATAGTTTTAGATTTATGCGTTAGATTTTGAAGCATAAAATCAATATTCGTTCTTAAAATTCTAAAAGCTTCCGCTTTTGGTGAATAATCTACCTTCTTTACTGTAAGGTTCTTGGTACGTGATTTTGGGATTTCTCCAATAAAAGGAATTTTTAGATAATTAGTTAAATCCTTTTTAGTATGTACCTTGTTATCAAGAATATCTTTAGTATAAATGATAGATGTAGGTATCGCCAGACCAAAAATTAATGCCGCTAAATACACTAATGGAATTTTAGGACTTATAGGAGAACTTGAACTTGAAGCTCTATCTATAATCTTTGCATTTGGAGAAGACATCCCTAAAGTAATAGCCGTTTCTTCTCTTTTTTCTAGTAAGTATAAGTATAAAGATTCTTTTATATTTTGCTGTCTTGTAATGTCTCTAAATTTACGTTCTTTACCTGGTGTTGAATAAATTTGAGCACTAATCCTAGAATCGGTACGCTGTAAAGAGTTTAATGTAATTTCACTAGAGGATTTAAAGTTGGTTAAACTCTGCTCTAAATTCTGCTTTAACGCTTTAATCTGATTATCAAGATTAATTACCGTTGGGTTTTTTTCACTTGAATTCTTTAAAAGACGGTTACGTTGCATTACTAAATCGTTGTGACTTTTAGTAACTTGAGCAATACCATTATCTTCGATACCAACATTAGCAGGTAATAAATCTCCGTTTCCATTATTAGAATGCAAATGATCTTCCATGTAGTCGATCAATTGAATTTGATTAGTCGTAGAGATTAATTTGTTTTCGTTATCACGTTCCGATTGTAAAAAGATGTTTGATTGCGAGCTTAAATCTGTCAATCGGTTATCTTTCTTCAGTGTTTCAGCAGTTAAATCGACTTTTTCTAATTCTTGAGAGACGATATCTAACCTGTTTGTGATAAAATCTGATGTGACTTTTATAACTTCTTCTTTATCATAAACAACATCTTCGTTATATTTATCGATTAACTTATTAAGGAAATTCTCTGATTTTTTACTAATGGTTCCTGTTAATGACAGCTTAATAATATTAGATCCTTTTTCATTTTCAAGTAATAAAGAACCTTGGTAGCTTTCTACTAATTTATAAACAGGTGTAAAAGCAATTTTAATTACAGAGCCAATCTGTGAACCATATGCTCCTTGGTTTGGAGTTATAATCATACCTCCATAAGAAGTGCTTATTTTATCTCCAAAATTATAACTTTCGCTTGGTACATCATTATCACTAAGCGATGTTAATGTTTTAGGATCTTCGTGTGAAATATTAAATTTATCTTCAGATAATATTGTAATGTAGAATGTGGTGTCTACAGCATTTATTATGGAATCTTTTTTAAAGAAAGTTAAACTTACAGGCGGATCTAAGTAATTTTCTTTTTCCTTAATTCGACCTTGAACATAAAATCTAATATTTAATTTTAAATCTTTTATTACTTGTTCAATAAGTGTTTTCGATTTTAAAATCTCCATTTCATCAGATATCACATCGCCTTCACTAGATAAAAGTCCAGAAGTCTGTAAGCCTGAAAGCTCTGGAAATTTATTCATTTGCTTTTCGTCTGTAATTTTAATAATTGCAGTACTCTGGTATTGATTTGTAGAATATCTTAAAAAGATAAATGCAATAACTATACAGACAAACATAGATAACAGAAAATATTTCCATTTTGATAGATACAAATGGATAATATCACTGATATGAGTATAATTATCTTGAATTTCGTTTTTCATATTAGTTAAGAATTAAAGCCGTTATTGTCGCCAAAGTTGCAATAGCAGAAATTAAGACGACATTATTTTGGTTATAATTTGAGGATCTGATTTTTGCTTTATTTGGTTCTACATAGATCACATCATTTTGTGTAAGATAAAAATGCGGTGAATTCATGACGTGTATAGATGTTAAATCGAATTTGTAGTATCTAAGCTTACCATCTATTTCTCTTGTTAAAAACACATTATCGCGTCTTCCATAAATAGTTAAATCTCCTGCATAACCTAAAGCTTCTGTAAGCGATACTTTTTCCTCTTGTAAATTATAGGTTCCTGGTCTATTTACTTCTCCTAGTATAGTAATACTAAAATTAGCAAGTCTAATATTTACAATAGGATCTTTAATATATTCTTTAAGAATATTCTTCATATACAAGTTAGCTTCACTTCGTGTTAAACCTCCTAATTTAATAGATCCAAGTACAGGAAATTCAATCATACCTTCTCTATCTATTAAATAAGTCTGCATTTTTAAAGTACCTTGAGCTAAATCTACAGAATTTGTATTGTAAGATACAGCAGGTAAGTTAAATGGTCGGGCTGCTTCTGGATCGATAGCAGAAACGTCTATAGTTAATAAATCGTCTGGTTTGAATCTAATTTCAAATTCAGATAATTCAGTTTGTATTGTAGCTTGTTCATCTTGAAAATACACGATACTTTCTCGTTTTGCGCCACAAGACGCTAACATTAAAGCCATAATTGGTATTAATAAGAATTTTAATTGGAATTGATTAATAATTGGTGTCATAAGTATAATTAGTTTTTACTATCTAAAACTTCAAATTTGGAATTGTTAGAGATGTATTCTGGAACAATCTCCTTTATTTTAGTTACTGTTTCTAGTGTTAAACATTTAGGGTTAGTCTCATGTAAATCTATAATCTGATTAAGTATTGTTTCTATATCTATCTGTTTAGATTTAGCAATCATGATTTTCTCATGGTAAGTTGGGCGTGTATTTTCCCCATTTGCCAATAGTTCTTCATAAATTTTTTCTCCAGGTCTTAAACCGGTAATCTTAATATCAATATCTGATGGATATTTCAAGCCCGATAAGGTTATCATATTAATGGCCAAATCGAATATCTTAACAGATTTTCCCATATCAAAAACAAAAATTTCTCCTCCATCTCCCATTGCTGCGGCTTCTAATACCAAAGAGCAAGCTTCTGGAATAGTCATAAAAAATCGAGTAATATCTTTATGTGTTACGGTTAACGGACCTCCATTTTCTATTTGCTTTTTAAATAACGGAATTACTGAACCATTAGATCCTAATACATTACCAAAACGTGTTGTTATAAATTTAGTTTTTCCTTTATTATTTAAACAACTAATGTATAATTCTGCTATACGTTTGGTTGCTCCCATTACGTTAGTCGGATTTACAGCCTTATCTGTAGAAATCATAACAAACTTATTTACACCATACTTTATGGCTAAATTAGACATGTTAATTGTTCCGCTAATATTTACGCTAACCGCTTCATACGGGTTATTTTCCATTAAAGGCACATGTTTATATGCTGCAGCATGGAAAATAATTTGAGGATTAAGATTTGTAAAAATTTGATCCATTCTTACTGTATTTCTTACATCTACAATAATGACTTCAAACCTTTTAATTTCACTTTGAATAAATTCTTGTTGAAGCTCGTATAATGGAGACTCGGCAACATCGATAAGAATTAATTTTTTATAATTAAACTTAGTTAATTTTCTAGCAATTTCACTACCAATAGATCCCGCTGCTCCTGTTACTATAATTACTTTGTCTTCGTATTCGTCTATTAAAATTGGATTATCGATACTTATTGGCTCACGTCCAAGTAGGTCTTCAATATTTACATCCTTAATCTGACTGATTTGTAACTCGCCATCAATCCATTGTTGAACGGGTGGCGTAATTTTTACTTTAATATTTTTAGCAAGAAACTCTTTAGTAATATCTAATAACCGTTCCGAACTAATATTCTGGATAGAAATAATAACTTCATCAATCTTATGTTTTACAATAAAATCGAAGGTTACTTCTTTAGAATCATAAACTTCTAGCAGATTAATTTTTTTACCTATTTTCTTACTATTATCATCTATAAAACCAAAAATTTCAATATTACTTTTAGCATCATTGGTAATGGCATCATAAGTAACCATTCCTGCATTTCCTGCACCATATATTAAAATACGATGGTGTTTTTTATTGAATAGACTTTTATCTGATATGATACTGTGATAAATAGATCTGATAAAAAACTTAGCGCCAATCAGAAAAAACACATTTAGTAATAAATGGATATATATTACAGAACCTGCAATATCGAAAATAGAATCGTATTCATATTTTCGACTTAGATATGTTGTAATTATTAAAAGTGTGGCTAATAAATTAATTCCTACAATTATATTAACAACATCTTTTACTCCTGTAAATCTTACAACACCTTTATGCGAACCAACAACCATTAAACTAATGGCTGCAGCTATAATAACAAAAGGTATTTGTTTTAAAAACTTATTAAAATCGAAAGCTATTTCGAAATTATACCGAATTAAATAAGCTAAAAAGAATGTAAATGCCACCAAACTTAAATCAACCAACAAGACCAGCCATTTTGAGGCGTACCTTTTAGATAATTTAATAAGTATGTTATTTATTCTATTCAAAATATTGGATAATTAATGAAACTATTCGTTCTAAATCGTCTGCTGTTAAATTAGATCCACTTGGCAAGCATAAACCACGCTCAAACAAATCGTCTGAAACACCATTTATATAACTCGGAGCATCTTTAAAAATAGGTTGCTGATGCATAGGCTTCCATAACGGACGTGTTTCTATATTATCTTGCTCTAAAAACACTCTTAAACCTTCTTGATCTTTAGGATTGTCTAATAAAATACATGTTAACCATCTATTAGAATAATACCCTTCAGGTTCTTGTAAAAATGTAATATTTTTAATCTGATTTAATTTAGACACATAAAAATCGTAGTTAGCACGTCTTTTATTAACATGGTCTTCTAAAACCATCATCTGCCCTCTTCCAATACCGGCTACGATATTAGACATTCTATAATTATAACCAATATGTGAATGCACATACGCCACATCTTTGTCTTTTGCTTGAGTTGCTAAAAACACAGCTTTGTCTTTTTCTGCTTTAGAAGCAGTAACTAAAGCACCACCTCCAGATGTGGTTATAATCTTGTTTCCGTTAAATGATAAAATTGAAAAATCGCCAAAGGTTCCGCAATTTTGATTTTTATAATGACTTCCAAATGCTTCGGCACTATCTTCTACAACGGGAATGTTGTATTGCTTAGCAATAGCATGAATTTCTTCTTTTTTATATGGCATACCATATAAATGCACTGCAACAATCGCTTTTGGTGTTTTTCCTTTAGATATTCTATCTTTTATGGCGCGTTCTAATTGTATTGGACACATATTCCAAGTGTCGCGTTCACTGTCTACAAATACAGGAGTTGCCCCTTGATACACAATAGGATTGGCAGACGCTGAAAATGTTTTAGACTGACAAATCACTTCATCGTCAGGACCAACATTCAATAAAATTAAAGCTAAATGTAAAGCAGCTGTCCCAGAACTTAATGCCGCAACTTCTTTGTTTTCGTTTAAAAAGTTTTTTAAATCATCTTCAAACCCTGATACATTAGGACCTAATGGAGCAATCCAATTAGTTGAAAAGGCTTCATGTATAAAGTCTAATTCATGTCCGCCCATATGCGGTGATGATAACCATATTTTTGAATTCATAAGTAAAATTGTTATATCAAATTTTAAAACAATTTTTATGTCTATTTAGGGACTTGTAACATAAAAATAATACAAAAATCAATCACTGATTTAATTGCCATTACTAGTAAATGTTTATAAATATCAGTAATTATATAAGTCCAAATCAAATAAAAACGATGAATAGCAGATATTTACGTTAATTCATATTTTATAGGAAACTCATAAAATTTAATACCTAAATCAATAAATTACTGTGTCTAAAAAGGCAGTAAAAACACCCAAATCACTACAAAACATCCCTCTATTTTGGATTACTTAATAGTTTACTAAAAATCTAACACATTATGATTTATTCTGTATTAAAACCATCTCATATACACGATTTTTGAAGTTTAAATTACAATTAAAAACAGAGCTAATTATTTAATAATCTGATTTAGTATTTGCTTTAATTCTATTAGTGTTTTTATTTTATATTTTGGCGTTTGTGCTGCCGTTAGATTGATGTGCTGAGTATGTATGTTTTTACCATTATCTAAAAGACAAACAGAATGCCAACCCAATGCATTTGGAGCTATAAAATCTTTTTTTACATTATCGCCAACATAGATGTATTGCCCTTGTCCATATTTATCATTGTAATATTTAAAATTATTAGGATTTGGTTTTTCAGATCCAAATTCTTCAGAAATTATAATATCATCAAAATAATCTTCAAGTTCTAAAGCTACAATTTTACTACGTTGTTGTACACTCCTACCGTCTGTAACCAAACCTATTTTATGTGTATGTGCTTTTAAGTATTGTAAGGCTTCCTTATTATCTACACTTAAACTAATATCAGGCGAGTGCTGTCTGTATAACAACAACAAATCTTTAATTGTGATACCTTTTACCTGAGTAGAAGTAATAATTGATTGAAAAGCATTTTCTCCATCACTGTAAAATTGCATCATATCCTGAAATATGCGTTCCGAAGATAAATCTGTATGTTTAGAAAGTAAATTAGAAATGGTTTTATATGCAGATTTTAAAAAATCTATTTCATTATATAAAGTATCATCTAAATCCAAAACAACAATAAGCTTATCCTTTATAATCATGAACTAAAATTTCGCTATCATATCTTAGCATTAATAAATGATCTTCCCAACCTGAATATGAATCTACAGTTTGATCTAACAAATACTCTTGAATAATCCATTTTGGATAATTTGCACCTGCCAAATAAGATAACGGATATCCACCACCAAATCTTGCATTTATTTCAATACCATATACAGCATCATTTTCTTTATGTTTAAAAAATTGAGCTGTAAGGCAACCCATAGCTCCATCTATAAAACCTAAGTTTTTATTAATGTATTCCATTAGGTTATTCTTTGCAGTGATCCCTTTGTTTACCTCGCCGTCTCTAACCGCAATACGCTTTCTTGGCACAATACATTTTAAGGAATGTTGCTTATCGAAATACAAATCGCAAGTAAATTCATCATACTGACTATGATCTATATATTCAAAAAATATCAAATCATCATTTTTAAAATGATAATCTGTAAGATCTTCTTCAGTTTTTATTGTAAAATTATCTACGCTTCTACTCCCATTCAAAGGTTTTATATAAAGTGGTAAAGTATAGTCTGTTTTAGAAAACTCTTTAGCCACGTTAATATTATTATCAGAAAAGAATGCTTGAGTTTTACGTTTGTCGCGACAAATATTAATAAAAGATTCTGAAGAAATTATTGGCGTTATACCATTATCAATTAAGGTTTGTTTGTTTTTAGATAACAGGGACAATTCCGTATCAATAGTTGGAATAATTAGTTTCACGTTCTGAGCTACACATAACTCTATAAGTGAACTTAAATAAGTATCATCCTTAATCAATGGTAAATGAAACGATCCATCTGAAGCATGACAAGCAGAAGATAAATTCGGATCAAAGTCGGCAGTTAAAACTTTCCCTTCTGTAAATACTTTTTTTAATTCTTTCTGAAAAGCCCTTACTAAAGATACTCGCCTTCCTGCACATGTAATTAATATATTCATTGTTTACGCTATTGATTAAATTAATAATGAAATTTTAAAATTCATTATCGGTTCAAAATGATAACCTCTTAGAGGCTAACTAATAATGAATCTGGTTGTTAAACATTTCATTACATGTCTATTACTTTAATACTAAAGCTAAAAAATAGACGATGTAAACTTCTAAAATTATTAGATTCTAATCAAAAATAATCTTTGAATTGCACTATAATTACTTTAATCAGTCAATACCATTCTTTTACAGAAATAATGCTAAACTTTTATCTTGAAACGTATTAATTCTACATAATTAGAAAACCCTTATATATTTAATATTGTCATCATTAAATAATAAATTATATTAGTAGTCTTAAATTTCTGTACAATAAAATATTAAATTTGATATGTCGTATGGTTAACAA
>NZ_LMAK01000047.1 GCF_001439665.1 Formosa algae
CCCGCCCCAATTTTTGTTGTATTGCAGATTTACACAACACGCTATACCCTTCACCTTTCAAAGCGGTAGAAAGCCCTTTCATATAAGAGACATTGGTTTTACTGCTCGATAAGTTGTTTCCTAGGTAGAGTACGTTTTTTTTCATGTGTAATATGTAATAGTGATAACCCATATATAAACCCTGGGGCAGCAATACGCATGGCCGAGTGGTTTATGGTCGCAAACCAAAAAATTAAAAAAGAATAAAAAAGCATATTGCCTTTATGCTGATTTCTATAAGATAATGGCGTAATAATTAATAGCAATAATATTAAAATTCCAAAAATACCATGCTCAGAAAACAACCGACTCACCTCATTATGTGAGGCAATAATTTTCCCTTCCTCTTCCAAACGCACCTGTTTCATCCCACTCGCTCCAACGCCTAGAAACGGATGTCTCAAAAAACCTTCAAATTCGCGCTCAAATAAATCAACACGTCCTGTAGAAATATCTTCTTTTTCTTCTCCAGTGGCATTCTTATTGGTATATCGATTTTCAATCATCCCATCGGTTTGATTGGTGGTAATACCCCAAGTAATTATAATCCCAACTCCCAAAATAATCAATGAACCTAAAATCTGTTGCCGACGCTTAAAAGAAGAAGTTCCATAAAGCACTACCAAAAACCCAATAATCATCATTAAAGCAGTGATCACTCCCCCACGACTAAAAGTCACTAAAGCTCTAAAAGACACTAAGCCCAACAACACCAAATTAAAGACTTTTAAAAATATGGTAGGTGATTTTAAAAAGAAGCGGACAGTCAAAACAACCATACCTAATCCCAATAAAGACGAGACTTGATTAGGCCCAAACCCACCCGAAGCATCAAAATTAGAACCTGTACCATTTAACACTTCTTTAATACTAGGATTATATAAAAACAAATACACCATCATAGCCAATACAGGAAAACTCATACAGGCTAAAATTTGTAACAGTTGTTCTTGGGTCAATTTTTTATCATAACAATACAGTGCAGAAGCGCCCAAACACACAGGCCCACTCAATACAAAAGCTATAGATTTTCTAAAGTTTAAATCGTAGCCTAATGTTGTCGAAGCCACAAGCACCGCAGGTACTAATAAAATAAAATAAATAAAGTATGGATAACTATTATTGGCTACTCCTGTAAAAAACATACCCATAAGTACCAGTAAAATAACATAGTATTTAGAAAATTCATAAAACAGTCCGCCTCCAGTCATCCGAAAGAGGGATTCGGCTGCGGCAATATAAGCACACCCAAACAACACCCACATCACTTTTTCTCGAGTAGGAGACATTAATACTTTACCTATAAAGTACAAACACACAATAGTAAAATACAATTTAGAGAATAACGGGATATAAAAAATCCCTACACCCACAAACAGATGCAGCACCACCAACAGCACATACAGGTCATTGGTAAAATGGTATTTTTTTTTATGTATTTTATTCCCGTGCATGTTTATGTATTATAAATAGATAAGAGTTTACTAACCACACTCTCTTGGGCATAGTGGGTAGAAACATAACCGTTTAAAGCCTTAGCAACAGTTTGACGTGCTGTGCTATCTGAAATATATTGGGACAGCGCAGCTGCTAATGCTTCAGGATCTCCTGCAGGCACTAAACTGCCATATGCTGCTGAGGTAATAACACGTTCACAATCTCCAACGGCTGTAGCCACCACGGCTAATCCCCCCTGCCCATATTCTAATAAAGCCAAAGGCAAGCCTTCAGAAGCAGAAGCAAGTACACCAATATCACACTGAGCAATAATAGAACCCGTATCCGGACAACTGCCATAAAACCAGACAGGGGTCTCAAGACCTAAACCTGTAACCATGTCTTTAAGCTGTTTAGTATATTCATCATCACTTTCTCGTCCAACACAATGCAAACTCCAATCCGGATAGCTTGCAAACACCAATTGGCAGGCTTTAAATAAAGTCGCATGATCTTTTTGAGGTCGCAAATTCGCCAAACACAAAATACGTTTTCCTGTTGATCCTGCTAATGCTGTTACAGCCTTAGATTGATAAGGCACAACAAAATTGGGTAAAAAAGTAATCGTACTACATTTCAAGACTTCGCTATTCCATGTGGCCAAACCAGCATTAACAGCAATAACAGCCGAAAAAAAACGAGAACACCATCGTAACATCCGTTTAGGGCGTTGGTCTAAAAATTCACTATTCCCGTAATGATCATGCCAAATCAGCCGAAGCTTGGGAACACGAAGTTTTAAAAGGGTCGCAATAAAAAAAGACGAGGCATGGGCATGTATAATACCTATTTGCTCCTGTTGTACAAAACAAACCAAGCGCTGTAATGCCGCCAAATCTAATGTACTTCTACGGTTTAAATATAAATAGCCCACCTCAGCAACCAAGCCTTGCTTTAACAAGCCTTCTGCGCGAGTAGCACATAAATAAGAACGTTCTACACTCGAGGTCAAAGCATTAGCAAGATTCACTGCCATACGCTCTGCACCTCCTGCATCTAAACTATCTATAAGTTGTAATACCCTCAATACCGTATCTTAATTTGGGGGTTGAAAATACTAAATTTGTAGAGAACTTTCCGAGATTTTATACTTATTCTTCAGGTTCTAAAAATCATAAACAGCCCACCTAAACGTTAAGCAAGCTAGAGAAGTATAATATAATTGATTTGCTTAAAAACAACCCTCTATTAAATGTTGTAAACCAACAGTCAGAGGAGTTAATTCTCGCTGTAAGACCTCTTTCATTTTAGTACTATCCGGACAACGCCTACGCATATCGCCTTCTTTTAAAGCGGGTAAATGTATAATTTCAGAGGTAGACTGCGTCAAATCTTTTATAGTCTGTACCAAGTCTAAAATGGTCATTTCAACGTCATTTCCTACATTAAGCACATCATTTATATGCTTCCCTTCTGTCATCGCTTTAATACAAGTTTCTACGGTATCATCTATATAGCAAAACGAACGGGTTTGTAAGCCATCCCCATGAATTGTAATAGGAGCATTATTTAAAGCCGCATGCAAAAAGCGTGGAACAACAAAATCGGTACTTTGGTGAGGACCATAGGTATTAAAAAACCGAAAAATGGTATAAGGCAGTCCATATTCGTCAAAATAAGACTTAAAAAAAGCTTCGCCTACATTTTTAACAATGGCGTAAGGTAATCTAGAATTTAAAGGCGTAGTGTTTTCATGTTGTGGCACTTCAAAAGGTTCTCCATACACTTCAGAGGAGCTAGAATAAAACACCCGTTTTACACTGGAGTGCTTAGACAACGACAAAATATGTTTTATACCCTCAATATCATTTAAAACTTGAATAGGATGAGCTAAAGTGCGTTTCACACCAACCATAGCAGCAAGATGAAATACATAATCAAAATCAAAACGTCCAAATACAGAACTTACCGCTTCATAATCATTAACATCAGCCTCAATAAACGTGACATTATCTTGACTAGGAACATGTGCACGTACGCCGGTTAACAAATTATCTAGAATAACGATATGATTATCCAGATCGTTCGCTAATAGCAAAGACAAACGACTGCCAATATTACCAGCACCGCCGGTAATTAAAATTATAGACATAGAGTATATTGAATTTGTAGTTCTTTATAATAGCGAGATAAAGGTACACATTATATGAAAACCTGCAACTTACTAGTTCATATCGCTAAACTTTTTGCTTGTTTTTTTCAATATAGTAGTAAGGTGTCGCTTTTTTTAATAAATGTGCAATATCCAAAGACTAATCTTTTCTTTTATCTAATCTCATTGATATTAGACGCGACTTACAAAAGTACCTTCTAATACACTTTTAATATCTGCCTCCATCCTATTGTAGGTATAAAGTTGCGACCAATTTAAAGCCGCTTCAGCCATAATATTTAAATCTGAAGCTGTAAACACCACAATAAAATGGTCTACAGCCTGTTCCAAACTAGGTTCAACAATAATCCCACGTTGCCCCTCACCCACCATCCAGGACACACAAGACACTGCTGTAGTTACAGGTAAGCAGCCGTAAAACATACCTTCGGCCACGGCCTTAGGCCAACCTTCACTCTTAGATAATAAAATATTAAAATGAGCTTTTAAAAGCGCTGCTTTAACCACAGTTTTATCTTGATTTCCATGTACCGTAATCTGCTCCTCTAAACTATGAGCTGTAATATAGGCTCTCACATCAGCCATCAACGGCCCATCTCCAAACAACTCTAAACGCGCAGGAATGCCTCTCGCATTCAATTGTTCAATAAATTGTATCGTTAAAAGGGGACGCTTTCCGGGAACTAACATCCCTGCAAAAACAAACACCAATTCTTGGGTATAATTTTTAGGGATAAAAGGTACTTTCTCTGTATCGTAATATGTAGCCGAAATAAAGGGGTGAATATTCGAAGTTTCGCCTGGCCAATCTCCATACACCAAAACCTTCATATTCCGAGTAAAAAAAGGATGTCGCAAAATGGCTTGCTGCATTCGGTATGCGACCGGTTGATTACTATTAGGGTCCCAATTCCCCGCATATTTAGTTGATTTTTCTTTCCAAGGAAACAAAATTTGTACAAAGCAAGCAATCAAACTTACATTGGCAGGACAACGCAAGTGAATATGATCTGCCCAAGCCATGGCTCTAATCATCTGAAAGACTATAAAGGGCATAAATACGATAGCTTTTAATATATTGAAAAAGGAATTAAAAGCAAAAAAAGGAATATAATAGCGCTCTATAGTTTTTGTACCAAACGGCTTCATTAAAACCTCTTCAGGGTAAGTAAATGGAGATAATATACGTTGCTGATCTGCATACTTAAACCATAAATCCATTTCGTTCACATACGGTGAATAAGACCAATATTTACCAGCTTTTAGAATTGTTGGCGCTAAAGAAATTATCAACAATTTTTTTGTTTTGTTATTCATATATAACCTTTTGAATCTTTATCATTTATTTTTACGGCAGGTACACCTAAAACAGTTGTACGTGGTGACACATCTCGGGTCACCAAAGAATTTGCACCTATAACAGCCCCATCACCAACACTAATATTACCCGCAACTACCGCGTTTGCTCCAATATAAACATCATGACCAATAACAGGTACACCACGCTTATAACCAACACCACTCACGCCTATGGTAACACCTTGAGAAATATTACAGTTATCACCAATAACAGCATTCGCATTTATAATAATACCTCCAAAATGTCCGATATAAAAATGCGATCCCAAAGTTGCTGTGTATGGAATAGATATACCTGTAATAATTTCTATCCACTTCTGCGATATGACACATCCTAATAGCAATATAGTTTTAAAAAAAGTTGGAAGCTTTGAGGTATATATACTATTTGAGATTCGGTAAACAAACAAAGCCCACAACCCTTGTTGTGTCAATAACAGTATAGCCTTAGACTTGCCGCTATAGTCTTCATATTTTTTTAAGTCTGTTTTAAATATTTTAAACATAATATCCTATTTATTCTTCAAATCCTGATAGAAATTCAAATTTTGCTCTGCAATAATTTGAATGCTAAAACGATCTAACACCTCTTGACGTGCGGCTAAACCTAATGCGTGTGCCTCATCTTTATACTCAAATACCCACTTTATTTTTTCGGCAATATCTTCAGAACTATAAGGGTTTACTAACAGCCCTGTTTTTAAATGTGTGATTACTTCTGGGCCAGGCCCTAGAGCTGTAAAAATTACGGGTTTTTCCATGCACATGGCTTCAGGTGCCACCAAACCTAAAGTTTCCATATGTGAAGGAAACACACAGACATTCGCTTCCGCATATTTACTAGGTAGAAGGTCATAATCAACCGCACCTTTAAAAACAACCTGTTGTTTACGATCTCCAAGTATTGCGAATTCATGAACCTTCAAATATTCTATATAAGAGCGACCATCAGGATAATACCAATCACGGCCGTAAATATCAAGCGTGGCTGATGGAAAAATTTTCCAAATTAAGGGCATAGCTTGTATCAATTGTCTTATGCCTTTTTTCTCACACACCGTTCCAGCAAAAACCAGTTTATAGGGTATTACTAAATTTTCAATAGGTTGAAATAACTCAATATTAATAGGATTATTTATTATAGTAATTGGTCTAGGTTTTAATGTCAAAAATTTTTCTGTATGCGATTTCACATATTCAGAAACAGCTATAAATGCATCGGCCCGTTTGTAGGAGCGTTTTTCCTGCCACCCTTTCCATATCTCAACCTGACGTTGTTCTGACTCTGCAAAAAAATGGTGACCGCCATGCATTCGTATCACATACTTTACACCTTGTAATTTTCCTATAAATGTCAACCCCATATCCGCAGTTTCTACAATATCAATAGGTGTAGATTTATGTATCTCTTGCACTTTATTTTCTATACTTCGGGTATTAAAAAACCATTGAAGGCCTTTTAACTTTTTAGCAGTTAAGCGATAAACCGCTATACCATTAATATTCGCTGTTTCCTCTTCATCTACATAATTCATACCAACAACACTAACTTGAACACCTTCCAATACTAACGCTTTACCTATGGTAGCGATAAAAGTCCCCACACCTCCGTGAGAAAAACCTGGTTTCGGAAATTCATTGGTAATATAACAAATATGCATTATAACAAAGTGTTAGCTATTAGTATTGAATTATCTTCTATTGGTTGTCTAACCACTACATCCCTCCAAGCTTTACGATCTACTGCAATAGTTTCCGGCTGACCTATAGCTTTTAAAACCACAGCAGCAATGTGATCTTTACTAGGTATCCAACCTACAGCATCTAATCCTGTCATTGTTCTAAAATGTTGATAATTATAAATAGTCTCAACATTCCAATCACTCGTTGTACATGGATTATAATTTAAATACAAACACGGTTTGTTGTACATACTAAAATCGTGAGCCATAGTAGACCCTAAATTAATTACAGTCTTACAATGATAAGCTAAATTAACCTGCATAGCGACATCTTCATATTTTGATACATTTCCAGTCCAATTCCCTCCTTTAGCAACATGCCATAAGGGGTCTACAGACTTTATCAATGAATTATATCGTTGTAAAACAGCATCGTAACGTGCAGAAAAATCGGCTGGACAACGTCTAAAAATCACCTGTATATCATCTTGATATTCAGATAAAGCAACTCCAACATCCATTAAAAAATCAGCATCATAAGGAGATGTACGAATATCATCACCACTAAAACAAACCCAGTGCTTTTTGGGATCCAAACCATACTGTTCTGCAAATTTATTACGCTCTAAAATCTTAGTTTTATCCAAATAGAAATCAAATTGTGGAGTACCCACTAATTTAATTTTACTGGCTTCAATTTCTGGATAATAATCGTGCATTTCATTTTTCATCCATGCCGACCATACTAAATATTGATCTGCCATAACGCATAAACGAGCCTTAGGGACATTATCCCAAGAAAAAATAACCGTGTGGACAGTGATGCCCAATCGCTGCGCTGCTATACAAATAGGCATTAAACTCGCAACTCTTTGATGTGTAATAAATATTGAAGTAGGTTGAAGCGTTTCTAAATCCTTGATATATTCGGAAATAACCTTTGCACTCCAACCGTCTCGACTTTTAGTTTCATAATGCAAAATACGCTTATAGTCTTTAGATAAATAAGTCCCCATCTGCATAGCGGCTTTATATAAAAGCTTCAACTTAAAATTGCCTTTAGGAAGATTCCAATTACTTAAAATGGTAGGATTATTTTTTAAAGCGGTATTTCGCAACAAACGTGCATAAGTAGTAGCTTCTCTATAAAAGCGAGTAAGTAAGGGTTCTTTTTTTAAAACTAAAGATTGATAACCAATGGCTATATTATGTAAGGTTTTAACCTCATCAAAAACGGATTCTGGCAAAGGCGACCAAATACTAATTTTAGCATTTGCACGAATAAGATGTTTTAAGACATCTGAATACAAATAATTTTTAATACCTACGCCATCCGGGACAACAAATAAGATATGTGGTTTTAAACTCATAAATCACGAAATTGTTTTTGATGATTTAGAGCCCACAAATGATCTTGACTAAGACAATCCATAAATAATTGGGCACTGTTCCCTGATCCAAATTGGGCAGCAACGTCTTGTCTAGGAGTCCTATCAATAGTCTGCAATGCATTTGAAATAGCTTCTTGTTTATAGTCTACATTAATAATATCACTATGGGATACTCGATTTTGTTGCCGTGTGCCTATATTAATCACCGGCACACCATAATATGGGGCTTCTCTCACACCAGCACTACTATTACCAATAACAAACTGAGCGTGTTTTAATAAGGTTAAAAAGTATTCAAAACGTATAGAGGGAAATATTCTAAACCTTGAATGATCCTTTAAAGAGTCATAAGCTTTCAAAATAGCACCATTCCCTAAATCATTATTTGGAAAAATAACCACATAATTATGTGTGTCATCAAGTAAAGCTGCTACTAAATGTTTAGCATAGCGTTCCATATCATTATACTCTGTAGTCACGGGATGAAACATAAGTACTGCGAAATCCTGAAAAGGAATATCATAATACGATGTTACAGTTTGTAAATCTGGTAAGGAAGATGAAAACATAATGTCCACATCCGGAGAGCCAATCTCAAAAATAGCCGCTTCCAATTCGCCCATTTGCATCAAACGGCGTTTGGCCTCATCATTAGAGACAAAATGCACATGACTCATTTTACTAGTAGAATGTCGTATAAGCTCATCTATGGTACCTGAGACTTCACCGCCTTCAATATGAGCCACTAAAATATTATTTAAACTGCCCACTATAGCACCTGCTAAGGCTTCTACACGATCCCCATGAATCACAATCATATCGGGCTCACAAATTTTAACATACTCAGACAAACCGGTAATGGTCTTTGCTAAAGTAAGGTCCATAGTCGTTTCGTGCGTATGATTCTCAAAAGTATGTAGATTTGAAAACTTGCATCGCTCTATTTCCACTAAGGTATACCCATAGGTGTGCTGTAGATGCATCCCTGTCACAAACACATAAGGTGTAAAATTAAGAGCGAGTTCTACCGCTGCTATTAAGGATTTTATTTTTCCAAAATCAGCACGGGTTCCTGTTAAAAATAAAATGTTTTTGTTGGTATGTTGGTCTTCCAATGTAATCTAGGCGTAGTTATATTTTCAGGGGACAAGATAAGCATTTTAGTGTTTTTTCCTAAGTGTACAGCCGTGTTTTGATGTAATTTTTAAAGCATCATCTCATACACCCTGCTTCTGAAGAGCAGGGAATGTATCCTTATGAAAACAAAAAACGAACATCAATAAAATATAAACGTAATAAACACCCCTAAAACACCTTATATACCCCAATACAACTCCCCTCTAGAGAGGGGCCAGGGGTGTGTTTTAAAAGTAAACAATAATAACAAAGAGAATAAACAGCACTAATTACTCCTTTAAAAAACGTAACCTATTCCCCTCTAGAGAGGGGCTGGGGGGTGTGCACTATAAGAAACCAAAGCTATATCCATAGCCTTATTTCAATTCATACACATCAATATAATCAACAATAGGACGAAGAACACTTTCCATTTGTGTTTTAACCTCATAATCAGTAAACCTCAAAACACAAATTCCTAATTGCTGTAAACGCTTATCCTTTACATTATCTTTTTTGACAACTTCTAAAGTCTCATGGGTAATCCCATCAACTTCAATCCCCAACATAAGCTCATGACAAAAAAAGTCTAATATAAAGCGATCAATAGGTTTCTGTCTGTGAAAATCATAACTCCGCATTTGTTTTCCTTTCAGCTTCAACCATAAATAAATCTCTACTTGAGTAGAATGATTCCGCAATTCACGAGCATAGGCTTTTAATTTCGGATCATAAGGAATAAGTTTTCGTTTTTTCATAGTCAAAAGCATCTATAACTTTGATTATCTTAAAATTACGAATTTTTCACAAACTCAAAATCACACACCTCTAACCCCTCTCTAGAGGGGAATACTCAAACCCATCACTCACTCAAATCCTATTTAAACAACGCAACCAACTCCCCTCTCGAGAGAGGCTAGGAGTGTGTATTAAGAATACCAAAGCTATCTCTTAATTATAAACAGAAAAACAGATACTAAAATTATTAACTAACTCAAATTCTTGTTTAAACAACGTAACCAACTCCCCTCTCGAGA
>NZ_LMAK01000048.1 GCF_001439665.1 Formosa algae
TGATAGAATCTGAATACGAATTCGTGCCAACAGCCTTTAAAAATGGTGAATTATATAATAAAGCGGGAGAAAATTCGGGCTCTTGTAAATTATTTGCGTTTGCTAAGTTGCAAGGTTTCAGTCAGGACGAAACTTTAGTATGTTTCGGTACGTTTTATACGGAAGATGTTTTAAATGATCCTGATGGATCAGGACACCAAAACATTAGAAATTTCATGAAAACGAGTTTTGAAGGTTTGGAATTTGAAGGGGAACCTTTAAAATTGAAATAGACAACTATGGATGTGCTCTTAGGTCAGATTAAACAATGCACCATTTGTGTAGACCATTTACCCTTGGGACCCAATCCTGTGGTTACAGCACATCCAGAATCAAAAATTGTAATTATTGGTCAGGCACCAGGGCTTAAAGTGCATAATTCAGGTATTCCTTGGGACGATGCCAGTGGTAAACGCTTACGCTCTTGGCTTAATGTTACCGAAGAACAGTTTTACGACACCAAAAATTTTGCCATTCTCCCTATGGGATTTTGCTATCCTGGAAAAGGGAAAAGCGGAGATTTACCACCAAGAAAGGAATGTGCACCGCAATGGCACGTGGCGTTACTTGATAAAATGCCTAATACAAAACTGATTATTTTGATAGGAAGCTATGCGCAGCGCTATTATTTAAAAGATCGTGTAGGGGCGACATTAACAGAAACCGTTTCCAATTTCGAAAGCTACTTGCCTGAGTTTTTTACAATTCCACACCCGTCACCAAGAAACCGATTTTGGCTCTCTAAAAATCAATGGTTTGAGGCTTTAGTCGTTCCAAAATTGCAGAAACGGGTGCATGATATTCTTTAAAGCCTCTAAGTATGGCTTCATAATTTGACTAGGCTGTTCCGTGTCATTTTAAAATTTTTAATGGTATTTTTGAAGTCAATTTAATTCCTAAATAATTCAGACATGACACATAAAGTAACCACCGAGTGGAAAAAGAATGTAAAGTTCGAATCTGACAACCCAAGCGGACACAACTTATTTATTGACTTAGGAGAAGACAATGGAGGTAAAGGTGAAGGCTATCGCCCGAAAGCTTTAATGTTATCGGCTTTAGCAGGGTGTTCAGGTGTTGATATTACACCAATGCTTGAAAAAATGAAAGTAGATATCGACGATTTCAAAATTGTAATCGAAGGACATTTAACAGAAGAACACCCAAAGTATTACCATATTGTAACAGTCGATTATCATTTTTATGGTTCAGATTTAAATGAATCTAAAATAAATAGAGCTGTCGATTTATCTGTCGATAAATATTGTGGCGTTATGGAAATGTTTCGTCGCTTTGCAGATGTTCAAGTAAAATCTCATTTTCATAATTCATAATATTTTTCCGATTACAAACTATGCGTTGGACCATAAAACCAAAACCAGAATCTCATAAAGTAAAAGTGTTACAGGACGCACTTAACATAGACGAATTAAGTGCGACTCTGTTAATTCAGCGTGGTATTGAAACGTTCGATGCTGCCAAGTCTTTCTTTAGACCGGATTTAAGTGAAATTCACGATCCGTTTTTAATGAAAGATATGGATAAGGCTGTGGCACGGATTGAACAAGCTTTAGAAGTTGGTGAAAATATTATGGTCTATGGCGATTACGATGTAGATGGTACAACATCGGTCGCGCTTATGAGTTCCTATTTGCGCACACGTCAAGATAACGTAGTAACTTATATTCCGGATCGTTACGACGAAGGGTATGGTGTGTCTTTTAAAGGTATCGATTTTGCACACGATAACGATTTTACACTTATTGTAGCGTTAGACTGTGGTATAAAGGCCATCGATAAAGTGGCTTATGCCAAAGAGAAAGGCATCGATTTTATTATTTGCGATCACCACCGTCCAGGCCAAAACATTCCAGATGCTGCGGCAGTTCTAGATCCGAAGCGTGAAGATTGTGAGTATCCCTATAAAGAATTATGTGGTTGCGGTGTCGGATTTAAACTCATTCAGGCCTTGTCCTCTAAGCAAGGTTTAACCATTGAAGATTTGGGTGAATATTTAGATTTAGTAGCTACGGCTATTGGTGCGGATATTGTTCCGATTACTGGCGAAAATCGAATATTAGCCTATTACGGATTACAAATTATTAATCAGCAACCCCGACCAGGTATACAAGCCATTTTAAATCAAGTCGATAAAACAGAATTCACAATTACTGACGTGGTATTTATAGTTGCTCCTCGAATTAATGCAGCGGGAAGAATGAAACACGGTGGTTATGCGGTTCAACTGCTTACCGAAATGGACGCAGCTCAAGCAGAGATTTTTGCTTCAGAAATAGAAGCTTTTAATTTAGATAGGCGAGAAGCTGATCAAGAGATTACTAAGCAAGCTCTAATTCAAATAGAAACAAATAAGGAAGAAGAGCGTGTAACTTCTGTGGTGTATCAAGAAGATTGGCACAAAGGAGTTATTGGTATTGTGGCTTCCCGACTTATAGAAACCTATTACAGACCAACGCTTGTATTTACTAAAAGTGGCGATAAATTAGCGGCTTCGGCACGTTCTGTAAGTGGTTTTGATGTGTATAATGCATTAGAAGCCTGTAGTGAACATATAGAACAATTTGGCGGACATAAATATGCAGCAGGATTAACATTGCTTCCCGAAAATTACGATGCTTTTAAACAAGCTTTTGAAGATGTGGTGTCGCAAACTATAGATCCCAAATTACTGTCGCCCGAAATTAAAATAGATTCTAATATTATGTTGGAAGAGATTACGCCTAAATTTTACAGAATTTTAAAACAATTTGCGCCTTTTGGACCTGGGAATATGACACCAGTTTTTATGACAGAAGATGTTGTTGATACTGGTTATGGCAAATGTGTAGGTAAAGATGAGGATCACTTGCGTATTACGGTAAAACAGGGGCGTGTAAACCCTATTGTTTGTATTGGTTTTGGCTTGGGAGATAAAATTAATAATGTGTCTACAACCACACCTTTTGACGTGGTATATACCATAGATGAAAACCATTGGAATGGTGTTACCAGTCTTCAGTTGAAATTGAGAGATTTAAAATAAAATCTATTTTTATTTAGATTGAATAAAAATAATGTTATTTTAGTGTTTCAAAAGTCAGCATCATGGACCAAGATATCAATAAAATCTACCATAATAATTTTGGAGTATCCTTTGTTTGGAAGGAGGAGCAGCCCAAAAAGAAGTCGCCTAAAATTCAACTTATTTTCCGAGATATGGGATTTTATTTAACCCGCCATGAAATTATTCAGTTTCAAAAACAAATCGGATACGTGAAATCTATCCATCCATGTCAGTGTTGTAAAAGCGAAGAACGCAATCGGTTTATGTTATTAAAAACACCTTGTAATCAAGTCGATTTAGCTATAAACGCATTAGAATTAAAAGAAATTGACGATTTAATTAACGGGACTTTATTTCATTTAGAGCTCACAGAATATATTACTAAGATCTGTAGAAATTAAAAGGAGTATCATAATTTTTTAAAACCATCACTTTTGTACATTTGTTTCATCTTTAAATAGATTATGAAACAGAAAGACCCCTACGCTGCCTTACGGTATAAAGAATTCAATATATTTTTATTAGTCCGTTTTGCCATGGTTTTTGCTTGGTCTATGCAGTTTATTGTGATAGAGTGGCAAGTGTATAGTATTACTAAAAACCCATTATCGCTTGGAATCATCGGACTCATGGAAGTGGTTCCTGCCGTGTCTATGGCGTTATTTGCAGGGCATATTGTAGACCAAAGTGAAAAAAAGAGCTTACTTATTAAATGTATACTTGGGTTTTCTGTTATCAGTTTTGGTTTGTTTCTATTGACTTGGCCTAAGGTTGTCGAGGGGTATGCAACGCAAACGGTACTTTATGCCATTTATTTTTTAGTCTTCTTGGGTGGCTTTGTTCGCTCGTTTTTAGGTCCTACCATATTCTCATTATTGTCTTTAGTGGTTCCTAAAAAACTATATCCAAATGCAGCAACGTGGAGTAGTTCGGTGTGGCAAATGGGAGCTGTTTTAGGTCCAGCCTTAGCCGGGTTTTCAATTCATTTAATTGGTGTGCATTGGTCTATGTGTTTAATTGTAGGCTTTGCTGTTACTGCTTTATTGGCGTTAACTCAAATTGAAACCAAACCTATTTTAAATCCGAAAATTGGTGAACCTGTCATGCAGAGTTTAAGAGAAGGCGTAAAGTTTGTGTTTAATACCAAAGCCATTTTAGGAGCGATTACGTTAGATATGGTAGCCGTTTTATTTGGTGGAGCAGTCGCTTTACTACCTGTGTTTGCTCAAGATATTTTAAAAGTAGGTCCGCAAGGATTTGGGGTATTACGTGCTGCGCCAGCGGTTGGAGCTTTTTTAACCATGCTTATTTCTGCTTATGTGCCGTTAAATAAAAATGCAGGGATGAAGTTACTCATCGCAGTATTCGGTTTTGGATTATCCATCATCGCTTTTGGATTGTCAACTTGGTTTTGGGTATCGGTAGTTGCTTTATTTTTTAGTGGGGTTTTTGATGGGATTTCTATGGTGATTCGTCAGACTATTTTACAACTTAAAACTCCCGACCATATGCGTGGGCGTGTCGCCTCTGTAAATTCTATGTTTGTGGGGTCGTCTAACGAATTAGGTGCTTTTGAAAGTGGCCTCACCGCCAAACTTATGGGAACCGTTACTGCTGTGGTTTTTGGAGGAAGTATGACGTTACTGATTGTATTAACTACTGGGATTTTCTCTCCAACGTTTAGGAAGCTCGATTTACGAAAGGATTTGGAGGAGCATGAGAATGAAGGTTGATGTATTATTTGTGCGATGCTGAAATAAATTCAGCATGACGTTGGTGTTGCTTTTGAAATTATAAGTTTAAGGAATTATTTTCAAGACTGATTCGTCACCTTGAACTTGTTTCAAGGTCTCATTAGAGTGAGAAAATTTTAGTTAGTTGTGCGATGCTGAAACGAGTTCAGCATGACGTGAACTACAATTTAACCTCGTACGTCTTTAAATCAAGTTGTGCGCCATCAAACTCACCATAGGTATAATAGCCAATCCAGTCGCCTAAATTGATGTATTTAGCAGTGTCGTTTAACGCAATTTCCATGGGTAAGTGCCGGTGTCCAAATACAAAATAATCGTAAGCTTTAGTTTCTAATTTGCGTTTGCAATATTGCACGAGCCATTCGTTGTCTTCTCCTAAAAATTTAGCATCCTCGTCACCAGAAATGAGTTTATTTTTAACCGACATATATTGTGCTAGTTTCACACCTAGGTCTGGATGTAACCAACGGAATAACCACTGAAAAAACGGATTGGTAAAGACCTTTTTCATGCGCTTGTAGCCTTTATCTCCAGGGCCTAATCCGTCGCCGTGACCAATTAAAAAGGTTTTGTTATTAAAAGTGAATTCCTTGGGTTTATGGTACACGGGTATATTAAGTTCTTTCTGGAAATAATCGTCCATCCATAAATCGTGATTACCAACAAAAAAGTAAATCGGAATGCCTGAATCGCGTATTTCGGCAAGTTTTCCTAAGGTTCTTACAAAGCCTTTTGGGACTACAGTTTTGTATTCGAACCAAAAATCGAACAAATCACCCAGTAAAAATATGGCTGCGGCATCGTGTTTAATCTCATCTAACCAAGCGACAAATTTCTTCTCACGTGGTAGAGAGTCTTCGTGTGTGGGTGCGCCTAAATGATTGTCTGACGAGAAGTATATTTTTTTGCCTTCGGGAATTTGCATGCTGTAAATATAAAAATTGTTCTTGGTTTGAATCTGCGTTAAGGATTGAGCTATTGTTGAAGCTCTTTTTAATGCCGTTTTAGCATTAAAAAAGCGACTAGCGAAAGCCTGACCTGCAGCTTTGCGAAAGGGAACGCCCTAATTATCGCTAGCATACCACTCTGCAAAACTACTATCTGTTTCCTGCAACCTTAAAGAGTGCAACGCAATATGGCTTGGTAAATAGGTTTTAATTTTTGAAGCAAAATCGATAACCATCATCTCGCTGGTGGGCTGGTAGTCTACCAAAAGTACATTATGGTCGCGTTTTTCTAGCTCTTTTGCCAACTCGACATGTGGTGTGTTTTTGTTAAATACAGTAGCATGATCGAACACATCGACAATTTCTCGTTTTACAATATTTTTTAAATCTGTGAAATCGATAACCATTCCGTACTTCACATTGTTGCTGTCCGTAATAGGTTTCCCGATTACGGTAACCGAAAGTTTGTAACTGTGACCGTGTACATTTTTGCATTTTCCGTCGTAGCCATAAAGAGCGTGACCAGTTTCGAAAGTAAATTGTTTGGTAATTCGAATATTACTCATGATTTGATTTTTTAACAGTGCAAAGGTACCGAATTTGTAAAAGCAATTTGTTTTTAGATTACATTTGCGCACTTTTTATATGAAAAACAACTTAAGTTTTTAAAAGATAGAGGGTTAACTTAAAATGAGTAAACACTTTTAATGCATACGCTATTTGAAGCGTTGGTTGATGCTGAGAATCCGTTATACGAAAGGATTATTGATAATCTTTTGACTCAGCAATATAGTATTATAGATGATTTTTTTGATGCTCAAGAGATTTTAGAATTGCGAAATTCTATACGTCTGAAACATGAGGAAGATGCTTTTAAAAAGGCTGCCATTGGGAACCGTTTAAATGAAACGATAGCAAAATCGATTCGTGGCGATGTGATTTTATGGATAGACGAGCAGTTTATAAATCCGGCTGAAACCTTGTTTTTTAATAAAATTAATGAACTGATTTCGTACTTAAACAGAACTTGTTTTTTAGGGATTTTACATAAGGAATTTCATTATGCTATTTATCCGAAAGGGACGTTTTATAAGCGCCATTTAGATACCTTCCAGAATGATGATAGACGAAAATTATCGTTTGTGTGTTATTTGAATGATGAAGATTGGCAACCTGAAAATGGTGGCGAATTGGTAATTTATACGAATGAAAATGGAGTTGAGGTAGAAAAAGTTATTTACCCGTTTCCTGGCCGTGTTGTTATTTTTGAAAGTCAGATTTTAGAGCACGAAGTAAAGCCTGTAAATACAGAACGCTTAAGTATAACGGGCTGGTTAAAAACGCGCTAAATGCTTAACGCCTGCCTTTGTTTCTGTAGTAAATGTAAACAACCACTAGTACAATGGCTAGGATAAGAAATAATCCGTTTCCGCTTAAAAATTCTAAAAAATTCATAGGTTGTTATCTTGGTTTTTTTTGTTGTAATAATACATGAGATAGGCTAAAGTAACTAACACTATAAACGGAATCATAGATCCAATAAATATCCCGATTTCGTAATTAGAATCTGGTGCATTTTTTAATTTATCTTCTATGTTTAAATCTTGTATAAGTGCAATCATATTAGGTGTTTAATTTAAACTCTTAAACGAAATCAAATTTAAGTGTTTTCTGTTAGTGAACTAAAAAAAGCTGTCTAAATTTTATAATTAAAGGAATGCCTCGAGCGGCCATCCAGAGCGTAAAGGCTATAAAAATGGCATACAGTTTATAGTCGTAATAATCGAAGAGTAATAATGTGGGGATAAAGACAAGGAATGTAGAGGCTAAAAGCACATTTCGTAAGTATTTCATTTTTCCTAAACCTTTAAACATGCCATCAAAAATAAAGGCTAACGCACAAAGAGGTTGCATGGCGAGAACAATCCAGAACACATTGTAAAATGCTTCTAAAACTTCGGGTTGTTTGGTAAATATACGTCCGATAGGTTCATAAAACAGCCAGCCAATACCTGCTAAAATAACTCCTGTTATAATGCCTAATACAATAAGTTTATTGCTTAGTTTTATTAGTAAATCTGGGCGATTTGCACCAAATAATTTTCCTGATAAAATATTTCCAGCACTGGCAAACCCATCAATTAAAAACGCGCCCAAAAACCAGATGTTAATCGCTATAGTATAGGCTGCTATGTAGTTTTTTCCATAACCTGTTGCATACGAACTCGCAAAATATAAAGCGGTGTTTAAAGCTAGTGTTCTAATGAATAAATTGAGAATCATGAGTAAGAAATTCTTGATTTCTTTATTAAAAGGCAAGGTTAGTTTTAGAGGAATATCTGTTTTTTTGTATAGATAATACCCTGAAAGCATTGCCATAATGAGCTGTGCAATTATACTGGCATAAGCCGCGCCTTTTATATGTAAGGCGGGAATAAAATCTTGTATACCATACACCAATGCAAAGTCTAGTATAATATTAGCCACTGCGCCTATAATGGCAATTACCATGGGGTAATAGGTGTTTTGTAAGCCACGAAAGGCTCCGAATATGGCAAAGGTAAAGAGTGTAAACGGAAATCCGAATACTCTAATTCTATAGTAATCTCCGGCGTAATCTAAAATTAATCCAGAGGCATTATATAATTTGAAAATAGATTCAGCAAGCGGATAGGTTATTAAAATTATAACTAAACTTAAAGATGTAATTATAAAAATGGCCTGAGCGGGAAGGTTCTTAACTTCGTCTAGCGTATTGGCACCTACAGATCTAGAAATGATGGCAGAAATGGCACTTCGGCTTTGTCCGAGTACCCAAATAAGCATAGAAATAAACGTACCTACAATACCAACAGCGGCTAAAGCTTCGGTAGGGTTTATGTTTACATTTCCAATAATAGCTGTATCTGTAATCGATAAAATGGGCTCACTTATACCAGCGATTATAGCAGGTACAGCAAGTGTATTAATATGTTTTAATGAAATGGATTGGTCCAAGAGTTGAATGTTGTAATTTAGAAGTTACGAAGGTCGTATATTTTTACAAGTTTAGATTTAATATTAATTTAAAGATTTTGAATTTGTTTAATGTTTACTTTTATAATCTTTTGATTGATATTATTTGCTATGAAAAACATTTTAGTGCCTGTTGGAAATTCTAAAAACGTTGAAAGTCATTTACAATATGCCGTAGATTTTTCAAAAGCATTTGGAGCACGTTTATATGTGGTACGTGTGTATCATTTAAAGCTTCATCCGGGGACTTTTAATAAAATAGATCAGGTTTTAGAGCAAGAAAATTTAGAGTTTTTAAACGCGTTAATTGCTAAAATAGACACTAAAGATGTAGATATCGTGATTAAAAGTTTTAAGGGGAAATTAGTAAGTACATTAGAGCTGATTTGCAAAACGGCCAATGTAGATTTAATGTTAATTGAACCGCGAACAAACTCGATAAGAGAAGAGGTGTTTTTAGGAAAAACCTCTGGGAAGGTGATTAAAAAAACAAATATACCCACTTTAATTGTTCCTGAAGGTTATCAGTTTAAAGCAGTGTCTAATATTTTACTCGCTGTAAAATCGGCTATTATAAAAAAAGAACATGCCTTGTTGCCTTTACAACACGTTCAGCATTCTTTTAATTCTGTGGTGAATTTATTATTAGTTAAAACACCATTTTATAATGAAGGTGATTTTGTAGTGAATCCGTTCTTAAAGTCCATTGTAAATGAAACGGCTTATTCTGAAAATGCGACAACTTTTAAAGGCGTTTTAGAACATTACAATGACTATACGCCAGATTTACTTTGTGTATTTAGACGTAAGCGCGGATTTTTTAACAAGATGTGGGAAAAAAATGTAATTTTGAAAAAAGATTTTTACAGTGCTTTTCCTGTTTTAGTGTTAAAGGGCGTAAAATAAATTTAATGGGGATGTAGCTCAGTTGGCTAGAGTGCTTGACTGGCAGTCAAGAGGTCGTGGGTTCGAGCCCCATCTTCTCCACAATATCATTTGATTATCAGGTGTTTATAAGTGTTACACCCAATATTACACCCAAATCTAATAGGTTTGGGTGTTTTTTTCTGTATAAGATATTTTCACTTTTTTCAAATTACAGCAGGTATTCTAATTCCGTCTTCATACAGATGTTACAAGTGAATATTTAATTAATTAGCTTGTTACACAACGACTTATATTTTTTTATTTCTAAATTAACTCCCGATTTTTGAATCATTTTGAGTATTTTTAAGTGTCTAACCTGCTTGAGTTACTGTTATGTAAGTTAAGAATAAACCTTAAAAGATGAATGTAGATGACTTATTTGAAGAATCGCAGAATCAAAATATACAAATTGATTACAAGAAGTATTTGATCGAACTTCTTACTAGGCACATTATGAATCAGCAGACTCTGCGTGCTGTTATGGAAACACAAATATTAATCCTAGCAAAACTGAATGACAATCCTAATATTGATTTTGATGAAGAATTAGTTAAACTAAATGAAAAAATTGATGTGGCTACGGATATAGAAATCTCAGAAACTTTACAAAATATAATTAGGAAATAGGTCAGGATACTATACTAACCTTGTTTTTTGCTATTTACTAGATTCTGTAATTTTTAAACCATTTCTAAATGCCTAAATAAGGAGCGTACTTTTGTCTTCCAACTTATCTTTACTTGAATCCAATTTTTACCTCCTTTAACAATTAATATATTGTCGTTAGAGTGCATTGGTTTTATTCTATCTTGTGTGTGATTACCATCAAACTTTAATAGTAATTTGGGATTTTGAGTAGGACACTCATCTTCGTCTAAATCAAAGATGTTTTTATGCTCATCTTTATCAAAGGTTTGTTTTTTTAATTGTAAAGCTTCAAATAAATCAATGATGTTTATTTTTTCAGTAATAAAATCTAAATCATAAATATCTTTTTTTGCAGCACGACTGGAACCACTTATTAATTTGAATAGTCCAATATCTTTAGTTGTAACTAACCTTACATCATCTAGAACCTCAATAGCTTCCATCATTTTCATATTTTGAATGATTTCTACTTTTATGATTGCTCCACATGGTTTTGTAACCCAAAATCTAAGATAGGTGTGTTGTTCACTTTCTTTATCAAAAGGATACTCTAAACCTGTAATATTAATCTCGCCAAAAAAGGTTTTCACTTCTGCTTCAATAGTTTCGAAATGTTTAATGCCTACTGTTTCTGGACAAAACAAATCTATATCTTGAGAATGTCTGTGGTTAAAACGAAATGCTAAATTAGTGCCTCCTGCTAATGCAAATTGATATAAACTTGGTAAGGACTGTAATTCTTTTATTGTTTGTAAGAGTACTGGAGAAACTGCACTCATTCATTAAAACTTATAACGTAAAAAAGTAGGCTTATTGTAGCGTTCTGCCACCATACGACAAACGTTATTACTAATTCGCTCTTTGGTGTTTTTTAATATTGTATAAATTTCATGAGTAGAATATGTAGTTTCTACTCTCTTAATATCGTTTTCAAAAGTTTCTTTAGTGGTAGCCAATAATAGTCTAGGGATGATAAGTGCTTTATCTTTTTTAATAGATAATTGACTTACATCCATATCCCAAAACACTTGTTTAGGTGCGCTATTTGCTATGTTTACTTCTGTTTTCAAAACTCGTTTAACGATTGTATAAAAAAATGTTATATACAAATGTACAAAATAGTATTTAAACTACTAAAGGTTAAAACATTACTTTAACTTAAATAAGCTAAAACTATGCCTTTATATGTTTTATTATTAGCTAATTAGCATATTACTCTGTTCCGTGCTTAGAAAAACTTATTCCCAATTGTTTTCATAATTAAGAGTTCCACACAATTGCTGTTTTTTATTTAATTAAATCATACTAACTATTTCTTAGTCTTTTTCGCAAGAGCATATTTTTTTATATTCTATTACCCTTAGATAGGTTGTGAGTTGAACATAATAATTCGCCATTTTCAATTTTAGTTTTACCCCCTTTGGAATGAGGAATAACATGATCTGCCTGATATTTAGACCAGCTTACTTTGGCTTCTTTCTCTGAAACACCATCCCTCAAACATTGTTGGCACAAACCTTTACCCTCTCTATAAATTAAAATCCTCTGTAATTCTGAAAATGCCCTTTTTGTGTCTTTTTCTTTTAAATCAATATTTTTTTCCAAAATATATTTAAAAAAAATTTGACGTAAAATCATGTCTCTAATCTCTAAATCTGATTCTCCTTGTTGCCTTCTGTTACTAAAAGTTAACATATCAGTATCCATAGCATCATCATATGTTTTCCACCTTTTATAAAAATCATATACAAAGTTTTTTAAATGATTTTTAGTTATTTCATCTAAAACATAATACATTCTAAGATGCCTAATTAACATGTAAATAGAAATAATAAAATATTCAGTAGAAAATTCCTTTATCCCATTATCATCGTCTAATATTGGGTCATCTTTAAAGATGCTATAAAACGTATTAAGATTGTTTTTTACATTTACTGCAATCTTTTCATGCTCAAAGGAATAATTCCCAATACCATCTTTAGTCTTATAATCATTGATAAACTCAGTTATTTTTTTATCGCTTAAATCTGCATACCCACCTTCTTTTTCTATCAACAAAAAACGAGCAATAAATTGCAAGTGTTTCATTCTACCATTATCTACATCTAGTAATTTAAAAAAAGGTAATTTATCTGGGTTTGTATCAATTGGCTTATACGTATCATAGTCAAACGTTAAATCATCTGAATACTTAACAATGAAATTACGGCTTAAACTTGAGAGCTGAGCATGAGCAACCTCCATGTAATTTAGAGATTCTCCTTGTTGCAAGCGCCAAAATATTTCGGTAGCTATTATTTGATGCTCTACACTATCAGGTTCTTCTATATTTTTTATAACATCAGCTTGATATTTTAATGATTTATCTATAAATTTTCTAATATCCGTATCTAAATCTTTATAATATTTATTGGCTAAACCATCTCCTAAATCAGAAAGTGTTTTCGGTAATGGATATTTATTATCGAAAAAATCTTGTACAGTTGTAATTCTTTGCTGACCGTCTACAATTTCGCTTACTGTCCCTGATTCATCCTTACGAACTTCTCTTATCACTAGTTTAGGAATATAGTATCTCCTAAAAAGACTATCCATTAAAGCTTGCTTCTTTTTTTTATTCCAAACTGCTTTTCTTTGATAAGGCGGTCTGGTTACGAAATCTTCTTTATATTCAAAAAAATCCTTGATACTTATTTCTGTTGGGACTATTGTATATTCTGTCTTTGGGTTAAATGCCATTTAATTTGATATTATATTCGTTTTTAGGACTGCTCTACAATTGTAATTTACTCACATCCTTTCTATTATTTTAAGTGTTCGTGAATCAAAATCAATAGAAATTCTTGTTTATATTTAAGAATTCTCCACAATTAAAATCTCCTCTTCCGATAAACCATACAGCTCATAAACCATAGCATCTATTTCTTTGTCTGTTTGGTTAATTTGGGTTTGTAGGTCTTGTGCTTTGGTCTTGTTTTCTTCAAAAAGGTCTAACCACTCAAATTCGTCTTTTTTTGTAAGAACAGGAACGGCTTCTAAGCCATCCTTTACACGTAGTTTGTTATTTACTCTGATAGCCTTGTTGATCTCTTTAATAAATTTTGTGAAATCAAGCTCATACCAATATTCAAGAGTTCTAGTGGTTTTCGTAAGGTTATATTGACCTGAAAAATATGTTTTAAAATTTGATTTTAGTTTTGTAAGTTTTGAATTTAAAACGATCATTTCATTAACAGGATTAGCGAAATCAGCATTTTCATCAAAAGAAATTGGAAAGTCCAATATATATGTACCCTTAAATTGTGCAAAGGCCTTGTTTTCAGCACTAGTCATAGATTTATGATAGAAGGCAAAAAGTGATGAATTTAATTGAGCCAATAATTGATCTAATTTATATGTTTCATCAGGAATGATCAAATATGAATTTTTAAGTACCATTAGGTTGTCTTCATCCTTAGTAGCAATTATAGTTGATCCTGTGCGACGCATGAGAATCTTCGGTTGCAGATACATGTCTAAATTTGCATTGCTTTTCATTTCACTTTGAATAAAATTTACATAGGTGCCAGTATACTCAATATCATATCTACCCACGTCTCTACCTAATAGAATTGGTAAATAATTTTTATCCTTTTTAATCTCTGACAACCATACTTTATTGTTTTTTGTCTCTAACCCTCTATAAACAATTGCATGTTCACTTAATTTCTCAAAATCAATGACTAACTTCTCTAATAAAGGGTTTGAGGAATAAATAAAAGGATTATAACCTTTTATAAATAAAGGTTTATCTAAACTTGTATTGTTGTAAATATTATCCTTTACATCTGTTGTGAGTTTAATTGATTCTGGTGGTAGGTTACTGTTCCTAATATGTATAATGACAGTTTCAACCACTATATCAAATGCGGAATTTTTTAAATAAACAATTTCTTCAATCAAATTATTATAAATCCCCTGTCTCATCTTTGAAAAATATTGACCTTCCAACCAACTATTGGGAATAATAAACCCTAAATAACCATTCAATTTTAAAAGTCTGTTCAAGCTTAACTCCGTAAACAAAGCGTAGGTATTTGGATTATATTCCGAATATTTATAATGTTTATTCATATAATCTAAAGTTGATTGTCCAAATATTGATTTTATATAGACCACATAAGGCGGATTCCCAATAACAACATCAAAACCACCTTTTTCAAATACTTTAGGAAACTCTGTTTGCCAATTAAACGCTTTATCGCCAGCAACTGCTTTACTATCTATTAAAGAATTACCACATTTAATATTACTGCTTAAATCGTTTAATTTACGTCTAGGTTGTGCGGTACGTAACCAAAGGGAAAGTTTTGCAATCTCTACAGATTCTTCGTTAAGGTCTACACCGTAAATATTGTTTTCTAGAATGGTGTTCTCTATATCGGGAAACTGTAAACCACCACCTAAAACTTTGGTTTTTAATTCGTCTATGTAAGTATGCTCTTTTATTAAAAAATCTAAGGCTTGATTAAGAAATGCACCAGAACCACAAGCAGGGTCGCAAATAGTGAGTTCTAGTAGCCAATCTCTATAAACATCTAGTGTGTGTACTAATTTTTCAATAGTACTCTTATTTCTGTTCTTACGTCCCTTAAAGTACTCTTCTTCCTTAAAGCCTAATTCGTTTTTCTTTTCATCGCAAAGTTTACCAATAGTGTTTTCTACAATGTACTTGGTAATGTATTTAGGGGTGTAAAAAACACCATCTTTCTTACGTTTACTTTTTTGTTTGTCGAAATCGCCACCTTCAATTTCAGCATTTACACTTTCAATTTCATTTAACGAATTTTCGAATATATGTCCTAGAATATTGACATCTACCTGACTTTCGAAATCGTAAGATGCTAATTTACAAGTGTGTTTGTAAAGTAGTTCGCCATCAATTTCTAAACCATCTAAAAGGGTATCTTCTTTAAAAAGTCCACCGTTGTAAGCATAAATTTCAGCTCTACTGGTAGTGCCTTTTCTTCCTTGGTCTAGAAAATTAAAATACTGTTTAAATAAGTCGTAAAGCGGTCTGTCGTCTCCGAAATCTAAATCGGCTTTCCATTTATCTAATATTTGTTGGGTGCTGTTTGGTGGGAGTAATCCTCTGTCTTCTGCAAAGAAAATAAACAAGTAACGGTCTATTAATTTTTGAGATTTTTTAAAGAGTGTTAGTTTAACATTCTTTTCTAATTGCAGTTGTTCTGCTTTCTGTGATTCTGTTAAAAGAACATTAGATTCATTTACTGCGCTTCTATTTAGTTTTAGTCGCTTGGCATTGCGTCTTACTAGATCTCTGTATAACTCTCTTTTAAATAACGAATAGTCTTTATAGAATTGTTTCGTAATCTGTTCTTCAACAACTATAGACGATTCCTTAATTTTTAAAGGTACATTGTTTATAATGTTGTTTTTCTCAAGACATAAGTATAAGAGTGAAAAACGCTCTAAAGTCAGTTCGAATAAATTGAATTCTTCAAATTCTGTTGCATCATTAATGTAGAAACGTAGCTTTTCAAAATTAGATGTAATGACATACACACACCCTTTTTGATTCGCCTTATAATCGAATGCCTGTTTACGGATGCTTTCAAGGTCTTTGGTGTTTGTTCCTTTAAGTTCTATAACTCCAATAGCGACATCGCCTACTAAAATAGCACCATCTGCTTTCCTAGAATTGGTTTGGTTCTTATATTCTGCAACCAAATTAAAATCAGCATTTGGTTTAAGGGTGTACCCCAAAATATTTACAAACAATTCGGTTAAAAAGATGCCTTGGTATTCTTCCTCTTTAGAACTTCGGATGTTATCTTGTATGGTTGGGTTTAAAAAGTATTTAACGTACTTTTTATAAGCTGTGTTTAATACGGATTGGTCTTGTAGGCTAAGATGACTTTTAAGAACAGATTGTTGATATAGCGACATTGAAAATTCCTAGATAAAATTGTATAATTCAATAAAAATAGGGTTTTAAATTATAATGCTATTACGGGAAGGCGTAAAAGTGTTTTAGAATAGGTGATTATTTGCTGTTGAAAATAAAAGCATACAAAATCAACTACTTGAATTTGTATGCTTAATATATTTGATTTCTAGTATTTTTTAAGAAATGACGTGTTTTTTAGCACAGTACTTTATTGGCAATTGGTTTAATTTAATAGTTGAAACTTCTGGTCTATTAATGTTTCAAAAATTTTAGATATGGTTTCCTTTTCAATGACTTGGGATAGCCCTAAATCTATTAGTTTTCCTTTTACTAATTCTGACCAATTTTTATTATTTAGTTTAGAATATAAGTCTCGTATTTCCTCCATTTCATTAAAAATGATTTCTTGTCCATATCCTAATTTTATAAGCATCTCAGTTATCTTTTCAATTTTTTCATCTATTTCTTCTTGACTTTTCTTTTTGCTTTTTTTAGTTGTCTTTCTTTCAATGTAAGAAGCTCCTTTTACTGATAATTTTACATAATCGTCTCCATTGTTGTTGTATTCGGAAAACAAAATAAGATATCCACTTTTAGCTAAATCTTGTGCAAGTTCTCTTGTTTCTCCTTGTCTGTATTCAATATTATTCAAGTCCAAAATTTTAGATAATGAATAATAATTGTCATTAAAAACAAGGTTCAATTTTTTCAAAATGAAATCCTTTTTCTCATTAATAGTATATAATGCACCATCGTATGTATTAGGAAATTCTATTAAAGATAAATAGTCAATTGTTTTATGTGTTTTTGACTTTAATTTATTTGTGTTCTCTTGTCTAATTTGTTCTTTTGATTTTGTTTCGGTAAGGAAAGAAAAGTCCTCAAAGATTGATTTATTGAATTTGTTAAACTCCAGTTCAAATACTTCTTCTAATACTTTATAATTATTTGGTAAATAATTTTTAATTAAATTTTTTATTTCCTTTTCGGTTTTTTCAATGTCACTTTTTGCAGTTAAAGAACTATGAATTTCATTCAATTTTACAGTTAAAATTTCGGTTTCATTTTTCAATTTTTATTTTATTTTTTGTTAAATACTGATAACGTTTAAGTGTAATAGTGAGTTTTTTTTTGTGTGTGGATTTTCCAATGGAAAATCAGAAGCTAGCAAACTAACTAACATTGGTTAAGTATAAAATAGCATTTTTTTTATACGGTATTGGTTACTGTATTTTCTTTTTTCCTTTTCTTTCCCTTTTTAATAAAAGTCATAATAATAGAAAATAAAGTTA
Organism: Formosa algae; assembly: GCF_001439665.1. Taxonomy (GTDB): domain Bacteria; phylum Bacteroidota; class Bacteroidia; order Flavobacteriales; family Flavobacteriaceae; genus Formosa; species Formosa algae. Next base: position 17,637 of record NZ_LMAK01000048.1, read on the forward strand.
TTAGACTGACCAGAATTAAAGGAAAATAATAGCTGTTTTTTGAATGAATAAGTTCATTCTTTTTTTCAAGATTGGTTATAAGGAGTCTATTATTTTTATCTTGTTTTTTTAGAGCTTCAATTATTAATTTATTTAATTTGTCAGTCTCTTTAAATAAATCAGATTGAATTTTGTAAGATCCGATTTCCAGAGAATCTAAATCAGCTCTCATTAATTTTTTAAATAATCTATCCATATGTTTTTCGGATAGCATTATTTTTTTGTTTTTTATAACAAACATTTCCGCTACTCTTGCTGATGTTAATGAATTAATTTTAAGTGAGTTTATTTTTATTGAAGAATCTCTTTTAGCAATTTCTGATTCGTAAAACTGTTTTTGATTATTATACCGAAAATGCCATTCAGGGTCAGTTTCTGTTTGCAAATCTTGTATTTCTTTTTCGGCTCGGTTTAGTTCGGTTTCCAGAATATTAATTTGTCTTTGATTCCAGTTTAAAATTATGCTTATAAGAACAATTCCTAAAGTAGAAATTAAAGTGATTAAATTCCAATTGACAATATGTTTAACTTTAGTTTTTTTGCTCATTAAGGTGTTCTTTGTTTATAGTGTAGCTAACTCCTTTTATTCACACTAAATATATTACTTTCTAATAAGGTAATAATATGGTTAACCGTAAAATAGCTATTTTCTTCTCAACGTTTTTTTATAAAACGATGAGAAGGAAATATAATAATAAAGTAGAGTAAGACTTATTAACGTCTTCTGGGTTTGTAGCTCCTTTCAGGTGTTTCCTTAATGTCTTCTTTTATAATTTGGTTTATATGCATCTCTTTTTCTTGATTTTTATAGCTAAAATGATTTTCAATACCTTTAAGGGAATATTGCCTATTTATAGCTAAGCCTTTGAATTACTTAAGAAAACACCTTCATTAGAATAAATTATTTTGCTCATAGTACATTTTTAAAATTCAGAGATAACACTACTATGAAAAAGCACTATTTTATAGTGTTTTTTAATCGAATTTTCATCATTAGGAAAATGACAGAAATTAAATAAAATCCAGAGATAGCACTCTATAAACAAAACAGGAAATACTTTAATCTTTCTAATATTGGTTTATGGGGACTGGTTTAATTTGAGTGAAATCAACATCTTGGAGCAAGGTTAAAATACAATTAATAACAAGCCTTTATTGTTGGCTTTTGTTTTTTTAATGAGCCTTAATGTAAATGAATAGGCTTTGTATATTTATATAAAGTTGATTCTGAATTTCTAGATTCGTAGTTGAGAGTAATTTTAACTAAAAATTACCCTCGTTTTTATTTAAGAAGTAAAGCCTGCTCTTGTTATTTTAAGAATGAATCTTAGCTATTTAACTTTTTATAAACCTTAGTTATTATTTTGTTTTGCTTCTCTACCTTTCTTGAATACTCTGAAAAAAGTTCTAAAAAGCGCAACATGTTTTCTTCATTTATGTTCTGAGCAACATTAATAATTCTTGTGACTTGATTGATATTGCTTTCAACTTTATTTCTATTTCCTCCCATTTTTTCAAATAACCCTTCAATAGTTTTAATGTCGTAACGTGTTATATTTCCTTCTACCCTAGTAATTATGAAATCAGTTAATGATGAATATTCCTCTTTTGCTAATTCTAACCATTTGTTTTTTCGTTCTTCGGAAATAACAAAATGGACTCTTTTATTTATTGGTTTTGTTTTAATTTTTTTTTCTTTCATTGCTTGTTTTAGATTTTTGAGTTCCGAAAAAACCCCTCTTACGCAGTAAGCAAGTAGCGCTATTCTGTACATGATTTTTTTAAATCATGTGCATAATGGCACATCTTGCACTTTAAATTTTAAAGTCTTTACCCATATGGCAATACATCTATTTTAATTTGAGAAATAATAAAGCAAGAGTAAAAATTACAACTTGGATGAATTATTTTGAATTAAACATTTATATAAAACATCTAGAAACATAATTATAAAAAAACACCCTGTCACGTATAAAAAATCTTTTTAAATAACCTGTAGGGACAATCTAAAAATATAATGTTATAAAAGTATAATATTATAAAAAGATAAGAGTGCATTTATATAAATGTATTTCTATATTATGGTATAAAAATACCTTTAAACAACTTGTAGGAATAATCTAAAAATATAATGTTATAAAAGTATAATATTATAAAAAGATAAGAATGCTTTTATATAAAGGTATTTCGATATAAAAATATCTAGATATAGATGTATAAAGGCATTAGAGAAATAATAATGCAAGAGTAAAAACTCATCTTGCTTTATTATTTCTCGAACACGTCTCACTGTAAAATCAATTGGATGTTATTGATACTACTTGAATTCCATAGAGATTGAAGTAGGAAACGATGGGTGTTTCTTTTGCCTGTTTGTAACTCATTTTTTTTTTAATAAAAATTATATATCTATTTATTTTCTTCTTGAATCACCACCTAAATTGATAAAATTGAACATTTCATAACATCTATCGGAAACTCGTTCGCCGTAACGGGCTTTGACTTCTTCTAGTGTTAAATTTGAAGTAATATGCGTAATGCATTTAGCTCTTCGTGAATTAAAATATCTCAATTGAATTAATTCAGACATGATATCTTTTATATTGCCAAAATGGTTTATTTTGCTTTCGGCATCTAAATCTTCGAAAAGAATTGAACCTCTAGAATAGTTTTCAATAATAGACTTATCGTTTGGGGCTAATTGATGGCTATTTGCAAATTCTCTTCTAGCCATATCAACCAATTCTATCGTGTGTATTGTTTTAACCCTATATTTTGGATTTTTATATAATTCATACACTTTTTCTAGTGTTTCAAAAAATAGGCTCTTACCTGTTCCGTAATTGCCATATAAGAAAATACCTTTGTGTGGTTTTCCACCTAATTTCTCTAACTTATTATTATCTGAGAAATAAGAAGTAAAAAAATCTAAAGCATATTGATTATTCTCGTCTATTTCGAACTTTCTATTTTCTCTTTTCATCAGCAATTCATTTGCTGTCTGAATGAAAAATTTTTTAAAATCATTTTGAATACTCATAATTCTCTAGGGTTTGGGTTTTGAACAATTGAATTAACTTTCTTTGAATCTTTATTAATTTTATTATTTTTTTTATTATTTAAAGTTTTATTAATATCTGTAAAAAAATCTTGTAGAGGTCTATTAAAATTTAATTGTAGAGGCTTCTCAAATGTTGTTATATACCTATTCTTAATTTCTTTACTACCTTCTGGCCTGTAAATATGTCTCTCTATATATCCATTCTCTTCTAGGTTTTTCAGCCAATTATTAATTGACTGCTTCGAGACGTTATACCGTTTTGCGAAATAAGAATTAGTGGCATAGCAAAAATCTAGTTCATTTGTTAAAGAGCTTATTTCTGCGTAAAGTAATTTAGCGTTTGAGCTGAGTTTCTTATCATATCTGACAGTTGAGTTGAGAATTGTATAATATGATGTAACTTTCTTATTTTCTGATTTATTCATTGTTTAAATAATTTATCAGCCAACAAAATTCATATCTTTGTTTTGGATATAACAAGAAATATCGTTAGCCATTAATGTTAATGATGAAAAAAGCATTGTGCTACTACACGATGCTTTTTTATTTTGATTCTTTAATAAGCTCTAAGGCTAGTTCTGAATCAACAATAATTTTACGACCATTCTGGATGATAGCTCTGTCAATAACTCCTGACTTCTTAATTCTATGTGCAGAAGATTTACTGCAATTAAAAAGATTGGCAAGACCTAATATGCCGTAGACATATTTCTTGCCTGATTCAGGTACAAGTTTTTCTTTTAATTGGTTTGGAGAATAATTTTGCTGTAGATATAGAAATTCTCCTGCCGTAATATGGATTAGAAGTTTTTCTTTTAACTTTTGTATATTCATAATATCTAATTTATTGTATTAAACAAAACCGTGATCTGCGGTTGTTACATTCGAATACAGTAAAACTAGATAAAAGGACGTTTGTGGAAGGGTGGAAGTAGCGTGGAAACTAGAGTGATTTCATGTTGTAAGTGGTTGTATTTCAGGTGTTATTGTTTTGTTGGTTGTGGTTTTTTAGTGGAAGTTGGTTCTTAAAAAAGTTTTAAGATGTTAATGGTTTTACTTTTTCATTAAAAAGAGTGTCAACTTTATTAGCAAATACTTCTTCATCTTCTGAGGCTCTACTCGATTTCACTATTCGATATTTACTATAGTAATGCTTCTTTGTGAATTTAATCTCTTTTAAAATTCCAATCAACCATTGTTCTCCAATGTGTTTGGGTAGAATGTCTTGTAATTTGTGAAATATGTATGTTATTCTATTTATATTTTTTATTTCAAGGTAAGATATGGTGTTCTGTAAGTTTAAGACTTTATATAATTCAAGTTCAGAAA
>NZ_LMAK01000049.1 GCF_001439665.1 Formosa algae
ACCTATAGGTGAAACGCGGATTTTATATATATGTATTTTAAATATTTTAGTTAGCTGTAATAGTAATTCTTAATACAGTATTCACACTCGGGTAATCGTATCCATCATTTACATTAGATAATAATTGAACAGGCTCTGTTTCATCAATTCCTGTGTCTGCATCTAATTGATTCGTTACTGTGTTTGGTCCAATAGCTGGTTGTTCGTTAACTTCAGTTCCAGCATCAAAAAGGTAAACCATGCTTGTAATATCGCCACTTAAAGGTGTACCGTCTGCACTGAATAATTCAATTCCCGTGTCTTGAGTCGTAAATAACACATCGTTAGTAGCGGCTAACATACTTGCGAATGATAAGCTATTTCCTGTTTCAGCTGTAAAACTAAAAGTATACGTATTTCCTGGTAATAAAGGTCCTGGAGCACTACCGCCAACAACTGTATTAAAAACATTACCTGAAATTTGTCCTTCTAATCCACTTAAATTCTCGGCTAAAACAGCTGTGTTTCCATCTTCAGCAATGTGTTCTAAACCTAAGTCGTAATCTGCACTTCCAGAAGTGAATAATGGCATCGTATTCTCGTCGTGAACCACAAAGATTCCTGGAGACGATGGGAAAGTAACGCCTGTGTTATCGGCAGTATATTCGCCAAGAGGTGCGGCATTTCCATCTTCAGCAATGTCTTCTACACCTTGGCCGTAATCCGGTTCGCCTTCAGTAAATAAAGGGTTTGTACCGCCATGAACCACATAAACACCAGGTGATAATGGTGCCACAGACATTCCTGCGCTCGTGTCTAAACTTGCTGTTGCTAAGTCTTCAATAGACACTGTAAACATAGTCCCTTCAGTATGTGTAATGCTTACTGAAATTAATTCGTTTACTTCTGGATAATCAAAGATAAAGCCATTGGTAACATCTGCAATTTTTAATACGTTTCCGTTTTCAACTTCTCCGGTATCTGGACCAGATTGCATCCCAACTGTATTTGGACCAACTGCAGGTTCTTCATTAACCTCTGTTCCAGCATCCCATAAATAAACTTGGTCGGTAACATCTCCAGAAATTGGATCGCCATTATCATCGTAAAACGCAATTCCATTACCATCAGGAGCAAAAAATAAATCGTTGGTTGCGGCTAGCATAGTTACAAAAGATAATTTCTGACTTCTTCCCGCATCTACAGTAAATTCGTAACGTTTTCCAGGTGTTGCTGGCCCAGGTTCTGTGTCTCCTACAGGTGTATTAAATATTCCAGAACCTATAAAACTATATGCGGTACCTATATTTTCTATGCTTACTGAAAAGTTAGAAGTCACACTTGGATTTACTGTCGTGTTGTCGTCGTCGTTATCGCAACTTGCAAAAAGTGTAATAACGGATAAAAGGGTAATAAATTTAAAATTTTTCATGTGTAAATATCTTATTGGTTATTTCTATACAAATATCCTTTAAGAGTATCACCAAATTATAACAACGAGATAACCATAGTATAAAGTATTATATAAAATTTATAACGAAGCCGTTCTGTTATGCACAGGCAGATTAAAATAAAACTCGGTTCCCTGATTTAAAATGCTATTCACTTTTATGGTTGAATTATGGAGATCCATAATCTTTTTAACAATTGCCAACCCAAGTCCGCTGCCTTTAGTCGCATCAGAGTAAAATTTACCTTTACGGTAGCGTTCGAATATATGAGGTAATTCTTGAGATTCTATACCTCTTCCTGTATCTGAAACTTTTACCATCACTTGATCTTTTTCTCTAAAAAGCTCCAAGGTTACCACGTCGCCTTGCTCGCAATGTTTAATGGCATTGTCTATTATGTTTTGTAAAGCACGATCTATTAAGGCAATATCTGCATATACAAGAGGTAAATCTTTAGAGTACACGGTATTAATACTTACGCCCTTATCTTTTGCAATAATGCGGTATTTATCGGCAATATCTTGAATAATTTCAGCCATTTGTAAGGCTTCTGGTTGCACCGCTTTCTGATTAGCTTCCAAAACACTCAATTCAAATAAATCATTCACCAATTTCTTAAGACGTTCAGAGTTTTTAAGCACGATTTCCATGTAACGATTCTTTTCCTTGTCCTCTAAAGTGTCACCTTTAATCATAATCGTTTCCACAAAACCTTGAATAGATGCAATAGGTGTTCTCAGGTCGTGTGAAATATTTGCAATCAATTCTTTTCGTAAGTTGTCTACACTTTGTAAATCCTGAATATTACTTTGTATGGTATCGGCCATGTCGTTATACGTATTGGCTAATAATCCCATTTCTCCATGTTGAACACCTGCAACGCGGGCATCGTGATTACCATTTTTAAAAGAAGTAAAGGCGGCAATAATTTTATTGAAGTTTCTTGTAATGATATAAATAGAGAGCAATGCGACCAATAAGGCTGCAAAAAGGGCATACAAAATATTACGCATACTAAGCTTACGAATATAACTGGCTTCGTGTTTTTTAATCAGTGAGTCGTAGTCGTTACCTCCTACAATGGTATAGATGTAGCCTACTTTTTCGTTATTATACACATACGGCGCTGCTGAAAATATTTTTTTAGTCCCCGGTAATTTCGGATCGTCTCCTTTTATAAATACCTCGCCATCTTGGGCAATAAATTCTGTTATCGGTTTTAAGTCGATGCTTGTGGCTTTCACCTCTTTATTCATGGCCACATGCTTAAGAATGTTACCGTCTAAGTCCAACAAATAGACTTCGGTGGCCGGATTTGTAGCCATAACATGATGCATTAAACTACTCATTTTAGAATCGACTACCGAGTCGCCATCGTATAGCCCTTGAATTTCTTCAACAATATATCCTGCTACATTTTTATTTAAGCCTTGGGTGATTTCGTCGTGATAGTCTTCTGAAAGTTGCGTGGATGTTCTCGTAATTAAAAAGGCAAGTACGACGAATAATAGGGTGAGTACTCCAGCAATTTTGTAAAATAAAGTGTTTTTTGTTTTCATAATGTCTTAGGATTCAGAAAATCGGTACCCGACTCCCCAAGTGGTCAATATGTATTCTGGGTTTCCAGGATCTTGTTCTATTTTTGCTCGTAAACGGTTAATGTGAGAATTTACTGTATGTTCGTAACCTTCGAATTCGTAACCCCAAATACGATGTAACAATTGCGCACGACTATACGTCTTACCCACATTATTGGCTAATAAGCATAATAATTCGAACTCTTTCGGGGTAAGATTAAGACGTTCACCTTCTAACTCTACTTTGCGCATTTCTTGATTTATAATCAGATATTTACGAGTTAATACAGGTAAATCGTCTTCTGATGTGGCTGTTTTTGTATCTAAGGTTTGACGTCTAATAATAGCTTTTACACGCGCTTGCAATTCACGAATGCTAAACGGTTTGGTGATATAGTCGTCTGCTCCAGTTTCAAGTCCTAAAATCTTATCAATTTCATCACTTTTGCTGGTAAGCATGAGTATGGGCGTATTAATGTTAGATGCTCTTAATTCTCTGCAAATATCTAAACCCTTTTTGCCAGGTAACATTAAATCTAAAATAATAAGATCGTAGGCATTTGTAGAGGCTTCTATAAAACCTTCATTACCATTATAACAACTTTTTAATGTGGTTTGATCGTCTTCAAGGTTTATAGTGACCAATTCTGCGATATGAACATCGTCTTCGACAACTAAAATTTGAACCATTTTAATATATTTTGTGGGCAATCTAATTTAAAAGTATCAAGAAAGTATCCCGATACTATGTTATTTTTTAAATAACATCTGTTTAGATTACAGGTTAGTACTTAAAATAGACGAAAGAAATTTAAGATACTTTCAAATTAATAATAAACAAAGTAGGGAAGAGAGTGGAAAAAGTTTGAGAGTGTTTTTGTTTAAAATAGTAGTGTGTAATTCCTTTTTAATATAGGTATTACCATAGTTAAATTGGGGTTAATTTATGATGATATTTATTAAAGTACTTTGGTTAAAAATTAATGTAATTTTACTTGTTTTTTACCACAGTACTTTGTTGGCAACAGTTTTTATTATTCAGATTACAGTATGTCGTTTAAATCTTGTCTTCCGACAATTGCCATTATTTCAACAACGTCATTATTTATCTTATAGTAAATACTATCTATTCCGCAAACACACCTTCTGTAGTCTTTTTTTATATAATCAACCGACTCGAATGAAAAAGGCCTTTGAGAAATAATTTCAAAATATTCAAAGAATGATTCAAAATATTTATCCGCTTGAGTCATTCCAAATTTTTTAACTCCATAGTGATGGATTCGGATTAAGTCATTTTTAGCTTCGTTACTTAATCGATATTTAGCCATTCAATAAGGTTTTTGATTGAACTAAAATTTCATTTTTCGATTTGTTTGTAAATCCACTATTTTCAGCTTTTTCCAATTTAGTTCGAATCCAATCAATTTCGACTTGTTGTTTTCTAGCTTGTCTAATTAAATCGTTTACTAATTCGCTTTTGCTTGAATATTCTTTTCCATTGACTTGAGCTTTCAGCCATTCGTCGTTAGGTTCTGTAAATGATATACTTTGTCTTGACATAATTTGATTATTTGGTGTAAATATACATCAATTACGAATCATTTGCAAATTGTTTCCAACGTTTATGTATAAGAATAGTTGCGGGTTTGTATGCGAGGATTTTCCGAAGGAAAATCAGATGCATGCAAACACGTAAACACCTTTGATTAAGCACTAAA
>NZ_LMAK01000050.1 GCF_001439665.1 Formosa algae
CAAACTAAAGAAACACGTTGGCAGTAATATAACGAAACACGAGAATGGATTGGAGATTTAACACAATATGGTTTGAACAAATAAATTCCGATTTATTTACGAAATGGGATTTTAAAGAAAAATCTAATGACAATCTGAATTTTGAAAATATTGAATATGCAATTCTTTGGTATTTTAAGTATAAAGGAATCTCATTTGACTTACTTCCAGAATCCGACAAGTTGTTGTATTTAGAAATGAATTGGGCGAATTTCAAAGACCTAAATGGAATTGAAAAATACAGAAACTTAAAAAGATTGGAATTGCATTATTGCACAAAATTAGAAAATGACAGCGGAATTTCCTCTTTAAAAAATTCTCTTGAGATTTTACATATAAATCAGTCAAAAAAGTTTAAACCTACGTCTGAACTGAATGAATTAAAAAAGTTAAAAGTATTGCGACTAAACTTTTGTGGAGAATTGGAAAACTTGAATTTTCTAAAAAATTTCCCTGATTTAATTGACTTTAGATTTACAAATACAACAATACTAAATGGAGATTTGACACCACTTTTGGAACATCCTTCAATTCGTTCAGTTGGATTTATGAATAAACGTCATTACAATTATAAAGACACACAAATAGCAAAAGAACTGAATTTAAAATCATCAATTGAATATCAAGATTTTGTCTATAAAGGAGAATTTTCAACTTTTAAATATAAAAATACTACTGCCAACAATGTATAAAAATAATTGCTCAATTTTGGGCTTAACCAAAGGTCGTTGCAAGTTTATTACGTCTGATTTTCCTGCGGAAAATCCTCGCACATAAACCCGCAACTATTCTTATACGTAAACGTTGTAGTGCATTTGAGAAAAACGAGAAACATATTGATAAATAGAACATTTAAGACGCCTTTAGGAAAAGTTTCTTGCGAATTAAACTCAAATCTTAAGTTTGTAGAATTGCAAAATTCTGGGAATTACGAAAAAGGAGTTTATGAACGATTCAAGACTTCAGCTCACGACATTGAATTAATCGAATTTAAAGTAAAACAGCCATTTTATAACGGAGAAACCATATCTGATTCAAAATGTTGGATTTGGAGAATTGAAAAAGTAAAAGAAATATCTGAAAAACTTGAACTTAAAGTTTCTATTTCGGATTTTCCCAAAAACTCTGAATTTGACTATGCTTCTGGCGAAAATTTAGACGCTTTCGAAATTACCAATAACGAATGGAAATTGCATATTGGAACGGAAGATGGATTTATTTTAAATCGTAGAGCAGAAAATAATGATTGGTTTCCAAAAAGATTAATTAATATAAAAAAGGACTGGCAAGAAATAACAGAATTAAAAGAATCCTCAATCCAAACAAAAGTTCCTGAATTAGAAGTTGGAGAAAAAATTCATTTACAGTATTTAACTGCATTTGACAAATAGAATATAGAAACTATTAATACTTGGGTTGCTGTCGATGAAAATAAATCGGAATTGGAAAAACGGATTGGAATAAAATAAAAAAACGCACTACAACAAAGTACTGTGGTAAAAAACAAGTAAAAACTCATTAATTTCCCACTAAAACACTTCTATATTTATTATCATAGGTTAATCCTGATTTGGCTATAGCAAAAGCCTGTTTTAGGAGCTTATTACATACGGCTATTAATGCTAACTTTTTACTCTTTCCTTTGGCTACTAATCGGTCGTATATTGCTTTGCAAGCATAGTTATATTTACAAGCATTAAAACTGCACATAAATAATAAATTCCGAAGCTTTTGGTTGCCTATTTTACTGATTCGTGGGCGTCCTTTTACACTACTACCACTTTGTCGTATTACAGGTGTTAATCCGGCATAACTACATAATTCACTACCGCTGGTAAAACGATCAAATCCATCCGTTAAAACCACCAGCATTAGAGAGGTTTTTGGACCAATTCCGGGAATAGTTTTTAAGCGTGTTAAAACACCTTGATGTACTTCTTTTACTAAAACTAATAATTTATCTTCTATCATTTTCATCTCTTTCTGAACCTGTTCAGGTTACGTTTTAAGGAACTAACAACAACTTTACTTGGATTTCCTAAAACAGCTTCTCCATGTAATTTGTTTTTCAACATAGTGCTCTGCTTTGTATACACAGAAAGGAGTCTAGTCATTTGAAGGCATTCTAATTGATGCTTTGAGTTTCCTTTCCAAAGCTTTAATTCTACATGTTTGGCATACTCACAAATCAACTTAGAGTCACTCTTATCTGTCTTGATTTTAGACAACTTCATTTGGATAAAACGTTTTACTGCTAATGGGTTCTCTACGGAAACCTTAACGCCTTCTTCTTGTAAATAATAGGCTAATTGGTAATGATAATAACCTGTGGCTTCCATCACACAATGACTATTTGTATCTAACAGTTTTAAGAACTTTTTAAAGCCCAAAAGGTTGTTTTTAAACTGGTAATATTTCCCTTCAGAATCAGTAACATCAAAAACTAAATGGCTGATGTCAAGTCCAAAATATTTAATATCTTTATTCATAACAATATAGTATTTGAAAGGACTAGCTACGCGAGTTTCAACGACTTAAAATCGAGGTCTAAAAGCCTCATAGAACTGTACGAAATCTGTGTAGAAAAAGAGAGGGGGTTTTCAATGTTGACGAGATCTGTAGTCTCTGCGTATATATTAACCTTATTCCTCTCTTTTGTGCTTTCTTTTTATAGATCTTAATTTAGTACTTTTTATTAGAATGCTAACTTAAGACGTGTATAATTAATGGCTAGTACTCGCCTACTTACGAAAATCCTTTCGGATTTTCTATTCGGTTTTTATTTGTTAAATTAGGTGCTTTAACACGCCACTAATCATACACAAAACCGTTGTAAAACATTTAAGAAAAACCGAAAACTGAATTGAAAAAAGGAACTTTAATAATAATTTCGTTTATATTAATTATACTTTCCTTTTGGCTCGGAATGAAAGTTGAGCGTGAATTAGCAAGTTGGGACGAAATCGGAAAACCAGTATTTGAAAAGGAACAGATTTACTTTCCGAATAAAAAAACCTCTCTTTATCTGAAAAGCAAAAATTGGGGATTGACTGCTGACCATAAAATTTCTGTTATTTCTACAAAATCAGACCTTGAATTTCAACCTGACTCAATATCTGAATATATTTTTCACGGATTTGGTGGAATAATATACAAAGTGGAAAATAATACTCTGAAAATCTACTCGCATCAAAAACCGAAAATTCCATCGAAATTTGAATCAGAAATAAACGTGGAATTAATAGAAGTTAAGAATAATTCGGAATGGAATAAAATGAAAGAACAGATAAACAACAATTATCAAGAATTTGAATAAAAATGATTCCAACAGATAGCGAATTTACGACTCTTTATATGGCATATTTATTAATGCTAATGTTTTTGATATTTGGTTTATTAAAATCAAAAAATAAAGCATTCTACAAATGGAATTTTCTTTTTTTTGGAATCTATTTAGCAATAATGATTTATGTTTTTTCAGATTCAGAAAATTTCAGATATGGCAATTCACTTGTTGTCTTGTTTTATGGAGGAATATTTGTGCTTTTACACTTTATTATAATAGGAATTATAAAACTATATAAATCAGTAATGAAAAAATAAAAACGTTTTACAACACCGTATAAAAATAAT
>NZ_LMAK01000051.1 GCF_001439665.1 Formosa algae
AGACCTGCAATTATGGCTATAGGTACTGCGTTTGTTGATTTCTTTGAATTATCTGTTATTTTATTTGACATATTTTTATGGATATTTTACAAGGATATTTATAGTATAGACTTAGAAAATTAATTTCATTTGTTCATCAAAACTTTCTATTAGCTTGAATTGATTCTTTGCGCGATCTAGATTATGGTTAGGGTATTTTATTTTATAATAAATATCATTATTTAAGAAATCTGTTAGAAAACGTAAGGCCATAATAAATATCATGGTTTTAGCTCCTAATGGTAAATATTTAAGTTCTAATGGTGTTAAGGCATTATGAACAGTTTCTAAAAATCCTTTTTCATACGCTTGATAATAAGACTTGTTGAACGACACCAAATCTAAATTTATTTCATCTTCAGCTGCTGTATTACAAATAGTTCGTATTGCATCACCAAAATCATAATGAATTATTCCAGGCATTACTGTGTCCGTATCGATAACACATAACCCTTTACCATCTTTATCGAATAAGGCATTCGAAATTTTCGTATCATTATGGGTTACCCGTAGTTTAATTGCCCCAGTAGATTTTAGTTTCTGAAGAATATGCATTTCTGCTCTTAAAATTTCCACACGATCAATTAAAAGCTCAGCTTGTTCTATTCGTTCTTCTGAGGCTTGTTTTAAGGCATCATCAAACTGGGAATATCGGAAAGACATATCGTGAAATTTCGGAATCACATCTATCAATTGATCTGCATCAAAATCTGCTGTTAAGTTTAAAAACTCTCCGAATAATTTTCCACCTTCGTAAGCAATCTTTTCACTTTCAACAACATTATGTGTAAAACTATCTGATATAAAAATTGATAAATTCCAATAATTTCCCTCGATATCAATGAAATATGACACCCCATTAGAGGTCGGAATAAAAGTTAAAACTTTTCTATGCAGTTCTGATTTATCAAGATTTTGAAACTTATTTTTTAGGTGATTACTTATTGCTACTTTATTAGAGATTAACCCAGGAACATCTTTAAAAACCTCATGATTAATACGTTGCAAAACATAAGATTCACAAGTATTTGTTTCTATTAAATAAGAATCATTAATATGTCCAGAGATTAATTCTTTAGACGACACATAATTTGAACCGTGTTCAAATTGATTAAAAATAAATTCTATTTTAGTTTTCATCATCAGACCACAGATTTGAAGGATAAACATTCTCTGATTTTAATTTTGAAATCACCTGTTGAGCTATTTTTTTATCTTCCTTATAAGTGACACCAAACCACTTGGCATCAGATTTCAAAACCTTAACTGTTGCTATTCCTGAATTTAAAATCTCATTCACTACACTGGGAATAAAAAATTCTGCCTTTGGATTATCCTTATTTTTCTCTAAAAAAGTCTCAAATAATTGTGATCCAAATTCAAAACATTTAGGAGTAAAGCCCCAAAAATTCATAGATACTACAGTGTCTTCATCAATAGAAATCATACTTCCATCTTCATCCTTTCGTATAATTCCAGAAGGTGTTTTCTCGATATGCAGTCGCTCAGTCACATCGGTTAGAAAACCATTAGAGTCAACTTGACATTCTCCCCTAGACACATATCCGTTTTCTGATACTGTATTTTTCAACAAGTAAGCCATAGTACAAAAATTATAAGAATCCTTATCCGTTTCCGTTAATGCTTTTGCCATGGTTTGAAAAGCTTCTTTACCATAAAAATCATCGGCATTTATTATAGCAAAATTTTCATTTACTGCTTCTTTAGCCATTAATAATGCATGTCCTGTGCCCCATGGTTTTTTACGCTCGGTATTAATATAAGCTTCGGGTACATTTTCTAGTTCTTGAAATACGTAATCTACTTCTGCTTTACCCGCTAATTTTTTATTAAATACTTCCCTAAATTCATCTTCAATATTCTTTCTAATTATAAACACAAATTTCCCAAAACCTGCTTGCAAAGCATCATATATAGAAAAATCCATTATTGTATCGCCTTCTGGTGAGAACGTATCTAATTGTTTTAATCCACCATAACGGCTTCCAATTCCTGCTGCTAAAATTACTAATGTTGGTTTATTCAAATTCATAATATAATTTTTAATTAAGCAAACTTCAATTCAAATAATTTGCTTTATAAATTAATCTTTACGCTAAGTTATGCATGTAAAAGCAATAAAAAAAGAAAAAACTAATAAAATGTGCTCGAGCACACTATATTTGTGTACGTGCACATTTCTATATGTTAAAAATATAGTAAAGTTTATTATATTTGTACCGATGAATAAGAAATATACAATTAAGGATATAGCTTTACTTGCAGGAGTATCTAAGGGAACTGTTGATCGTGTACTACATAAAAGAGGTAAAGTATCAGATATTGCATTAAAAAAGGTGACAGATATTTTGGAAACTATAGATTATAAACCAAATCTGATAGCTCAAAATTTAAAAAATAATAAAACCTATCATATATGCGCTTTACTTCCTGACCCTGAAGTTGATAATTACTGGAAACGTTCTAAAATAGGTATTTTAAATGCAAGTCAGGACTTTGCTGCATTTAATGTTATAGTCACAATTATTGAGTTTAACCCACAATTTACAGAATCATTTATAGAGAATCATGAAAGGGTTCTAAAAGAAAAACCAGATGCTGTTTTACTAGCGCCACTTTTTTATAAAGAAGCTCAAAAAGCAATTACAGATTATAAAAAATTAAATATACCTGTGATAACATTTAATAATCAGGTTACTCCAATTACTGCAGAAGGTTTTGTAGGTCAGGATTTGATACAAAGTGGACGTGTAGCTGCTAGATTATTTGAAACCACTTTAAGAGAAGGCAACATTACTATTATACATATTAATGAAGACATAACTAATGCAAGACACATGCAAGAAAAAGAAACTGGTTTTAGAGATTATTTTAATTCTATAACTACTTCAACGTTTAATATTGCTACACTTCATATAGAAGCAGATAAATTGGATACTACCTTAACCAGCTATTTAGAAAATAATTCAGATACTTTAGGTTTATTTATTACAACTTCAAAATCTTATTTAGTTGCAGAAACATTAGAACTTTTAAAAAAGGATGATATTATATTAGTGGGTTACGACTTATTAGATATGAATGTTAAATATTTAAAGTCTGGTCGAATTACATATCTAATAAATCAGAATCCAAATCATCAAGCACATTTAGGAATTACTAAACTAGCAGAATATCTTATTTATCAAAATAAAATTTCTAAAACCACATATCTACCTTTAGATATTATAAATTCTGAGAATGTTATGCAGTACATCATAAATAAATAATTTTCAATAGAAAAT
>NZ_LMAK01000052.1 GCF_001439665.1 Formosa algae
TTGTTTATGCCTTTTTGGAAATGATTCCTAAAGCGTATAAATATCTTCAAATTTTATTAAATGTATGCTGGTAATCAGTGAGATATAAATATTTTGCTTTTTTAAGCTCCTTCATTTCAAAAGCAAATAAATAATAGTACCTTCAAAATCTATTTTTTAAAATGTATTGAAATGTCTGTGAATAAGGAATTAGATTTAGCTTGGGAATTTGTAAATAATACAAATCGCTCTATTTTTTTAACCGGAAAAGCAGGTACAGGAAAAACAACATTTTTACACCGTTTAAAAACACAAAGTTTAAAACGTTTAGTGGTTATTGCACCGACTGGTGTAGCTGCTATTAATGCAAAAGGGGTAACCATACATTCTTTTTTTCAGATTCCTTTTGGACCAATTTTACCAGATACAGATTTAGATAATCCGACTAGTTTCAATAGAAAATTCAATAAAACTAAAATCAATATCATAAAATCAATGGATTTGTTAGTCATTGATGAAATTAGTATGGTTCGTGCCGATTTATTAGATGGTATAGATCGTACATTACGTCGTTTTAGAACTAAAAATAAAGTTTTTGGTGGTGTACAAGTCCTTATGATTGGCGATTTACAGCAACTCTCACCAGTAATTAAGGAAAACGAATGGCATCTTCTAAAAAAATATTACAGTAACGGTTTCTTTTTTAGTAGTCATGCATATCAACAATGTGATGCTGTAACTATTGAATTAAAACATATCTATAGACAAGAGAATCCTACATTTATACAGATTCTTAATGAAATTAGAAATAATGCTTTAAGTGCATCTTCAGCTAAAGAATTAAATAAAAGATATATTGCAGATTTTTCCCCAAAACCCAATGCGGGTTATATTTCGTTAACTACACATAATACTAAGGCTGATACTACTAATAAATCTGAACTTGATAAACTTAAAACTAAATCTTTTATATATAATGCCAAGGTTGAAGGTAAATTTCCTGAATTTTCTTATCCCAATAGTGACACCTTAGAATTGAAGGTTGGTGCACAAGTTATGTTTATTAAAAACGATACCAGTCAGGATAAACGCTATTTTAATGGAAAAATAGGAACTATAACTCATTTAACTAAAGAAGAAGTTACCGTACAATGTGTAGATGATGATTTTAAAATTGTGACTAAAGCAGAACTATGGGAAAATATAAATTATACTGTAGACAAAGACACAAAAGCCATTACAGAAGATAAAATTGGATCTTTCACTCAAATTCCATTGCGTTTAGCATGGGCTATAACTATTCATAAAAGTCAGGGATTAACTTTTGAAAAAGCAATTATAGATGCAGGTAGTGCTTTTGCTCATGGACAGACGTATGTTGCTTTAAGCCGCTGTAAATCTTTAGAAGGTTTGGTTTTAAAGAGTAAAATTAGTTCCAATCAAATTATTACAGACACTCATGTCATCACGTTTAATAAAAATGCTGAAGCTAACGAACCAGATCAAGCGGTTTTAGAACGTTCTCAAAAAATGTTTCAGTTAGATTTGATTGCGGAAGTCTTCGCTTTTTATGAATTTATGTATCCTGTAAATAGAATTTTAGATATCTTTTATAAAAATAGAACAAGTATCGAAGGTAAGGTTGAACATGAAATGGTCACGATTAAAAATACAGTTACAAATTTATTAAAGGTTGGTAATGGCTTTAATGCTCAATTACGAACTTTGGCAGAAGAAGAACAATTACCTGAATCTAATTCTATTATTCAGGAACGCTTTAAAAAAGCGATTACGTATTTTAAAGATCAAATAGAATCCAATATTGGAACTGCGTTGAAAACCTTTAGTTTTACCACAGATAATCAAGCTGTAGGAAATGATATTTCAAAAAACATAGATGTTATTGAGACATTATATGATTCTAAATTATTCTACTTTAATGGTCTATCTTCAGATTTTACAACTAAAACACTATTAGAATTACGTGCTAAATCTGTATTCTTAGCTAAAGATAAACCACGAAAATCTCGTAAATCTGTAGTTGATGGTACTATAAATGTAGAATTATTTGAATTGTTAAGAGTGCTTAGAAACGAAATTGCTACAGCACAAGATCTAGTACATTTTCAGGTGTTTACACAGAAATCTTTATATGAAATGTGTGAAGTTTTACCAGTAACAAAAGATGAACTTTTAAATGTAAATGGCATGGGAGCAACACGTGTTGAAAAATATGGATCGGCTATTTTAGAGGTTATACGAGATTATTGTGATGAAAACGATATACAAACGGAATCTGAAGACACTATTTTTGATGACGCAGAGTCCAAAGATTCAAAAGTAAACACTAGAGACTTATCTTTACAATTATTTCAATCAGGAAAATCTGTAGCAGAAATTGCAACTTCACGTGACTTGAATGAAAATACCATTTTTGGACATTTAGCAGGATTTATTTCTACAGGAGAAATAAAAATTACAGATTTAATGTCTAAAGAAACTTATGACACTTTACTAAAACTTATTCCGAAGAAAACTTTTGATAATCTATCCGATTTAAAACATCAATTGGACGATGCTTACAGTTATGGCGAATTACGTATAGTCCTAGATGCTCTAAATAACTAAATTTCTATAAATGTTATAAACTATGTTCGGTTTTTACCTTATATAATACCACTTGTGCAGCTTTTTCATAATCATCATTCCAACCATAATAATTACCTGTTTTAAAGTAATTTTCATGAACATAACCATTTCCTACGTAGTCGTATATTTCTGTATAATCAATATCTATTCCTTTTTCTTCACAACTAAGCGCACAAAAGAGTTTACCATTTTCAATTTTTATTTTAAAAGTAAATATTTCATTATCTACTTGACCAAAATCTAATTTTTCATCATAATTACTAGTCCATGCTTCGTCATTATCTGGTTTTGTATAATGATCTATTTGTATGGTGCCACTATTCCATCTAATTTTTACAGTTGCAGGATCTCCTGTAATTCCGTCTGAAGCTTTGCCATGAATTTGTGCTACGATGGTACGGCCATTACCTTCAACAAAATCTACTTGTAACGTGGTTTCTAAAATATGAACGCCAGTTGTCATAGACCAATTATCGTCTGTATCTTGGTTTCCTTTCCAATATTCTCTAAGTTCTGTTCTGCAATATTTATCACCTAGTTCAGATAATCCAGAAGTTGTATAACCTGTAAACTGTGTCCACATGGTATAAGATCCATCTTCATTTTCATAGAAATATTTAGATTCTTCAGCGGTAAGTCTGTCGTTAATAATATCTTCGTATCCTATAGATGTTGCTTTTCCACTGCCAGAATTTATAGGAACAGAAAGGTACCAGTTTTCCCAATTAATATTAGAATTTGTAACTATAGTATCTTCAATTTCATCTACAGGTATGTCGGCATTATCATCTGTAACTTCTGAATCTGTTCCAGTGCTGTTACAAGCTAATTGGGAGATGATAATTGTTATTAAAAGAAACGGGTAAATGATTTTTTTCAAAGTCATAATCTGCTAATCGAAGCTAAGATTGGGTTTTTACTAAGTGTTTAATTTAGGACGTTAATCCATAATTTTAATTGTAAATATAATTGAATTTTCAATTGGTTTTTTATTGAAATGATTAGTCTGAATCTTTTTTTTATATGTATGTAAAACCTTGATTGATAGGATTTCATTGTACAGTTATCTATTTAAATAATCTTTAAAATCTCTGAAAAATATTTGCTAATATGTTATCACTTTTTATTTCGTACAACATCAATAATAAGTTAAATTTGTTTTTAGCTATACGCATGACCTATGAATTTAACTATTGAAAATATTGTACTTGTCGGATCTTTACTGCTGTTTATTAGTATTGTAGTCGGTAAGACATCTTATAAATTTGGAGTTCCAACATTAATACTTTTTTTATCTATCGGGATGTTGGCCGGATCTGATGGTATTGGTGGAATATTGTTTGATGATCCTAAATTGGCTCAATTTATAGGTATAGTTTCTCTTAATTTTATATTGTTTTCTGGAGGCCTAGATACACATTGGTCTACTGTAAAACCTATATTAAAGGAAGGACTTTTATTATCTACGCTTGGGGTTTTGCTTACCGCTGTAACTTTAGGTTTATTTGTATGGTATGTAACCGATTTTACCATTTTTGAAAGTATGTTATTAGGCTCGATTGTATCTTCCACAGATGCGGCCGCTGTATTTTCAATATTACGTTCTAAAAATTTGGCATTAAAAACAAATTTAAGACCAACCTTAGAATTAGAAAGTGGGAGTAACGACCCGATGGCTTACGTTTTAACTTTAGCTTTTTTAAGTTTGGTGATAAACCAAGATCAGGACGTAATGACTATTGTGTTCATGTTTTTTCAACAAATGATTTTAGGTGGATTGCTGGGATTTGGATTTGGTAAATTGAGTAAGTTCATTATAAATAAACTGACATTAGATTTTGAAGGATTATATCCTGTATTAGTTATTGCTTTAATGTTTATAACATTTTCAGCAACCGATTTTGTTGGCGGAAATGGTTTTCTTGCCATTTATATTTGTTCTGTGTATTTAGGAAATCAAGATCTTATTCATAAATCTACTATTCTAAAAATGTTTGATGGTATGGCGTGGTTAATGCAAATTGTATTATTCTTAACGCTTGGCTTACTTGTTTTTCCATCAGAAATTATTCCTTACATGGGAATAGGATTATTAATTTCTGTATTCCTTATTCTAGTAGCTAGACCTGTAAGTGTTCTTATAAGTACAATGTTTTTTAAAATGAAAATGCGTAGGAGGTTATATATTTCTTGGGTAGGTTTAAGAGGTGCTGTGCCTATAGTTTTTGCCACATATCCGTTATTGGCAGGGATAGAAAAAGCTAATATAATTTTCAATATCGTTTTCTTTATTTCTGTAACATCTATTCTTATTCAGGGTACAACTTTGTCTGTGTTTGCTAAGTGGTTGAAAGTAGGCATGCCTGAAGAAGCCAAAATACCAAAGGAAAATGAACGTTATATTTTAGATTTGCCTAAATCTGCCATGGAAGAAACCATAATTCCACCCGATAGTTATGCCGTAAATAGGCGTATTATTGATTTACATTTCCCAAAATCGGCATTTATTGTTATGATAAAACGCGATGGAAAATTTGTGCGTCCAGGCGGATCTACAATTATTGAAGCCAATGATACTCTTGTTATTTTATTAGATGATGATGAAAGCCTTGATAAGGTAAACGATTTATTAGCTCAAGCTTCTTTAGATTAAAAACTTTAAAATAAAAATCTCTTATTTAAAGTGGAAAGCTTTGCCTAAGAGATTAATGGTGTTTTTATACTAAATAAGTGTGTATTATTTCATAGCAATTAGTTTTTCTGCAACTAATTTTAAGTTAGATTCATTAATCTCTGGTTTATCAGCTAACGGATATAATTGTGCACCAGGTCTACTAATAAAAGCACCACGCCAATTCGCCCAAATGGCACCAGCTATATCCCAACCATGTGCAGCAACAAGCATACATTCTTTTGGAGCGATTCCCATTTTGCGTGCAGCCCAATCGTAAGCATCTGTATCTGGTTTAAATTTCCCAATGTCTTCTATACTTAATCTTTCATCGAAATAATCGATTAAACCAGCATTTTTAAACTGTGTTTCTACACCAATATTTGAAGAGTTTGTAAACGATACTATTTTAAAACCAGCTTGTTTTAGTTGTGTTAATGCTTCTTTAACTTCTGAATGTGCCGGTATAGAACGCAAAGGTGTTAAGATCGCTGTTTTTGCGTCTTCTTCAGAGATTGTAATTCCGTTATTAGCAGCTACCATTTGTAGCGCTGCCGCGCCTATAACTCCAAAGTCATTATATTGTCTACCTACCGTGGTTACCAAAGAATATTGTAACATGGTTGTAAACCATAATGGTAATAAATCGGGTCTGCCACCTAACGCATCACCTACACTTTTTTTCATGGTCGTTAAATCTAGTAAGGTTTCGTTTACATCAAAAAATAGTACTTTAGGTCTTATGTTTTGCGCAGTTCCTTCTGCTTGACTAGTTGCAGTAGCAGCAAATCCTAAAGAGGATACAGCTGCACCTCCTAAACTTAATAATGCTGTTTTTTTCATGAATGCTCTTCTTTTGTTTGTCATTTTTTATAGTGTTTTATAAACATACTATATGGTATGTTTTGTTGTAAAAAAAATTATGCTTGTAATTGTTTTAAATATAAAGAGAGACCAGAAACGTATTCTTCTAAAATAGTATCGTCTTTATAAAGTTTTCTTATACCTCGAATGCCTTCAAAAGCACTAATTAAATACACTGCAACGGCAGCGCTTGAGACATTTGGTTTTATAGTATGTTCGCGTTTACCTCTTTCAATCAGTTTTATTAATGCTGACTTCCAAGTTTCAATTATCTGTTTTAGGGCTAATTGATAGGCCAATTCATGATCTCCAATTTCATTAATTAGATTGTTCATGGGACACCCGTGTTCTTTTTCGTAAATTTTAAAAGATTTTAAGCGGGTTATAAAAATGTGTTCCAATATGTCTAGGGCGTCTCCCGTTTCTTCTAATGGATACACCATGCCATCTAAAACTCTTTTTTGAACTTTTAAGCTAATAACTTCAAGTCCTAAAGCTTTTTTACTCTTATAATGATGGTAAAAAGCACCTTTACTAAGCGTAGTTTCTTTCATTATTTTATCGATACTAGTCGTCTTAAAACCATTTTCGTAAAATAAAGTAAAGGCTTTATCTATAATAAGTTGTTTTGTAAGTTCAGATTTTAAATCTTGTTGCATGATACAAATATAAATAAAGATACTACTTAGTATGTTTTTTTGTGTTTCTGTTAACGTTTATAAATAGAATGTCTTAAATACTAATTAGGTAATTTTTTTCGAACATTTTATCGTACACGTCTTTACTAAACATATAAAGTTGGGCTGGTTTTTTAGAAACACCTACTTGTTTTTCGTCTAAAGGAATAATGTATTTTTTATGGATAAGCTTGCGTCTAAAATTTCTGTTATCTATTTCTATTCCTAAGATGGATTGATACAAATCTTGAACGTCATTAATGGTAAATTTATGCGGCAGTAATTCAAAAATTATAGGTTCAGATAAACATTTTATTTTCAAATCTTCATAAGCTTCTAGAATAATGGCTTCATGATCAAAACCTAATTCAGGTAAGTCATTTACAGGGAACCATTTGGCATTGTATTTATTTTCATGAAGATTAACAGCTTCTGTTTTAATTAAAAAATAATAAGCAATAGTTACGGTTCTAGTATTAAAGCCTTCGTTTTTAATCCAAATCTGATCTTTGTCGTTTAATAAACGGTCTGGAGATCCAAAAGCTTTAAATTGTTTTTTGTACAAACTGCTTAATCCTGTTAATTCTTTTAAAGCCCTAGAAGCGGTATCATCTAAAGTTTCATCTTCATTAATATGATATCCGGTCAATACATAATCATCTACTAAAATTTCAGAAGTTGTTTCAGATTCCAAGTAGCGCTTTATTAATAAAACGTTAAGCGATTTTTCAATTGTATTGTATCCAAAAACAACACAATCTACAGATATGTTTTTGATTTTCTTTGATTTCATATACTTAAATTATTGAGCTAATGTAATGATAATAATTACAATTATAATTATTAAACGTTTAAATTACACTATATGTTTTTAATATTTATTATATTCTAAAACCTTAATTTGTAGATAATATAGAATATAAATGGGTTAATAT
>NZ_LMAK01000053.1 GCF_001439665.1 Formosa algae
TTTACCACTGTTAAAAGTTATTATACTATCTGTATTCTTGGCAGTAGACTTTATTTATCCATCACATAGTCTAATTGACTTTTTTCAATTATAGTTTTAATGTTATTATACGCCTCATTATCATGCAATGACTTATAACAATTTGCTATTTGAATTTTTGCATTTAATTTATCTGAGGTTAAATTTTCACTACGCTGAAATAGGTTTAGCGCACTTTTGTAATTTGTTTTTAAATATTGTTTTACAGCTTCAATAAAAAACAAAGTATATCTTTTATTGAATTTTTCAGCTTTAGACGTTACCACAGTAACATTGTTAGATTTTGAACCCATTCCATTTACATTTGGCATTTTATAGTAAAGCATAGACCATGTTTTTAAAACAGGTACTTTTTTTCCATTAATAGTTGGTAAGCTCCACATTCCATTAGTCTTTTTTATAGCCTCAACAACATCTTGGTCGTATTTTTTACTAATATGATGAAGTATGTTTATATCGCTAACCTGATTAGTTGTGTCTATAATAAATGTAGCATAAGAATATGCTTCTTGATCCTTTGTATTGTGTTTTACATGATGCTTTATAAAATCGTGGTCGTTTTTATAGTGCTTATTTTTAAATGTTGGAGACAGTAATGCGTTTTCAAAATAAATGGTATCCTTATCTTTTAAGAAAAAGTCATTCGGAGTCAGAGTGTTTTTTATATATGCATCTTCTTTAATAAAATAAAGCGTAGTAAGTGCTCCCTTTTTATTTGAATCTTGAATAATTAATGAATCTTTATCCAGTTTTAAAATCTGTTGCGTGTTAAACTTTAATTGTAGTGTTTTGTCTTCTATGTTGTAATCAGATTCTATACCCAAATCTTTTGGTGATGTAGATAAATAAAATTTACCACTTGGCTTAAACGTGTATTTCAAGAAATTAGTAAATTCATTAACGTCCTTGCTGTTAGATTTTAAATCTGTCTTTATCCAAGTTCCTAAAATTAAATTTTCAGATTGACTGTAGCTATTTGAGAAAATTAAATTTAATATTATTAGTAATAGAAGTTTATAAGTTGTTTTCATGCTTTAATTTTTTTGTATTGCTAGCAACATACACACATACAATTACAAGTGAATACAAGACTGTCTAGCAAAGCGCTCGAGTTATTATATTGACTTTAAAAATAAAACAATTTAATATAACGTCGCTACGGTAATACCGTAAATATCTCTGTTTTTAAGGTGTAAAAAGGTGTAGGGATATCATCATTTGTTTGAGTAAAAAGTGACTGTAGTTTTAGTTGTTTTTTTACTATAGTAGGTTATTCTGCTTTGTATTTAATTAGTCAAGTATTTTGGTTCTAATTCTATTATTGAATCATTTTTCACTAAATAAACTATTTTCTTATTAAAATATTCTAATAACTCCCAATCATCTATTTTTTCAGTGTTATTTTTTCCATTGTAGAATTGTTTTTTACTAAGAATTTTTTTTACGCATGTAGTTTCATTTTCATGGTTTTTTATTAATGAAATATTTTTTTGTTTAAGAAAAAAACTACCATTATTACCACTATTTTTAAAATAATAGTAAGTATAGTTTTCATAAGGATGTATTTTTTCTATTAAATACTTTTTGTTGTATTTAAGATATAATGTATCTTTAATTGTGTAGGGTATTTGTTTTTATCTTCATATTTTATTGGGTAATATGAATTATAAAAATTTTCAAAAGGGTGCTGCCTTATTGTTATAAATGTATTGTTCTTTACAATGAACACCTTGTATTTGTTGAATATTTTTTCTTTTAGGAGATCTTTATTTATTGTTTTATTATAAGTACCAGAATAATAAAACGCTCTATTTTCCACATATGCTTTTAAATCAAATATTTGTTTTGGATTTAGGTTATAAAGGGTGTCTATTTTTTTTAATATGAAATAGCCCTCTGTTTTTGTTTTTGATATATTTTGTAAAACTCTACGTTCAAACTCTTTGTAATTTAAGTTTTTAAAATTTTCATAAAAGAGTATATAATTTTCATTATATTTAAAATATATACTGTCATTTTCTTTGTTTTGAGAAAAAGCTTCAACAAAAAAGAGTAATATTAATATGGTTAAAATAACTTTCATTTTATTGCGCGTCTTTACAATCTTTAGTTAATACATCTATATCTAAATCTACAGCTTCTAACTGTTTTATTTTTTCAGGGTCAATATCTTTGTAGGCTTCAATGTAATGTTCTTTTAATCCTCGCCAAACCAAAGCCTCATAAAATAAATCAGTTGATTTTTAACCTCTGCTAATGCTAGTATTTACTAGGTAGATCTACCAAAAAAAAATGTATGGTAAAACTCTAAGAGGTATCATTAATTTGAAAGTTTCTTGAGCTTAAGTATTTCCAATGTACAGTATAGCTTATCTTTTTTTGTTCATAGCTCTAAAATACAATAAATCATATTTTATGAGTGTGGCTTTTTTTATAGAATGCTATGAGATCAATAGTAGATACTAGTGCTAAGCGGGAGCTATAAAATAAATACTTAGTCATGTTTTGCATTTGTTAAATTTTAGCTTAGAGTAATTAATTAAGGCAGCCACTAATATCATCCCACCAAACGCGAGTTCTTTTGAATCGTGAAGAAGTAAGTTCCTCAATCACATATATGGGTTTAAAAAGTTCATTATAAGTAGAAATAATTTTTAATTTTCCCGTTTTTAAACTTTTGGTTTTCATGGATTCAATAATATTATGTCCTTCTTTTGAGAGTTCTTCTGGTGAATAAAACTTAATTTTATTTATCTCTTCTAAAGATATCGTATCGATTTCTATATTAAAATCATTTTGACTTCCTGTAATTAAAAACCGATCTTTATCTATATAATAATATATAGTTTTACCACTGTTAAAAGTTACAATACTATCTTTGTTTTTATTAAATAATAAATATTTTTCTTTTTGGGAATACGAATTAAGTGCAAAAAGCAATATCAATATCTTAATTAAATTTTTCATTATTTACAGTTTTTATTTCCGTATGTATGCTCATCTTTTATCGTATTCTTAATTCTATTTTGTTCAGTAGTTGTT
>NZ_LMAK01000054.1 GCF_001439665.1 Formosa algae
TTAGCATAATTTTGTTTTTTATAATGTTTTAATTGATTTTCCTAAAATGCGATCTAACACCCAGCTCGTGTGCATGGCTGTTAAACCTGTTGATGGGTGTAAAATGGCTTTACTTAAGTGTTTTTGAATATTTTGCACATGATAGAACTGAATATTTTCGGGGTTAGGGATTAAAAGACTTTCCTTAGAAGAGTTTGTTTCAAGAACTACTGGGTCTTCATTAAAAACGGAAAAACTAATCTTGCCTTTACTTCCATAAATATGAACAAAATCTTCTCTTTTTTCAGATCCAAAATTCCAGCTTCCAGTACCCGTTACTCCGGATTTATGAATCCAATTTCCTGAAACAGAATCCATTGCTGTGTACAAACCTTGTTGATTAACAGCAATACCATTGGCTTCCTGGATATCTCCCAACAAATGGATAAAAAGATCTATACCATGCGAAGCTAAATCATCAAAATAACCTCCGTAGGCGATCTTAGAATCTGTTCTCCAGTTATAATTTCCAGACAAATCTAACGGATTAGTTGGTTTACAAAAATGCCAATTTACATGTCTTATTGCTCCTATACTATTTTCGTCTAACCATGTTTTTACTTGTTTAAATCTTGGCAACGATCGTCTGTAATACGCTACATATAATGGAATATTTTTATGTCGAAAAGCATTCGTTATTTTAACGCATTCATTAAAACTTGGTGCCATAGGCTTTTCAATACAACAAATTTTACCCGCTTCGGCTACTTTCAAAGCATATTCTGTATGGTAATTAGGAGGAGTTGCAATATAAATAGCATCAATTTCTGGATCATTTATTAGGGCATCTTCGTCTGTATAAAATTTAGGTACGCCATGTCTTTTAGCAAAATCTTCTACCTTTAGACGATCTCGGCGCATAACAGCATAAAGTTCAAATCCATCAACTTTCTGATAGGCAGGACCACTTTTAACCTCGGTAACACTCCCACATCCTATTATTCCCCATTTATATAATTTTTCCATATTCTTTTATTTTCGTTAAAAAATTTTAAAAGGGTTATCTTTTCCAACTTTTATATTTATGTCCCCATATTGCAAAAAACAAGATAAAGGCATAACATGGAATTAAAATCCAATAACTACTCGTTGCTGCTTGTGCCATTGCATCAGATTCGTTTAAACCTTCTGAAATTAAAGACACCTTATTCATATCTACTAATTTTCCATATAAAGGTGGAATAATAGCTCCTCCGGAGATGGCCATAACTAATAATGCAGATGCCGTTTTGGTAAATTTTCCTAAACCATCCAAAGTTAAAGGCCAAACTGCTGGCCAAACCAACGCATTAGATATTCCTAAAGCTGCCACGAAAAGCACAGATGTAATTCCTGTAGTCGCAATAATGCAGCAACTAAAAATAATACCTAAGGTGGCACTTATTATTAAAGCTTTTTTCTGCTTTAAATATTTTGGAATTAAAACCACACCTAAAGCATAAGTTAATACCATGGCTAATAAAGTAAAAGTGGTAAAGAATTTTGCTTCTTCAGAAGAAAAACCAAGGGACATACCATAAGAAATAATAGTATCTCCAGCGATAACTTCTGCGCCCACATAAAAGAATAAAGTGATGACACCCAACCATAAATGTGGAAACTGAAACACACTTGTTTTGGCCGATTTGGTAAGATCTGTTTCTGCTTCAGCTGGCTCTTCTAAATTAGGAAGTGGCGCTTTACGTATTAAAAAACCCAATACAAATAACACCAAAGCCATTACGATGTATGGCGTAACCACACTATCAGCCATCGTGTTTAATAATTGATCTTTTTCGGCTATAGAAACTGTTTCCAATTGCGCTTTAACACCATCTATTCCTGATAATAGAATGGCTCCAAAAATTAAAGAACCTAAAGCTCCGGCTACTTTGTTTGCAATACCCATAATGGCAATACGTTTTGCAGCACTTTCTATTGGCCCAAGAATGGTGATATAAGGATTAGATGCCGTTTGTAAAAGCGTCATACCAAGACCTTGAATAAAAATACCTGTTAAAAATACCCAATAGGTTCTCGCTTCTGCTGCGGGTATAAAAATAAGCGCACCAAAGGCCATAACAAATAAGCCAAGAGACATTCCTTTTTTATAACCTACTTTGTTTATAATATAGGATGCTGGAAGCGCCATAACAACAAAAGAAATATAAGATGCTGAAGCTACTAAATACGATTGCGCATCTGTAAGTTCATTAATCGTTTTCATAAATGGAATAAGCGCTCCATTTATCCAAGTGACAAAGCCAAAAATAAAAAACAGACCTGCAATTATGGCTAT
>NZ_LMAK01000055.1 GCF_001439665.1 Formosa algae
CTAATATTCAATATTCTTATACTTTAAATAAGTTTACTGTATCTTAATTTTTTATTTAAATGACATTCATTTCAATTATCACCATAAATTACAATAATTTAGTAGGTTTAAAAAAGACTATACAGAGTGTTATTAAGCAAACCTATAATGGAATAGAATATGTGGTTATTGATGGTGGGTCTACCGATGGAAGTGCTACTTATATAAAACAACATGACTCTAAATTGTCGTACTGGATTAGTGAAAAAGATTCCGGCATATACAATGCTATGAATAAAGGGATTGCTCAAGCTAAAGGAGACTATGTGTTATTTTTAAATAGCGGAGATGCTTTGGTTGCAAATAATACTATAAGTACTATTGTTAGTTTAGGTTTAGATAAAGATATAGTTTATGGTAATTTATTAAGAGTAAATGATAATACAACAGAGTTAAAGATATATCCAGAAAAATTAACCTTTAATCATTTTTATTATAAAGGGCATTTACCACACCCTGCTACGTTTATAAAAACAAGATTATTTATTGAATTAGGCTATTATCGAGAAGATTTTAAGATAGTTTCAGATTGGGAATTTTTTTTAAAGGCAATATGTAAATATAATGCTTCTTATAAACGTATTAATTGCACTGTAACGGCCTACGATACTACAGGCATATCTGCTAATCCAGAGTTTAGGGCAAGTCTTTTGAAAGAAAGAGAACAAAGTTTAGAAGAACATTTTCCTTTATTTTTACAAGACGCGTCTCGTCTAGTTGTATATGATAAGCTTGCTAAAACACAACATTATAAATTATATCAAAGTTTGCTAAAAAATAAGATACTTAAGAAGTTAAATAGATTTAGAGTATCAATATTTAAATTAGGTAAATAGCAAAATAAAAATATTGAAAAATACAATAATTTATATGGTAACGGTTTTTCCAAATGTTTCGGAAACATTTGTCATTTCTAATATTTTACAGGTTTTAGATCAAGGTAGTAACGTAGTTATATTAGCTCAAAAGAAAAAAAGTAGCAAAAATTCGTCTCAATCGGAATTATATAACCACTATAGTTTAGACGAAAAAGTATTAGAATTTAAAGAACCTCAAAAATCTTTTCAAAGGTACTTTCAAGCTCTAATTCTCTTGCTAAATCCTTTGATTTTCTTCTATTTTTTTAAATGCTGTTTAGTTCTTAATAGAGTTAGTCTAGAATTTGTATTTAAATTAAAGTATTACAAACCCTATAGGAAAGCTAATATTTTCCATATTCATTTTGCAATTGCCGGAGATCTAATACCATTATTAAAAAAAATTGGTTTTATTAAATCGAAAATTATTGTCACATTTCATGGCGTGGATGCTTTTTTGAAAGAAGAAAAAAAATATGAAAATATTAAACACAGATATCAAATAATATTTAATACAGTAAATTTGATTACTGTAAATACTCCATACCTTAAAGATAAAGTTATTGGATTAGGCTGCCCTTCTACCAAAATTAAAGTTGTGCCTGTAGGCATAAATTTAAAACTATATACTCCTAAAAAATTGCCTAAAATATTACCTTTTAAAGATCCAATTTATCTAATTAGTGTGGGACGTTTAATTGAATTGAAGGGCCATGAGTATGGCTTAAGAGTAGTTAAAATATTGGTAAATAAAGGTTTTAATATCAAATATAATATAATAGGAACTGGAGAGTTATTTGAATATTTAAACAATTTAATAATAGAATTAAAATTACAAGAGCATGTTAAATTATTAGGGGCACGTTCTCAAGAATACATAATTGACAAATTAGATTCTAGTCATATTTTTTTGATGCTATCACTAAAAGATAAGGAAGGAAGAGAAGAGGCGCAAGGATTAGTTACAGCTGAGGCCCAAGCTATGGGATTACCCATACTTGGCTTTAGAAGTGGTGGCGTACCGTATACAATTAATCATGATACAGGTATCCTTGTCGAGCAAAAAAACATAGAAGATTTGACTAATGCTATTATTAACTGTATAAAAAAACCAGATATGTACAAAACTATGAGTTTAAAGGCAAACACATGGGCAAACACTAATTTTGATGTTTCTAGTATGGTAGAAGCCTATTATAATATATAAAAATTTTTGATGAAAGAAGCCTCGTTAATATCAATAATAATACCAACATATAATAGAGCTCATCTAATAAGTGAAACTCTTGATTCTATCATTGACCAAACATATCAAAATTGGGAATGTATTATTGTAGATGATGGAAGTACTGATCATACGGCTAAAGTTGTAGAAGATTATTGTAATGGAGATCGTAGATTTCAATATCATCATAGACCCAAAGATCGTTTACCAGGTGGTAATGCCGCACGCAATTATGGGTTTGAGTTAAGTAAGGGGGAATATGTGAATTGGTTTGATAGTGATGATATTATGCTTCCTGATTTTTTAAACAAAAAAATAAAATTATTTAATTGTCATCCAAACTTAGATGCAGTATTAGCTTATGGCGCTTATTTTGAAAACAAAAATATTATTAATGTTGATGTAAAGAAGCCAAAACTTGATTTAGAAAATGTTTTCTTAGATTATGTGTCTAGTGAATTATTTTTTATAACACACGGACCACTTTGGAAAAGAAGTTTTTTAATAAAACAAGAATTATTTGATGAGAAAAGATTAAAAATTCAAGATACAGAGTTTCATTTTAGAATGTTATTAAAGGGATTATGTTTTATGTTTTATAGTGATTCTTATTTATTTCTTATACGAAGAGGAGATGATCGAGTTTCTGCAAAAGCAACTCTTTCGATAAAAAAATTAGAAGATGTATTGAAATATCATTTTTTTACGCTTAAAAATGTTAATCGGATTCCTGATAAATCTAGGTTGAGTTATCAAAAGATTACAGCCAAAAAAACGCTTCAGTCTTTTTATGAATTAGTAGTTTTACAAAAAGAAATTAATATTCGTATTCAATTGCGAAAAAAGCATAGTTATAAATTAAATTATGCTATAAGTGTACTTTCAAGCAACAATTTACAGACATATAAATTAAATTTGGCAGTTTTGACTACTGTAATTTTTAAAAAGGGTTTTTCATTTTTTAAATAATAAATCAATGAATATAAATATATTACTTTCAACTATACCAATTTCTACAAAAACTATAGGAAGTTGGAATATTATGTATGCTAAATTAGCTAAAGAAAAACCAAAATTATTATCTCATATTATTGCACCAAAATCAGACGATGATTTTATTAATACAGAATATCTACCAGTTAATTTATTATATTCTAAATATTTTAGTATTAATAAATATTTATACAATCATAATTATCTAAAGTACTATAATAGAATAAAAAAAATTTTAAATTCTACTAATGAAGTAATTATAGTAAATATCATAGATGATGTCAAGTTATTAATCAACTTGCATCTAATTTTAGTAAGGAATGGAATTAGGAATCGAGTTAGGATAATTTTTCATTTACATGGTTATGATATTTATCTTCAAGGTAATAAAGCATACGATTGTATGGATACTTTATTGGTGTTAACTATGGCGGCTTATCGATTTCAAATAAATAAAAGATCTGATATAAGTTGTAAAGTGAAACAGTTTTATAATGGTGTTGATCAAAATAAGTTTCATATAGCTACTACTAAAAAACAACAGGAAATTAAGAATTCACTTGGTCTAGAAGAAGATAAAGTTTATTATTTATGGTTATCTCAGGATAGAAAGAAAAAAGGATTACATATAATCTTAGAGGCATGGAAAGTTTTTATAGAAGACAAATCAAATGTAGAATTATTAATAATTGGTACAAAAAAATATGATGAAATTGATCAAGTTACATATTTAGGGAAAATAGCTAACGAACTATTACCCCCCTATTATCAAATTTCAACTTTTTATTTGTTTCCTACACTTTTTCATGAAGGTCATCCATTAGCTTTAACAGAGGCACTAAAATCAGGATGCTATTGTTTAGTATCGGACATTGAGCCGTTGCCAGAAATAATGAAATATGGTGAATATGGAGTTATGGTTGATTTTCCGAATAACCCTTCAAGTTGGCTAAAAGTTATGAATAAAACGTACGTGTCTTATAACTATGAAGGTAATCCATTTATGTTGCCCAGCGAAGTGTATAATTTTGATACTTGGATGTGTAATATGGAGAGAGTAATGGAAGAAGAATTAATTTAATAAAAAATATTTAGTAAGATATATTGATTTTGTTAACCCTAATTTTATACTAACATTTAAAATTCATAATTATAAAAACTATCGCCATCATTCCAGCCCGAGGAGGATCTAAACGTTTACCGTTTAAAAACACCTTACCATTAGGAGGTTTACCATTATTAGCTCACAGTATAAAATATGCCTTAGAGCAACAAGAGATTGATGCAGTGTACGTAAGTACAGATGATGAAAATATAAAAAAAATCGCCATAGACTATGGTGCTTTGGTGATTGATAGACCTCAATCATTATCAGGTGATCTAGAGCCTACCATTAGCACTTTACAGCATGTGTTAGCGGAATTAGATGATGCTGCCATTGAAACTGTTGTGTTGTTGCAACCTACAAACCCTTTACGACCTGAAATTTTATTTAAAAAGGTGTTTATAGAATTTAAAGCTAAAAATTGTACTAGCGTTTTTACTGTAACTCGTAATCATGATAAATTAGGTAAGATTGTCAATAACACCTTCGTGCCTTTTAATTATACACCAGGTCAACGTAGTCAAGATTTAGAACCTCTATATTATGAGAATGGCTTGTTATATATTACAACTGCAAATGCTATTCGAGATGGATCTATTATGACTGAAGATGCCTTGCCCTTTGTGGTAGAACATCCATTTTCTAAAGTCGATATTGATACCCAAGAAGATTTAGAATATGCAGAATATGTTTTTAATAATATTACATCATGAATGGTTTACAAAAAATAAAAAAAATAATTAAATCCACTTATATTAACTTAGTAGGGAATGGACAAACACCTATATTTATATTAGGAACAGGTCGTTGTGGAAGTACGTTGCTAGTCGATATGTTAATGACCAATAAAGCCTTAGATATTAATCAGCAAGAACAATATGACTGGTTTTTAACGGCTTTACCTGAAGGTCAAAAACATAAACCGTTATATACTGATTTGATAAATTATAGGCTAACAGCCGATAAAAGTTTAGCAAAATGGAATTGGTATTATCGAAAAAAATTAAAAGTAATTTTAGATGCAAAATTGAATGCCAACAAAAAACAATTTGTTTTAAAAAGTCCAGCGATAACATTTATACTACCAGAAATTAAAAAAATGTATCCAAATGCCAAATATATACACTTGTATAGGCATGGAGTAGCGGTAGCTAGATCTTGGGCGAAGAAAGAATATCTAAATAAAGTCATATATGCTAAGTATTATTCAGAAGACGAGTTCGTTTTAAAATGCGCCGAATATTACAATGATTCTATTTTAGAAATAGAACAGTTTTTAGAACACATACCACAAGAAGATAAATATCACATTAGTTATGAAAAATTATCTAAAAGCCCCAAAGAAGAATTAGCTTCTTTATTAAATTTTATCGGTGTAAATACAGAATGTGCTTTTGATTTAAATCAAATCCAAAGTACAAACTATAAAATGGATTTATTAGCAGATGATGAGAAATTGCATTTAGAAGCTATCATGCAAACAGCACTCAGTAAATTAGGGTATATGTGAAATGCTAACATCTGATAAGCTGTAACAATTTATTAAATTGCTTTTAATCTCTTCTACAATTTATTATGTTTACCTCATAGATTAAAATTAAACAAATGAATTCATATATAGAAATTTCAGGTCGTAAAATAGGCCCTGATTATCCTCCACTAGTTATTGCTGAAATTGGTATTAATCATGAGGGCTCTTTAGCCGTTGCCAAAGCTATGGTAGATGCGGCGGCTCGTGCTGGTGCAGAAATGGTTAAACATCAAACTCATATTGTAGCAGATGAAATGAGTGGTGCCGCTAAAAAAGTTATACCTGGAAATGCCGATATCTCTATTTATGATATTATGGCCCGTTGCGCTTTGAATGAAGCTGACGAACTGGCTTTAAAAACCTATGTAGAATCTAAAGGCATGATTTTTATTTCTACCCCGTTTTCAAGAGCAGCGGCGGAACGCTTGCAACGTTTTGATATTCCAGCTTATAAAATTGGATCTGGAGAATGTAATAATTATCCGTTATTAGAACATATTGCCCAGTTTGGGAAGCCTGTTATTTTAAGCACCGGAATGAATACTATTGAAAGTGTAAAAAAGGCGGTGGCTATTTTTGATAAATACAAAGTGCCTGTTGCTTTATTACATACTACTAACCTCTATCCGACGCCTATTCATTTGGTGCGTTTTGGAGCTATGCAAGAATTACATGCTGCTTTTCCTGATAAAGTCTTTGGATTAAGTGATCATACTTTGAATAATAATGCATGCTTAGGCGCAGTGGCATTAGGCGCTAGTATTTTAGAACGTCATTTTACAGATCATATGGAGCGTACAGGTCCGGATATTGTTTGTAGTATGGATGAACAGGCTTGTAAAGATTTAATTGTAAATAGTGCTGAAATGGCACTAATGCGCGGAGGAACTAAAGCACCCGCTAAAGAAGAGCAAGTGACTATAGATTTTGCTTTTGCTACCGTTTGTACTATTGCACCGATTAAAAAAGGAGAGACGTTTACTAAAGCTAATATTTGGGTGAAACGCCCAGGGACTGGTGAGATTTTAGCCGAACATTTTGAGTCGTTGTTGGGAAAGGTTGCTACTCGAGATATTTCTGATGATGAGCAGTTGACTTGGGATGATGTTGAATAATTGTTTTTCTTAATACACACCCCTGACCCCTCTCAAGAGGGGAGTTGATTGCGAT
>NZ_LMAK01000056.1 GCF_001439665.1 Formosa algae
CCCGCCTCTGCCTTGTCAGCCGATACCGTTCCTACGGTATAATCATTATATAATTTATGAGCCTCCTTGGCCCCTTTAAACATATTTATCGTACGCTGTGATGCTTCTTTAGGAATTAGTGTAATTGGTGTGACCTCATCAGGTTTCCCTTTCCCTATATAGACTAATGGGTCGTTTGGATCTGCTCCTATTACACTTGTGTTTTCAACATACACATAAGGCGGCGCACTATATACATGTGGAACCCCATAATAGTAATCGAACCCTAAATTATTGGGTTCTGGACTTAGAGGTTGTTTCCAATCGTTTTCACCGGTTCCAAAGCCTAAGTGCCATTTCCCTAATGCGGCAGTAGCATAGTCACTATTTTTTAAAACACCGGCAATAGTTAATTGTTCTGTATTAATTATTAAATCTGAAGTTATTGGTGCTGGTCCCCAAATACCATTACCATCATTTGCTCTCAATGGATACTCTCCAGTAAGCAATGCATACCGTGATGGCGTGCACACAGCAGACGCCGAATGGGCATCGGTAAACCGCTTACCTTCTTCAGCAAGTTTGTCAATATTTGGAGTTTTAACTTTTGTTGCACCATAACAGCCTAAATCACCATAGCCTAAATCGTCTGCAAATAGAATGATGATATTGGGTTTTTCTTGTACCTGCATGCCAATTACACTACAAGTAAATCCAAGCGCAATAACGATATGTTTAGGTATTCTTTTTATCATTGTATTTGTGTTCTAAAAAACTTTAATTGATTTAGTAATACTTTAAAATTTTTAAGATTCAAGCACTTCTATTGGAGTTATAAATCTAGATTGTTAATTTCAAACCGAAGCAAGTGCGCTTCCCCTTTACTTTGTCTCATACAAATTCCCCATCCTGGAATTTCTTTTGCGGCATTATCATTTTCTAAATGTGGACGATACAAACCAGGAGCCATTGGAATACTACTTAGATTTTCAGCTAAAGGTTTAAAATCTAAACCATCTTTAGCCCAATGAATAGATTTACTTAAAGAAGTAAGCGATGCTACACTTTCATTTTGATTCCATATTAACACCTCATGACCACGCTCTACTAATGGTTTAGCGTACTTTTGAAAAGGCCCCGCAGGACTATCTGCCATGGCCACCCCCATCTGTGTTTTCTTTGGGCCTTGTTTTCCGTATTCTATACATCGTCCCTTGTAATACAACCATATTTTTCCATCTTTTACCAACATACTGGCATCATCTACGCGATAACTATCAAAATCAGACGACACCTTACTAGGTGCGATTACAATATTATTTTCAGGTCTTTTAAAAGGTCCATCAGGACTATCAGCAACCGCAACCCCAATAGCTGTAAAATCTGTAGTACTGTTTCCTTCAAAATCCTTATTGGGGTTTCCTAGAGTAGGCTGCACGCCTGTATAATACATATAATATTTACCTTGATAGACTAAAATATTGGGTGTAAAAACCGAATGGCTATCAAAGTTCCCTGCTTCTCCTACATCTAAAGCCATGCGTTGTTCTTGCCACGTATGACCTTCGTCTTCGGAAGTAGCATACCAAATGGTACCCCAATACCCCGATCGTACCGGTTTATCCATACGCGTGTACCAGATGTAATAGGTATTATTAACCTTTATAATATCACTTGGATCTCTGCGGTTATAAACTGAATCTTGCCCTATACCTTCTATTTCTGAATAGGAAAAACGGACTGTCTCGGAAGGTATTTCCGTATTACTAACAGCTGCTTCCGACTCGGTTTTCTTGGCTTGTTTATTTCCACAGGCACAGAACAACAAGGCTGAAATTGCAATTAGAGGTATATAACCTAAACTTCGTTTTATATTCATTTTCATAATTGTCTTATAGTTTAATTGAGATCGTTTCTCCTGATTGTATCGTTTGTTTTTTAAGCTTTTTAGTCCCCACACCCTTTAGCGTAAATTGCTCTAAACTTAAATCTCCTGAAATCACTTTTAGTACTGCTTCTTTATTTTTCACTTCGCAAGTCCCATAACTATAGCCATTACTCCAATAGTACGTTCCAGGTTTAGAGGTGAAGGTCATTGATTTTTCTACTGCTGAATACTGAAAGCCTGTGGTTGCTAAAATACCTGCCCAAGCCACCATGCTTCTGGCATAGTGATGTCCGGCTTCGGCTTCGTTAAACGGACTCCTTTTTTTACCATCATAACGATCTCTAACATTTCGGATACTTAATAGGCCATTTTCCGTTTGTCCTTCCTGCAACATTCCAATGGCTGCAGAATATTCAAAACCTGTCATCACTTCACTATAATAAGGAAATGGTTTTTCTGGTCGCTCACCAGGATATGCCGCCATCAATAATGCAGACTCATCCCCTATAGCATAAGACCGGTGAAAATTAGTATGAGACGCCATGTTTTCAACATAATTATATTTCATTATCGACTCAAGGGTTTTCTTGATATTATCTTCATTCCCTAAATATCCTAACCCAACGATATGTGCGAACATTTGTCCCACTAACTGATCGACCAAAACCCCTTTTCCTAATTGAAAATCTGGCGAAGTAAAATCTATGGCATTTTTACTATCTGTAGCTCCTATAAGCGATTCAGCCACGTTATCTGCCGACATAGGTGGTTGAATATGTTGCTCGTAATATTCACCATTGAACAAATTAGTGTCCATCCACTCAGAACCGTTTTTAAATAGGTTTTTACATGTATTGGCGAATGCATTATCTCCTAAATACGTAGCCATTTCTTCTGAAGCTTTCAAGGCACCTAAATACCAAAAGCCCATTTGCGGATTTGGCCCGAAATATTCCACATCCATGGTATTGTGCTGCGAGCCTTCCATAACGCCATTTTTATCAGCATCCCAACCACCTGGAATCCAACAGAATTCTAATGTTTTTTTTACTTTTAGCCAGTGCTTCTTAAGAAATGCATCGTCTCCAGACAATTGCCATTCGCGATAAAACTTCATAATACTTCCCATTTGTCCGTCGGCTGCAGCTTTACCCCATTTCTGACCCTGATCTAAAGGTAAATACACTCTAAAACTCATTAAACCATCATCGTCTGTGGCATAATTATATTCGACATCCCGCATGGTTTTAGCCAAGTCTCCAAATAAAAACGCTGTGGTTTGCTCGTAATTCCAAACATGTGTACACGACCCAAAGCAGGATCCATAATCATCGAAAATACCTTCCCAGCCTAATAAGTGCCCACTTTTTATTCTGAAGACTAATTGGGTTCTTAAATGTGCTAAATTAAAAAGTGAAGCTTCCTTTATTTCTTCAGGTATGTCACTTTCAATAAGTGCATTTACAAATGTTTTAGTACTAGTTTCCAATTCACCTAAACGGGGTAAGGTTTTAGAAATCACATCCCATGAATCGCTATATTTTGTTGCGTAATAATTTCCAACTGTCGCTTTTATAAGCTCTTGAAAACCGGGTTTATCCCACGTTTGTCTGTTTGGAAAATTCCAACTAATTAAAAATTGGAAATTTCTTGACTCGCCAGCCTTTAAAATCGTTTTAACTGCTAAGGATCCCATCGGAGCATTTGCCTTCTCGTTTACACGTGGTTCAAGCATTCCATCGGTACTAAAATCGTCCCAAAACTCCAATCTCTTTTTATCCCATCTGCTCGTCATCGGTTGCCAAGCTGTGCGATAGGTTGTTGTCCCTTCATTTAAAGACACGAAACTCATGGTTCCCCATTGTTCACTTTCAGGATCTACGCCGTTTGTAGTATAATGAATGCCTTTTACACCATCATCCTCACGATAAGTGTTTATATTTTTTATTGCTTCTCCCCTTTTCCCATCAAAGCCAATGAAATTCTGAATGCTTCCTGTCAAGGAAATCGTGATGTCCTGATCAATTGTGTTTTTTACGGTATAATTTAGAATAGCCATAGGAATACTACTATCGTCTATTTTCCCTGGAATTAGCGGATTAAAAGCCCCTACAACCACATCTACTGGTAAGTCATCATCACTTAAAAACACCTGTCCAAAGGGATAAGCTGTTTTAAATTCAGCATGCCCAAAACGCGGTAAACCATGATTATTGGAAGTTGCTCCCCAAGCCCCTTCGTAATAGGCTTCGTCTGATGGTCCCTCTAACAAACGTGTCTGTGTTTCACCTTTACGATCTTCAATATAAATGGCAAAAAATGGGCCTTTTTGTTTTACAGGCCCTCGATTTTCTAGGGTTGGATTAAAACCTTTAGCTGGTCGGTTCATAATTTCCCAATCTTCTAAAGATCCTCTTCCTGTTAAAGAAATGGTTCCTGTACCAATACCGCCAACGGGCATTTTTATCTTTTGAATATGGTCTTGGTCGTAGGTTTTAAGTACTGGCCAATCCATGCCTTTGGACTGCGCAAAAGATAAACTGCTAATACCTAATGCGACTAATAATGTAGTTAGCGGTTTAATTGTAGTCATAGTTTGTTTGTATTCTTAGTTTAGCTTGTCCAATGCTTCGTTTCCCCTTTTTTCAAAGTGATAACTTCACTGAGTTTTCCTTCGGAATATATTCTGAAAGCACCATCTGTGGTGGCGTGAATTTCAGCCTTCTTGAGCTTGCCATGTTCCCAGGCTACATCTACTTCAAATCCGCCACGAGCACGCAATCCTTTTATACTTCCTTTAGACCAAGCTGAAGGTAATGCTGGTAGCAAATGTAAAATATAAGATGCATCCGCTAAAGCTTCATTCGGAACAACGGGACTAAAATAATTTGGTGTTTTAGGGTCTTGCTGATACGCTACAAACGCTGCGGCGTCTATTGTTTTCGCCGTATTATCGACACTTCTTAAATGACTTTGCAATAACATCTCGCAAACGCCTGCGACACCACCAAAGTTTCCATCGATTTGAAAGGGAGGATGAAAATCGAACAGATTAGCATAGGCTCGCTTAGACGTTAAAAACTGATAAAATTGATGGGATTTATCGCCGTTATGAAGCCGTGCCCAAAAATTAGTTTTCCAAGCGGTACTCCAACCTGTAGAAATATCACCGCGATGTTTCATGGTTACCAGCGCTGCATCTGTTAATTCTGGTGTGGTTAGTGGCGAAAAATCACGCCCTGGGTGCAAGGCTATTAAATGTGAAATATGCCGATGCTGATCGGTTGGGCTATCCCAATCTTCTGGCCATTCTTGTACTTGTCCATACTGCCCAATTTTTTGAGGCGACAATTTCAGAATTATCTGTTGAAGTTTTTTTCTAAAGGCTGCATCTTTATCTAAAACCGTTGCAGCTTCAATACAATCAGTAAACAAATTCAAAACCAATTGCTGATCCCAAGCAGCTCCATAGGTCTGCTTATTTAATTTACTAAATTGCTCTGACAAATAGGTGTTTTCTGGAGACCACGTTGGGTATACTACAAGCGATCCATCTTTCCAAGGAGCTAAAAAGTCAACATAAAATTCGGCTGCACCTTTTAGTATAGGATAAATATCTTCTAAATACGTTTTATCTTGATTAAACGCATAATGCTCGAAGAGATTCTGGCATAACCAAGCTCCAGATTGTTGCATGCGTCTACCGTGTTCATTAGGTGCTGTAAACCCAAAAACATTTCCGTTAAGCCCGACACTCCACCCATTTTGTACACCATAAGCTTCTTTAGCCACATGTTTACCTGATTCCGCTAGAATTTTCATCCATTCAACATAAGGAGAAAAAGAACTAGGTAAGTTTGCGGTTTCGACCATCCAATAATTCATAGCTACATTTATATCGTTATGATAATCGGCATTCCAAGCCGGTTTTAAATGGCCATTCCAAAGCCCTTGCAAGTTAGATGGCACAGGAGCTGTGCGAGAACTACTGATTTGAAGGTACCGTGAATAATTAAAATACAGATTTTCTAATTCTATACTTGCTCCTTTTTTTATTAACTGATCTGTAGTCAGTCCTGATGGCTTAAAATCCAACTCCAATTGACAACGATCCATGAGTGCCGAAACGTCTTTTACATGTATTTGTTTCAGATTTTCATAGCCTAGCACTACAGCTTCTTTCATCCTATCTTGTGTATCGGCCATAAAATCTCGCCCTTTAAACGTTGGATAAATAGGAAGATAATCTGAATAGGCAGTTAGGTATATTTTAACATCTGTAGCGCCTTCAACTTGCAGGGAACCATCTTTATTCTGAATTAATGTTCCATTACCAGCATCTACATAAATTAATTGCTGAAAACTGATATTATCTTGCACCATGGCCGCTTCACCAGTCAAAATCACATAATGCCCTTCCGATGTAACCCTATGATTTTCATGCAAAGTACTCGTTGAAATTTTCAAATTTAATTTGGCATGCTTCGCGGTATAACGCACTGCAATCACATCGTTTGGATGACTACAAAAATATTCGCGTGTAAAATGTCCATTACCTATATTATATTCTACCCTTCCAATTCCTGAGTGAGCATCTAAGGAGCGCATGTAATTTGATACGGAAGTACTGTCATGACCTGTGGAAATAAACACATCTGTAAATGGCGCATAATTCCCTAGAGGTTGTGTGGAGCTCAAATATTTGGTAGACATGGCTTCCATACTATCCTCGCCCGTGCCATAATGACTTTGTTCGTAAGCTTCTCTGACTTTGTCAAAATGCTTGTACCCTTCTAGTTTTACTCCAGATTGCGCTACGGAATCCATCCCACGTTTGCTATTCATCCAAAATGTAATATCGTTTATCAAAAGGTGTTCTTCATCTATTCCTCCAGAAAACATGGCGCCTAAGCGTCCGTTCCCAAATGGAAGTGCCTCTTGCATGTACCCGTTTTTCCTATAATTATTTCTTTGCTCCGTTGTGAATTTACTCGAAGGCTTATCATATTTCAATACTATTTGTGCCTTAGTTTGCAGAGAAACCATGGTTATTAAGATTAGAAATAGAAAAGCTTTATTCATTTTTGATTTAATTAGTTGGTTTTAGTTTATTGTGGTTTAAATCCGACACCTTTAATTTTCGGTTGCTACTGCTGTAGTATCCTTGATTATTTCACTGCCCCACCAATCGGTATTTGGTTGGTAATTTGGACTTAGCATTTGTTTTCTTTTTGCATCTAATCTGGGCATCAATTTATTTTTATTATCCTCTAAACGCTTGTCCCAAGCCGACTCATCCCAATTTTCATCTAATTCTGCATATTCCGTATCCATAGCTTTTAACCAATTCATCAGCTCGGTTTTCATTTCTGAAGCCTTTGTAACTTCTTCCGAAGCTAAATCATATATTTCACCTAAATCGGTATCTAAATTGTATAATTCGATATGAAGGTCTTCCCAATAATAAATCAGTTTCCAGTTTCCTTTTCTAATGATTGAAACCGGTTCGCCTCCTTGATTTCCATAATGCGGATAATGCCAAAACAAGGGCCTTTCGACAATGGTACCCCCTTCTAAAAGTGGTTTTAAACTCACACCATCGGCATGTGCTTTTGGCTGAAGTGGAATATTGGCTAAATCTAATAGTGTAGGAAACAAATCGACTCCAGAAACAGGAACTTCAATCGTCCTACCACCTTGATGTAACCAAGGCACATATACAAAATAAGGCACACGAATACCACCTTCCCACTGATAACCTTTTCCGCCACGAAGTGACAATTGGTTGGTTGAAAAATTATCTCCCGAAGTCACGCCACCATTATCGGACGTAAACACCACAATGGTATTTTTATCTAAGCCATTAGCTTTCAAGGTTTGCATAACACTACCAATGGCGCCATCTACCTCTTCGATTAAGCCTGCATATACTGGATTATCTTGATACATTCTAAATGGCAACTCATGTTCCATTTCAAAACCTTGCTCGGCAATTCCCAAGCTATCGGCCTTGTTTCTATATTTTGTCCACTTGGCTTTTGTGGTCTGAATTGGAGCATGCACCGCATAAAACGACAAGTAGGCTAAGAAAGTGGTGTCTTTATTTTTTTCTATGAATTTTGAGGTTTCTTTAGCCAATTTCATGGAAAGTGACATGCCCTTTTCATCTTCATAATCTGTCATGTTTGGGTTATTAAAAGGTGAAAAATAACCTCCCGAATACGGTCCTCCTTTTTCATATCCCCCTTGGTTAACATCAAATCCATGATTTGTAGGTAAAGATTGTTCCGCTTCACTTCCCAAATGCCATTTTCCAGCAAAAAAAGTAGCGTATCCGTTCGCTTTAAACACCTCTGGCAAGGTCACATCATTAGTATCTAAATGATGCTTATATTCTGGTGGCAAGAGTTTAGTATGCCTATTTTTCTTTTTCCAAGCCAATCCCGACGGTGCGCCATCGAATTGTGTAATACCATGTCTTGCCGTAAACTGTCCGTTTAATAAACTCGCCCGCGACGGACTACACACCGAACAGGTGGCGTAACCATTGGTAAATATATTTCCCGAAGTTGCTAAAACATCAATATTTGGCGTTTCATAATAATGGCTTCCCATAACACTTAAATCGGCATATCCTAAATCGTCTACCACAATAAAAAGGACATTTGGTTTTATAGGTTCTGGTTTTGTTTTACAGGATTGTAATACCAAAGTAATAAGCGCAAAAACATATATTGAT
Organism: Formosa algae; assembly: GCF_001439665.1. Lineage (GTDB taxonomy): Bacteria > Bacteroidota > Bacteroidia > Flavobacteriales > Flavobacteriaceae > Formosa > Formosa algae. The sequence goes on from NZ_LMAK01000056.1 coordinate 8,607, forward strand.
TTGTTCATGTTATTGGTTTTGATTGTTAGGTCTAATCCACATACAGTGTCCGCCACCGGCAACCATTTTCGCTGATACCACATCGCCCTTTTTTACTGTGGCAGTGCGTACTTGGTAGGCTTCAGGATTAGTTTTACTATTTGTATCTTCGGCATCTTCGTAATAGGTAATTTTATAGGTTTCGCTGTCTTTTAGAAAGTCTAACGTAATATCTAAAGTGCCTCCATCTGCATGAACGGAACCAATATACCATGCATCGCCATGGCGACGAGCTGTAGAGATATAACGATCCATTTTAGCATGTAGAATCTTGGTGTCGTCCCATTTACCAACAGGCATTTCTTTAATAAATTCGAATACATCTGATTTTTCCGAATACGCTTCTGGTGCATCTGGAATACAAACCAAACCACTAAAAATAATAAGTGTACGCGCGGCCTCTGCTGTAACGGTGGTGACTAACGAATTTAACTTTCTCGGTCCTTTTTCGCGTTCTCCAGCATTCACACTAGAAATATCGAAAACTCCATTATTCATATCTAGTGGCCCTTGAATGGCATTAATTAAAGCCATTCTAATAAAAGTTTTTGGCGTAAATGCACGTCTAGAATCTTGTTGCGCATGGCAAAACTCTTTCGTTATAGCATTTGGATAAGTTCTTGACACGCCTGTAAATGGCACTGGACCATCATGAAAATCTATTAACAAATTACTTGCGGCACTCATTTTAATCGCGTTTCGTGTAAACTCTACATCACTCCCCATAAACCCGTATTTAATCCCTTTCATACCCAATGAATTATAATACGGAAACAAGGCTTCATCGCCATAATCGCCTTGACGTCTGTCGTAATACAATAGCAATGACACGCCTTTTTCTTTTGCATAAGCCGTCACTTTATCCAAATCTAATTTATCCGACATTTCCATATAACCCGGTTTAACATCGGTGTACCATGCATCGTCTATCATGAAATATTCTATATCGTTTTCAGCAGCAAAATCTATAAAACGATAATAACTTTCGTTATTGATACCATAGGTAAAACCGTCTTCTGCAGTAAAGCCATGTACGCGCCAATCCCATAAGGTTTTACCTGGTTTAATCCACGACGGATTTTCAATGGTATTAGCAGCAGCCACATTTAGTGGCACTGTATTGGTCAATAAATCGCCTATTCTATCTTCAATAAGAATAAGACGCCAAGGCGTTACCAAGTTGGTATCTTCTGAATTAAAATTGTTTTGAGACACTAACTTTTTGCGTTGTTGATCGAATTTAAAATCGATAACATCAAAACCAGGTGTACTTACTAAATCGGATTCCAAAAGTGATAGAAACTGATTTTGATCTCCTTCAACAACCAAAGGCATTTTTAAATTGTGTTTTATGGAATCCTGACTTTTAAAATCTTGAATTGAAAATGGTCCGAATGGTTTACCTTCTCCCGCTGGTGAGTATAATGTACTAGAATCAGCCAAATCGTATTCCATAAAAAAGGAAGGAGATATACCGTTTGAAACCTCAGTAACTTTAAAACGAAATGCTACACCTTTATCGTAAGTTCTTATAAGAAGTGTTGCAGACGTACCTTGATAATCTAGATATAGCTCCAATTCAGCATAGTGATTTTCAATGTCGCTAAACTGTCCCCACACGGGATGCCACGTCTCTTGAACCTGGTTCATTTTGACTCCTAAAACTTTCACATTAAGATTTTGAAGTATTGAAATTTCAGAATTTAAAACCAAACCTATTCCGTTTTTATAAAGGTTGTACCTTAATTGCGAGTCTTGATCGTTTATCACAACTTTGACTTCACCATTTGGAGATACAATATCTAATTGCTTTGATTTAGAGCAACTACTTAAGGTTAATATAAAACTTATGACAACGAGTATATTTTTCATTTTGATTAAGGTTTTGGTTTTTCACCAAACGCTAGTTGATGGTTATTTTTATTGCTAATTTACAAGTATAGACATTTCTATTCCAATTAGATTTACCTATTTCAACCATAAACATGTATAAAATTAACATTTTTGTTTTATCAATTTCTATCGGTTATCCCTATACAAACCATTTGAGCAGTTTGACTCACCACATGCACTAACATGCTCGACGTATATAAATAATGGTCTTAATATGTCTATAAAACCATTATTTCCAAAACCAAACATTAAACTAAAGTTCACCCATTAAAAAGATAGTTAGTAATTACATTATAATAGAGCTTTCTAGTCATCCTGTTTACCATCCTTAGTATTCATTTTTATTTTCAACTTCTAAACTTACAGACAGTACCGAAATTATTATTAGAGATATGATGATGCCTAACAAAGATGCGTTTGCATTCTGTGAAATCATAAAATCTGATACAAATCATTGCCATTTTCCAAACCGACATGGCGTTTCTCCTTCAGAGTTTTAAAAAAAATATTTTCTCCATACTAAGGATACGTTTGGAAACATTTAAGATAAATAATATCTAATTTTAAGATAAGTTAGTCTGTTACGTTTTTCATATATTTGCGCTATATTTTTTACATAAATCACAATTATTATGACATTCTACAACAAAATAAAATGGGTTCTTGGTATTCTTATGGTTTTCGTTTTAATACTTGCGACAAACTTAATAGATAGAAATAATTTTTTAAGAGTTAAAGATTCCGTTATTACTATTTATAATGATAGAATTGTTGCGAACGATATAATCTTTGAAATGTCACGGTTAGTGCAAGAAAAAGAAGTTGCCATGGCTAAACAAGATTCTATTTTTTTTGTAGACAGAAACAAGGAAGTCAATCTTGAAGTTCAGGCTTTAATTACGAGATTTGATCAAACAAAATTAACCGTTGAAGAAGGTAAAATATTTAATGCTTTTAAAGATGATTTAAAAGCACTACAAAAATCTGAAGCCGCGTTAACACAATCAGGATTATCACAAACAACAGCTTTAGAAAATCAGATTAGAAGTGTAGAAGCCAACCTGTATAAGTTGTCCAAAATTCAACTAAGTGAAGGCAGAAGACAAACGTCTTTGAGCAAAAAAGCCATTAGTTCAATAGAATTATTCACACATATGGAAATCTATATTTTAGTCTTTCTAGCCATCTTAGTTCAGATTATTGTTATTTATAAACCTAAAGAAGAGGAGTAATATTTTTGGAAATATATTTTCTCATTACATTTATAAATGCCTTATTATTTAATAATATACTTTAGTAGTTACAAAATGGTTAATTATTACATAAACTAATAAGTCTTTAATTTTCTTGTTTAAATCTTTTAAACTCTTTAATATATTTTTCTAACCTTTTGTTGTCTTTTGATTTTAAAAGAAATGGTTTTCTTTTTCCAACAATCATTACGTCATACTTCAAATTATTATTTTGATCTTTAATTTCAACATCTATATATGGTTGAAACAAACTACATTTTGTGTTCAATAAAACTCTAGAAAGACCAGCTATTTCTTTTGTAGGGAATTGATTTGAAATATCTAAAAGTTCTAATTTTGACAAATTCCATAAAGGCTTAAGGGAATTATCTTTTAAACGTAAATTAATTAAACGTAAATATCCTAAATTTCTATTGACGGCGATTGATTTAAGAGAATCTAATTTCATTGGTTTCCACATTCCTCCTTCAAGTGAAAGAGATTTTAGTTGAGAAATATTTTCGATTTCATCTATATTTGAAATTTTTGAAAAATCTCTAATAGATAAATTTTTCAATTTTTTATTTTTCTTAAAATCCCATAATTTTGTTGCCTTTGTATTCCAATCCAATAACAATGTCTCACATGCTTTCAAATTTTCAAGACAACTCAAATCATTTATTAAAACTTGATATAAACTAACATATTTAGGCTGTATAAGATTGAAAATTTTTTCAATATCTTTTTCCTTAGCCGAAAACAACCAGAGATTATCAATTTCCAAATTTTTTAAACGCTCTATATTCTTAACTTTCGAAGTGATTGACAAACTATTTGAAGTGGAATCAAAGTCTTTTAGATCTTCTATTATTCCTGGTTTTGTTTCGTATGGATCAATCAAAAATTTTGTCATTTGTCAAATCTTTATTAAATATTAAAGTATAGCTTCTGTTTTGTTCAATGCAAAATCATCTGTATTTATATTCAGTTAGCAATACTTTTATTTATTAATTTTTATGTTTATCCAAAACCTTTATAGTTCTATAATCACAAAACATTATTCAGAATAATCTGCAGGTAACTTTCTAGATTTAGTTGCTTTTTCGAACGCTAAACCAAGCTGTAATAATTCAACTTCTTGAAACGATTTGGTTATAAATGTTAAATTTTCAGGTTCCCCATTTGTTTTATACCCCATTGGAACAGTTAACGCTGGATATTTAGCTACAGCAGCCATACCTGCATAAAAATTATTAATACTCAAAATAGCATCTAACTGATTTGAATCTAAAATAGCATTTAAATGTGCTCTACTTTTATGCTCTAAATTGTCTTTAATTCCTTTTAATTGTTCTGTAGACACCGTATCGGCAACAATGCCTTCAAATAGCGCCTGACCATATGGTATTCTAATTAAACTATCTTGCTTATTATAATGAATAACCTCTGAAATATTAGAAACTTCTAAAGTTTCCTTATTCAACACATGATTTTGAATGTAAGATGGTAAATCGTGTTTCATATCTATACTTAAAATACTCCTAAACCCTGGTAAGCTTACACTTTCTGGAGTAAACACTACTATTGTTGCGCCTTGATCTTTTAAAACCTGAAGCGTTGCAGCATAAAGACTATCGGTTTCCATTTTATCTTTAAATGCTCCAAACCGCTTTCCTGATAAAGACTGCTCCTCTATATTCTTAAAATGTTTATCGGTGTCTACAGATTTTTCGTCGCTAAGATCTTGTCCTGTCATAGCCGATAATAAAATTGCTGTATCTGTAACATTTTTTGCCATCGGACCAGGTGTGTCCAAGGTACTTGATATGGGTACAATTCCAGATCTACTTAACAATCCAATAGTAGGTTTTAAACCGACAATAGAATTTTGACTTGAAGGCGACAATATAGAACCTGACGTTTCTGTTCCCACAGCTGCAACCGCATAATTGGCAGCAACAGCTGTGCCACTTCCTGCACTAGAGCCACCAGTTTCGAAAATTTTTCGTCCATACGGATTTAAAGTTTGTCCGCCAACAGCGCTATAACCAACAGGGCAACCTGAACATAAAAAATACGCCCATTCGCTTAAATTAACTTTTCCTAAAATTAATGCTCCATGAGATTTTAATTGTTTTACAATAAAAGCATCGTCTGTGTTGTTATCCATAAATGCGATTGCTCCTGCAGTAGTATGCATACCTTGAGTATCGATATTATCTTTTAAAAGAATGGGCATACCAAAAATCTCGTGTCTTTCAGCATTAGGAAATTTTGCTAAAGTTTCGTCACATAACTTGGCCTGATTTATCACCTCTTCATTTAAAGCGAGTATGGTATTTAAAGTCGTTTCATTATTTAATTCATAGTTATAAATACGATATAAATAAAATAAGACCAACTTTTCATAACTTAAATCTCCAGCAGCAATATGCGCTTGAATGGTAGGTATATCTTGTTCTAAAATAAGAGGTTTCCATGTGTTGTAATCGGCTTCTGAAATTGCAGATACGTCCTTATAAAGCGGTAGAAAAATATCGTTTTTATCTAAAACTTTAGACTGAATGAGCTTATAGCGCATACGTGATTTTTGGTGATTTGCATTCGCGACAACATCTAGAGAATCATTATATGGTTTCCAAATAACTTGACGTTCAATACTCTTATCTTTCTCTTTACACGCTATAATAAGAAGGAGAATACAAACAATTAAAATACGCTTAAAATTCATAACTAATATCATTTTAGGGAGGCTTAAAATAACACTTCAGATGTTTCTTGGTGTGATTAATCAGCTGGTGAAGGACTAAATTTAACAATTAAATTAGATATTCAGCAATAATTAAATATTTGTAGAGCGAAGTAGCAGAAGTATTCTACAATTGTTGAAACAGTTAGGATTCCATTTTTATACTAACGTAGTGTAAGTTTACAGCCATATATAACTCCTCTTGAAGCAGTATTTTACATATAATTATCTTATATTTAAGATGTAAATTTCAATTATTAGTGCACTATACATTCCAAATCCCAAAACCATGTCATAAATCTTGGCAAAGCATGAAACCTACAGAACGTGGAGCTTTTTGTTCTGCTTGCCAAAAAACGGTTATAGATTATACACAGGCGACACCTGCACAACTTCGTGACTTATTAAAACAAAAACAACCTGTTTGTGGTAAATTTAAACCTGAACTATTAGATGTGCCCATAACTAAGCCACATCCAAAATGGTATTCTAAACTGGGCTTGTATTTGGGAGTATCGTCTCTATTTTTAATCTCTCCTGCTATTTTTAGTCAGGTACAACACACACCTCAACCAACTCGTATTGCACCTACTGCTACTGAAAAAGAAAACGGCATTACCAATCCAGAACCTGTCTTAGATTCTATACGTCTTGAGGGTATTGTTTCTGATGCCAATTGGCCTTTACCAGGAGTAAATATCTTTCTTAAAGGAAGATCTGAAGGTGTGATTTCAGATTTTGATGGTCGATTTTCAATAACAATTCCTAAAACGGTTTTAAAACACGAACCTGTGCTTATCTGTTCTTCTTTGGGTTACGAAACCAAAGAACTAACTATTACAGACCTAACCCAACCCATAAAAATTGAACTTTCTGAAGAATTAGTAACCATTGGAGAAGTGGTGGTTGTAAAACAGAATGTGTTTCACCGTATTAGAAATTGGTTTAGATAGAATGAACTAAATACGTTTCTAGCGGACTTACACAGCCTCTAAATTTCCCTTAAAAATTGACATATTTACGGACTTTAAATACTTCTATTGGTCGATTTGAATTTGTGTTTTCTATAGTATAATCCCACACAACTTCTCCAGAATCTGTCACTTCAATAAGATGCGCTTCTACTCCTGAACAAACTAAAGTATTTCCTGAATCCAGCCGTTGAGCCCCCGAAATATGATCTGAATAAAATGTATTTGAATACAGCCAAACCAACACGTCTGATCTTGTAATTTCTAAAACAGCAGATTTAGCCGTTTCTGCTGTATTATTAAAAACAAGTATGTTTCCATTAACTAAAAAAGTAGCATCATGTTGCCCAGACAAAGCGTCTTCTGCAGTTAACTCTGCAATGATACCTTTACTCTCTTTATCTATTAAATATAGCGTATTTTTACCCCTTGAACTTATAAGTATATTTCCATCCTTATAATCTACCGAGTTAAAATGTAAATAATCGTCTTGGTCATTATCTTCCGGAAAAATTCCGCCATCGTCCATAGCATTCCATTCCCAAATTACGGAATTATCTGTCTTGTCTATTAAAAGAACGACCTCGTTCCAATATTCTGAATTGTTATATTCTCTCAGTTGCCAAGACAAAGCAATAATTGTATTCGTATCTACCTCTTTAAAATCATGATGAAATGTAGACGCATCACTATATTTATTAATAGACCACAGAACCTCACTCTCATCATTAAGTTCTTCAATAACTGAAGACACCAATCCGCCAGAAGAAAACGTTCCATTATTCACTTCTGAAGATTTTCCTAAGCGTAATAACGTATTGTTTTCTGACAGATAATATCCGCCCGAAGAGGAATAGGAAGACGACCAAGTTTTAACCTCTGCTCCTGTAGAATCTATAAGATAAGTCGTAGTGTCTCCAATTAAGCTATACAGCACATAACCTTCACTAACTTCATTTTCAGACTCAACACTATCGGTATCTGCTGTGGTGCTCTCACAAGCACTAATTACACAGAATAAAACCAGAACAACCCCCAAATTAAATTTCTTATTTTTCATTTTTTAACAGCTATTAATTATCTGGTCTCGTGTTATATTCCGATTCTATAATCAAAACAAGTTTAACCATTTTCACGTTTGGTGTTAACATTTTAGTTTACATCTCTTACACATCTAACAAAATTGTACACCTTACGAATATCTCCTTGCGGACCAAAAGTATCAGGGTAATCGTCTACACTCCCTGCTTTCGGGTCGTTACGTTGTGCTCCTGCACCGTGTACATCTAATAATTGACCATTCATTTCTCCTTTAGCTTCTCCAAAACAGAAATAAACCGCATCTGTATAAGGTGTTGGTCCGTCTTGTAAAGGCGAACTCGTCCAATAGTAACCATATTGACCAGAATTACCTTCGTAATCTAAAATTGGAGTACATGTAAATAAAGGATCTATAGCTGGCGAACTAGTGGTTTGTGGAGATCTTGTATAATCTACAATACTTTGAAGTTCTTTTGCATTTGGCATTCTCCAATCTGAATGATCTCCTAAGCTTAGTGATTCTGCATAAGCTAAGCCACTTTCCCAGTCGTAAGTTTCGCCGTTATCTGCTTGTTGCCACATTAATCCTGTGGCACTATCTGTAATTGTTCCATCGCCATTATCTGTAAAAATATTTTCACCATACGTTACATTTCCTCTTACCATTCTAAAATACATGGTATTAGGTGAACCGTCTGAGGGGTCGTATTTAGGATAGCCTTTTAAACGCCCATCAACAAAATTGTATCCAAATACAGTTTCGTCTCCATTCATGGTAAGTCCGACATATTCTGTAACAGACCATGTTTGACCATCAATTTCGCGTTCTCCAATAGACTCATCGCCTATAGGTTGAACAAAATAATTTTCATCTATAAACATATCTACAGCATCGTCACCATAACACCTCCCTGTGAAATTGGCTAACGAATAAAGCTCCTTGATTGTTGGTATTCTCCAATCTGTATAGTCCCCTAAATTAAAATCATCTATCAGTGCCACAGCATCTGCATAAGACATTTTTTCTCCCATATCTTGTTGCCACATTAATCCGGTTATATTGTCGGTAACTGTGCCATCTCCGTTATCTGTATAAGAAGGCTGATTTCCATTATACGTAGCATCTTGTCCGTAGAAAGCATCACTCTCACTAGGCTCGGAAATTATGGCATCGCTACTATAAAAATCTGAAACGCCAGAATCTACAATAGCATAAGTATATCCGCTTACTACCGTTCCCGTATCTTCTTCTTGCTCTTCATCTACGCTAGTCTCGGTATCATTATCGCAAGAAAAAATAGCTAACACAACGAGTATACCCATTGAATATTTTAAAAAATTAGTGTTCATAATTTATATTTTGATAGTATTTGAATTAGATAGAAATTAAAGATCAGCAATACACTTTTATATTGGAAGCCTTTTCAATAGAATAGACTTTACAATCAATGAAAAATTTGTTTTTAGAAAAAATCCTTGATACTTAAGCTTATCAACTGAAATTTAAAATTTTATATTACGTACACTTCTAACGTAATTGAACACATATCTTACATCGCCTTGAGGTCCGAAATAAGTAGGATACTGATTTTTATTACCACTTTTAGGATCACTTCTTTGGCATCCTGCGCCATGCACATCCATAAGCTGATTGCGCATTTTACCTTGTCCTTCTCCAAATGCGATATACACAGCACCAGAACTCGGATTTACACCATCTAAATGTGTTGTGCTGGTCCAAAAAAATGGATATTGACCAGAATTCCCGTTTGGATCTTTAATTTCTGTAGTAGAAAATATTGGGTTAATAGCTGGAGAATTAGTGGTCTGAGGCGACCGAGAATAATCTACAATACTTTGCAATTCTTTAGCATTAGGCAAACGCCAATCTGTATGATTTGCAAGTTCTAAATCTTCTGAATAATTTATAGCAGTTTCCCAATCCCGCGCTACACCATCATCTGCTTTTTGCCACATTAATCCTGTAGCATAATCGCTTATTGTACCATCTCCATTATCTATAAAATTATTTTTTCCGTAATCTGTATTTCCTCTTACCATTCTAAAATACATGGTATTTTCGGTACGTGTACGTTTCTTTTGTGTTGGATATCCTTTAATACGACCATCGACAAAATTAACGCCAAAAACAGTTTCATCACCTTTCATGGTCACGCCCACATATTTTGTAGACGACCACGTTTGGGCATCAATTTCGCGTTCTCCAATTTTGGTGTTTCCTAAAGTCTGATTAAAATACTTGGTATCTATAAACAGTGTATTAGATTTAGCACCTTTAATCTGACCTGTAAATAGTATTAGAGAATATAATTCTTTAATGGTAGGTACGCGCCAATCGGAATAGCCTCCTAAATTAGAATGTTGAGCTTTAGAAAAAGAAGCCTCAAAGGTCATTTTTTCACCCATATCTTTTTCCCACATTAAGCCCGTCACATTATCTGTAATTGTACCATCACCATTGTCTGTATACGATGGCTGATTTCCTGTATACGTAGCATCTTGTCCATAAAACTCATCACCAGAGTTTGGTACTGAAATCACAGCATTATTACTATAAAATACAGTTACACCTGTATCTACGATTGGATATGTTATTTGTGCGACTACAGAGTATCCTATGGATAAGCAAATACTTAAAAATAAAAACACCTGTTTTATATACGTTTTCATAATTCTAAATTTAACTAATGTAAAGGTCTACATTTAGGTGTTCGTAAAAGAATAATATCAATAGAAGGCCTATTTCTTTCAACGAAATTTATTGAAAACTAGATGGTATTATTATAAGCGTCATGAAAACCTATAGCGGTATTGAATTTTAATTGAAAAAATTATTATTTAAAAAGGTTTTGAATTCGTCTTGATATGTCTCACTTACAACAATAAATTCTTGTCTACTATAAATAATTCTATTACGCTCTACCGTTACAATATGGTTTAGGTTAACAATAAACGAACGGTGAATACGCATAAAATGTGCTTTTGGTAGAATGTCTTCAATATTTTTTAGTCGAAATAATGTTTTCACAGACTCACCATGAGTTAAATGTATAGAGATATATTCTTTCTGTGATTCTATATATTTAATATCCTTAAAATTAATACGAATATGTTGCTGTCCCGATTTTATAAATAAAAACTCATCTTTCTTTTTAATCTCACCATCAGTCAAACGGGTTTGAAGTATCAGATCTGATGCTTTATTAGAAGCCTGCAGAAAATTGACATATTCTATGGGCTTTAATAAATAATCTATAGCATTTACTTTATACCCCTCTACAGCATATTCACTGTAAGCTGTGGTGAAAATAATTTTAGGCGGATTTACAAGCGTTTTCGCCAATTCTAAACCATTTAAATCAGCCATATGAATATCAAGAAATATTAAATCGACAGCATGTTCATTAAGAAAACTAGACACACTTAAAGCATTAGTAAACTTCCCTTTTAGTTCCAGAAAAGGCGTTTGTTCTATATAAGACACAATTTGTCTGAGTGCCAAAGGTTCATCATCTACAGCGATACATGTAATCATATTGGTATTTTTATAGTTGAACTAAATACATTTCCATGGTCTACACTATCAAATGTATAATTGTTTTGATACAGTAATTTTAATCGTTTCTGCGTATTTTCTATTCCTATTCCAGAGTTTTCTTCCGTTTTAAATTTTTCATGTAAACTATTTTCAATATTAAATTTCAATTCATGTTCATGAACGCTTAAGGTAATATCGATAAAAGATTCATGCTCGTAACTCACACCATATTTAAAAGCATTTTCGAGTATATTAGTAAATAACAGTGTTGGAATTAAAATATTTGGTGGATTTTCAGGCAAATGTAATTCAATCTTAACGTCTTCGCAAAAACGCAATTTCATGAGTTCTACATAACTTTCAATAAATTTAATTTCTTTGGTTAATGCTATGGGTTTGTCGTTAGCTTCATACAACAAATGTCGCATTAAAACAGATAGTTTTGCTATGGAGCTTTTAGCCTCTTTAGTATCAAAATCGACCAAGGCATGAATATTATTTAAGGTATTCATTAAAAAATGAGGACTGACTTGATTGCGTAAAAAAGCCAATTCATTTTTAATACTTTCTTTTTCTATTTCTGCTTTTTGTCGCTGCATTTCTGCCCATTTCACAGAAAGTTTCATTCCGGTATCAAAACCAACTAGTAAAATAGATAACAAAATTAAATTTACATAAGGCGGATACATATCTGCAGGTGCATGCCTTGATAATTGCCCCTGTGGTGCAATGTTTTTATTTGAGTTCGGAAACTGAAGAGGTGTTTGTCTAGGTGCTAAAGATGCATTTTGAGATAGAAAGGCTTTACGCATAGTGAAAGACCCAAAGACAGTACATCCGATAACACCGAGAACCATTATAAAGTAAATAAATTTCTTATTTCTGAATAAAAAAAACGGAATTAGAAGGAATCTGTTTACACTGAAGATTATTAGTAGTGGTAAATAATCAATCCAAACATTAAAAATTAAACGCCATTGTATAGCATCTGTATTAATCCATTGATAGATTAACGGTAATACAAATAAAAGTATCCAGAATATAAAAGCGAAAACAGAATCAAAAAAACTTGAATTTTGTTTAATTAACACTGTTTTATTCATCTTTTAGTTGCATTTACATTAAAACTAATCTGTAACTAAACAAAAGTGCTATTTCTATACATAGGTATCAAATATTTTCAATAGAATCTTAGTTTTAATCAACCAACAGTTAGAACTACAAACACATTTTACATTAAATGAATTTGATATTCCTCTTATTTATGGATGAGTAAAAAAGTTATTACTAATACGTTTTCAAGGTTTATATGCACTAAAATCTACAATAATTTTGATAAGATAATGTTCATCTTGTTTCTTAAATTTAATATGCTGCCTTTTATACATATTTATACAATACCAGTATAAAACATAGCATTTATCCGCTTTAAAAAACAGCATATTAAATATTTTATTGATGACAAGTTCTTAATCGACTATAATTTTTTTAGTAGTAATAATTGTATTATTATCGTCTTGAACGTTCAAGAAATATATGCCTTTTGATAACTGACTCACATCTATTTCTACATCCTTTTGGGTATTAAATGTAGCTTCTAATTGTTTTTGTCCTACCAAATTATAAAGGTTAACCTTTATGTCTTGATATGTATTTGAATTCAGTTTAATATTCAAAACATCATTAACGGGATTTGGAAAAACAACAATGGTATCTTCTGCTGTCACTTCTGAAACAGACAGACTTTCTAATTTAACTCCATTAATAATTAATGAAAAGTCTTGTAAGCCATCTTGTAATGTGCCTTTATGCGTTACATTTACAGTATATTGTCCAGATTCAATAGTTTCAACATTAATAATTTCAATATTATCTCTAAAATTATCTCCTTTTGAAGCCGCTGCCGTATAATTATCATAAGAAGTATTAGGCACCATAATCCATGGGTAATACGTCTCTGACTCTGATACAACTCTCACGTCTAAATCGTTTATTAGCATAGGAGTCGAATCATTATAAAGTTCATCTTCTAAAGGCTTTGCTGCAGGATCATTCCAACAAATAGCAACCGACAAAGGTTCTGAACCATCAACTTGAATATTTACCGAATATGTATCGTCTTGATTTAAGGTTAACTCTGATATTATTGCAGTTGTACCATTATTTGTAATTACTTCGGCTGCGTTATATGCGTTAAACAATCCCCAACCGTTAGAAAAATCTGGGCCATCAAAATCTCCTGCTTCATCGGTCGTACTTAAAATTAAACCTTTAGCCGTTGCAGCTTTCATATATACAGCGTTATTATTATAATAATGCTGTTGTAACAATGCTAAACCTCCAGAAACAATAGGCGCCGCAAAAGAACAACCTTGTCCTGTAGTATAATTTGTATCACTTGCTTCTCGTGTAGAATATGAGGAAGTACCCACTGCAGTAATATCTGGTTTAATTCTCCAATCATCGGTTGGTCCCCAACTAGTAAATACGGCCTGATTTACAGATTCTGGTCCTGTATATTCTAGAACATCTGAGCATGCGCCAACCACAATAGAGTTTTTACCAAGTTTATTACTGGCTAGTAAATCGTATCTAGACCCATCAGGATTATAGTTATTATTCCCATTATTTGAAGCTCCTGTACACATGACTAAATACGGGGCATTGTAAGATATGTCATCCCATAATTGTGAGTATTGGTTATAAACACCAAATTTCTCATAATCAGATCCTGGGTTTGCAATAATATAAGAATGACTAGATATTAAACCGCCTGCTGCTGCCCAAGCTGGAACTTCAGAAATCCAATTTGATGACGTGTACGATTCTATGGTTGCAGATGGCGCCATACCTTTGGCCTCGGCAACAACACCAGAGGCTATTAATATCCCTGCAATATGTGTAGCGTGTGAAGACGTAGTAGTATTATCTATAATAGAAATATTATCATTAAACTCTTGATGCGTAATTCTTGGCGGGCCACCATCCCATAATCCAAATTCAATACCACTTCCATTTAAATCTAAACCTGAGCTTCCTCCGGTTCTAATGACATCTATTTTTGAGGATATTGCAGAACTTTCATTTTCTAAAGTATAGTATACAGGATTTCCAGAAGTATCGAAATGCGAAAAATAGTTTATTTCGCCATCATTAGACACGATTTTATCTTGTACAGCTTTATGTTTAAACAGAAACTGCGTCGCTAAATAGTCTTCTGAAATCTGATTCAGTTTTTCAATATTTGATTCACGTTTTATAAGTGCTCTATCCTTTTCGGTTTGAGAAAACATGACTGATACAAAAAAACAAGTCAATATTAGTGTGTAAAATTTTTTCATTAATAGTTATAGGTTTTGGGAGTTAATTAAGTGAGTTATGAAAATACCCATTATACTAACTATAGCATAAAAAACAGAGGTTACACATGTACTACGCATCCTCTTTTTTACGAACTCGATAAATATTGAATAAAAATATAAACGTTTGCTTATTTTATTGAACTCTAACTAACAATCTGCAAATTGGATTCTGTTTGGATTTACATTAAGTAATATCTATAACTACGTATAAATAATGACTTTTTAAACAGCATTCTGATGAAATAACAGCACGATACCTTTTTAGAAATTAAAATACAAGGCTAAATACAGAGCCTTCGCCTTCCACACTTTTTACAATAATTCTACCTTTATGAAGTAACATGATTTGCTTACAGAGGCTCAAACCAATACCGCTCCCTGTGGCTTTACTTGTAAAGAATGGCACAAATATATTTTCTAAAATGTCTTGAGGTATCCCTGAACCATTATCGAAAACTTTTAGCACGATATCTCTATTCGGGTTTTGTACAGCAACAACTTTTATTTCGGCATTTGCTATATGTTTACAAGCGTCAACAGCATTAAGAATTAAATTAATCAACACTTGTTCTATAAGATGTGTATCGATATCTAATTCTAGTTTTGGAGAAGTAATATTAAATGAAATATCTATATTTTTAGCTTGTATGGACGGTTGCATAAGACGCTGTATATTATTAAATAATTCTGAAACCTTTGTTCTTTGTAAATTCAGGTTGGTCACTTTACTTAAACTGCGATACGTTTTAGCAAATTTTAAAAGACCTTCACTCCTATTCTTAATTGTTTTAATACCAGAATTAAGATCTTCTAATTCTAAATGTGAAGCCTCAGGAGTTTCAATTGCCATCTGCACATTTCTCTGAAGAGTATCTGCTAAAGATGAAATTGGAGCTATCGAATTCATAATCTCATGCGTCATCACACTTAATAACTTCTTCCAAGATTCCGATTCATTTTTATTTAAGGTAGTATCAATGTCTTGAATTACAATCAATTTAAAAGCATCTTCACCCACCTGAAAAACGGTATCTGAAATTAGTATTTTAATACTTTCATTTTGTAAGGCTAT
The DNA here is from genome assembly GCF_001439665.1 of Formosa algae. Classification (GTDB taxonomy): domain Bacteria; phylum Bacteroidota; class Bacteroidia; order Flavobacteriales; family Flavobacteriaceae; genus Formosa; species Formosa algae. Next base: position 24,525 of record NZ_LMAK01000056.1, read on the forward strand.
CGAAATTGAATTGGGTTCGCGATGGTAAGTTTCAAAAATGGTATTAAATAATTCGGGTTTTCTATTTTCTACAAACCGTACGTTTTTAAATGACGGAATATCGAGTATATCTCCAAAAGAATCGTTACTCCAAAGTACGTCTCCAGATTCTAAATTATAGGCAATAATTCCAATATCCACCATTTCAAGAATCTTCTGAAGATACACGAACTGTGCCTGATTTTGAGAATTAATTTCTTTAATGGTCCGGTTAATTTCATTAAAACCGGTATATAAAAAACGAATATCTTTTGGTCCGCGATCTTCTGGAAACCATCTTGAAAAATCGCGATACTTTACGGCTTCAAAAAAATCATCCATAGCTACAAAACGCCGTTTTACAAAAGTATACGTATTAATAAATAAATAAAGGATAGCTAGAGTAGCAAGTACAGAATATCCGGAATAATGGTTATAAATAGTATATACCAACACCAAAATCACACTCACAATAAGTAGTATTCTTAAAAACAGTGCAAAAATGTAAGCTCTATAGTTCATACTTCTCCAAACGTCTATATAAAGCGGCTCTTGTAATGCCTAGCTCTTTAGCCGATTTAGACACATTTCCTTTATTTTTTTCTAATACTGTGAGAATGGCGTTTTTTTCAATCTCGTCTAAGTTTAAACTATTGGTTGTATTACTAGTACTTGCCGGAGCACGTTCTATAGAAGAAAACACCAAATCTTCAGGTTTTAAAACTGCCCCATCTGTCATGATTACCGCTCGTTCTAAAACGTATTGAAGTTCTCTTACATTTCCAGGGAATTCGTGTTTTTTTAATTTTGAAATAAATCCAGAATCAAAAGAAAAGGCACTTTTATTATATTTTTCGGCATATAGCGATACAAAATGATGAGATAATGCTGTAATATCTGTACCACGATCTCTTAATGGTGGTACAATAATATCTACCGTATTGATTCTATAAATTAAATCTTTTCTAAATTTCTGTTCGTTTGCTAATACTTTTGGGTCGATATTGGTCGCACAAATCAATCTGATATCTACAGGAATAGCATCATTAGATCCTAAAGGTGTGACTTGTCTGTTTTGCAAAACGGTTAATAATCTTACTTGCTGACTTAAGCTAATATTTCCGATTTCATCCAGAAATAATGTACCGCCATTTGCGGCTTCAAAACGCCCTTTGCGGTCTTCTCTAGCATCTGTAAATGCTCCTTTTTTATATCCAAACAATTCACTTTCAAATAAGGAAGCGGTCAGGGCGCCAACATCTACCTTTATAAAAGGTTGGTCTCTCCTATTCGAATTATCATGAATTGCTCGTGCTATTAAATCTTTACCCGTTCCATTTTCTCCAAGCACCAATACATTAGCGTCTGTAGGTGCTACTTTTTTTAGTTTTACAAACACATCTTGCATCACATCACTATCTCCTATAATCTCATTGCTATGTGTTTTAAGCGTATTATTTTTAGTGTTCTTGGAGGCTTTATTCCCTAGAATTGTGGTAATGGTTTCTATTATTTTTTCATTTTTCCAAGGTTTCATTAAAAAATCTGAAGCCCCTTCTTTTAGTCCTCGTATAGCTAAATCTATATCGGCATAAGCCGTCATTAAAATAACCGAGGTGTCTGGTTTTTCTTTTCGGATTTTATTTAACCAAAAAATGCCCTCATTCCCCGTATTTACCAAACCATTAAAGTTCATATCTAAGATGATGATATCGTACGTTTTTTGAGTAATCTGGAAAGAAATATTACTCGGATTTTTTTCGGTAACCACTTCTTTTACGAGTGGTTTAAGTAGTAAACGTAACGCTGTGAGTACATCCACATCGTCATCTATTACTAATATTGTTGCGTTTTTTAAAATCATTACTCGATAATCGAGATTTATTGGTTAGAAGTTACATCTTGAAAAGATGTGCATTATACTTTACTTAAAAGCTCAGTTTTACAATATTACGATTTTAAATTCAGCTTATAAAGATTAGAAAAACAAAATACATATCGCGTACAAAAGTGTGCATTTCCGAACATAAAGTGTACCAAAACCGAACACTTTTATTTTAATCAAAAATATCAAACAGCTAAAAATCAGTTATTTATATTTATGGCATCATCTTCACTATACCCTATAGTATAAATAACAAATCAATAATGGACGTTCCAATTCAAAAGAAAAAATTTTCAAATCAAAAGCTTGGTCTTCTTCTCGGTATTCTAGCCATTTTAGCGTTAATAGTATATGTTACTATTAAAACGTCTGGTGGTTCTAAATTAAATGTAGAGACAGAACGCATATCTATAAACACAGTGACTAAGGCTGCATTTCAAGAAAACATACCTGTTAATGGTATCGTACTTCCTATTACAACTATTTATTTAGATGCTTTAGAAGGTGGCCGAGTTGAAGAAAAATTTGTAGAAGATGGCGCTATGCTTAAAAAAGGCGAACCTATTTTAAGATTATCGAATACCGATTTGGAATTAAGTTTAGTAAATCAAGAAACGTCTGTTTACAACTTGTTAACGCAAATGCAGATTTCTCAAAACGCAGCCCGCCAAAATACTATTAATAGACAAAATCAATTTACAGATGTTGAAAATAACTTGATTGAAGCTGAACGTATTTACAATTTAAATAAGCGTTTATACGAAAAAGGCGCGATTGGAAGAATGGATTACGAATCGTCTCAAAACAATTATGAATACCAAAAAGAGCTGATGAGATTGGCTAAACAAGTCTTAGCAGAAGATACCATTTCGACAAAATTAGAAGTAAATCAGGCTAAAAATTCCTATGCCAGAACACAAAGTGCTTTAGCATTAATGCGAAAAAAAGTAGGCGATTTAGTGGTTAGAGCGCCTATAGATGGACAATTAACATCTCTAGATGCAGAAATCGGTCAATCCATAAATAAGGGTACACGATTAGGTCAAGTAGATGTAACGAGCGGTTACAAAGTACGAGTAGATATTGATGAGCATTATATTTCCAGAATTTATAACGGACAAAGAGGCACATTTACGTTGAACAATAAGACGTATACGTTAGAAATTAAGAAAGTATTTACACAAGTGACTAACGGACGTTTTCAAGTAGATATGAAATTTGAAGGCGATATCCCAGAAGGCATAAGACGCGGTCAGAATTTACAAATACGTGTAGCACTAAGTGCTGAAAAAGAAGCCTTACTTATTGCTAAAGGCGGATTTTTTCAAAAAACAGGTGGCAATTGGATATTTAAAGTCAGTGAAGATGGTGGTTCTGCCTACAAAGTAAACATCAGATTAGGAAGCCAGAATACAGAATATTATGAAGTATTAGAAGGTTTAAACCCTGGAGATAAGGTAGTAACTTCGAGTTACGATACTTTTGGTGATGCCGAAGAATTGATTTTGAAATAGAGCCAAGAGGTAAGACTAAAGATTAAAAAGAATTTAAATATATAACCAGAAATTAGTTCATAGAGACTATCAACTATCAACCAATTACTAAAGACTAAAAGCATGATACAAATTACAGACTTAGAAAAGTTTTATAAAACTGAAGAAGTACAAACCATCGCCTTAAATAAATTATCATTTAATGTAAAAGAAGGTGAGTTTGTGGCCATTATGGGACCATCAGGATGCGGAAAATCTACCTTACTAAATATATTGGGATTATTGGATGATCCTGACGGTGGTAGTTTTAAGTTTAACGGCACCGAAGTCGCTGGCTACAACGAACGTAAACGTTCAGAATTACGTAAACACAATATCGGTTTTGTATTTCAGAGCTTTAACCTAATTGATGAACTTACCGTTTTTGAAAATGTAGAATTACCATTGATCTATACCGGTGTAAAGCCTGCTGAACGCAAAAAGCAAGTCGAAGCTGTTTTAGAAAAAATGCAGATTATGCACAGACGGAATCATTTTCCGCAACAATTATCTGGAGGGCAGCAACAACGTGTAGCCGTAGCACGAGCAGTTGTAAATAATCCGAAATTAATTTTAGCAGATGAGCCTACAGGAAATTTAGATAGTACTAATGGTAACGAAGTTATGGATTTACTAATAGACCTTAACGAAGCAGGAACCACCATTATTATGGTTACACACAGTGAGCACGATGCCAAATACAGCCACCGTATTATTAGAATGCTAGACGGACAAAAAGTAACAGAGAATATTTTAGCATAAGTAGATTTTCATCAATCAATCAATCAATCAATCAATCAATCAATCAATTTGGAATGCAACACTTCAGTTTTTTATACATGAATTAGTCAATTCCCACTGAAGTGTGTCATCCAAATCAATCAAAAAACGAATAGTAAATCCTAACTGCCATGCTTAAAAATTATTTCAAAATAGCGTTCCGGAATCTTATCAAAAATAAGGTGTATTCCATAATTAACATCTCAGGGCTAGCAGTCGGTATGGCAGCAACCATTATGATAGGCTTATGGGTTACCGACGAATTAAATTTCAATAACCACTTTAAAAACAAAGCTACTATTGCACAGGTATTTCAGAGCCAAACCATGAACAAAGAAACAGGTACTGGTCCTGCTATTCCGCGTCCGTTGGAATTTGTATTGCAACAAGAGTATGCAGATAATTTTAAACATATTATTATGTCGTCTTGGTTACAACCACGCTATTTAAAGTTTGGAGATACTAATATCTACAGGGAAGGGAATGCCATGCAAGAAGGTGCGACAGCTATGTTGGATTTAGACATTATCGCGGGAGAAAAAAATGGACTAAAACAGAAAAACGCCATTATGTTATCGGAATCGGCTGCGAGGTCGTTATTTGGTAATTTACCTGCGCTTGGCAACGTCATAAAAATAAATAATGAAGATGATTTAGTGGTCACTGCCATCTATAAAGATATACCTGCCAACAATTCATTCAGTGACATGAAGTACATTATTCCCTGGAAACATTATATAACCACTCAAGACTGGATAGAATTTTCTAAAGATGCATGGGATAATAATTCGTTTCAACTCTTCGTACAACTACATGATAATACGACTATGGAATCTGTAACAGCTAAAATTAAAGATATAAAGAAAGATACTGCACCAGATACCGCAGAATTTAATCCGCAGTTATTTTTATTACCCATGAAAGATTGGTACTTACGGAGCGATTTTGAGAATGGTGTGCAAGCTGGCGGACGTATTGAAAATGTTTGGTTGTTTGGCATTATTGGAATATTCATTTTATTACTCGCCTGTATTAATTTTATAAATTTAAGTACTGCCCGTTCCGAGAAACGAGCAACTGAAGTCGGCATAAGAAAATCGATAGGCTCAAAACGTAGTCAGCTCATTTTTCAATTTTTAAGCGAGTCGTTTTTAATTGTTGTACTATCATTTATTGTAGCATTGGGTTTGGTGTTATTATTCTTAAACGGATTCAATATTCTAGCGAGCAAAGCCATTGTTTTTCCTTGGTTCAACAGCCAATTCTGGGCTATTTCATTATTTTTTGTTATTGTAACTGCATTTTTAGCAGGAAGTTATCCAGCCATTTATTTATCGTCTTTCAATCCTGTTACTGTTTTAAAAGGCACCTTTAAATCTGGCCGTTATGCCTCTTTACCAAGAAAAATTCTTGTGGTAACCCAGTTCACCGTTTCTGTAGCCTTAATAATAGGAACGCTGGTGGTAATGAATCAAATTCAATTTTCTAAAGACAGACCTGTGGGTTATAACAAAAAAGGACTTATTCAAATTCCTGTAATGAGTAATGAGTTCTTAGGAAAACGAGATGTGATACGAAATCAGTTAATTGATTCTGGTGGCGCTATAGAAATGGCAGGAACTAGCGGACCCATGACAGATGTTTGGTCAAATCGTTCAGGTTATACTTGGGATGGAAAATCAGCAGGATTTCAAGAAGATTTAGCATACACCACCGTGTCTTATGAGTTTGTTGAAACTTTAGGCTTAAAAGTAACGGCCGGTCGCGGATTTTCTAGAGCATTTGCGACGGATTCTACTGCGGTCATTTTAAACGAAACTGCCGTAAAATACATGAATATTAAGAATCCGATAGGAAAATATATCCGCGATTCTGATACCGAGAACCAAGATCCCCCTTTAAAAATTGTTGGTGTGGTTGAAGATATGGTTATTCAATCCCCTTATAGTCCTGTAAAACAAGCCATGTATGCATTTGACCGAAATGACAATACTGCTTTTTATAATGTAAGACTTAATCCTGAACACAGTACAAGTGAAAATTTAACTCGTATTGAAGGCGTCTTTAAAAAGAACTTCCCAGATACACCTTTCGACTATCAGTTTATAGATGAAGAATATGGCGCAAAGTTTAAATCTGAAGAACGCATTGCCAGTTTATCACGCGTATTTACTGTATTGGCTATTTTTATTAGTTGTTTAGGCCTTTTCGGGTTAGCATCGTTTGTGGCCGAGCAACGCACTAAAGAAATTGGAGTTCGTAAAGTTTTAGGAGCATCCATCAGCCAGTTGTGGTTACTATTATCTAAAGACTTTATCACACTTGTAGTCATTGCTTTATTAATCGCTTCACCTATTGCCTATGTTGTTATGGGACAATGGTTGCAGAAATTTAGTTACCGAACCACTGTAAGTTGGGATGTCTTTGCTATTGCGTGTTTGGGCGCTTTAATTATCACATTAATCACGGTGAGTTTTCAAGCGATTAAAGCAGCAACATCTAATCCTGTAGATTCTTTAAGAACCGAGTAAATTAATCAAAAAGGGTACAATCATGTTTAAAAATTATTTCAAAATAGCACTCAGAAACCTTTGGAAGAATAGAACGTTTACAACACTCAATGTGGTTGGACTTACGGCAGCATTTGGAGTGGCCATATTGTTGGCGATGTATACCGTTTTTCAATTGTCTTTTGATCGCTTTCATGAGCATGGAGATGAAATCTATCAAGTGTATACAGAAGATAGTGGGTTAAATGGCATTGAAGCTAACATCTCAAAATCCGAACCTTTTGCTGCGGCTTTAAAAGATGAGGTTGCGGGAGTTGAGAAAATTACACGCTATATTAGTACTGGTGTCTTATTAAGTCAAGATGACAAGCAATTCGATATGAGTACGGCTTATGTGGATCCCGATTTTTTTGAGATATTTAGCTTTCCAATCATAAAAGGAGATACCAAAAACCCAATAACGTCAGAGTCTTCTGTGGTAATGACTGAGCTAGCTGCTAAACGTATTTTTGGAGATGAAGAGCCCATCGGACAAACGGTTAGCATTCTAAGAGATGAGCAACAAGTACCGTTTACGGTTACTGCAATCGTAAAAGATTTTCCGAATACAAGTTCAATGGATTTTGATATCGTTTTAAATTTTAAAAGTCAGAATGAACACGCATACGCCAGAACCATAGGGCGCTGGGACATGGAGAACCATGAAGTATATATGCAACTTGCAGAAGCTGTACAACAAGAGCAATTTGAAAAAAACACCACAGATTTCACCCAATTACATTATAAAAACGTGATTGATAATGCCAAGCGTGATGGGTTTCAGCCTAATCCTGAAGGTCTTTATAGACAACTAAAACTATTGCCTTTGGCAGATGTTCGATTTGCTAATTTTAATCAAGGCGCAGTAACTGTAAGTCGTACCATGCCCTATTTGGTCTTGGGGATTTCAATTTTAATTCTGTTTATCGCTTGTGTAAATTTTATCAATATGAGTATTGCTAAAAGTGCCCAACGTTTGCGTGAGATTGGCATGCGAAAAACATTAGGTGCAAACAAAAAACAACTGTTCTTTCAATTTTGGGGTGAAAGCATTTTAGTATTTTTAATTTCCATCGGACTAGGAATTTTATTAGCCGTGTTTTTACTACCATACTTTCAAACCATATTTAAAACCCAAGCGTCATTGGCAACCTTATTAAACCCATCATTGTTGTTGGTGCTTATTTTAAGTGTTTTGCTGATTACATTAATTGCTGGAGGTTATCCTGCGTTATTAATGAGTCGTCTTGGAACCTTACAAAGTTTAAAAGGAAAGCTCGACGTTCATGGTAAAAATCATTTGCGAAATAGTTTAATGGTCTTACAATTTGGAATTGCTATTTTACTGATTAGTGGTACGCTTGTACTTTGGGATCAGGTGGAATTTATGAGGACTAAAGACTTAGGTTTCAATAAAGATCAGGTGATTGCTTTTCCCTTGAATGGTCAACTTAACGATCAACAAGCAATAGAATTACTTCGAAATAAACTTCAAGATAAACCTAATATTTTAAGTGTTACTGCATCTAATACTATTTTAGGTTTAGGAAAAGATGGCTCGCGTTCGACAAGTGTCTTGGGTTTTGAACATCAGGGTCGCGGTGTGGATACACACATGGTGGTGGTTGATGCCGATTATATTGAAACCTTAGACTTGAATATTATTAAAGGTCGTGCTTTTCGAAAAAACTTAGCGAGTGATAGTCTTTCGGTTATTATCAATGAAGCTATGGCAAAGCAACTCAATGAAGATGATATTTTAGCCTCACAGATAGATTTAGATGATGCTGTATATTCTGTTGTAGGTGTTATTAAAGATTTCAATTTTCAGGAACTCGACCAGACGATTGCACCAATGACTTTATTTGCGCTTCCTAACTGGAATTTACGCAACGTATACGTTAAGGTGTCATCACAAAATTTAGAACAAGCCTACACCGATGTAAAAGCAGCTTGGAATTCTATTGAACCAAATGCCGAATTTCAAGGGTCTTTTTTAAATGAAAATATTGATAGAACCTTACGACATGAGCGCACTATGATTACCATGATTGGTAGTGGTTCTATTTTAGCTATTATCTTAAGTTGTATCGGTTTATTTGCCATGTCTTTGCTTATTGTAGCACAACGTAAAAAGGAAATCGGAGTTCGTAAAATAGTCGGCGCAAGTGTCTCGGCCATTACCATTTTACTTACCAAAGATTTTTTAAAATTAATCGTTATAGCGTTTCTTATAGCATCACCAATAGCATGGTGGGCCATGAGCAAATGGCTACAGAATTATGTGTATCGTATAGAACTCAATATTTGGATGTTTTTAGGAGCAGGTGGAATTGCTGTAGTGATTGCCATGTTAACCATAGCGGTAAAAACGATTAAAGCAGCGACTTCTAATCCTGTAGATTCTTTAAGAACCGAGTAAATCAATCAAAAAGTGTAAAATCATGATCAGAAATTATTTCAAAATAGCTTGGAGAAACCTTATGAAGCATAAGGTATTTTCTCTTATCAATATTATTGGATTAACCATTGGTATAAGTGCGTCTGTTGTAATTGGTTTAATGATTTTTTACGATACTACTTTTGATACGTTTCATAAAGATAGCGATCGCATATATAGAGTGGTTTCAGATTTTAGTGATCCCGAAGAGTCTTTTAGTAATTCAGGCGTCACACTTGCATTAGAAGATGCTATAAAAGAGCAATCTAATTTAGAAATTGTAAGTGGATTTTACATAGAACGCCCTTCTAAAGTTGAAAACAAAGCCTTAAATTCAGAATTTAAATGGCCAAACTTTGTCATTTATACCGATGAAAATTATTTTAAAATATTCGATTATAATTTTCTAGCGGGCGATACAGACCATGTTCTTACACGTCCCAATACTGTTATTCTAACCGAACAGCGAGCAGCCAATTATTTTCCAAATACAGCAGCATCAGATATTATTGGGAAAACACTTGTTTATAATGACTCGCTTCAAATTACAGTAACGGGTATTGTAGAAAATTTTAAACAACGTACAGATTTTGTCTTTGAGGAATTCATCTCGAAACCAACACTGCTACAAACCCGATTAAGAGCACAGGTATTAGAAAAAAATTGGAATAGCACCAATTCAGATTCACAGCTTTTTGTAAAAATTAATGCTAATGCCGACTTACAAACTATTCAAAACACATTAGATGATTTAGCAAAAGAACATACCGATGAAGACTCAAAAAAATATGGTGAAGAACGAAAATTTTCTTTACAACCTTTAGCAGATATTCATTTTAATGAAGCTTATGGCATTTACGATTGGAGTAAAGGTCAAGCCAGTACATCTTTATTACTAAATTTAGCATTAGTCGCTTTATTTTTATTGCTCTTGGGGTGTATTAATTTTATTAACCTCAACACTGCTCAAGCTTCACAACGTGCTAAAGAAATTGGGATTCGCAAAACCTTAGGAAGTTCAAGACAGCAACTTATTGGTCAGTTTATGGGCGAAACTTTTTTGCTAGTGCTCATATCAGCACTACTTTCTGTGTTACTTTCTAAATGGTTAATTACTGTATTTTCAGATTTTGTTCCCGAAGGTTTAGATTTCGAACTGATTACATCTCCAATAATCATTGTTGCTTTTATACTGTTGCTGCTTATCGTTACCTTTTTGTCTGGTTTTTATCCTGCCTTAGTCCTTTCAAAATTCAACACGGTTTCCGTTTTAAAAAATCATCTTGCTATTGGTCAGAAAAAAGCAAAGCTTCGTAAATTCTTAACCGTGTTTCAGTTCACCATTGCACAAGTATTTATCATTGCCACCTTGCTGGTTGGGAAACAAATTAATTTTCTGCTTACAAAAGATATGGGGTTTAAAACCGATGCTATTGTATCTGTTTATAGTCCTAGAAACGAACGTAGCATTGATAAAAAAGAGCGTTATGCACGAGCACTTAGTAAAATTCCGGAATTAAAAACCATTAGTATAGGCGGTGTAGCTCCCGCTTCATTTAATGTCTCGAGTTCTGGATTATCTTACACAAATAAAAACAAAGAAATCCATACAGACATTCAATTTCTGTATGGAGATACCCACTATTTAGACCTCTTTGAATTACAATTACTTGCAGGCCGAAACATTAGAAACGACACCATACAAGAACTTGTAATTAATGAAACTAGCAGAAAACTTTTAGGTTTTGATAATCCCAATGAAGCGATTGGGCAAATAGTACAAGTAAACAATGAAACTGTTCCTATTGTTGGCGTGATGTCCGATTTTTATCAACGTTCATTACGAAGTTCCATTAAGCCCATGGCATTGCGTGGCGATTGGTACCGCCCAGATTATAGTCAGTTTCAAACTCTGCATATTGCATTTCATAATGAAAGTTCCGAAGGTTTAAAGCAGACATTATCTAAAATTGAAGATGCCTACAGATCGGTCTATACAGATACAGAAGAGTACCGCGTAGAGTTTTTAGATGAAAACATTCAGAAATTCTATAATCGTGAGCGTAAAATCTCTAAACTTCTAAATTGGGCAACTGGTTTATCTATTCTTATTAGCTGTTTGGGCTTATTAGGCTTGGTCATTTATACCACCAACAGACGTGTTAAAGAAATTGGAGTGCGTAAGGTTTTAGGTGCTTCTCTAATGGAAATCAACACCCTATTATGTAAAGAGTTTTTAATTTTAGTCGCTATGGCTTTTGTTATTGCCGCTCCAATTGCATGGTATGGCATTACGCGTTGGTTGCAAGATTTTGCATATAAAACCAGTGTAAGCTTTTGGGTGTTTGTAGTAAGTGGTGCGGCCATGATACTCTTTGCTTTACTAGTAATTAGTTTTAAAACGCTGCAGGCTGCAAATGCCAATCCTGTAGAGGCTTTGCGTTCAGATTAAAGTGTTCGATTACGAACAAAAAGTGTATCAAAAGCGAACACTTCTGTTTTTTAAAACAAACACAAAAACTTGATAACCAATAAATTAATAGTTTGGCATCATCTTAACTATAGCTAGTATAGCAGTTATTAATTCTATCAACAAAAACAATATGATCTTAAATTATATAAAAATCGCCTTCCGAACTTTATTCAAAAATAAAGGCTACAGTTTTCTAAACATTTTCGGATTAGCTATAGGAATTACCTGTGCCAGTTTAATCTTTCTTTGGGTTGAAGATGAGGTGAGTTTTGATTCTAATTTTCCAAAACAAGATCAAGTGTATTATGTACCAACGCATCAAGAATATGATGGTGAATGGCGCACATTTAATTCTACACCAGGACCATTAGCCGAAGCTATGAAAACAGAAATCCCAGGAATAGATAAAGCCACACCTACCAAACAAGCAGATTTTTTATTTACTGTAGGAGATCATGCTATTAATCGTTCGGGACGCTATGTAAATGCTGATTTTATAGATATTTTTAGTTTAAATTTTATTGAAGGACATAAAGACCAAGCGTTTAATACTCCTGAAGCTATTGTAATTACCCAAGAAACTGCCGAAGAGTTGTTTGGAAAAGACACCAAAGTCTTAGGAAAAACACTTAGAGTTAATAATAAAGATAATTACCAGATATCGGGAGTTATTGAAAACCTACCGAAAAACATTACGTTTCCTTTTAATTGGATTGCTCCTTATGAGCGCTATACAAAAGGCAAAGAATTTACTAAAGAATATGGAAGCTTTTTTGCCGATACCTTTGTAGCATTATCTCCCGAAGCTCATTTTGAAACTGTAGATGCACAAGTTAGAAACCTACTAGAACAAAAAACAGGCGAAAGTGATTCTAAAGCATTTTTACACGCTATAACAGACTGGCATTTAAGAGATAAATTTGAAAATGGAAAACAAGTTGGTGGCGGTATTTTATATGTCCGATTATTTACAATCATCGCTTTAATTATACTTTTAATTGCTTGTATTAATTTCATGAATTTATCTACAGCACGAAGCGAAAAACGCGCAAACGAGGTTGGTGTACGTAAAGCGATGGGCTCTGGACGTTCGCGTTTAATATTTCAATTTATAACAGAAGCTCTAATCTTAGCTTTTATAGCAACACTAGTGAGTATTTTATTGCTCTTTCTTTTATTACCTCAGTTTAATTTAATTATTGCTAAAGATTTAGTTTTAGGACTTTCTAATCCAGTACACCTTTTAGTTTTATTAGGAATAACCCTAGTTTGTGGTGTTTTTGCTGGCTTATACCCTGCGTTTTATTTATCGTCTTTTAAACCTGTTGAGGTTTTAAAAGGATTAAAAGTGACTCAAGGTTCGGCTTCCTTTATTAGAAAAGGATTAGTAGTAGGACAGTTTACCATTTCTATAGTTTTTATTATCAGTACCATTTTAGTTTATCAACAAATTCAGCATGTAAAAAACAGAGATTTAGGATATAACAAGGAGCAACTTATATCACTAAATGTTAATGGTAATATGATTGAAAAATTTGATATCATTAAACAAGATTTACTAAAAACAGGAGCGATTACTAGTGTTGGCTTAAGCAATTCGGAATTATTATCTGGTGGTAACAATGGCTCTGGTTTAGAATGGACTGGCGGCACTAATACCGAAGATGTTTTAATTTCTTTTAGATATGTGAATTCTGATTTTTTAAAAACCGTAGGCATGGAACTTGTTGAAGGCCGTGGGTTTAGTGAGAACAAAGAAAAAGATAGCAGCAGTGTTTTAATTACAGAATCATTCGCCAAATTAATGGGTACTGGCAGTGCCATAGGGAAACAAGTTATGCGAGACGATGTATACACTGTTATTGGCGTGGTTAGAGATTATCAATATGGTGATATGTACGGACAGAGCGATCCTGTATTGTTTCATAATTACCACGAAGAATCTAGTTTTATGTATTTAAAAACGAATCCAAAAATAGCGCCTAACGAGATGCTAACTTTAGTAGAAGGTGTATTAAAACATCATAATCCCGCATTTCCGTTTGAATACAAATTTGTAGACGACACCTTCAATAACAAATTTAAAAGCGAACAATTGGTTGGTAAACTCTCTCAAATCTTCGCCATATTAGCCATTCTTATTTCGTGTTTAGGCCTTTTTGGATTGGCAGCTTATACCGCCGAACAACGCAGCAAAGAAATTGGAGTGCGTAAAGTTTTAGGCGCAAGCGTTTCGGGTATTGTAAGGTTACTTTCTAAAGACTTTCTAAAACTTGTAGGTCTTGCCATTATAATCGCCATTCCCATTGCTTGGTATTCCATGCACAATTGGCTTCAAGCTTACGCATATCGTATAGAAATAAACTGGTGGATTTTTGTAATAGCAGGTGTTGTCGCCATTTTAATAGCATTAGTCACCGTGAGTTTCCAAGCTATTAAAGCCGCCTTAGCCAATCCGGTAGATAGTTTAAAGACAGAATAAAAATCAATCGTCATGATTAAAAATTATATTAAAATTGCATGGAGAAGCCTGAAGACCAACCGTCTGTTTTCGGCAGTGAATATTCTCGGACTTGCTTTAGGTTTAGCAACCACATTGCTACTGTTTTTATTTATACTGCATGAGCGTAGTTTCGATTCGATGTATGCAAAAAAAGACCGGATTTACAGAGTGCTTTTGCATACCACAGAAGAAGGTATTGAAACTTGGGCGCAAGTGCCGTCTGCATTAAGTCCACAACTTACAGAACATATCCCGAGCGCACAACAATCCGGAAGACTTTTAAAAAATGATTATGGTGGAAATGCGTTTATAAAAGCAGGCGACAATATTCTTACAGAAAGTAAATTATTTTGGATAGATCCTTCTATTCTAGACATGTTTGATGTAAATATCCTTAGCGGTATGGGGGCAAAAGCACTGACTAAACCGAATACTATTTTGCTATCAAAAAGCACTGCTAAGCGTTATTTTGGTTCAGAAAACCCGTTAGGAAAAACATTAACTGTAGATAATAGAAACACTTTTGAGGTTAAAGGCATATTTGAAGACTTTTCAGAACACAGTTCACTACAATTTAATGCTGTTGTCCCAATTATGATGCGGCAAGAAGCTAAACATCCTAGTTGGGGAAATGCAAGCTTTGAAACCTTTGTAATGCTTAATTCGGACACAGGAAATCTGAATGATATTGATCAAAAACTTCAAAATATTATTGATTCAAATGTTGAAAAAGAACAGCAATGGTATACGTTTTCACTTCAACCTTTAGAGCAAATTCATTTACAATCTTCGGCTTATACCGATAGTTATTTAGAAAACTATGGTGACATCAGTCAAATAAAAAACCTCACGATTTTAGGGATTTTAATTTTAATTATTGCATGTATTAATTACATGAATTTAATTACAGCCCGCTCACAAAAGAAAGCCAAAGATGTCGGTGTAAATAAAACGTTGGGAGCATCTAGAACACAATTGATTTTAAGGTTTTATGTAGAGACCGGACTTATTACAGCCATAGCCATGATTTTAGGAGGTTTATTTACCATATTAATACTACCATCCTTTAATAACATTGTAAACAGAAATCTAGAGGCATCTTCACTATTTTCTTTACAGATCTTTGTATTCTTAGGTTTTATTTGGTTAGTAACTACACTTATTTCGGGGTCTTATCCGGCATTGTATTTGTCTCGTTTTTCACCTAAAGACGCTTTAAAGCCAACTTCTAATAAAGGAATTATGGCAAGTTTTATTAGAAAAGGATTAGTTGTAGTTCAGTTTTCGGCTTCTGTGGTCCTAATTGTTTCGGTTCTTGTGGTGCGTCAGCAATTAGAATTTGTCCAGAATAAAAACTTAGGCTTTAATCCAGAACAAGTAATAGCCATTTCAACAACAGCAGTTCCAGATGTTGCAACCAATCATGCACTTGTAAATGCCTTTAAAAAATTGCCCAATGTATCTCTAATTTCGAGAGCTCAAGGTTATCCAACGGTTAGCGTAAGTTTAAACAGTATTTACAAACCCAATAGTGATGTTGGGATGAGTGTAAACACCAATTTAGCAGAACATAATATAGTAGATATTTTACAATTAAAGTTATTGGCAGGTCAACGGTTACCATCGCATAAACAAGATGGAGATTCGTTAGTTGAAGTCCTTATTAATAAAACGGCTTTAGATTTTTTAGGATACACTCCAGAAGAAGCAATCGGAAAAAAAGTAGAAGCCAATCTTGGGAATAATAGTTATATCTATGGAGTTGTAGACGATTTTAATTTTGCATCACTCCATAAGCCTGTTGGAGCCTATGCGTTCCATAATACCGTAACAAAAGGAAATTATAATTATCTATTAGTCAGATTTAAAAATCAAAATCTCGCAACCACTGTTTCAGAATTTGAACGTACGTTTAAAAGTATTGCGACAACTTCTGCGTTTCAATATGCTTTTGTAGATAAAAACGTAGAACACTTATACCAAAAAGAGCAGCAAATGGCAAAAGTTAGTTTGTTGTTTTCAATTTTAGCGATCATAGTCGCTTGTCTTGGCTTGTTCGCCTTGGCTGCATATATGGCTGAGCAACGCCAAAAAGAAATTGGTGTCCGTAAGGTTTTTGGTGCAAGTGTTCCAAAAATTGTTCAACTATTATCTATAGACTTTATGAAATTGGTTTTGATATCATTCGCCATAAGTTTCCCTTTAGCGTTATACATCATGAACCAATGGCTACAAGATTTTGCATACCGAGTTACGATAAGCTGGAAGGTATTTTTAATTACTGGTTGCTTAGTGCTACTCATCACTTTTATCACCGTAAGTTATCAAGCTATTAAAGCCGCTATTGCCAATCCGATAAACAGTTTAAGAACAGAATAAACAACACAACATCACCATGAAAAATAAATTACTAAGTTTAAACATAGCCTCAAAAACCGTAAATTTGGGAAGTCATAAAATAGCTTTACTCGATAAAATAGATTTACAAGTACATGAAGGCGAATTTATTTCTCTTATGGGGCCATCTGGTTCTGGAAAATCTACATTATTAAATTGTATTGGCATGTTAGACCGTTTTACAGATGGTGGCTATACCTTTTTAGGAGAACCTGTACATAGCATGAAAGAAAAAAACCGTTCTAGACTCTACAAAGAGTATATCGGATTTGTATTTCAGGCCTATCATCTTATTGATGAACTTACGGTTTATGAAAATATTGAAACGCCCCTACTCTATAAAAACATAAAATCTTCTGAACGTAAAGCCATGGTTGCCGATATGTTGGACCGCTTTAATATTGTAGGAAAGAAAGATTTATTTCCTATGCAGTTAAGTGGCGGACAACAACAATTAGTTGGCATAGCGAGAGCCTTAATCGGGAAACCAAAATTGATTTTAGCAGACGAACCTACAGGAAACCTAAACTCTAAACAGAGTGACGAGATTATGGAGTTGTTTGCACAGTTAAACGAAGAGGGCGTAACCATTATTCAAGCCACACATTCAGAAAGCAATGCTGCGTATGGTTCTCGAATTATCAATTTACTAGACGGAAAAATAGTATAGTTAATAACCCATATAAAATGTCTGTTATCCAGATATTAAAGGTGTTTAAAGAAACCAAACCATGATACATAAAATCATAATATTAATCATTCTTTTTTTTATTAGCTTAATTAGTTTTTCTCAAACTAAAGAGGAAAAACAACTGACGTTAGACGAATGTATTGCTATCGCTTTAGAAAACAATCTCGATCTAAAATCTACTCATTTGTTGGAGCATTCGGCTAAAGTCAATTACAAACAATCCAAAGCCGATTTATTACCAAATCTAAATGGCGATTTTAATTTAGGTGTTAATGATGGTCGGAGTATAGACCCGTTTACAAACGATTATATAGACCAAGAATTAACTTATTCTAATTTAGGTTTAAGTATAGATATGACTATTTTTAATGGTTTTCGCCTGTTAAATACTGCCAAACAAAATCGGTTAAATTCCCAAGCATCAGAATTGGAAACGGAAGCAGAACAACAAGATTTAATATTAAATGTGACTCTAGCTTATTTACAAGTTTTAAATGCTAAAGATGTATTAGATTTAGCTCATGCTCGACTTGAAGCCACTAAACAACAGCTTAAAATACAGCAGGGATTCTTTGAAAGTGAATCTGGTAACCCTGCCGATTATGCCGATATTTTAGGACAAATTGCTAATGATGAAACGAGTATTCTTGTTTCTGAAAGTAGTTTAAATAGTGCGAAATTAAGTTTAATGCTATTATTAAATGTAGAAGAACGTTTTGACGTAAATACAGAACACCTTTTTCTTGGTTTTGAACCTTACTCACTGAGTGTGAATGAAGTTTATAAAGCTTCACTTGAAAATTTAGCTACATATAAAGCTAAAGATTTACGTATTGAAGCTGCAAAAAAAGGAATGCGCGTTGCAAAATCTCAGTTTACACCAGAGGTTTCTTTGTATGGCGGTGTGTATACAAACCATTCTAGTGCTGCAGAATTATATACATCAAACGGGACGAGTGTAAGTGAAACTGGAGATTATGTAACTGTAAACGGACAAGATTTACCTGTAATTACAGAGCAAACACTATTCACCGCTGAACAAATTAACTACCGAGACCAATTAGATAATAATTTAAATACCGCTGTAGGTATAGCTGTGAGTGTGCCTCTTTTTAATGGTTTTAGAGCAAAAAACAACGTGGCTTTAGAAAAAATAAAAGTTGAAGAATCTATCATAGAATTAGAGCGCACACAAGTCTCTATTAAAAACGTAATTAATCAAGTCTATTTTGATATGGATGCAGCCTTTAAAAGACATCAAAGTTTAGAAAAACAAGTTGTAGCTTATCAGGAATCTTATCGTATTAATGATATCCGTTTCAAAAATGGAGTCTCTAATTTTTTAAATTACATTACAAGTAAAAACAATTTAGATAATGCAAAAGTTAATCTTGCTAATGCTAAATATGAGTATTTATTACGTGTAAAAGTCTTAGACTATTATCGAGGTCTATACTAATTAAAAAAGGCTACACAGAGTTGTGAAGCCTTTTTTAATATTTCTCAATCCTATTTAATAGTATTATTCCTTAATTTTTATATCTACAGATGTTCTAGCTTGCCATCCTGTTTCGTCTGTTACAGAATACGAGCAGTGATAATCTCCATTATCAATATCGTTTGGAATGGTAACACTAACATTAATCTCGTAAGTAGGTAAACCCGTTTCAATATTGAAGTTTTCAATATAAATAAATGGGTTTACAGATTCTTTTACCTCCTCCAGATCACATTCGCCAGCTTGATCGTCATGCGTATGATGATCGAAATTATGATGAATATCTATACTGTAAGATGCTAATGCTTTATTGTCTGTCACTAAGGCTCTAAAATTATAAGTTTCGCCACGTTCTAAAACGCTACAAGCCTGAGGAAAACCATCGTCGTAATTAATATCTATAGTTGGTTTTTCTTCATCTATATCAACACTATCATCTCCAGAACAAGCAGCTAGAAGTAATAACATGGCTATAATACTACTGTATTTTAATATCCATTTCATTTTTTAAAGTATTAAACCGCATAGCACTACAACGTGCTATGCGGTAGTATTAATATTAAATATTAAGCGGTAATGTCTATTTGTGTTTCATATTCTGAAGTGTTTCCATTTTCATCTTCAACAGTAAAAATCATATGGTATTCTCCAGCTGGTGCAGTTAAAGGCACATCGATATGCTCATGAAACTCTATTGAAGTCTCTTCATGGTAACCTTCTAAAAATTCTTCTTCGTAATCCCATTCTACTTCACCATCTCCAGGAGTAATTCCATGCGCATGTATATCTACAGTTACACTGAGAATTCCGTTTACAGCATCTATTAAAAATTCTGCATGAAAATCGTCTCCTCTAGCAACAGTTGTGTCTATAGAGAAATCGCTTAATGTAATAGGATCTAAAATTTGTAAATAACCTTCAACTTCTGTGCTATTTCCTTGCTCGTCTACGACTGTTAATTCAATGTGATATTCTCCAGAAGGAATATCTGTCGGCACATCTACATGTTCGTGAAAGCCTGGATTAATTACCAAATAATCGCTATCTGTGTAAACTGTTTCGAAATCCCAATCAACCTCATCGTCTCCCAATTCCAAATCGTGAGCATGAATAGACAACGTAATACTACTTACTGTAGCTTCTGCATAAATGTCTGCTGCAATATGAATATCTGATCCTTTATAGGCAAATAAATCTGTAGAATGGGTACTCCCTTCTCCATATTCGAAGTCTGTTATTTCTGGAGCACTGGTTATTGCACTATCGTCATCACTGCTACACGATTGTAAAAAGAATCCTAATAATAGGATAATTGCTAAAAATTTTAAATTTGTTTTCATAATTTCTGTTTTCATTGTTGTTGATAATTATTAATATTTAAAAAGGTATTGTTAAGGATACGGATAGATTTCTTCCAGCTTCTGGCACGTCTATAAGACGATAGAAACTGGTGTGATCAAAATATTTTGTATTGAATACATTGTTTAGTTTTACTCGCATTTCTACAGGCAAACTATTTTTAAAAGGTTTTAATTCGGCAAGAAGCGACAGATTAAACAACTGATAACCTGGCGTGGTTTCTTCTGGCGGAACAATTTCGTCTTGTGAAGCGGTAATTCTGTAATCTGCAATAAGTTGTGGCATTTTTAAAAATATTACGTCTTTAAATTGATATCTTGCAGAAAACAAACCCGATAATGGAGGCGAGAATGGTATTGTAAACCCTTCTTTAGGACCACTTGTTTGCATGGAGTACACATACTCTGCAGAGGCATCTAATTGTAAATTTTTAATAACCGTAGTACTTGCTCGAAGCTCACCTCCTATTCTAAAAACTTTACTTTGTGTATACTCATAAATTTGTAGCGTTTCGTAATAGTCTGAGGTCGGATTCAAGTAAATAAAGTTGTCGAACATATTAATAAACGGACTCATTCCTATGCTAAATACTGGAGTTGAATGATCGATATCTAAGTCTAATTGATAAGAAGATTCTGGATTTAAATCCAAGTTTCCTTTTTCGTAGCGATACATGTGGTAATTCACACCGTCTGAAGCCAATTCGTTTGCTAATGGCATTCTAAAACTTTTTCCGATATTAATTTTAAACGTCGTATTATTTAAAATATAACTCAATCCTGTAGATGCACTGATGCTTCCAAAATTTAGGCTCTTGTCTTGAGCTCTTTGCAAATACACATAAGAGGTCGATCCGTCTGCATTATTTATCGTAGAAGGAAACCAATCGTAATACGCTTTGGTATTTACTAAGCCATAATCGTAACGCAAACCTGCTAAAATATGGAGGTTAGAGTTCACCTCAAACGTATCAAAAGCAAAAGCTCCAACAGTAAAACGATTATACTCTGGAATTAAAAAACCCCATCCTCCAATAGAATTATGTTGATATTCCATATTAACGCCTAAAACAACATCGTGAGAATCACTAAACGTAAAAGCATCTTTAACATTTAACGCATACGTATTTTTATTAAAGGCGCGTTCTTTAGTATTTGGAGGCGTTGGCATATAACCATGAGGAACGGCTTCTGAATGTTCTTCGCGATGATTATTTTGATAACCGATATCTAATAAAAAAGTATGATCTCCTGCTTTAACCGTTGTATTATTAGTTATTTTAAAGTGATTTACTTTATGATAAGGAAGATCTATATCTCTATTAGAACTGTCGTAATCGATATCTGAGGTTCTAACTTCTAAACCATGTGCGTTTGCAAAAAAACCATTTTTGGCATTTACGTTACTAAAGGTTGTTTCCGACTGTAAGTGGTCTGTTACATAACCAAAACTAAAACTACCGTTGGCTTCTCGCCCCGCAGTGTTCCTTAAATTATTATCATGTAAATTGAAGATGTAATTTTCATAACTTATCTGAACTGTAGGCACTTTGTAATCGGCATAATCTCTATACGTTAAACGTGCTCTATAAAACCATTGATGATTTCTTGCTTGTATACCTGCAGAAACACCAAGTAAATCATTATTCGTTTCTCCTAAAAGATTTACTTCTCCCTGAAAGCTATGTAAAGATGGGATAGCATTAGGTTGAATATCAACCACACCAGCAATAGCATCAGATCCATATACTAATGAAGCTGGACCTTTAATAATCTGAATATTTTCAATTCCGTACTGGTCTATTTCTAATCCATGGTCATTTCCCCATTGTTGAGCTTCGTGTTTTATCCCGTTTTGCACAACAGATACTCGATTAAAACCTAAACCTCTTATCACAGGTTTAGACTGTCCTGACCCTATACTAATGGTGCTTACTCCCGGTATTTTACTCAACGTCTGCATCAGACTATTTTCTCTATTTTCTTCTAAAAACGTTTCAGAAACGGAATAAGAAACTACTGGACTTTCCATAAGTTCTCGCTTTTTAGACTTACCGAGCACTTGTATTTCTCTTAAATTTGTAGCAAATTCTTCTAGATAAACCACAATATCTTTTAAGTCTGCATCCACCTGAACCGCAACTACTTGATTTGCGAATCCCATGCTAGAGACTTTTAAATTATAGCTGCGATTTTCTACATTATTAAGAGTAAATTGTCCACTACTAGACGTTATTGTAAATAAATTTTCACAACTTACCGAAGCACCTTCAACAGGTTGTAAGGTATTTGCATTTAGCACAGTACCATGTATTTGAAAGGTATTTTGTGCAAACGCAACAGTGCATAGGCTAAACCATAGCCAAACACTAAATATTTTTTGAAGCATATTGAAATACTATAAGATTTAAAAAATGGTTCTTGAGATAAGAACTAAGGATTAAACCTATACATGTAATTTGAAGAGCGGGCAGCGTATAAATTTTAGCATACTGCTTTTTGAGAATGAATATCTGTATTAAATGCTATTGGTGCATACACGTACCAAAAAAACATAACGAATATAGACTCCAAACCAGTTAAAAAGAAACTAGCGGAACTCTAAAAAATAAAAATGTACAGGGGAAACTTATAGTAATGTAGGTGGAGGTCTACAGAAGAGTTCATTACTTGCTATCGCATTCGAATGAATATAATTGTAATACTTTCTTAAGTCTTGTGTAAAAACATACTCCTTAATTTCAAAAGAGAATTCTTGTAAATCTGGAGCAAGTGCAGGAGTATGATTAACTGCTGCTGAATGAAAACAAATTACACAATGTAAATCGTGATCGTCATCGTCTTCATGATGAGATAGCGCATGAAGCCCAACCAATTTCATAGATAGAAAAAGGATGAGAAACAAATAAGATATACTATGTTTTACGCGTGCTGTTCTCATTAATCCGCTAAACTATTAAATAATTTTAAATGTAAATAATTTTGATGTGTTAAAATACCAGATAATTTAACAACTCGTTATGAGTCAAAATACTACATTATTTTATTAACTAATACACCATGTTAAGCATACAAAATTCAGAATTTTATATGTTTATAAACTTAATTATAAATAAAGGATTAATTATATTGAAGTGTTTAATTTTAAGAGAGGGTCTTAAACAACAAAACCTTGTAAATCAAAAGACTTACAAGGTTTTTAGTCGGGGTGGCAGGATTCGAACCTGCGGCCTCCACGTCCCAAACGTGGCGCGATAACCGGGCTACGCTACACCCCGAAAAATTATCGAGGGTGCAAATATACACCTTTTTATGAAAAACAAGTGCTTTTTTTATTAAATTGTAACTTTTATTTTAAAATAATGATTATGACCAATGTAAAACACATAGTATCAGTTATTTTACTTCTTCATTTTTTTGCTTGTGCCCAAGAAAAAAAGTCTAATAGCGCAAACTATTCCTATGAAACTATAGTTTCTGATATAGATATACCATGGGGATTTGTCTTTCTTCCCGATGGAGCTATGTTAATTACAGAAAAATCAGGAACACTTATACTCTTTAAAAATGGTAACAAAACTACTATTACGGGTTTACCAGATATTACAAGATTAGGGCAAGGTGGTTTGTTAGATATTGCTTTGCATCCTGATTTTAAAAACAACGGTTGGATTTATTTTACCTACGCCTCTTCTGAGGGTGAAGGTTCTGGAGCAAACACAGCCTTAATGCGTGCAAAAATTAAAAATAACACCTTAACTCAAAAAGAATTTTTATATAAAGCTGCTCCAAATTATAGCAGCGGCGATCATTTTGGGTCTCGTATTGTGTTTGACGACCAAGACTACTTGTTTTTTAGTATTGGCGAACGCGGACAAAGAGATCTAAACCCTCAAGATATTACGCGCGATGGTGGTAAGATTTACAGACTAAACGCTGATGGCTCTATACCTACAGACAATCCGTTTGTGAATACTCCTAAGGCTAAAAAGGCTATCTATTCTTACGGACATAGAAATCCGCAGGGCATGATTTTACATCCAGACACTAATACCATTTGGGCACATGAACACGGACCTAAAGGCGGCGATGAAATTAATATCATTTCAGCCGGAAAAAATTATGGTTGGCCGGTAGTCACTTTTGGTATTAATTACTGGGGAACGTCTATTTCAGATGATACAGAAAAGGAAGGTATGGAATCGCCAATACATCATTGGACACCTTCTATAGCGCCTTCAGGCATGTGTTATGTAACCTCAGATAAATATGCAGACTGGAAAGGAAACTTACTGGTAGGCTCGTTAAAATTTCAATATTTAAACCGTTGTATTATCAAAAATAACAGAGTAATTAAAGAAGAACGCTTGTTAGAAAATCTGGGGCGTGTAAGGTCTATAGTTCAAGGTCCTGATGGGTTTATTTATGTTGGAATTGAAAATGTTGGAATAGTTAAAATTATTCCCAAGAATTAGTCTTAAATTTGCCCATTCATTAAATATAAAAAATCAATGTTAATTATAGGTCTTACAGGTGGCACAGGTTGTGGAAAAACAACCGTAGTGAATCAAATTTTAAACGAACTGCCAGAAGCGGAAGTTGGTATTATATCTCAGGATTCCTATTATAACGACACCTCTCACCTAGCTTACGACGAACGTAAACGTATTAATTTCGATCACCCAAAGTCTATCGATTTTGACTTATTGGTATCGCATTTAAAACAATTAAAATCGGGGCAACCCATAGAACAACCGGTATATTCTTTTGTAAAACACAACAGAACTGGAGATACCGTGTTAACACATCCAAGGAAAGTCATGATTGTTGAGGGTATTTTAATTTTTACCCATCCAGATATTCGTGAATTATTTGATATTAAAATATTTGTTCATGCCGATAGTGACGAGCGTTTAATTAGACGATTAAAACGAGACATTGCAGAACGTGGTAGAGATTTAGATGAAGTTTTAAACCGTTATCAAACCACTTTAAAACCCATGCATCAGCAATTTATTGAACCGATGAAAGAGTATGCAGATATTATTATTCCGAACAATAAATTTAATACCGTAGCCATTGATATTGTGCGTACCATTATAAATGAAAAGCTAATATGAAGTTGAATTTTTTCAATAATAAATATATAAAACCTTTTAAAAATCCCTTTGTTATTCCAGGGATAGGCTTTGTTGTTTGGATGTTAATCTTTGACAGCAACTCCTTTTTAATTCATAATGAATTGAATAACGATATAGATAAACTAAACGACAAAAAGGAATACTATATTAATGAAATTACAAAAGACCGTAAAGCTTATAAAAAATTAAATACAGAAGAAGGTATTGAAAAATTCGCGCGAGAAACTTATTATTTGAAACGCGAAGATGAAGAAATTTATATTATTGAATACGAAGATAGCCTAAACGTTGAAACAAATGAATAACTCCAATTTATTTGAAGCATTTACTCCTGTATCGGCTAAGGCGTGGAAACAAAAAATTCAATACGATTTAAATGGTGCCGACTATAATAAAACACTTATATCGTTAACTCAGGAAGATATTAATATAAAACCGTTTTATAATACAGACGATTTTAAAACTGCTGCGTTAAATTTTAAGTCGAGTTCTATACCGTTTTCAATCACTCAAACTATTTATGTCAATTCAGAAGAGAAATCAAATACATTAGCACTTCAAGCTCTGCAAGATTATGCCGAAGCTATTGCTTTTACAATTCCGACATCCCATTGCGATTTAAATCAATTGCTTATCAATATAGATTTGCAATTAGTCACTATCTATTTCGATTTACAATTTTCTGATTCAGATT
The DNA here is from genome assembly GCF_001439665.1 of Formosa algae. GTDB lineage: Bacteria > Bacteroidota > Bacteroidia > Flavobacteriales > Flavobacteriaceae > Formosa > Formosa algae. Next base: position 50,484 of record NZ_LMAK01000056.1, read on the forward strand.
TTATACAAAAACTAAATACTATAGCTCAAGACAAACAGGCTGTATTTTATGTCGGTTTCGATATTATTGGTCATCTTACAACAGATGGAAATTGGTACACTTCATTACAATCAGATTTTAAAACATTAGAATCTGTATTAAAAAACAGTACACATCTAAAAAGTAGTGTTTGTGTTAATTTAGCCAACTATCAAAATGCTGGTGCCACTATAACGCAACAATTGGCTTATGGTTTAGCACATGCTAACGAATATTTACAAAGCGAAGCACAGCTATTTAATACTCAAATTACATTTAAAACAGCTATTGGTGCTAATTACTTTTTTGAAATTGCAAAACTGCGTGCCTTACGCCAATTATGGTTTACTTTAGCCCAAGAGTATCAGGCTAACTCACATTGCCATATTCGTGCAACACCTTCGCGACGCAATAAAACAATTTACAGCAGCCAAACCAACACATTACGTACACAAACAGAATGTATGAGTGCCATTTTAGGTGGTGCAGATAGTGTTTGTAATTTGGCTCACAATGCCTTGTTTCGAAAAAACCACATTAGCGGAGAACACACGGCAAGACATCAACTGCACATTTTAAAAGCAGAACAAGCCTTTGGAAAAGCAACAAACCCCGCTGATGGAGCCTATTATATAGAATCTGTAACGCAACAATTGGCAGACAAGGCACTAACGCTTTTTAAGGAGATTGAAGCCCAAGGCGGATTTTTAAAATTATTAAAGGCAGGGGTAATTCAGAAAAAAATTAAAGAAAGCGCCACAAAAGAGCAAGAGCTATTTAACAGTGGAGCGCTAAGATTAATCGGAGTTAATTCCCATATCGATACTAAAGAAAAACTTAAAGATAAACTAGAACTATATCCGTTTGTAAAGCAAAACCCTAGAAAAACACTTTTAGAACCTATTATACCTAAACGATTAGCTGAACCTTTAGAGCAAGACCGATTAACATCTGAACATTAGTATATTATAATTATATGAGCAGAAAGAATCTACAACATATCACTTTAAAGTCTATAGCACATCTTTCACATGAAGTTGACAAGTATTCAGATGCCAATCTTGAAGCTGTACAGCATTTGGATTTTGTTGCTGGAATTCCTCCATTTCTACGTGGCATATCATCAACCATGTATGTGACGTCACCTTGGAATATTATTCAATCTAACATATACACTTCTTCTGAAGAATATAATACCTTCTTGAAACACCGAGTTAAAGCAGGTCAGCGTACATTTTTATTCGATTTAAACACTCAGGATGAAACACATAGTTTACCGGAAACTTTAACCGATTTTGAAACAATCTTTAAAGATATTCCTTTAGATAAAATCACTATCTTATTAAAAAACACCTCTTATGCCCTACCCATACTTGCTTATTATTCAGAATTAGCAGACACTCAAGGGTTAGCATTAAACACCATAAAAGGCGGATTTAGTATTGATGTTTTAGAGTGTTTATCAGACTCAGAACATGGATATATTAATTCTGTTATGTTTTCTAATGATATTCTACCAAACTTTAATCGTATAGAAATCTCTGGAGACTCTTTAAAAACAAAAGAGTTCAACCCCGAAATGGAATTGGCATTAATGTTAACTTGCGGCGTAACTTACATACAAAAAGGATTAAATTTAGGATTACAAATAGACGATATCGCCTCTCGCCTATCGTTTAATTTTTCTATCGGAATACAGCATTTTACAGAAATTGCAAAACTTCGTGCCGCTCGATTATTATGGGCAAAAATTATAACAGCTTATCAACCTAAATCAAATGCATCCTCTGCATTGCAAATTCATTGTAACACACAACATTTTGATACTTTTGATGATTATGATGTCTTAGCAAAATCGACAATTGGAGCTGCCGCAGCTGTGTTTGCAGGTACACAAGATTTGCAAATTCAGACTACAAACATCGTTAATGTAGAATCCCAAAACATACACGCCTTTTTAAAAGCAGAAACACAAATTACAAAAACAGTCGATCCTTGGGCTGGTAGTTATTATGTTGAAAAAGAAACACATGAGCTAGCGCTTAATACTTGGAAATTAATAGAAGAATTTCAGAAAACAGGAGATATCCCTGAAGATATTCAATCGGAATTAGCAACATATAAATCTGCAACGATACCTCATACAGATTCACTTAAAAACGGACCAAGTGATCGTGATGAAAAAGCAGTATCTAGTGCGCTTATAAATCTTGAAGACGAATTAAAGCACAATAGAAACACGGTTCTAAAATCTACAATTGCAGCTGTTAAAAATCAGGCGACTTTAAGTGAAATTGTAAAACTCTTAAATTAATTTTTGATATGGAACGTACTGAAAACACAGATCAAGCCATACTCTTACAAGCAAAAACATTGGCCGATATTTTTGCGACTCAAGAAGGACGCCGTCCGCGTTTATTATTGTCTAATTTAAACAAAGCAGACGAGACCAATTACGAAAAACATATAGCTACTGCTTATGCAGATATAGGTTTCGATGTCGACTTAGCTCCGCTCTTTCAAAATCCAAAAGACATTGCTAAACAAGCTATAGAAAACGATGTTCATGCCATTCATTTACATGCCTTAACTCCGAAGACTACAGCGATGGTTTCAGAAATTACCTCGTCGCTTTTAGATTATGATCGTGAAGATATTTTAATTGTTGTGGATGGTAATGACCTCTCTGAAACAGATAACAAAACATTGAATGATTACGGTGTACATATACTATTACAACCAAATACCTCAACACAATCTGCTGCCATTAGCATTTTAAAGGCATTAACAGCATAAGTTAATTAGTGTTTTTTAATCTTAGGGAGTCGGCTCATTATTTCTATCAATTAAAAATTCATTAGGGTCAACCTTCATGTTATGTAAAACATATATTACATAAAAAAATTAAAAGCATGAATAAAAATACCCTTACCACTTCCAAAACGCAGCAATTTTTCAGAATCCTTTTAGGTTCATTAATGGTGATAGCCGCTATTGGACATCTTACATTTCAACGTGAAGAATTTCAAGCACAAGTCCCTAGTTGGATCCCTTTATCTAAAGATTTAGTTGTTATTTTATCAGGTATAGTAGAACTTGGTTTTGGGCTTTCTATGATTTTCTGGAAACAACAAAGAGTAAACATTGGTATCGCTTTAGCTATATTTTATATTTTAATTTTCCCAGGAAATATTGCGCAATATGTTAATGCAACCGATGCTTTTGGATTAAACACAGATACCAAAAGGTTAATAAGATTATTTTTTCAGCCCGTATTAATTTTTTGGGCCTTATGGTCTACAGGTGCTACAACGTATTTAAATCATAAATTTGATTAAATTTATACCCTCTAAAATAGTAACAGCATTAATCGGCTAACTTTGTTTTATCTTTATCATTATAACCAGCTATTTTATAGATACGTAATATCTTCAATACCTAAATATATTTTAATTCGGATAAATTTGTCTTAATTAAAATTTGTATCTATATTTGCAATTAAAATTATAATCTATGTTTTCAAAAGCATGTGAATACGGTATTCGAGCTTCAATTTTTATAGCCTTAAATTCTTTGGAACACAGACGTGTGGGACCTAAAGAAATTGCTAAAGAGATTAACTCTCCAGAAGCTTTTACTGCCAAAATTTTACAAGCTTTAGTACGCAACAATGTTGTTAATTCTGTTAAAGGTGCCCATGGTGGTTTTGAAATAGATAAAAAAGACATAAAAACCATTATGATCGCAGATATTGTTAAGGCAATAGATGGAGACAACGTTTATAAAGGTTGCGGATTAGGATTACATGAATGTAATGAAAACAAACCCTGCCCTATGCATGAAAAATTTAAATTGGTAAGAGCCGAATTGAAGTATATGTTAGAATCTACAGATTTAGAATCTTTGGCGTTAGACTTAAAATTAGGAGACACCTTTTTGAAAGTGTAAAAAAATTTATTCATAAAGAGGACAATTTTATCCGAATTAAAATAAAATTAATGAACTAACTATTTTTTGAATCATGAACAAAGAAAAAAAACTATGGATTATTTTCGGCGCAGTAATACTCATTTCCTTTAGTGTTTTAGGGTATTACGGCTTCGAAATTTATCAGCAATCGCCACCTATACCTAAAGCAATAGTATCTACTCAAGGTGAAACGATTTTTAATGAAACTGATATCCAAGACGGACAAAACATTTGGCAAAGTATTGGAGGTCAAGAATTGGGTTCTATTTGGGGACATGGAGCATACGTGGCACCCGATTGGACTGCAGACTGGCTTCATAGAGAAGCCGTTTACATCTTGGATTTGTATGCTAAAACGGATTTTAACAAACCATACGAAGATCTGAACGATGAGCAACAAGCCAGTTTAAAAATACGATTACAAAACGATGTTAGAACAAATACGTATAATGAAACATCTAAAACCATAACTATTAGTGAACATCGCGAAAAAGCCATTGCACATTTAAGTGCATACTATCACGGGTTATTTACTAACGATCCATCTTTCGATAAACTGAGAGCTGATTATGCCATCCCGACAAACACTATAAAAGATGAGGCTAAAATGCATAAAATGAATGCATTTTTCTTCTGGGCAACTTGGGCTACCGTTACCGAAAGACCAGATAGTAAAGTTAGTTATACACATAATTGGCCAGCAGACGAGTTGGTAGGAAATAGACCTACCACAGATTTAATGGTCTGGTCTGGTGTGAGCATAATATTACTAATTTTATGTATTGGTATACTAGTGTTTTACCATGTAAAATCGGGAGCAGACGAAGATACTCCTGCCCCAGCCGAAGATCCGCTCTTAAAGCAAGGTATGACACCGAGTATGCATCTCATAAAAAAATACTTTTGGGTCGTTACACTACTCATGGTTTTACAAATGTTATTAGGTATAGTAACTGCACATTATGGTGTAGAAGGCGACGGATTTTATGGGTTTGCTTTAGATCAAATTTTACCATATTCTGTAACAAGAACTTGGCATACACAACTCGCTATTTTTTGGATTGCCACTGCTTGGTTAGCTACAGGTTTATATATTGCACCAGCCGTATCCGGGAAAGATCCGAAGTTTCAAAAATTTGGAGTTAATTTCTTATTCTTCGCCCTACTTAATATTGTATTAGGTTCTATGCTTGGGCAATGGTTTGGAGTGATGCAAAAACTAAATTATGTCGATAATTTCTGGTTTGGTCATCAAGGTTATGAATACGTAGATTTAGGTCGTTTCTGGCAAATATTCTTATTTATTGGACTTGTACTCTGGTTAGCTTTAATGGTTAGACCTTTGTTACCGGTTTTAAAACGTAAAACTGAAGAAAAGAACTTGATTATTATGTTCTTAATTTCATGTACAGCGATTGCCTTATTCTATGCGTCTGGATTAATGTGGGGACAACATACCAATTTAGCGATTGCTGAATATTGGAGATGGTGGGTAGTACACTTATGGGTAGAGGGATTTTTTGAAGTTTTTGCTACCGTAGTTATCGCTTTCCTATTTGTCCGCTTAGGATTACTAAAAACAAAAACAGCTACTTTAAATGTACTACTTGCAACCATCGTCTTTATGTCTGGAGGTATTTTAGGAACTTTTCATCATTTATATTTTTCGGGAACACCAAAAGCAGTCATGGCATTAGGAGCGACATTCAGTGCTCTAGAAGTTGTACCACTAACCTTAATTGGATATGAAGCCTATCACAATTACAAATTATCGAAAGCCACCAAATGGATTGCAGATTACAAGTGGCCCATTTACTTTATGATAGCCGTAGCCTTTTGGAATTTCTTAGGTGCAGGAATCTTCGGGTTTATTATTAATCCGCCAATAGCGTTATACTATGTACAAGGCTTAAATACTACGCCTTTACATGCTCATACTGCATTGTTTGGAGTTTACGGCATGTTAGGAATTGGATTAATGTTATTTGTATTACGAAGTTTGTATCGCCATGTGCAATGGAATACAAAACTTATAAAACTATCATTCTGGTCTCTAAATATCGGATTATTAGCAATGGCTGTATTAAGTCTGTTACCAATGGGAATTTGGCAAGCTATTGAAAGTATAGAACATGGCATGTGGTATGCACGTTCTTCAGCATTAATGCAAAACCCAGACATGATTACCCTAAAATGGTTACGAACTATTGGCGATGTTATTTTCGCTGTAGGAATCGTTACAATATGCTGGTTTGTATTCGAATTAACCTTGAAAAATAAAACAACAAAACACAATTAAAACAGATAATATTATGGAAGCAATAACACAAAAACACGTAGGCGCATTTGTTGCAGAAGACTTTAGAACAGCAGCAGTTTTTACAAAATATGGAATCGATTTTTGCTGTAGAGGGAACAGATCGTTAGAAGATGTTTGTGAGAAAAACGGCATTGTAACAAGTGAATTGGTAAATAGTTTAGAACATGTTTTAAACACTAAAACCGATCAATCTATAGATTACAAATCTTGGCCTTTGGATTTATTAATTGATTATATCGAGAAAAAACACCACCGTTATGTGGAAGAAAAGTCGCCTATTATCAAACAATTTCTAGATAAACTTTGCAAAGTTCATGGGGAAAGACATCCGGAGTTATTTGAAATTAATGACTTATTTACGGCATCTGCAGGCGAATTGGCACAACATTTAAAGAAAGAAGAACTTGTATTATTTCCTTTCGTTAAAAAACTTTTAAAAGCAAAAGCAGCTAATTCTCCCTTAGAAGCACCTGGTTTTGGAACAGTTAAAAATCCGATTGCCATGATGATGCAAGAACACGATAATGAAGGTGTACGTTTTAGACAAATTGCATCCATCTCCGACAATTACACACCACCTGCAGATGCTTGTAACACTTACAAAGTTACCTTTGCGATGCTAGAGGAATTTGAACAAGATTTACACCTTCACATTCACTTAGAAAATAATATTTTATTTCCGGCCGCAGAGGTTTTAGAAAGCCAGTTCTGTTTATAACCGTTTTTAATGTCTTAAATTCCGGATGTATAAATAATGTATATCCGGAATTTTTAGTTTAAAATCATCATGAAACTTAAACCTCTTTTTCTTGTCTGTCTTTTTAATTTTTTAATTGCTGCGGCAATGGGACTCGCAATGCGTTTTATTTTTATTTATCCCATAGCATTTAATTATCGGTTTTTAACACATGCTCATTCGCATACCGCCATGTTAGGTTGGGTATACTTAATGTTATTCACACTTATTACACACTCTTTTGTTCCGAATCCGAAGCCTATTTTTACCAAATTATTTTGGATAACAGAAGCCGCTGTTTTAGGGATGTTAATCAGTTTTCCGTTTCAAGGTTATGCAGCTGTATCAATAACATTTTCAACCTTACACATTTTTTGCAGCTATTATTTCGTGTATTTAATTTTTAAACATGCTGATATTGAAAACAATCTAACACGAAGACTTTTGAAAACAGCTCTAGTTTTTATGCTAATTTCTACGCTTGGAGTTTGGTGTCTCGGACCTGCCGTTGGAATTTTAGGACAAGCTTCAGCCTTTTATCAAATCGCCATTCAATTCTTTTTACACTTTCAATTTAATGGTTGGTTTTTAATTGGCCTTCTGGCTTTATTATTTAACCCATTTCAAATTAAAGACAATCAGAGCTCTAAACGTTTTTACATCCTGTTGGTTATGGCAACCATTAGCACACTCGCATTACCCGTAAGTTGGTTCGCCCCTCACCCCTTCCTAAATATTATAAATGGTATAGGAGTAATATGCCAATTGGGAGCGTTATACTATTTTGTAGACTTAGTAAAAGTAAAATTTTCAGCATCAACTTATCAACAGTCTAAACTTTTAAAATATTTATATCTATTTGCTTTAGGATCGTTTGCCTTCAAAATAGCCTTACAAAGCAGTTCTTTTATTCCTGCTGTAGCATTAATGGCTAAACAACAACATAATTTTGTAATAGGATTTATTCATTTAACCATGCTAGGTGTAGTCTCTGGTTTTCTGTTTGCCTTTTTAATACAGACCAAAATCACGTTCCATTATAACTATTTTATTTGGGGTGTTTACAGTTTTATATTTGGGTTTTTAGGCACAGAAAGCATCATGTTTTTACAAGGTCTATTATTTACTTTAGAGTGGGGTTTAATGCCAAAATATTACCTTTTATTATTTATATTCAGTACGCTTTTAGTATTAGGTATACTCCTTATAATTATTGGTATCTTACATTCAAACACACACTACAATGACAATACTCAAACCATTAAAACGACATAAAGCTTTACAACCCTTAAGCCGAGAGCATCATCAGGGGTTATTATTATCTTGGAAAATAAGAACCGGATTTAAGAAAAAGATTCTACCTGAACGCATGAAAGTCTATGCCTATTGGTTTTACAAAACGCATTTAGCAGCTCATTTTTCTATGGAAGAAACCCATATCTTTCCGCTTTTAGGAGCAGGTCATACACTATGCCAACAGGCTATTTTAAAACATAAACGTTTAGTAAGCTTATTTGCTAATCAATCTAATTCAGATAAAAATTTAACTGAAATTGCTGATACTTTAGAGCAACACATTCGTTTTGAAGAACGCACTTTATTTCCAGAAATTCAAAAGGTGGCTACTGAAGCACAAATGAAACAGATTGAAAACATCCATGACGAAACAGATTTTCAAGACAATATCTCTGATGAATTCTGGAAATAATTTACGCAATAGGTACAACTACATTTCACTTACAGCTTTTTCTATATTTTGAATAGTAGCATCAGAATTTACGCCTAATCCTTCTTGTTGAAACACCAATTCTCCAGCATCGTTAAACACACTAATAATATTAGAGTGAGAAAAATCCATAGGAGAAATTTCTTTATATTTTACGGCTAAAACTGCTGCAAATTCTCTTGTGTTTTCTTCTGTAGATCTTAAAAATGTCCAAGGCTCTTGGTCCATAAAGTTCTCTTGAGCGAACACTTTTAATCGTTCTGGCGTATCTGTTTCTGGGTCTATGCTCACAAAAATCATCTTCACTTTACCTGAAGTCGATTCAGGCAATCGCTTTTCTATATTACGCATATCGGCAACCAATCTTGGGCATGCAGCTTTGCAGGTGGTATAAATCATGACCATTACTAATACATCGCCTTTTAAATCTTTTAGCTGAATATCCTTACCGTTCTGATTGGTCCAAGTAGATGGCAAATTATAAATAGACATATCTGAAATCGTTTCAGACTCATTAGACGTTTCAGTCGCCTCAGCAACTGCTGTATTGTTTTGTTTACAGGACACTAGTCCTAAAACTAAAATCGCAACTATTATTATATATGTTTTCATTATTTTTATTTTTAAATTATTCAACAGGCACATCTTGCACACATCTAAATCCTAAGTTTTTAATACTGTATCGCGCCGTAATACTACCACGAAAAGCATACCGCATAAATGCAGCATAATTCATTAAATCGGTTACGCCTACAGCAGCACTGCCACAAAATAAACTAGAATCTTTATCGACATCTTTTCGAGATTCTCCAGTAATTAATATGGAATTAAAATCTGAAGTCCACTCCCAAACCAAATCATGTAAATCTTTAACACCCCAAAAATTTTCTGGGTTACGTCCAACTTCATAGGTACTCGTTTTTGGTGCTTCGTACCAGGATAGTATCTTCTCGTTATACGTTTTCTTTACCCGTGCATCTGCAAGCTCTTCATCTGCCATTGCTACATATTCCCATTCATCTACAGTTGGTAATCGCTTACCTTGACATTCACAATATTTACTTGCTGCAAACCACGACACGTATGTTATCGGACTTTTGAGATGTTCTGTATCTTCTAAAAGTGTGTCATTTTTCCAATTTCTTAAATACATTTGATCTGCGAACAATCCTTTCACTTTAGACCTTTGCCATTCCGGATACTGTTTTACAAAATCTACGTATTGCCGATTTGTAACAGGTAATTTGTCCATAAGAAAATCGTCTACCTCAACCATGCTAGAATCTCGACCATACAGCGGAATATAACTTCCGCCACGGATGTGCACCATATTTGTAGTTACTTGCCCAAACGCAGTAAGCTGTAATAAAAATGCCATGCATAACAGTATATATGTTTTTTTAAGCATCGTTATTATTATTTCTGATTTCTAACTTTTTCAACCATTGCTGTAGTGATAACTTTTTTAGAATTCCCCCAGCTGTTATACACGTAGGTTAATACATTTGCAACTTCACTAGGCGATAAACTTTGTCTAGTCATTACACTATTGTATGTTTCTCCATTCACGGTTATTTCTCCTGTTAAACCATTAAGCACAACACCTATCGCACGATCCACATCGGCATTTAAGTAATCTGAATTTGCCAAAGGAGGAAATGCACTTGGTATACCTTGACCTTCACTTTGGTGACACGCGAAACAGGTTTGCATATAAGCTTGCTTTCCACGTTCTAGTTGTTCTTCTAAAGATTGTAATGGTGCTTCTTGAACAACATTATCTCCTTCGGGCATGGTTTGAATACCTCCTCCTTCTGGCAAATAAATGTCGTCTCTCAACTCGCCCGAATATATTTTTTTATTCTCTTCACCTTCAACTTTAAGCATTCCTAAAGCCCCTTTATTAAAGGCTCTAAAAATAGAGTGATCTACCATAATAAATGTGCCTGGAACTTCCACTTTAAATTCAACAATGGCAGCACCTCCAGCAGGTATTAAGGTGGTTTGTACATTTGTATTAATAAGATCACCTCCTTCTACATGAACTTTATCAAATATTTCTCCAATAACATGAAATGAAGACACTAAGTTTGGTCCGCCATTCCCTAAAAATAACCGTACAGTTTCTCCAACATTAGCCGTAATAGCATTATCGCCTGTAAGTGCACCTACTTTTCCGTTAAACACTACATAATCTGCTTTTTCGTCAATGGCTTTTTGCATATCGAAAGCTTGTAAACCACGTTCACCATGTGCTCCTTTGGTATAAAAATCGCCTTGCATAAGGTAGTATTCTTTGTCTACTAAAGGAAGTCCGCCTTCTGGTTCTACTAAAATAAGTCCGTACATACCATTTGCGATATGCATTCCTACAGGCGCAGTTGCACAATGGTATACGTACAAACCTGGATTTAATACTTTAAAAGAAAACACTTTTTCGTGACCAGGCGCAACAAAAGAAGATTCTGCACCTCCACCAGGACCGTTTACAGCGTGTAAATCGATATTATGTGGTAATTTGTTATCTGGGTGATTTTTTAAATGAAACTCGACTTCGTCACCAACTCGGGTTCTTATAAAACTGCCTGGCACCGAACCTCCAAAAGTCCAATACACATAACTCACGCCATTAGTCATTTCCCCTTCTTCTTCGAGGATTTCCATATCTACTATAAGTTTTTTGGCTTTTCGTCTTCCTACTGGAGTTGGCACATGTGGCGGAGCAGTTAATTCTGCTATCATTTCTCGACTCACTGGAATGTCTTCAGCATCCTTGGGTTCCGACTTTTCTTTGTTGGAACACGCAGTTAGAGTTATAAACGCTAAGGCTAAAAGTGCTAATTTATAATTAAAGTATAGTCTTAAAAAGTTTGGTTGAGTTTTCATACAATTAAGGTGTTAATTTGCGTTTGTTTTAATTCGGATAAATTTATCCGCTTTATGAATCAAAAATATACATAGTAATTGTTTTTAAACATGATAATTATCAGGTTGCTAGTAAAAATGCATGTATCCTAAAAAAATGAATTATTTTTCACTTTTGCACTTATAAGTAATTTACAGCTAACACCTTATACACGCTGTGTTTTTAGACACATAGAAGATTCTGTTTGTTAAACTAAAACAATAATAAATTTTAAAACTGATAGATGTCATTTCTGAGGTCTAAGCCATTACCTACCTTTAAAAACCCTAACAAACAACTAGCTATCAAATAAATACTAGAGTAATTAACTAACTGAATAAAAAAATTAGTTGAATTTAAGATATAGCAGTCTTAATTCCGCTAATTAAAATTCAAACAATACAAAATAATATGTTTTCAAAAGCTTGTGAATACGGCATTAGAGCGACAGTGTTTATTGCTGTAAATTCTTTGAAAAATCAACGCGTAAGTCCGAAAGAAATCGCCAAAGAAATTAATTCTCCTGAAGCTTTTACGGCAAAAATTCTTCAAAAACTGGCCAAAAATCATGTCGTAAACTCTATAAAAGGGGCTCATGGTGGGTTTGAAATAGATACGGTGAATATGAAAAACATCACATTATCTGATATTATCAAGGCCATTGATGGCGATCATATTTACGAAGATTGCGGCACTGGATTAAGTGAATGTAGCGATAGTAATCCTTGCCCTATGCATGCTAGATTTAAAAATGTACGACGAGATTTGAAATTTTTTCTAGAAACTACAAACCTAGAAGACATGGCTTTAGACATTACATTGGGAGAAAGCATACTAAAACGTTAAAAATATACATCACATAAGAATAAACAACCTGTATAAATTCGTAAAAAAACACCTAACAGCTACAATAAAACCCTTTTAAACTCTGCATTATGGTTATAAAAAGTGCACTTTCGGTTATTTAAAAAGATTAAACACATTAAAAAAGAAAAGGCACTTAACATTTGTTAACAAGTTACATTTTTAAAACTCATAAATAGTTGTATTTTTACACCTAATAAAACCAAACTATTAATGGGTAAGATCATTGCAATTGCAAATCAAAAAGGAGGCGTAGGAAAAACTACGACTTCTGTTAATTTAGCAGCCTCTTTAGGGGTGCTTGAAAAGAAAGTATTGCTGATTGATGCCGATCCTCAAGCCAATGCCACTTCTGGATTAGGCATAGATGTTGAAACTGTAGAAATTGGAACCTACCAATTATTGGAACACACCAATACAGCTCGAGAAGCTATTTTACAAACAGATACACCTAACCTAGACATTATTGCTTCTCACATCGACTTAGTTGCTATTGAAATTGAACTTGTAGATAAGGATGATAGAGAGTATATGATGCGACGCGCATTACTGGATATTAAAAACGATTACGATTTTATTATCATAGATTGTGCACCCTCTTTAGGTCTTCTAACTCTTAATGCATTAACTGCTGCAGATGCAGTAATTATTCCTATTCAATGCGAGTATTTTGCATTAGAAGGATTAGGAAAATTGTTAAACACCGTTAAAAGTGTTCAAAAAATACACAATCCAGAATTAGATATTGAAGGGTTATTATTAACCATGTACGATTCGCGTTTAAGATTATCTAACCAAGTGGTAGAAGAAGTGCAAAAGCATTTTAACGATATGGTATTTAAAACCATTATACAGCGAAATGTACGTTTAAGTGAAGCGCCTAGTTTTGGCGAAAGCATTATTAATTTTGATGCGAGTAGTAAAGGTGCCATCAACTATTTAAGTTTGGCAAAAGAAGTAATAACTAAAAACTCCTAAATAAGAATATGGCGAAGGCAGTAAAGAAACAAGCATTAGGAAGAGGATTATCTGCGTTATTAAAAGATCCGAGTAACGATATTAACTCGGTTCAAGATAAAAATGCTGATAAAGTTATAGGAAATATTGTAGAGTTAGAATTAAGTACTATTGAAATGAACCCGTTTCAGCCACGTACTAATTTTAATGAAGAGTCACTGCGCGAACTTGCTTCATCTATTAAAGAATTAGGTGTGATTCAGCCTATAACGGTTAGAAAATTAAATTTCAACACTTATCAGCTTGTATCAGGAGAACGTCGATTTAGAGCTTCAGAACATTTAGGGTTAAAAACTATACCTGCTTATATTCGTATTGCAAACGATCAGGAATCTTTAGAGATGGCTTTGGTTGAAAACATTCAGCGCCAAGATTTAGATCCTATAGAAATTGCATTGTCATACCAGCGTTTAATCGATGAGATTAATTTAACGCAAGAACAAATGAGTGATCGTGTGGGTAAAAAACGATCGACTATTGCGAATTACCTACGTCTATTAAAATTAGATCCTATCATTCAAACAGGAATGCGTGACGGATTTATTTCTATGGGTCACGGTCGCGCCATAATTAATATTGAAGACCAAAGCGTACAAATAGATATTTACACGCGTATCTTAAAACAAAAATTATCGGTTAGAGATACCGAAACTTTAGTTAGAAATTATAACGAAAGTAAATCTTTAGACACCACTAAAGAAGCTAAAAAAGAAGAAGAAACGCCTAAGTTTGTTACAAAAAGCATCGAAGATTTTTCTGATTATTTCGGACATAAAATCGATATCAAAGTCGCTAAAAACGGAAAAGGAAAAATAACGATTCCGTTTCATTCCGAAGAAGATTTTAATCGTATAAAAAAACTTGTACAGAGTGCAAAGTAAATTTTTTATAACTACTACCCTACTTTCATTTTTATTCTGCTTAAATAGCCTAGCGCAAAATGATGGTAAAGCAAAATCTGTAACTTCCAAAAAAACTGCAGACACACTTGTTGTGGACGGTAATAAAATTCTGGTTACCGAAGAAGTTAAGGAGGTAACCACTAGTGATTCTTTGGCTTTGGCCACTCCAGAAAAAGAATCGCGATTAACAGATCCTTTAGCACCTGCTCGTGCTGCATTTTATTCTGCCATACTGCCCGGTTTAGGACAAGCCTATAATAGGAAGTATTGGAAAATTCCAATAGTGTACGCAGCCATAGGAACCGGAATCTATTTTTATATAGATAATAACAACGCCTACAACGATTATCGCGATGCCTACAAACGTAGATTAGCGGGTTTTACAGACGATGAATATTACGGTAGAATATCTGACGATGGCTTAATTAACGCCCAAGAGCAATTGCGCGAAAATAAAGAACTATCTTTACTAATAACCATTGGTTTATATGTATTAAATATTGTAGATGCCAATGTAGATGCGCATTTATTACAATTTAATATTGACGATAATTTATCACTATCCCCACATTTTAATTACAACGAGGTAGAACGATCTACAAATCTAGGATTCTCCTTTAACTTTAAATTTTAAAACATGAAAATTGCATTACTTGGATATGGAAAAATGGGTAAAACCATAGAACAAATAGCTCTTAAACGTGGCCATGACATAGTAATTAAAGCGAGTATTGAACATCCAGAATACGATATTAAAGAAGCAGATATAGCCATAGATTTTAGCATGCCAAGTGCTGCTGTAGGTAATATTTCTAATTGTTTTAACAACGGTGTTCCTGTTATTTCTGGAACGACAGGTTGGTTAGAAGATTATGATAAAATGACGGCCTTATGTCAAGAAAAAAATGGAGGTTTTATTTACGCTTCAAATTTTAGTTTGGGTGTAAACATCTTTTTCGAGTTGAATAAAACACTGGCGAAAATGATGAGTAATCTGGACCAGTATAATATCGCTATGGAAGAAATTCATCATACTCAAAAATTAGATGAACCTAGCGGAACAGCAATTTCATTAGCCAACGATATTATTTCAGAACATAAAACATACAGTAACTGGGCTTTAAATACTCCAGAAGCGACAACAATTCCTATTGTTGCAAAACGTATTCCAGAAGTCCCAGGAACTCACGTTGTAACTTACGAAAGTAGTGTAGATACTATTACTATAGAACATAAAGCACATAACCGCGAAGGTTTTGCCTTGGGTGCTGTAATAGCCGCGGAATGGTTGGTGGGAAAAACAGGCGTGTTTAGCATGAAAGATGTGTTAAATATTGGTTAATATTTAAAATTTCTGTTACATTAAACACAGGTTCTATACTTATTCAAATATTACGATTAATTGTTGTCTTTAAGGCAATTAACAATACAAGCAGATTATGACTTTAACTCAGTGGTTTATTTTTATTATAATTATCCAAGTCGTTCACGGATTGGGAACTTGGAAACTATACGTAAAAGCAGGAAGACAAGCATGGGAATCTTTTATTCCTGTATATAACGCTGTTGTTTTAATGAAAATAATAAACAGACCATGGTGGTGGACGATCTTATTATTTTTACCAATCGTTAACCTGATTATGTTTCCTGTAATTTGGGTAGAAACGGCCAGAAGTTTTGGAAAAAACAGTACCGTAGATACTCTTTTAGCGATTGTTACATTAGGCTTTTACAATTATTATTTAAACTATGTTGCAACAGATTTAGCGTATATTGAAGACAGAAGCTTAGAACCTAAAACAAGTGCTGGCGATTGGATTAGCTCTATTTTATTTGCCGTAGTTGCTGCAACTATAGTACATACTTATATTATTCAGCCATTTACCATTCCAACATCATCTTTAGAAAAAACATTACTTATCGGAGATTTCTTATTTGTAAGTAAGTTAAATTATGGGCCACGTTTACCACAAACAACTTTGGCTTTACCCATGGTTCATGATTCTATTCCAAAGACCAAATTAAAATCTTATATCGCAGACGATAATTTAGAAACTAAAGATCAGTCTTTAAAAAATAAATCTCTTTTACCTTATTTAAGATTACCAGGTTTTCAAGATATTAAACGCAACGATATTGTAGTGTTTAACTGGCCGGTAGATACCGTTACAGACTTTTTTAATACTCCAGACCGTAACCATTGGAAACCTGTCGATAAAAAATCTAATTACGTAAAACGTTGTGTTGGACTTCCTGGAGATTCTCTAGAAGTAAGAGATGGGTTTGTTTATATTAACGGAAAACAAAATCAGTTACCAGATCGTGCTAAACTGCAGTTTAGTTATTTAGTTCAGCCTAAAACACATCAATTTAATGCTAAGGAATTAGCAGATCGTTACGGCATTACAGATCGTTTTGGAATTATAAACGACAAAAACACTTATATGTTTATGTCTATTACTGATGAAGCTGTTGCACAATTTAAGAATCATCCAAACGTTGAAAGCATTACACCTATTAAAGAAGAAAAAGGTGTTAGAGATTCTAGAATATTCCCTCAGAATCCGAACTACAACTGGAATAACGATTTCTTCGGACCATTATATATTCCTGAAGCAGGAAAAACGATTGCTTTAAATGTAGATGTATTACCGCTTTACAAACGTGTTATTACAGAATACGAAGGCAACACCTTGCAAGTTAAAGGTAACCAAATATACGTAAATGGTACCGCAACCGATAGCTACACTTTTAAACAAGATTACTATTGGATGATGGGAGATAACAGACATAACTCGCAGGATGCAAGAGCTTGGGGATTTGTACCTTTTGACCACGTTGTTGGGAAACCAGTCTTTATTTGGATGAGCTGGGATCAATACGGTAAACCGCGTTGGGATCGTTTCTTTACAACTGTTGGAGGTAGCGGAAAACCGGTCTCATACTTAATTCCATCGCTTATTATCATTGCAGGATTATTTGGTTTTAACACCTATAGAAAACGTAAAAAAGCAAATGCTTAAATTGGTTTATGAGTTTAAATAGCCTTTTACATCCTACCTATTTTCCAAATATTGCACATATGGCTGCTATTGCACAGTCTGATGTAGTAACATTTGAAATGGATGATAATTTCGCGAAACAAACCTATAGAACACGTACTTATATTTATGCGGCTAACGGGAGATTGTTACTTAATATTCCTGTTATTTATACGCAAAAAAATCGTCAGAAATATCGTGATGTAAGAATTTCGAATACAGAAAACTGGCAAAGCTTGCATTGGAAGTCGTTACTTTCAGCATATAAAACATCCCCTTTTTTTGAATATTATGAAGACGATTTGCGTCCGTTATTTGAAACCAAAACCGAATACATTTTAGATTTTAATTTAAGATGTTTTGAAGTCATTTGCGATTGTTTACAATTAGAAAAAACAATTGAAAAGACAGAAGAATTTAAGCATGACGTTAGTACTGCTTCAGACTTGAGATTTTTAGTAAATCCAAAATCTGATGTCTCATTTCAAAACGAAAAATACACCCAAGTATTTGATGATAAACATGGGTTTATTAATAATTTAAGCATTTTAGACTTACTTTTTAATGAAGGTCCGAATGCCTTAGATTATTTAGAACAGCAACATCTATCGCTGTAATGCTACAACTTGTTATACATTATGGCATTCACTTTTTAGGACCATTAGCTATTGCGCTTTGGTTTTATAAACCACAATGGAAACACGCCTACCTTATCATGATTTGCGGTATGCTTATAGATGTAGATCATCTTTTAGCAACACCTATTTTTAGCCCAGGACGTTGTAGTATTAATTTTCATCCGTTGCATTCCTATTGGGCTATTGCCTTATATATCTTACTGCTAGCACCTAAAAAAACACGACTTATTGGTTTAGGCTTGGTTATTCATATAATCGCAGACATTGTAGATTGCAGCCTAATGTAATGACAGAGTGGTCATGATAGGGTAATGATCTGAGTGCACTTCATTATTAAAAGTTTTAAAACTCTTTATATTAAAATCAGCATCGTCTGCAAAAATAAAATCTATTCGCACTGGAAAAAACTTAAAATTGAACGTTTTCCCAAAACCGTTTCCGGCTTCTTTAAAAGTATCATCTAAATCGCCACGTATCTTTCTGTACACATAAGAATAAGCCGTATTGTTTAAATCGCCTGTAATAATCATCTTATACTTACATGTATTTTTATGCGCTAAAAACAGCTCTGTTTGCTCTTGTTGCATAGCAAAAGAATGCCCAATACTTTTTAATAAGCGTTGCGAGTCTTGTTTTCTTAATTCTTCTACTTCTGTATTTATACGTAAGGACTGTAAGTGAATATTGTACACGCGAATGGTATCTTCATCCTTAACCACATCTGCAAAAATGGCATTGTTTGGAGTATTTGGAAATTTTACAGAGCCTGTATTTACAATAGGAAATTGAGAAAAAATGGCTTGTCCGAATTGGTTCTTCTCTCCTGCTAATTGAATGTAATTATATTTATATGAAGAAAAATCTATACTTTTATTATTTGGGTGATATTCTTGAAGACTTAAAATATCAGGTTGTTCTTTTTTTATAAATCTAGAAATATCTAATCCTGTATCTGCATCTGGAATCCAATTATAAATATTAAATAATCGGACATTATAACTCATTACAGACAATTCATCTGCACTTTTACTTTCTGTAGTACCAGAAAACTTAAACAAGGTTCCCATATAAAAATATCCGAAAACTAATACTAAAAGCGACAATATCATTTGGCGTTTTAATTTTAGTAACCAATACAGTGCAAACAATACATTTACAATAATTAAAACAGGAACAGTAAGACTTAAAACCGATAAAAAAGCAAAATGTTTGGGCGGGAAGTACGGTAAAATATAAGACAGCAATAGTAGAGTAGCCAAAACCGAATTGATGAAAAAGATAAATTTATCAATACCATTTAACTTACCCATATTTATTTCCCTGCTTTAAATAAAAACGCCTTCTCTTCCTTAGTCAGACTATCATAACCACTCTTACTAATTTTATCAAGAATAACATCT
>NZ_LMAK01000057.1 GCF_001439665.1 Formosa algae
ATTATAGATATGGTAGAGTTTCTAATTATACAGAAAAGAGTCCTTTAACAAAAAAATATAATTCCTTTTTAAATTCTGCTAAAGAGAATAATTTATTTGATAACTCATTAGAATTTTGTTATTTATTAAATAGCCGTCTTTTGTCAAACACTATGAAATTAATTCTGTACAATAAAAACAAAAATAAATATATTGGTAATAACTTAGAAATATATAATAGTCTTGAAAAAGCAATTAGAAGTTATTTTGAGAACAATACTAGTTTTGAAAAATATTTAAAAGACATAGGAAAAAATGAAATTTAGAGTAATAAAAAATATGCTAAAAATCATAAACTGCTGGCAACACCGTATAAAATTAATTGCTTGGTTAAAGCCTACTTACGAAAGTCCTCGCGGACTTTCTATCTGTGATTTATTTGCTAACTTTAGTGCTTAAACACGCAACGAAATCATACACGAGACCGTTACCACACATATGAAAAAAAACCTACTGCTTATTTTGATATTTCCGTTTCTAATAAATGGATGTTCTTCTTTAAAAAGATTAAAAACCGTAACTCAAGGAAAGGTTGTTCAACAGAATTATATAAAAGAAATTCCATTTGAATTTATTGATAACCAAATAATTCTTCAAGTAGAGATTAATGGCAAATTCTATCCATTCATATTTGATACAGGAAATGATTTAACAAGCATAGATTTAACATTATTAGAAGAAGTTGATTACAATTTGAATAAGGTAAACAATGAAATAACTGATGCAGCTAAAAAAACAAGAATTAACGAATATATATCAATCAAAAAACTTAAAATAGGAGAAATTGAATTTGAAAATATTGGAGCTCAAACAACAGATTTTTCACATTTTAAACAGGTTAATGCTTGTAATCACTATGTTGGTTTAATTGGGAGTAATTTAATGCGAAAAGCAAAATGGCAAATAGATTATCAAACTAAAACAATAAAAATAACTGATGATATTAAAAAGCTAAATGTTAATAAGGCAGCAACAAAGTTTAAAACTAATTCCGGGAATTATGGAGGTGCAGATATTAAAATATTATTAAATGGATTTGAAGATGAATATACCTTTGATACAGGTTCAAGTAGTTTTATAAGTGCTGACAAATTACTTTTTGATAAGATTAATTCAAAAAAGAAAATTCAACATACAACAAGAACAGGCATAAATTCATTTACAGCTCACGGATTTACAACAGGAACTATCTACAAATCAATAATTAACAATATAAAATTAGAAAACATTGAATTATCAGATCAAATAGTAGATTTTGAAAAAGGTCAATCTAAACTTTTAGGAAACGAATTTTTAAAACACTATTTGGTTACTTTAGATTGGAATGAAGAATATTTTTATTTAGAGAAAAAATTAGATTTCGAAAAACCCAAAATCAATCAATATCAAGTAGTCTTATACCCTAATTATTTAACAAATAAAATTCAAATTTATGGTTATTGGAATGATAATAAATTAGAGGAAAATGTTGAATTAGGTTCCGAAATTATGTCACTGAATGGTATTGATGTTTCAAATTTAAAAACTTCGGAATTATGTGATTTTTGGTATAATAGAAAAGAAGAATTTATGAAGAACACTATAAATGCAAAAATATTGAATAAAGGAAAAATCAAAAACGTACGACTGAAAATCAAACAACTATTACCGAAATAATACGTGTGGTAACACCGTGTATAATTAATTGCTGGTTTTATCCTACTTACGAACATTCCTGCGGAATATTCTATCTGTGATTTATTTGCTAAATTTAGTGCTAAAATCACGCAACGAAATCATACACAAAACCGTTGTAGCAAATAAAAAAAATGAACAAAAAATGAAAATTTACTTTTTAATTTTATATCCGTTAGTTCTATTTTCTATGCTAAAAGGTGAAATTATTTCTGAAACTAGAATTAAAACAATTCCTTTTGAATTAAAACAAGAAAAAGACTCTTTAATAATTTACGGAAAAGTTAACGACAACATAGGTGAGTTGTTTGAATATGTAACCGTTAAAATACAGAATTCAAAAACGAAATCAACTGTAAATAAATATGGAGAATATCGAATAAATGTTACAGAACAATTAAATAAAAATAAAAAAATAGTTATTGAATTTTATTTTTTAGGCTATAAAACTGAAAGAAGAGAAATAAAAAAGAAATTATTTAAGAAAAATAATATTTTAGAAATGAATATCAAAATGAAAGAAGAAGTTACGATAATTGAATGTCCAAATGG
>NZ_LMAK01000058.1 GCF_001439665.1 Formosa algae
ACGTATTCCAAGATCAAATCCTAACAAAATATCGATTATTTTAAGCTGCATATTGATCAAGAACTACATATGGAGTTCCTCGTTTAACTACTGCAAAAGCTCTTGATATTAATTTATTTCTAACATTATTTACTGCAATCATGGTTTCTTTCCCTTCTGCTATTTTTCGTTTGTAGTACAAGCGCAATTCACTATCATGCTGTATTGCTGATATACTGGCCATACTTAATAAACTCTTCATTTTTCGGTCTCCTAAATAATGACATTGCTTTCTTCGATGAATACTTGTTCCTGAGCGATATTCATAAGGGGCCGTACCACAATAACTTGAAAATGACCGCCAATTATCAAAACGTGTAAAATTACCCGTATGATAAATAAGTTGACAAGCCAACACCAAACCAATGCCTTTTAAACTACATAATAATTTATAATTTTTACTCATGGATTCATCCTGAGATATAAGCTCTAGAATCCGTGTCTCTATACTAGCTACTTGCTTACTTAAATAGTCTATACTGCGTTTTAAACTGATACAACCTAAATCTGTGGTTGGACTAGATAAAAGTGCTTTCATTTCTTTTAGAGTTCCTTTAAGCCCTGCATTATTTCTAACAATCTGATCACGTAAAGCTAGTAACCTACCTAATTCTAATTGTAAATTACTCTTTACTGTGCTTGGCTCTAATTCCTCTCTATATAACCAGCCATAACGAGCAATTAATTCTGCATCTAATCGGTCTGTTTTCTCCTTAACAATACCAGAAGAACGCTTAATCTTTAATGGACTTTCTTCCACATAAACTATCTTTTGACTAGTTAAATAAAGAGCTAATTTTAATGAGTAATATCCCGTATTCTCAAAACAATAAAAAACAGAACCGCCTTTTGCATGCTTTTTAGCCCAATTTATTAGGCTTTTATAACCTGCCAATTCATTTGAAAACACTTTGTAGCATTGAGATTGATAACAATAAGCATCAATACTCTTTTTAGAAACATCTATCCCTACAACTTCATCATAATTTTCCATATTTTTACATTTAGAGTTAATAAAATGTTGCCTTAACTACTTCCTTTAACGGAAGATAATACTTCTAGTATTCCAAATGGTTCTTAGCAACTATATAGAAAGAGAGGACTCGTACGTGTCATGGATCTGCAATTCTAAAACACGTTGTAGTTCTCCTCTTTTTCTATTTAAATATAATTAATACAAACTAAAGAAACACGTT
>NZ_LMAK01000059.1 GCF_001439665.1 Formosa algae
TTAATATTGATATCGTATGCTGGTCCAGAATCGGCTAGCAAATCACTCATCCCATTTTCTATGTAATCGGCATCCGTTAACATTAAAATAGGTTTCTTTAAATGCAAGGCTAATCCTAAAACCGCTTTTCTTATCAGCTTATCTGTCCAAACAATTTTCTCGACCAACCAAGGCGTATTAATACGCGTTAATTTAGAAGAGGATTCTTTATCTAAAACAAAGGTTACATTATCGTGTTCTTGTAAAAATGAAGCTGGCACAAGGTTAGTAACCTGACCTTCTACAGACTGCTTAATAATGTTCGATTTGCCTTCTCCCCAAGCCATTAAAATTACGCGTTGGGCTTCCATAATCATTTTTACACCCAAGGTAATGGCTGTTCTTGGCGTATTGTTTAATCCTAAGAAATCGCTACTTGCCGCAACTCTTGTAATATGATCTAGAGCGACTAAACGGGTTTTAGAGTTTTGTAACGATCCAGATTCGTTAAAGCCGATATGACCGTTACCTCCAATACCTAATATTTGTAAATCAAGGCCTCCTAATGCTTCAATTTTAGCTTCGTAATCGTTACAATAATTTGCAATCTCTTCTTTGGATAAAGTACCATCGGGAACGTGACAATTCTCTGGTAAAATATCGACGTGATTAAACAACAGTTCCTTCATGAAACGCACATAACTGTTTACAGAATCCGGCTCCATAGGATAGTATTCATCTAAATTAAAAGAAATAACATTCTTAAAACTTAAGCCTTCTTCCTTGTGTAATCTCACTAATTCTGCGTACAAACCTTTTGGAGAAGATCCGGTAGCAAGCCCCAAAATACAAGGCTGTTTCTGGGACTGTTTAACCTTAATTAAATCGGCTATTTCCTTAGCTACAGCTTTGGAGCCTGAACTTGAATCTGAAAAAACTACTGTCCCTATGTTTTCAAATCGCTTTTCAAATCCGGTCGCTTTGTCTATACTACTTTTTAGCATAATTTTGTTTTTT
>NZ_LMAK01000060.1 GCF_001439665.1 Formosa algae
GATTTGATCTTGGAATACGTATATGGAAAGTTGCGGGTTTGCGTGCGAGGATTTTCCGAAGGAAAATCAGACGTAGCAAACGTGCAACGACCTTTGTTTTAGCACAACACCAGCAATTTTTTATATACGGTGTTGTAACCAGTTTTTATTTTTCATTACTCAATTCGTCAAAAAAATTACTCGGATTTCTTAAAAATCGGTCAGCATCTGAACCTTTTATTAATTGTGCTAAATCCGAAATATTCGGTTTGCATAAATTTCCGTTTCTGTCCATTAAAATCCAATCATTTTCTTTACAAATATCAAGCATTGAATTAAGGAAATTCAGAGTAGTATCTGTTAAGTCAGTCCGAAACATAAATTCATCAATAAATTCATTAGTTTTATTTAAGCCAAGACTAACATCGTGGTCAAATTCTGCTTTTTCACTTTTCCAAATTGTGTCGTCAGTCCAACTCGCACGAGTAATTATTTTGTCAATTTGTTTTTCTAATTCCGTTATATTGATTTCTATTTCTTTCCACCAATTTATGGTTCTTGCATCTTCAAATTCAGGTTCTAAATCTTCGTTATCAGATTCGGTATATTTTTCCCAGAACTTTTCCCATTCAGAATGTTTGATTTCCAATTGATTTGGTATTTCTCCGAACTTCAATTGAATCGCTTTTTTCGGCAGTATGTATGTTATAAATTGGTTAATTGCCATTCGGTTTCTCAAATTGGTTACAACGTTGTTGTATATG
>NZ_LMAK01000061.1 GCF_001439665.1 Formosa algae
AAAATAAATAAAAATGAAAAACCAAAAGTCAATATTAAATAACAAATTAATATTTTACGTACAGAATAACTAGAATCTATAATTTTATCGATTGTTAATCCACTCATTTTTTTATTTGTCATCCAATATAAACCAAGACTAAAACAAATAAGACCTATATTACTTATCGCATTCGCATCATATAATCTATAAATATTTTGATAGAAACTAAATTGTTCTTCCAAAGGAAGACCTGAAATATTACCATATACTATCTTAATATTTATAGCTAACCATTGAAATAGTAAAGCAAAAAATAATGTCGCATAAATAGGGTTTCGGAGTCTGAAAAACAACTGAAAAACTACAGATAGCGAAAAGAATGCTAACAAACTAGACATAAAATGAGGTCCGATTATAGCTAACAATAACCAAGGAATAACTAAAAAACTTATAATACGAGAAGCTTCCTTATTCACTAACTTCTTTATTTAATTTCTGCATGACTTCTTCTAATTTTTTTTTATTAAAAAACTTGAATCCTACATTTTTTTTATTTATTAAGGTATCAGATTCAAACACTTTATCAACATTATAATGATTTAATTTAACACCAAATTTACTGTTAATTGTATCTATATTATTATTATAGTTATTTATAAAGTCAGATAAATTATATAAAACTATATCTTCTGGATATAGCTCTTTGAATCTTAAAATACTCTCATTATAAATAACCCATGCTTTATAATGGTTGTATTGTAAATATTTACTGTAAATAGGATACAATATAGAGTGCCCTAAACTTCTAAATTTTGAGTAGTTGACACTATGTTTAATTTTATATTTATATCTTCTATCTAAAGAATTTATAACTTCATCATAATCTCGATAAATAGCGATTACTTTAAGATCTGGTATTATTTTTTTCCATTCTAATAAATAAAGAGTACTACGAGGATCTTTCCAGCCCCATACGTTGTATAACTTTCTTGATTTTAATAGATCCTCAACTATTGGTTTGCTAACATCTCCGAATTGAAAATTATTTTTTTCAACACCCTTCAAGCCTGTACTTTCATATCCCTTACTTATTAAATCATTCTCATGTAAGTTTACGAATTCATTATCCTCAAAATGTCCATTTTTATTATCAAACCCTCCATCCATCAAATCATCACCAATAAACAAGCCCGATTCTCGCAATAAATTTGTACTTAAAGAAGTGCCTGACCTATGCATTCCCGCAATTAAAATAGCTTGATTATTATCTTCCATCTGTATCAAAAGCTTGTCTATAATATAATTTGTTTAAAAAAATTTTATTCAACTTAAATATCCCTAAAACTTTAAGAGTAGTATACCTAAAATAATATGAAGGTATACTACTATATTTCCTGATTACTGCCAAAAAATGCTTAGCTGCTTTTTTATCTCCAGTTCGTAATAAATTTAAATACAGACCGAAATATTGATTATAAACACGCCATTTAAGACCTCGCTTAATGTATTTTATATTATTTTCAGGAACTCTTTTCAATAATGTATTTATTATGGCATCATTCTCTTCTATTCTATAAATCCACATCTTAGGATTCCGACTTAACTGCCCTGTATGTCTTCTTAATTTAATCAAATACTTTTGTATAATCCCAACTGGTAAATCTTCTGTTATACGACACCAAAACTCAAAATCACCAGAGTATTTTAAAGTCACATCAAAATATCCATATGTTTCAAAAATATGCTTTCTAATTGAGACATTGGCTATATTTCCAGGAACGCTTCCTGCAATCAACGATGTTAATGTATGTGTTAAAGCACTCATGGTGTCATGGTTTGACAATGGTGTTTTTTCAATAATTTGATCATTTTCGTCAATAACTTCCACTCTTGAAAATGCATATGCAATATTAGGATGAGCGTTATGAAATTTTACAGTTTCTAATAAACAAGAGGGATTCATGATATCGTCTTGAGACCATAAATGTATAATTTCACCTTTAGCGTGCTTTATTAGATTATTTAAATTCCCGAAAAGACCAAGATTTTGTTCATTATGAAATACTCTTAAATTTTTATTTTGAAGTTGATCTAAATATTTCCTTGTTTCAACATCTGAAGGACTATCGTTCCCGACTAAGACTTCAAACAAAACACCTTCTTGATTTAAAACAGAATCTAATGATGTCTTAAATAATGGCATCCCATTATATGAAGGTACGATAACAGATATATATATTGTTTCTTGGGTTTGCATAATCTATTTCTAATAGGTAAAAATTTTTATATCAATTACAGCGTAGATTTATATTTAAAAAGCCTGTTCTAAAGCTTCTACTATAGCTTTAAAATTCCATTTATTTATATTTTGTTCTGCTGCATCTCCCATAGTTTTCAATTTATCAATCGATAAGGTATTAAATATATCTATTAAAGCTAGCTCATCTTGATAATTAAAAGTAAAACCATTTTTTCCTGTTTGAACAATATCTGATGCACAACCTACTTTTGTACTTACAATTACAGGTTTAGAAGAGGCCATAGCTTCGTTAACTGCTAAACCCCAAGTTTCTCCTGGACCTTTAGATGGTAAACAAAACACATTCCCTAAACGGTATAAAATTGGCATTTTACTCTGATTTTGGAAAGGTATAAATTTTATATTAGAATCATTTTCTGCTAATTTAAGTAATTCATTTTCTAAAGGACCATGTCCAACCATTAATAACTTTAATGCCGTTTCTCTATTTATATTAGCCTTTTGAATAGCTTTCAACAAAAAATCAGGTTGTTTTTTAGATTCGAATTTACCTGCAAATAATACTACTAAATCATTTGATGTATATCCTAATTCTTTTCGCCATTTTGTCGCTAAAGCTTCATAATTCTTATTTTCAGAATCATTAAATCTTTCGTTATCTATAGCATGAGGGGCCAATATTAATTGACTCTCTTTTAATCCTACTGATCTAAAATAGGCTTTATTCTGAGAACCTACATAAAAGGCTTTATCTATAAACCTGTATATATAGGTTAAATAATATTTTCGGAGGACTTGTTTAATTCCAGGCGAATCGTCCAATAAAGTAGAGTCTCCTCTAAACCAAACGGGTATTTTACCCTTAAAAAACTTCATAGCATTTAAGTGACTTTTTAAATACCATCCAAAGATTAAAACCGCATCTGGTTTCCAAGAACTAATTTTATCATTTAATTCGGGACAATCAATTCCGTTTTTATGGTGTGTTCCTGGATCTTCAGAAACATTATTCACAAACTCATACGTATAGCCTTCTAATAATGGAATATCCCATTTAATAGTTTTACCGAATGTTTTATCTTTTACTTCTTCTGCAGCTTGAGACCATGTATAAAACACTTTTACCTCTACATTTCCTCGCTCAGCCATTAATTTAAACCAAGGTGCATAATATTGTATAGGATGCGTCGTAACTATTGCTAATTTTTTCAAACTATCTACTTTTGGTTTAAAACTTTGTCCATAACTTCAGCCAATACTTTTGCTGATTGTTTTGAAGAATATTGTTCAATATTTTCCAAAAGTGGACTCCATTCTTTTTCTTTCTGAAACTCCTTTAAAACCGTTTCAATTTTATCTGCAATTTGAGCTTTGTTTTCATTTTCAAAATACTCAACCAAATAAGCTTCAGCTTTAACGTCTTTTATAACTTGTACGGCTTGACTTTCACCATGTAAAACAGTAAATAACGGACGTTCGCTTAACAAACATTGATAGGTTTTTGAAGCAGTGTAATGTTTTTCTGTACTTCCAAACAAAAGCACCCGATCTGCTTTACTTATATAATTTAGGATATTAAGAAACGGATGTCGGTTTCTATCTTCATAAACGATATCTTTTAATCCATAATCTGCAGCATAGGCAGTAATACGTTTTGCAGGATAAGGTCCGGTACCTATAAAAAACAATCGGATATTAGAATCCCATTCCTTTTTGTTTTTTAATTCTGATATCGCTTTAAAAAAAGCATCCATAAACATATGAGAATTAGGCAAAAATGCCCCTGCATAAATCCAGGGTTTACAATTAGGAATATCATCCCAAGGCATTTTTAAACCTTCAAGCTCAACCTTATGATCATTTGGATCGAAACCATATGGCATACCAGCATGTACAGGTGGTGTTTTAAAATTACGTTCTATAACAGGCCAATAATAGGGTGTAGAAACTCCAGTGATAAACGCTGCTTTTTTTACAGCATAAGGTTCTAATGTTCTTGCTACCGTCTGACTTAGTTTGGCTCTCGTATCATTTTGATTGGTTATATCTCTAACCCAAGGATCTATATAATCTATACCATAAGGAATTCCGGTTTTATCATGTAAAACACGCCCTAAAATGGCTGTGTAAAATGAAGGAATAGGAATCCAAATACAATCTATTTTACGTTCTTTACATATTTGTAAAGCCTTTTCTTTAAGAAATGGAAATGCTCTTAAACCAATATCACCAATAATACGTGGTTTTGAAACTTTATATGCTTTGGTATAAATGACTTCAATATCTTTCGAAGCTGTTTTAGAAATATGGGGGTCCGGAGTTTCCTCATAATATTTAGAATCTACAGTAAGTAATAATGGCTTATAACCAAATTGCTTTAAGTAATTCCCTATTAAACGTGGTCGTTGAACACCTGCAAGATTTGCGGGAACCCAGTGTGGATATATAATGAGTACTGTTTTCAAAACGTTATTTGTTATAGTATTTGATTCCAAAGTTTTTGAATTTTAATTTGTTCTGCATCCCAACTCAAAGTTTTTCCTTTTTGGAATCTAGAAGCTTTATTCACTTTAATTTGATCTTTATTTTGATACAGTTTTACTATGGTTTCTGAAATTTCAACCTCAGATTGATTGCTTAAAATACCTAATTCAGGATAATCTGTAATAAACTGCTCTTGTGCTTTTGTATTTGTGGCTAAAATATATAATCCTGCTTGCGCATAGGTTATAATTTTATTGGTTAAGCATATTTGTCTATTTAAATCTCTAGAATTAAACTCTAGTGCCAAACCAATATCAAACTGATTTAATGTGTCATGTAGCTCTTGTTGTCCTAAAGGTTCTTTTATGATTATACTCAAATTTGTATGCTCTAATTCTTTACAAATTTTTAAAAGTTCTTGTGTCTCAAAATTTGAATCTAATTCACCTATAAGCGTTAAGCTTATGTCTATATTAGTATCTGATTTCGAAATCACTTCTAAAGCTTTAAACAATTGTTCCAAACCACGTCCAAAACTAATCTTTTGGCTAAACCAGACCAATTTTAAAGGGGTTTCTTTTTTATTTAAATCATGTTCTGAATAAGATAACAAATTGAATTCATTATCGTTAAATCCATTTAAAACGACAGCATGACTAGGATGCCCTTCAATTAAATTTAGAGTATACTTACCTATAAGCGGACTAGCAAACGTTAGACTTTTAGCTTTAGGCAAAAGGGATTTCATTAGAAACTCCGTTCGTTTTTTTGCAACGTCTCCATCTGTGGAAACTATTTCTCCAGGATGATAATCTTCAACATCAAAAACAAAAGGCACATTCCACAACGCACTTAATTTCTGTGCTGGATATAAAGCCCCCATATTATGGGCACAGATTAAATCGGGTCTGTTTTTAATTTTTTTTGCTAAATCGTAAATCTGTAGAGACCTTCTATTATTCGCTAAAGCATTTAATTTAAGATGTGTAGAAATAAAACCGGTTACTTTTTTAGCTAACTTTTCTGAAATTCCTAAACAAATCCATTTTAATTTATTTGAAGGAATAGCTTCTATTTCTTCTATAGTTAAATAGCTTTCGTCGTTGTTATTAATTCTTAATAATTGATCTTTTAGCTGAATACTTTTAGCATCACTCCAATTATTAAGCTTAAACATTATAATAGTTACGCGATGTTTAAGTTGCAGAGCCAACTGCACCTCTTTTACAAGTCGTGGATTAGTGGCTAAATTATTAGTGGTTAAGAATAGTAAATGCTTCAAATTACTTAAATTATCTGTTTAAAAATGTTCTACCATAAAATGCAACTAACTTGGCTGTTCTCCATCCTAAAGTATTCTTAATAAGCTCTATAATATTCCCGCCTAAAACAGGATTGTAGTTACTTCCTCCTAAAGCTTCACATTTACTAATTGCCGTATTATAAATCGTTTTATATTGTGGCCATGCATCTATAGCTACATGTTTATATTGCGTTGCAATGGCTTGTTTTGAAGCATCAGATTCTGTTCTAGAAAACAAATATTTAGCTTTTAAATTTGTAGCTTTAAGAAGACTATCTAAATGAATTTCTTTTTTTTGTGAGGCTATATTTTTACCTGTGTTATGTTTTCTGTAGTAATTTATAACCTCAGGAACATAAATAATACCTGAACTTTGTAAACCAACTCGCGCAAAAAATTCACCATCTTGATCTTTTGCTAAAGATTCATTCCACAATCCTGCTTTTTCAATTAAAGTTCTAGGTGTTAACCAGGCACTAGTTTGTATCATATGCATTGGTAAATTATTACCTCCCCATAAATTAATAAAAAGCTCATCTGGTTTTGAAGTAGAGAAAACATAAGCATGATCCACACATTTACCTTCTTCAATTCTACCAGAGAAATGAACCGTATTACATACAGCCAATTCCGTTTTCGATTCGTTTAGAGCCTCAACTTGTTTTGCAATTTTATCTTTGCTTAAAATATCATCGGCATCTAAAAACTGAATATAGTCTCCTGTACTTAATTCAAAACCATAATTTCGAGCCGCACACGCACCTTTACCTTTATTGAGTTTAACGATGATATTCTCAGACTGAAATTCTAAAGCCTTATTAAAAGAATCATCTGTAGAATGATCATCTATAATAATAATTTCAATATTAGTATGAGACTGATTCAATACAGAATCAATAGTTTCTTTTAGAAACGTACTCGCATTATAAAGCGGGATAACTACTGAAACTTTAATAGTTTTCATTACACTATCCTTTTTATTAATTTTGCAGGAATTCCTCCTACTATTGTTTCTGCTTCCACACTTTTTGTCACCACAGAACCCGCAGCAATAACAGCACGTTCACCAATAACAACACCTGGTAATATAGTTACATTAGATCCTATCCAAGCTCCGTTTTCTATTTGAATAGGTTTTGAAACAATACCGCCTTTCCAAGCAGCAACATTCTTATCTTTATATTCATGATCGTGCGTATACAATGTACAATTTGGACCTATAGCAACATCTGATCCTATAACAACATCATTAACCAAATCTATAATAGTAAAATCACCTATATGAGAATGATCTCCTATTATCAGTTTACCTACATAACCTGATTCTCGAGCAAAAATTGCACAGTGTGTTTCTATTTTCACTGCGCTACCAAAACTCCAATCTGAATTCACATACAAACGAGCATGTGCACCCAATTTAAATTGATCTCCAATTTTTAATGAATGATTCTTATTCACCAATATTGTAGATGCTTCTTCAAAAAGAGCATCTTTTCCCACGTCTAAAATAGCTTTATTTCCAACACCAATATTTGTACGTTTTTCAAGCTTACTTTTATCACCTAAACTAAACGTCCCATTACCTTCTCTAATAACAGGAAATTGAATGGACACATCTTTACCTATATTAGATTGACTAAGCTTTAATACCCAGAATAATTGCCTAACAAGATGATTAATATGATACTTAATGAATCCTAAGATAATCTTCATTAACCTAATTTATTTTTAATTATATCTATATAATTTAAAGTACTAGCTTTTTTCATTTCTATAGCTTTTTTTAAAGAATGATGCTTAATTGCGGACACTATTGCTTTAGATTGCTGGTTCTTAACTTTTTTAATAGCCTTTTCTTTATCTTCACCTATTAATGGACATTTATCACTCTTTAATAATTCTTCTGCTGCTAAAATATATTTAAACGGAACATAGGGGTCTGTACGATTATCATTCATCTGTTGATCATCATGCTCTCGATACCATACAATTCCATGAGGCATTAATACGACAGGGAATTTTTGAGATAATAAATGCCACATTTCAAAATCACCTAAGTGTTGTTTTCCACTAAAACCTCCAACTTTATCAAAAGCAGACTTGTTAATAATAGCTGATAATGGTGCTTTATGAAATAATTGTTGTTCAAAATAGTGTCTTTTATACGCTTCTGAAGTACTCAATTGAAAGGGAAACATTTTTGTTTTATCTTGAGGTAAAGAACATAAGCCATAACCAGCATCTGGAAATTGTTCTATATAATAAACCAATAGTTCTAGTCCGTGCGGATAAATCATATCATCTGCATCGACATATTTTATATACTTCCCTTTAGCATAAGATGCCGCCTGATTTCTATTAGGATAATCGCCTAAATTCTGTTCGTTTATATAGACATGTACACGTGTATCTTCTTTAGCAAATGCTTTAGCAATACTAACAGAATTGTCTTTACTTCTATCATCAACTACAATTAATTCTAGATTAGAATACGTTGATGCAAGAACACTTTTTATAGCTTCTGCAATATATTTTTCTCTATTATATACCGTCATTAAGACGGAAACTAACACAGTATCGTTTCCTTTATTTTTATTTAATTCCATGTTAATCCTTTTTTAATTAATCTAGCTGGGCTACCAACAAATAATCCCGAGTCCATAGATATATCATTAGTGATAATAGAACCGGCTCCAATAATTGAACCATTGGCTATCCTACTTCCTTTTAAAAGTGTACACCTACACCCTATCCATACATTATCACCAATAATAATTGATTTTGGACTATTAATTACGTTTCCTTTTTCATCTATAATAGTATGTAAATCACTATCCATAAACAAACACTCCCATGACATCAAAACATTATCTCCAAATTTTATATTTTTTGAACATATTATAGATGATTCTGCTGTAATATTAAAATTATTACCTAATTCTAAAACACCTCCAATAGATAAACATGCTCCATGACCAATGTCTGTATTTCCGTTAAATATAATTGTTCCAGTAAGTTTTAAAATAGTTCTACTTTTTTTATTATCAAAGATACTAACATCACCAAAACCTATTTTTATCATTCCTGTTCTTATTTTAGAATTGATAATAACTTTACCTTTGATTTTTTTTAAACAAACATGTCTTGAAAGAAAAACAGGGAGTTTAACAGCTTCTTTAAATGGTAAATATTTAAAATTAAAAT
>NZ_LMAK01000062.1 GCF_001439665.1 Formosa algae
CCCGGTGTTATAATATTTGCATTCAATTTAAACGGATACGAATTTAATACCGCCACAATATCATCGCTCATGGCTTGCGAACCGGAATCATCTTGCTTTATATCTATATCAAAACTTTCATCGTCGTCTCCATCGTAACCTATCATATCTATATTATAAACTCCTAGAATAGCATCTCCATTTGTTTCTGCTAGTTCAGCATAATATTTAGACCCAATTAATCCTATTTCCTCTTCATCCCACAACGCATAAATAATAGTATTCTCTGTACATTGTTCAGATAATAATCTTGCTATTTCTAAAATTGTGGCTACACCACTAGCATTATCATCTGCACAATAGTCGGCTACAGCATCATAATGTGCACAAATCATATAAATCTGTTCTGGGTTGGTTGTTCCTAATTGTGTTGCTATAACGTTTCGCCTCCCCTCATTATCATTCATAAGTTGATAGGTCACAGTCGTGTTTTCTAAAGCTTCAAATCGCTCATAAATATATTCTGCTGCCAAATTGTTATTGTCTTGCTTTCGGTTTAAAAGCGTTACTGTATTACCTCCAACCACTGTAGAAACTTCTCCCGAAAACTCTCTAACCGTAAGTGAGAGCGAATCTAAATTTACCGCATTAATAATATCGGTAACCGATTGGCCATAAGACCATGCCATGCTAAACATAGCAAAAAGTAGACTTAAATGTAATTTTTTCATAAGAGACACAAAAGATGAATAAAGTTTTAAAGATAGAATAATAAAACTTTTCAAAAGTCTATTCAAGATTTGGAAGTTCTGAAAAACACGACATTAAAAATGTGATTTTCACAACAAATTTTAAACTTTCAGACTTTAGAGTGTAACAATTAACATAAAACGACGTTCTAATAGCATTCATCAATCAAATCAATCATCATGTTAAAACAATTCTTCATACTTTGCTCTGGAGCAGATCAAAGTATTTTAAAATCTTGCTCCAACGGCGAACAAAACAAATATGCTGGTATTGGTGCTACTGTATTTTTTACGGCACTAATGGCAAGCATCGCAGCAGGTTTCGCTTTACAAATGGTATTTAATAATCTTGTTTCTGCTATATTTTTCGGTATTATTTGGGGGCTACTTATTTTTAATCTAGATCGTTTTATAGTGTCTACATTAAAAAAAAGACAGTCCTTTTTAAATGAATTCTTACAGGTTATTCCTAGGCTACTTCTCGCTTTAATTATAGCGATTGTTATTTCAAAACCTTTAGAATTAAAGATCTTTGAAAAAGAAATTAATCAAGTCTTACTAACGCAAAAAAACGCATTAACTCTAGCGAATCAAGATCAGATTGCAAATCAATTCAATCCAGAAATTGAAGCGTTAAATTCTGAAATTGGTATACTAAAGTCTGAAGTAGACACAAAATCGGCAGAAGTAAACACTTTGTATAACACCTATATCACAGAAGCAGAAGGCACCAGCGGAACCAATAAGTTAGGCAAAGGCCCTGTTTACAAAGAAAAACGAGACAAACATGATGCGGCATTAGCGGCATTACAAGATTTAAAAATAAAGAATTCAGATAAAATAACGACTCTTGAAACTAAAATTGAAACACTTAAAAGCACTTATAATACTCAGGTTGCCAAAACACAGCCTATAATTGATAATTTTGACGGAATTATGGCTCGAATTACAGCATTAGGCACATTACCGTGGTTGCCTTCCTTTTTTATATTTCTATTGTTTTTAGCTATAGAAACAGCTCCAATATTTTCTAAATTATTATCTCCAAAAGGAGCATACGATTATAAGTTGGAAAATGAAGAATCTGCTATAAAGAGTTGGGTCGATCAGCAAATTTACGAGCGTGAGCGTATAGTAAGTACAAATGCTACAGTAAACGATAAAGTGTATACTGATATGGCTAATGAAGATGAATTTTATAAATTTAAAAAGCAAAAAACTAGAGAACTTATGCAGTTTCAAGCTGATGCATTTTACAAGAAACAGAAAACATTTTTATAATAAACAAACGGGCTGTAACATCATATTACAGCCCGTTTTATATATACTATTAAAACGCTTTAATTACAGCTTCTTCACATATTTAGTGATAATCACAATTTGCTGACTTCCAACTTTACCTTCAATGTATTCAGCATTCTCATGATCTAAACGAATGTTTCTAACCGCAGTTCCTTGTTTAGCAACCATACTAGATCCTTTTACTTTTAAATCTTTAACTAAAACTACAGAATCTCCTACTTCTAAAACCACACCATTAACATCGCGATGAATAATTTTAGCACTTTCATCTTCATGTTCTCCAGTTGCACGAGCCAAAGCCATAGCCTCATCATCTAAATACATCATATCTATTAAATCTTTTGGCCAACCCTCTCCACGCAGACGTTGTAACATTCTCCAAGACATAATTTGTACAGCAACATGCTCGTTCCACATACTATCGTTTAAACAACGCCAGTGGTTCACGTCCATATCTTCATTTCCTTCTATTTGTTGCAAACAGGTGTTACACACCAAAACACTATTATCTACATTTTCGTTTAATGAAGGCGGTATTACATATTGTTTTAATTGATCTTTTGATCCACATAATTCGCAACTAGTATTACTGCGTTCTTCTAACGTTTGGAGTACACTCATGATTTTAATTTTTAGCTTCGCAAAAATACGGTTAAAAACGAATTACAACAAGTGAATTTAAACTGTTTTACAGACTAGAAGTACTTTAAACAAAAAAGCGGTATTTAGATCTCTCTAAATACCGCTTTAATTATAGTCTACACAACTGTTTATTTTGAAAGTCCAAAAGGATCTTCTATTTTATATGCAGGTTCTGTAAACCATTTTGGTCCAGATTCGGTCATATAAATATGATCTTCTAAACGAATACCAAATTTTTCTGGAACCACAAGCATGGGCTCGTTACTCACACAAATACCTGGTTCTAAAATAGTCTGATCTGTTTTTACTAAAAATGGCCATTCATGAATATCTAAACCAATACCATGCCCTGTTCTATGTGGTAATCCTGGTAATTTATAATCTGGCCCTAATCCGTTTGCTTCTAATGTTTCTCTTACAGCTACATCTATAGAACCACAGGTTTGTCCTAATTGTGCTGCATTAAAGGCAGAAAACTGAGCTTCACGTTCTAAATTCCAGATACGACGTTGCTCATCTGTAATATCTCCATACACATAAGTTCTTGTTATGTCTGAGATATAATCATGAAGCATACAGCCTGTATCTATTAAAACCACATCGTTTTCTTCTAAATCTTTTGGTGTTTTTACACCATGAGGAAACGAAGTATCTACACCAAACAAAACAATACAAAAATACGAACCGTTAGGAGCACCGTAACGTTTATGTGCTTCATGAATAAAATCGACTACCGTTTGAGCTGCTATTCCTGGTTTTAAAATTCGTGCTACAGCCTTATGTATTTCCATGGTAATATCCATAGCGGTTTGCATGATGGCTATTTCTTCATCAGATTTAATCATGCGGCATCCTGCAGTAATAGCTTTTGCATTGACTAATTTAAATTCTGACTGACAATTTAAAACACCATCAATAATAAAAAACGGCGTCACTTCATCCATGGCAATATTACCTTCTGTAATGCCATTCTCTTTTAAAACCGTTACGAGTAATTCAAACGGACTTTCATGCTCTTCCCAACCATGAACAGGTCCTTCAAACTCCATAAAGTCTAAAATTGTACCTTCTTCAAAATATGGTGCGATATAATGAATTGTACCATCTGCTAATAATAACGCTCCAACCATACGTTCGCTAGCACTCCATTTTGTGCCTGTAAAATAGTATAAATTAGTACCTGCATGTAAA
Source organism: Formosa algae (assembly GCF_001439665.1). Taxonomy (GTDB): domain Bacteria; phylum Bacteroidota; class Bacteroidia; order Flavobacteriales; family Flavobacteriaceae; genus Formosa; species Formosa algae. Next base: position 3,864 of record NZ_LMAK01000062.1, read on the forward strand.
TATACTGCCGACACATTTTCTGTAGCCATGATTTCTAAAGCGCGTTTAATACGTTTTGGATAAGCTTCTTTTCCAATAGGCTTAGCCAAATGTGCTTTAGATTCTATGGCAGCTAATTCTGCTTCAATGGTCGAACCCCCAACTCCTAATGTCATCATCCTTTATTTGTTATTTTTCATTATTAATTCAATGTCTTCTATTTCTATAGGCATTGCTTCTGTTAAATTGCGATTACCCTCTTCGGTAATTAGATAATCATTTTCTAAACGACATCCAATACCCTCTTCTGGAATATAAATTCCAGGCTCGCAAGTAAGTACCATTCCTACTTCAAACGGTCGTGAATACAAACCTACATCATGCACATCTAAACCTATGTGATGTGCAGAATTATGCATATAATACTTTTTATATAATGGCTGTTCTGGGTCTTGATTTGCAACTTCATCAGCATTTAACAATCCTATTTTAATTAATTGTCCTTCGACCAATTTCCCCATTTGCTTTTCGTAATCGGCAGAAATTGTACCTGGTTTTAATAATTTAGCACCTTCTTTTAAACAATGTAAAACAGCAGAATACACGTCCTTCTGACGTGCTGAAAAGACGCCATTTACAGGAAAACATCTTGTTGTATCACTATTGTAATTGGCATAACATACTCCAAAATCCATAAGGATCAGGTCTCCATCTTTACAAACATCATCATTAGTATTATAATGTAAGGCACAGGCATTTTTACCTGATGCAATAATGGGCTTAAAGGCATGACGCAACCCTCCAGATTTTGTTAAATGATAAATATGTTCTGCTTCAATTTCATATTCCATTATCCCTGGCTTAGTTACTTTTAGTGCACGTTTAAAACTTTCTACACTAATATCTGCAGCGTGTTGCATTAAAGCAATTTCTGCTTCAGATTTTATTGGTCGTAAATCACGAGTTAATTGTGCTACACGGTGTAAGGTATGTAATGGATATTTTTCTTTAATCCATAAAATCATACGGTCTTGTTGCGTTTGTTGATTAAGTGTTACACGTTTAACATGTTCATTATGTCCTAAGTAAATACCATCAGCCTCGAATGCCATAAGCTGAAGTAATTTCTCGAAATCCTGATTCCACTCTACACGATCTATTCCTGAAATTTCAGTAGCCTGTGCTTTGGTTAACTTTTCTCCATCCCAAATTTTAATTTGTTCAGATGTTTCTGTCACAAAAAGAATTGCTCTATTTTCGGACTTTACCGCATCTGGATATAGGACTAATACAGTCTCGGCCTGATCTATTCCTGAAAGATAAAACAGATCGTTATTTTGGGTAAACCCCATCATATCGTCTGCATTATTATGTTTTATATCGTTAGACGTTAAAATGGCAATAGTATTGGGTTCCATTTTAGCAGTAAAACGTATTCTGTTATTTATAAAAAGGGAATTTGAAATTTGTTTATATCTCATATTTAAGTGTTCTATCCGGATAAAAATCATCCAAATTTAATGTTATTTTAATAGCTAAAGTGTATTTTAATATAGTTTACAGTATTCACTTTTAGATTGTGCAGCACTAATTATATAGGCCTAAAATACTAAAGAGCATCTGTAGTTTGTGTGTTATTTACTAATCTTAAAATCCCAAGTGGATTAGCATTTTGCAATTCTAAAGGCAATAAATGATCTGGCCAATCTTGAAAACTAAAAGGTCTAACCCATCGTTTTATAGATTGTGTACCAACGGCTGTAAAACGACTATCTGTAGAGGATGGATATGGCCCACCATGAACCATAGACGGACAAACTTCGACTCCTGTAGGTACACCATTAAAAATAATGCGTCCAACACGATTTTGTAATGCACTTATAATACCTGGATGCGCATCTGCTTCTTGGTCTGCTGCAATTAATGTTCCTGTTAACTGCCCTTCTAATTTAGATATCACAAGCTCTAATTCCTCCAAACTACTACAAGCAACTACCATAGAAAATGGACCGAACACCTCTTGGTGTAAGTTTATATTTTCTAAAAATGTAGAACCAGCTACACTTACAACTGTTTGTTGCGCATAATTAGGTTGTACTTCAGATTTATATACTGCCGCAACAGTAATACCATCTTGCTCTAAAGCTTTTTCTTTATTCTTTAAATAAGCTCCTTTTATGTTAGGATGTAACATACAAGTTGGTTCAACTTTTACAATTTCTTGAGAGAGTACATCAATAAATGTATCTAAATCTTCACCTGCTATCCCTAAGATTAATCCTGGGTTTGTACAAAACTGTCCCGTACCTAGTGTTATTGATCCGGCATATGTTTTCGCCCATTCTGTTCCTTGCTCAGACAACGCTTTTGGTAATAAAACCACTGGGTTGATACTGCCCATTTCTGCAAACACAGGAATAGGTTCTTCACGTTCTGCAGCCAAATCGTATAACGCACGACCACCTTTAATACTTCCTGTAAACCCAACAGCTTTAACTCCTGCATGTTTTACCAATTGCTGCCCCACTTCTATACCACTACTATTAATATTAGAAAACACACCATCTGGCATATTGGTTTTCTTAGCCGCTTTAATGATTGCTGAAGCCACAAGCTCTCCTGTTCCGGCATGCATAGGGTGAGATTTAACGATTACTGGGCAACCTGCTGCAAGAGCTGCTGCTGTATCTCCGCCAGCTGTAGAGTATGCTAAAGGAAAGTTACTCGCACCAAATACCACAACAGGACCTAATCCCCTATACATTTTACGTAAATCGGGTTTTGGCATTGGTGAACGTTCGGGCTGTGCGGTATCTATTGCGGCTTCTACCCAAGCGCCTTCTTCTACTAAATTTGCAAAAGCTCGTAATTGTCCAATAGTTCTTGAACGCTCTCCCATGGCACGACCTTCTGGCAAACCGGACTCTTTACAATAGGTTTCTATTAGAGTGTCTAAAGCTAAAATTTCATCTGCAATAGTATTTAGAAATTCTGCTTTTGCTTTTCCTGATATTTTAGAAAAATGCTTAAAAGCCTCTGTCGCTAAAGCTACTGCTTGGTTTATTTCTTCTGAAGTTGCCTCTGTAAAAACGGCATCGTTATCTGTATTGGTTTGCGGATTAAAGGTTTTGTATGTTTTTGTTCCTATTGCAGATGCTGTAAAACCAATATAATTTTTTCCTGTAATCATTATTTTTATTTTTTGAATTATAAACACACATTTAGCAACGCCTTACCTTTTATTTAAGTAATACTAAGTTTAAACACCTGATTATAGAGTAATAAGGAAAATTGTTGTGTTTTATAATTCGGTTTTATATGTGTTAAGGATTGAGGCTTTGTTTGAGCTCTTTTTTAAGGCATTAAAACCTTAAAAAAAGCGAGTGCCGAAAGCCTGACCCGCTAGGGTAACACCCAAATCCTTGTTTAATAAACAAAGCTACTTAGGAAATTAGATTTTATGGTAATTTTTATTATCCACAGTTAATATAAAAGTATCCATTTATTGAGTTTTTAGAATATTTTAGAATATTATTTGCGTAATTTTAAACGCGAAAAAGAAAGTTAAACATGAAAGTTTTACCGTTTAAAATCCCTAAACCACAACAAAACGCACTTGTTTTTCAGGACGATTTGGATGTTATATTTTATGATAAACTACACCAACATGAAGAAATACAGCTTAGTTTGATTGTTTCGGGAGAAGGTTCTTTAATTGTTGGCGACACAATAAACCATTACGAAACTGGCGATATTTTAATTATTGGAAGCAATTTACCACATGTATTTATAAGTGATGAACACACTACGAAACCGTCGCATATGATGACATTGTTTTTTACAAAACATGCATTTGGTCCACATTTCTTTGATTTGGTTGAACTTGAAGCTTTAGAACCTTTTTTTAAACGTGCCGAACAAGGATTTAAAGTAACCTCTAAAAAAAAACAGGTTACAGATTTATTTTATGCGCTTAAAACAAGTTCTAAATTAGAGTGTTTTATTATTCTAATTCGGCTTTTACAAACCACGGCTACAACGGCATTTGAAAGTTTATCGTCTTACAGTTACGATAAACGGTATACGGATAATGAGGGAAAACGCATGCGAGATGTGTTTGAATATACCATGACACATTTTAATCAGGATATTACTTTAGAAACGATTTCTGAAGTGGCTGTAATGACTAAAAATGCATTTTGTAAATATTTTAAAAAACGAACCAATAAAACGTATTTTCAGTTTTTAAATGAATTACGGATTGAACATGCATGTAAATTGATTGTAAAAGACAACGATTTGTCTATTTCTGAAATTGCATATCGTTCTGGATTTAAAAATATTTCTAATTTTAATAGACAATTTAAAAGCGTAAAAGGCGGTATACCTTCTGCTTATAAGCGCCGATAATGCATCTATGAAATTGAATACATTACAACGTTTCTCTTAGCTTTTTAGGTAATCCTTTAACGACTAAATCGTAAGAATGATCAATCAATTTTAATACTAAAGGTGTATCTAAATCGCCTTTATTTAATTGTAATGTATTCCAATGTTTTTTATTCATGTGATACCCCGGAAGTATATTTTCGTAATGGGCTCTTAAATATTCTGCTTCTGTAGGATCGCATTTTAAATTCATGGTGGGCTGTCCCTCTTCCCAACTTTTTAATGAGGTTAACAAAAACATCTTCCCTTGCACTTTTAAAACTAAGGCATTATCATCAAACGGAAACGTTTCGGTAACGCCTTTCTTTTTCAAGCAATACGCATAAAGCTGTTCTATATTCATCATAATGTTGAAGATTTACCAATATATCCTAAATGTGTATGCTTAAAACTATCGTTATATTTTAAACCGTAACCACATACGCGATCGAACGCAGCATGACCAAACATAACCACACCGGCTAACTGCAAACTCTCTATAGTAAAATAGCTACCAGCCGAAAACAACAAAATGGCGACTCCTTTATGATGTAAAACATTATAAAACAGGGCGCCTATTTTTGTATTAAAAATATAACCTATACAACCTAAATCTGGTAAAAAAAACAAGACCAAGTACCACCACCAACTAAAGGATAATAGACTGAATAGCCAAATAGATATTCCGAATAATGCTATGTCTTCAAGTTTTAATACGGTTTTCATGTCGTTTTAATATTCTGTTGAATTTAAAGATATGTATATTAAAACAAAACGATAAAATTTACGATGTTATAACTTCGTACAACATGGGTTTACTTGGTGTAGCATCATTTTCAAAAGGGGCTATTTGCAAATTTAAAAAGTAAGTGCCGTCCTGAATAAAATTCTGAACATAAATTAATTCTGTAATGGTAGCTTGTTTTCTAACGCTTCCTTTGGTATTCCAAAATGCATGATGAGCTAGCAACTCGCCACCATCTTTTTCTTTATCTAAACTGGGTAAGTCTACCAATAAATGCTCTACTCCTTTTTCGCGTAAATATATGGCAGCATCTTCCATAAGATAAGGTGGATTACTGTGCGCATAATCTTTATTTAATTTCTCTAAAGTATTCGGAATAGTTCTTATAATAACCGCTTTACGTTTTTTGTTTCCTAGGGCAAACTGAATTTGTTTTTTAGAAATCACAAAATCGTCTTCGCATTTTTCAACAGCAACGGTAATCACTTCCGCTAAAAAGAAAAATTGTTTTAAACTGTCGTTTACCGAATTAAAATCACGTGTTAAATACCCAACGCATTCTGTATGTGTACCATGAGCATGCGGGTTAAAGGAAATATTATTAAAGTTGAATGCAGCACCTTCAGATACACGAGCAGAAAACCCGTCTTCGTCTTTTACAGGTTCCATTTTTGGTGGCTCTACATACCAAGCAGACACATTTGTATGCGATCCGCGTAATGGAATAGAAATATCTATAGGTTTTGTGAGGTCTATTTTATACTTTTTAGAATTGGTTTGAATACTTGCAATCATGTTAAATACTATTTTTTAAATCTTAAATAAATGAGACGCAATGCCATCACTTAAAAATTTTCCTTTATTACTTATTTTAAGAGTATCACCGTCAAGGTACAATAATTCTTCTTTTAAATATTTATCTGATTGTGCTAACAGATAAGCTTTAAAATCTGAACCAAATTGGGTTTCTATAGTCTGTAAAGACACGCCCCAAATGGTACGTAATCCGGTCATAATATATTCGTTATATTTATCGTTATCAGATAAATTTTCAATTTCACTTGGCAATGTTTTAGATTGAATTGCCTTTATATATTTTGAATTATTAGCGATATTCCAACTTCTAGATTCGCCTGTAAACGAATGTGCAGAAGGGCCAATACCTATATACTTTTTACCTTGCCAATAGGCTGAATTATTAACACTAAAATATCCAGACTTTCCAAAATTAGACAATTCGTAATGCTGAAACCCATGAGCTGTTAATTGCTCGATTAACATATGAAATTGCACTTCTGCTTGTGCTTCATTTACATTTTCAATTTTTCCTTTTTTAATTAATGCATCTAATGCCGTTTTAGGTTCTACTGTTAAGGCATAACTTGAAATATGCGGAATATTAAAATCTAATACTGTCTGTATGTTGTCTTGCCATTGCTTATGAGATGCTCCAGGAATACCATAAATTAAATCGACCGAAATATTATCGAAATATTGGGTAGCCAAAGTTAAACATCTTTTTGCTTCATCTGCGTTATGTGCTCGATTCATAAGTTTTAAATCGGCTTCAAAAAAAGATTGTACACCTATACTTAACCGGTTAATTTTACTTTTAGAAAGCTCTATTATTTTAGATTCCGATAAATCGTCTGGATTGGCTTCGAGTGTAATTTCCGGATTTTCAGTAACCGCATAATTTGTAAATACAGCATTTAGAATACGATTAATTTCATCTAGAGATAAGACACTTGGCGTACCGCCTCCAAAATAAATAGTAGCCACTGTGTTGGTTTCAAATTCTGTTTTTCGTAATTCTAATTCTAGAATTAATGCATCTATTAATTCATCTTTCTTTTTCAAGGATGTAGAAAAGTGAAAATCGCAATAAAAACAAGCTTGTTTGCAAAACGGAATATGAATGTAAATGCCAACACCATCTATAGTTGTAGTAGAATGGGGCTCTAGATTTAAACTCATTTCTTAATCTGTTTTACTCCGGATTTAATGGTGGTTTTTTTGGCTGTAGGCGATTTAACCCGCGATTCATTTTGCTTAACAAAACTAGCCCAACCGGTATAGTTTTTACCGACTTTTACGCGACCTTCATTATAAAAATGACACACAGCTGCTGCAAGTCCGTCGGTAGAGTCTAAATTTTTTGGAAGTGTTTTTAATCCTAAAACACTCTGAAGCATTTTAGCTACTTGTTCTTTACTGGCATTTCCATTTCCGGTAATGGCCATTTTTATTTTTTTGGGGGAATACTCTGTAATTGGAACTTCTCGAGATAAACCTGCCGCCATGGCCACACCTTGTGCACGACCAAGCTTAAGCATACTCTGTACGTTTTTACCGAAAAAAGGCGCTTCAATTGCGATTTCGTCGGGATGATGGGTTTCAATAAGCTCTATAGTCCGTTCAAAAATAAGCTTTAATTTCAGGTAATGATCGTCGTATTTTTTTAAATCTAATTCATTCAATTGCAGAAAAGTCATAGTTTTCCCCACAACTTTTATTAGTCCGAACCCCATAATTGTGGTTCCGGGATCAATCCCTAAAATAATACGTTCTTTACTCATTAATTACAATAATAACATCCGCTCAAAGATAAGGAAATGCCAACTGTAAAGGTAAGTATACTGCCATTAAAAGCACCAAATCCGGCTGAAGTTGGCGAATAAGTCTCTACATCTGTAAACCCATGAATATAAGACACATCAAAAAATACAGACGAGTTTCCGTTAAGTCTATACAAGATTTCTGTGCCAATTATCACATTAAAATAATTCTGATCCGTATCATACGGAGTGTTTAAAGGTCTTACAAAAGAAAATCCTGGACCGGCATGAACTTGGAATTTTAATTTTTTAACATCGACTAAACCTACAATATCTGTATAATCGTAAACCCCTTGAAGATTAAGACGTGTGTAGTTAATTTTAAAATCAGACGAACTGCTTTCTCCTTTTAGACGATTAAACCCAAGATCGAATTTAGCACCAAGTTCTTCTGTAAACATATATTGTGCTCCCACATTTATGGTTGGTAAATTCAGACCTTTACTCGTGAAGGACTCTGCAAATCCGCTTTCGGAAGCTTGATTGAGACCAATACCCAACTCAAAACGCAATACATCTTCTTCAATTTGAGCAGATCCGTGAGTAGAACATAGAAATAGAAAAATAACGAGTACCGTTAAATATTTTTGTTGTTTTAAAATAGAAGACATCTTATAATAAAAGGTTTAATTTGCAATATGCACACCAAAGCACATACTTTTAAATCTTATCAATTCTTAATTTATCTTGTTAAGATAAGCATAATTGCTTTTAGTTTTTATGCGATATACCATAAACTATTTAACAACAACGATTTATCGAATTCCGAATTTAAAACAAATATATTAACGAATAATTTATTTTCTTTTCAATTCATTTTGATTATCACAATGTTATCCCTGTTAAATTGGTTTTTTGAGATTTTAAAATGGAAACATTTAGTACAATCTGTTAAATCTATACCTTTTAAAACGGCTATAGAGCAAACTTTAGGTGCACATACTGCCTCTTTATTTACTCCAAATCGCATTGGAGATTATGGTGCAAAAGCCTTGTATTTCGCATCGGAATTAAGACCAAAAATTGTAGGATTAAACGGTATTGGTAATTTGGCACAGATGCTAATTACCACTATATCAGGAAGTATTGGTTTATTTTTTTTCTCTTTAGAATTTCCTTTACATTTTAATATAAACGCTTTCAGTTGGTCCCACTATGCCATATTTGGGTGTATTGGCATTATACTTTTTATGGTATTAAAACAGTTTGAAACGCCTAATGTTTGGGTTTCAAAAACAATTGCTTTTTTACGCTCCATATCCTTGTCTTTATTTTTAAAAACATTACTCATTTCGGGAATACGCTATTTTATATTTTCATTTCAGTTTTATGTATTATTACAATGGTTTCATACCGATATTAGCTACTTAAATGCTATGATGTTAATATCTAGCATGTACCTTTTAGCTTCTATTTTACCTAGTGTGTTTATTTTTGATGTTGTAGTAAAAGGCAGTATTGCGGTATATTTATTTTCGTTTTTTAATATTCCAGAATCCATTACCTTAAGTTGTATTACCATTATGTGGCTTTTTAACGTTGTGTTACCAAGCCTTATAGGCAGTTATTTTGTATGGAATTTTAAACTCCTAAAATCTTAATTCATGATTATTTTTAGTATTATTATTCTTATACTTTATACAGGATTAATCGGAAGCTTATGTTATGGTTTTACTAGAGTGAAGCCTTTTAAAGCTGAAGTCACTTCTAGTTTTACAGGCTTTACTATTATAATTCCGTTTAGAAATGAAGCTGAACATTTACCAGAATTATTGCACTCTATTTCTAAATTAAATTATCCTAAAAATCGGTTTGAAATTTTATTAATAAATGATGGTTCTGAAGACGTTTCTGAAACCATCGTTACTGAGTTTATTAATACTCAACCAGAGCTACATGTCTCATTACTTCAAAATAAACGCGTATCTCAATCACCCAAAAAAGATGCCATTAGTCTTGCTATCTCTAAATCTAAATACGATTGGATGATAACTACAGATGCCGATTGCGTATTACCAAAAACTTGGCTAAACACTTATAATAGTTTTATACAGCAGTATAAGTCCTGTCTGTTTATTGTAGCACCAATAACTTACCTGACGACTCCAAAATTTTTAAATATTTTTCAGTGGTTTGATGTGATGAGTTTACAAGGCGCTACCTTAGGTGGGTTTGGAATTAACATCCCATTTTTATGTAATGGAGCCAATTTAGCCTACACAAAAGAGGCTTTTTATAATGTAAATGGTTTTGCCGAAAATGATACCATTGCTAGTGGCGATGACATTTTTTTACTTGAAAAAATAAGTCATCAATTCCCTGAAAGCGTACGCTATTTAAAATCTAAAGAGGCGGTAATTTACACACATGCACAACCCACAATTTCAGATTTAATAAGTCAGCGTATACGGTGGGCATCGAAAACAAAAGCGTATAAAAACAACTTTAGTAAAATTACGGGACTATTGGTTTTAAGTATGAATGCACTCTTGGTTTGCTTATTTATTTTTATGTATTTTGGCTCTATGTCTCTCGGTCATTATTGCTGTATATTATTTATAAAATGGAGTATTGACTATGTGCTTATCTACCAAAGTGCCACATTCTTTAATCAGAAAAAAGAATTAAAATGGTATGGTCTAGTGGCCATAGTATACCCAATATTTTGCACGTATGTCGCCGTAGCATCATTTTTCACATCGTACACTTGGAAAGACAGAGTATTTAAAAGTTAATTTACTTTAATAATAATAGGAAGCGTAAATTCCGAATTCACTTTTTGTCCGCGTTTTATAGCTGGCTCAATAACAGGCAAACTATCTAAACTAGATGTAATTAAAAATTTAATATTCGGAATTTCAGCTTGAGTAAGCGAATCGACCTCAAAGTGCAACAAGCTTAGATCGCCAAGATCTGAAATCTTAAATTTTATAAGTATAGTATCTAAAACATCATGATTTACAATGATGCGCTCAGCTTGTAAACGTTCTAGAATTACAGCAGATAAGGTTTGCTCAAAACATAGTTTATTATCCTGTTGCGTACTTGAAAATTCGCAGGAAGAAAAGGTTGGATATTCATCGACTTCATTCCATTTAAACGATTTTAATTCTTCATTTAAGATGGCCTCTGTAGATGTTTTTTTCACCTTTAAATCGTCGCAAGCGCAAAGTAATAGTAATGCAAGAATAAATACAAAATGCTTCATAGTACAAGATGAAAATCGAAAATACAATATTTTTAGTATTTAATCCTTTTTACAGTACAATTCTTAAACCAAAATGATTAATAATGAAAGCCTTCTGAAAATTTATTCGTTTTATAAAACAAAAAAACCGAAGTGATTAGCTTTGGTTTTTTTGTTTAAATTCTATTTTTTATTCTTGCACTTGGAATACTATAGGTAATGAATACTGCACGGTAACGGCCATTCCTTTTTGTTTACCTGCTTGCATTTGTGGCAACTGACTAAGCACGCGAATAGCTTCTTCTTGGAATATTTCATGATCTGCTCTTGCTTTCACGTCCAACACATTACCTTTTTTATCTATTTTAAACATAGTATTTATACGCTGAAACCCTTTAATATCTTGCTCTTTCCCTAAATCTGTATTAAAATTCTCTCCTACAAATTGAGAAATTTTGTTTGACATACATTTCTTTTGTTCTTCTAAAGATAAACCTTCACAACCTGGATATATAGGAACTTGCTCTACAACACCAAAAGGAACCTCTACATCTTGTACTGCATCGGCTAAATCTGGATTTGTAAATCCGTTTGGTGTGGTTAACACTAGTAACGATTTTAATGCCGCATCTTCTTCATCTGAAATATTGCCTTTTGCAGCAATAGATTCTTTTAAGATTTCGATATTCTGTAAAATATCGCTCCGGTCTACACTACCTTCTAATGGCGTTCCAGACGTATTGCTATCTTTATCGCAAGACGTATACAATAACATACTACACACCATAGGAATAAGCAAAGCATACTTTAGTAAATGGATTTGTTTTGATTTTGTTTTTGTTAACATAATGATTCGTTTTTTGATTAATGATTGTTTAAAAAATGGATTGATGAATGAAATATGATTGACATCGAAAACTTGACTAAGTAAGTTTTGATAATAGGTCGCTTTATCTTGTTGCTTTACAACCAAAGCATCTGCGATATATTCGTGAAGTGTAACCATTCTGTTCTGATACATATACACTAATGGATTAAACCAAAATAGGATACGAAGTACTTCAAAAAACAATAAATCTGCACTGTGTCTCTGTCGCGTATGTATACTTTCGTGAGTTAAAATGGTTTTATAACTTTCTGGAGTAATAGCATCTCCTAAAAACACATAATTAAAAAATGAAAAAGCTGCCGAACTATTTTTAACAGTCACAATTGTGAGTCCGTTTAAAGTTTGCTTTTCACTTGAAAAAATGGTGCTGATAAGTTTATACATTTTTACTAAAAACAAACATGTTGCAACACAAATCCCCACATATATAATAAACTCCCACGACCAAAACGAACTGCTATTTTTAAGATATACAGTAGGTAATAATTGAGTTTCTATTTCTGTACTATCTGGATTTAAAATTACAGCAGGAAGTTGCACAATATATTGTTGTGGCAAAACGTTCTTAAAGGCTTCAATCTTTATTAAAGGCAATACAAATGCAGCTATTGGTGTAAACAACAAATAAAACCGGTTCCAGTTAAAAAAGGTTTCGCGTTTTAAAAACAAATCGTAAACCATTAAAAAGAATAATTGAAACGCTAAAATTTGTAAGATATAGTGCAACATAATTATTTATTTTTTTCGATTTCCTTCATCATAGCTTCTAAATCGTTTAAACTAACATCATTCTTCTTCACGAAAAATGAGACTAGACTTTTAAATGACCCTTGAAAATAATTATCAACCAATGTATTTAAAGATTGGTTGCTATAGTCTTGTTTAGATATCAACGGAAAGTAAATATGTCCTTTCCCCTGTTTTTCATAATCTACAAACCCTTTACTTTCTAAAATACGCACTATGGTAGATACGGTATTATACGCTGGTTTTGGTTCTGGTAATTCTTCTATTAAAGCTTTTACATTGGCATGTTCTAATTGCCAAAGCACTTGCATAATTTCTTCTTCTGCTTTTGTTAACGCTTTCATTCAACTAATTTTTTAGTTTAACATAAAACAAATATAACTAATATTTTAGTTTGAACTAATTTTTTAGTTAAAAAAAACAATTAATAAAATATGTAACTTCGCTGCACACTTAATTGATAACACATGGACATACTATTAATTATTCTTGGTTTTATATGTATGGTTATAGGTTTGCTAGGCAGCTTTTTACCGGTATTACCTGGGCCACCAATATCTTGGATTGGTTTATTATTTTTGTATTTAACCAGAACTATACCTAACGATTGGACTTTTTTAGGCATAACTTTAATTATTGCTATTGGTATAGCCATTTTAGATTATGCCATACCAGCCATGGGCACAAAAAAATTTGGTGGAAGCAAATTTGGTGTTATTGGGACTACAGTAGGTTTAGTGGTTTCAATGATTTTTCCTGTACTTGGTTTTTTTGGAATTATTATCTGGCCTTTTATTGGCGCTTTTGTTGGAGAAATGATTTACAAAGCCAACCATAAAACAGCAATGAAAGCTGCATTTGGTTCCTTCTTAGGTTTTATAACGGGGACGTTTTTAAAGTTTATAGTCTCTGTAGTGTATTTTGGACTATTTATAAATGAATTCTGGAAGTATAAAGCCGGTTTCAGTTTGTTCTAAAAAAAAACCTTAAAACGAGAGTTCCAAGGTTTTTTTATTGATTTGCTATTATCAACAATTAATTGCATGAGGGATTAATTAATCATATATCTGTTTGATACTATAACAAAGATAAGAACTATTATTTGATATCTGTTACGGGAAAACCTTACTTTTTGCATTTTTTTGCGTTTTTCATGCTTTTTTTTGCCCGTTTAAAGAGTCAAAGTTAGATAAAGCCTAATTTTTTTGCTTCTTTAATTAAAGATTCGTCTTGACCGTCTTCAATATTAAATATGACTTTAAGTTGTTTTTTACGTTTTTCAACTCCACTTAAAGACAAATCGATATGCTCGGCTAAATTTTTGGTTTTAATACCTTGAGATAATAAATACAGAATACGTCTATTTTTATCGTCTAAATAAATATCCGACGTTAGTGTTTGTTTTAAATACTTGCTAACTGTTCCGCTATAAAATGGCGGATGATTTAATATGGCTTGAAAAGCACTTGCTAATTCGCTAGATGTTAAATCGCTTTTTATTAAAAATCCTTCTGGATTAATGTCTTCAACTATATTATGTATACGGTAGGTTTCGTTAAACATAGTTAGAATGACAATCTTAGAATTTGGCAATATTTTTCTGGCATGTCTTGCCAAATCTTCACCACTTGTAAACAGGCCATCTGCAGACGGAGGCATTTTAATATCTATAAATAACACATCGTATTGTTCTTCCCGTCTAATACTAGATAACATGGCTTCTATAGATTCATCGCAATTATTTGCAGTATCTATTTGTAATTCTTGATCGGGTTTCTTAGTAGATAATAATGTGTTTTGATACCCTTCTATAATCATGGGGTGATCGTCTGTCATCAATATTCTAATAAGTTCTTGCATATTCTTTGGGGCTTTTTTTATTTTAAATTGGGGTTCTTATAGATAATATTGTCCCTTTGTTTTTTTCTGATTTAACTAATAGAAAACCTTCTATTTCATGGACTCTGGATGTCATATTTTTTAATCCAATACCTTTTTTCGATTTAGAAAAATCAAAACCTATACCATCATCTTCAATATCTAAACAAATATCTGTTTCTTTTGTATAAAAATTGATATAGATATTATTTGCTTCTGCATGCTTATAAGTGTTTTGAAGGGCTTCTTGTATAATTCTATAAAAATGAATTTTAGTTTTATTAGAAATATTGTCCCAATTTATTTTGTCTTCATATTTTAAATGACACATTAAATTGTAGGCAGAGGACTGTTTTTCTAATAATGTTTTTATGATATCAATATAACCAGAATTTGCGACAAAGTCAATATTTAAATCATGAGACACCTTTCTAATTTCTAATTCTATCGCTTTTAATTCTTCTATATAATTACTTCTGGATTTTATGGCTTGATCATCTTTACTTGTATTTAAACTATCCAAACTTAAACGTGTTCCAAAAAGGCGTCCTAAAATACCATCGTGTAACTCTTCAGAGATGCGTCTTTTTTCTAAGGTTCGTGCTTCATCTATTTTATCTTGTTGGGATAACATTAAATTATAAATCTCTTCATTGGCATGTTGTTGCAATTGTTTAAACTCTAAAGATTTGTTTTTAGACCTTTGGGTTACAATTATGTATATTAAAAACGAACTTACTAATAACACTAGAGATAGTAACATAAATAAAAGACGCTCTCGCGTTATTCTCGCATTTTTTAATTCTATCTCTTTAGTTTCGTAACTAATTCGTGTAAACTTATTTCGTATAGACCGTTCTACTTTCTGTAGACTATCGTTTAATTGGATGTACTCTTTATAATATTTTACAGCTTCACTGTCGCTTTCTATTTCTGATAAGAGTAATAATGATTTTAATAAATCGTCGTTGTGGTATTCATTAGATATATCTTTTGCTACATGTGCATAATATTTAGCTGAATCTTTTTGATTTTTATCGTTATAAAACTGTGCCAAATGCTGATTGATAATAATAGAATTATATCTAGCACCAATAGAATCGCAGATATGTAAAGCTTCTAAAAATAAATCTGGCAAGTCTATCTCGTTATTACTTAAATAGCGAGTATGTGCATAATTATCTAAAACTAAAGCGTAAAAATCTGGACGTCTTTGCCTTAATTCTGGTGTACTTAACACATCTTCGTAATAACTTAAGGCAATATTGTAGTTCCCTGAGTTTTTATAGGCCATTGCCAAATTATTAAGAGAATTATCTATGGTGTTCTTATTGTCTCCCTCGATATTTCGCTTTAACTCTAAGGCTTTATTATGATAATCTATAGCATCATCATACTGTTCTAATTGATCGTAAACCAGACCTAAATTATTATATAAATAAGCTTTCTTTCTAATAATTTTATCCTGTGGCGGAAACGAATCTAGAAGTTGTATACCCTGAAAAGAAGAGACTTCACTACCAACAAAATCTTTTTCATTTTTTTGTATAATAGCAATACTTAATAGCATAACAGATCTATTAAAAGCGTCGTTTAAGGTGTTATAAATTTTCTCTGCTTTATCGTAGTAGTAATATGAGCTGTCTGATTGTCTGCTATAGAAATAATTACCACGAATGGCGTATATATTTGCTAAAGATTTAAGATCGTCCATACGTTTTGCTTGGCGTATGTTAAAACTGTTTGTTTTTAAAAACAATTCATACATATGCTCTTCTTCATATAACGCCGCTAAGTAAATTTGACTCTTCAAAATTAAGGAGTCAATCTTAAGATCGTACGCTAATCTTTCACTTTGTATAGTAAATGTAAAACGCTGATTATAGGTGTATAATTCGCTATTAGATGCTTTCTCTAACAGTAAATTTATAGAGTCCAGTTGTTTTGCTTGTGCAACCATTTGCAAGCAGTAAACAAAACTAACGCAGAATAAAATGTTCTTTAAAATGATTGAAATTATTTATCTTAATAATCTCAAATGTATCTATATTTTTTGATTTTTCACAATACAAAAAGCCCTTATCTTTTCAGATAAGGGCTTTAAATTAAAAGTTTTTAAGACTAGTCTCTTTCATCTACTCCACCACCAGTGAAAGTAGTTGCTTCAACCTCATCAGATCCAACTAGTACATCGTCATCCAATTCTTCATTTACACAAGCAGTTAATGATCCAAATAATACAAAAGCGAATAAAGTAATTTTTAAAAATTTCATAAGATTAATTTTTTAGGTTATTAAGGTTTAAATGGTTTTTAAATAAAAATGTAAAGACATATATCTATACATTAACAATCATAATTATGATAAAAAAAGTCACAAGGAGGCCTTGACACTAATTAACATCAACTAAATGAATTAGTTACAGCCAAATATATATTAATTTTCCTATAAAAACCAAATTTTTCATCGTTAAAAAACAGTATTAATCGTTGAAATACGTTAAATTTTAACATTTAGCATGATTTTTGGCTCATTTTAGAGTAAAAAGCACCCTAGAAATTAAAAATTGAGGTCTATTTTTTTGAAATTGAAAAGTGGAGAAGACACAAAATGAAACTCAATTTTAGAATTTAGTATAGAAAATAATGGTAAATCTTGTAGAATGATATAAAATAAAAAAAACGAAGTCTATTTACCAGAAAATACATGGCATAATAAACTGTTAATAAATACTTATCTTTTTAAGCGAATTGTACTTGAATATACTTATTGATTACATTTGGATTAAAATTGAAACATATAGCGTTCATTACTATAAATTAATTATAATATTTTAGCCCCTATTTTATATACACATTGGAAGACCAAAAACAACATACTAAATCCTCTAAAAAGCATAAGTTTTTTAAATTTTTAAAGATATTCTTTATTGTCTTTTTTGTTTTAATTCTACTCATCCTACTTTTTATTAGAAGTCCTTGGGGACAAAACATAATAGTTAATTATGCCACAACGTTTGTGTCTGACAAAACCAACACAGTTGTTAACATAGATAAGCTATTTATAACTTTTGATGGAGATATTAAATTAAAAGGGCTGTATTTAGAAGATACTAAAGGAGACACATTGTTATATTCAAAATCTGTAGAAGCAGATTTACCACTTTGGCCTGCCATAACAGGAAAAGGCATTGGGATTGAAACATTAACTTGGGAAGGATTCCGTGCAAATATTGTTAGAAAAGACTCTATAAGTGGTTATAACTTTCAATTCTTAATTGATGCTTTTGCTACTACAGATACACTTGCTGTTCCAGAACCGGAAGTAGAAAGTGATCCGTTAAAAATTATAGTTGGCGACATTCACCTTAAAGATTTTGACATCGATTTTAATGATGACGTGCTTGGAATAGAAAGTAAAACAAAATTAGGCATACTCGATTTAGAATTTGATACCTTCGATTTAGATGCTATGGATTTTAGAGTCTCTGAAGCTTTAATTTCTAATTCAGACATTACCTACAGGCAAGCTCCTACTCCACCATCTACAGACACCACAGCCACAACATTACCTTACCTTTATATAGACGATTTTAAAATTGAAAACGTAAAAGTAGATTACAACGCTATTGCAGATGGTATGACACTGCGTACCAATATTTCAGATTTCTATATTGAAGAGGCAACCATCGATTTACCTAAAGATAAATTTGACATTGATGAAATTGGACTTAAAAACTCAGAAATTGCAGTTTTAACAACTGCTACATCTACTGAAATAGATACTATTGAAACGACTACATCTACATTTTCTTGGCCAGACTTAAAGGTTAAAATTAATAAAGTAGATTTGGAACAGAATGCCATACAATATACAGTTAACGAGGCAAAACCCATAGCAAACAACTTTAACGCAAATGCTATCGTTTTAACTAATTTCAATTTAAATATCCAAGACATTTATCTTCAAGATAAAACAGCAGGTTTAAATCTAAAGATTTTTTCTTTTATAGAAGGTTCAGGATTACATCTTAAACAAGGCGAATTAAAGTTTGCTGTAACAGATAATATGCTGAATATAGAAGATTTAAAAGTAGCTTTAAATAACAATAAAATTCAAGGTAAAACGCGTTTAGATTTTTCAACCATGTCTGCTTTAATACAAGCTCCTGAAACTTCAAAATTAGATTTAAAACTCCCCGTTATTCAATTAGATGTTGCAGATGCCTATCGTTTTCAACCGGATTTAAAAACAAATCCGTATGTAGATAGTTTAAGTCAGAAGTTAATTACTGGACAAATTTATGCGATTGGTTATGTATCTGCTATAACCTTAGAAAACACTAAAGTGAATTGGGGGCAAGCTACACGCATGTCTACATCGGGAGTCATTGAAAATGCAACAGATCCTGATCTACTCAAATTCAACATCTCAAATTTTAAAGCAGAAACGGTAAAAACAGATGTACTTAAATTTATAAACGAAACAGACTTAGGTATAAACCTTCCAAAAGACATTGCTTTACAAGCAAATTTAAAAGGCACTGTTAACAACCTAGAGACCAAAGCCAAATTAAATACCTCTCAAGGTATAGCAAATCTGGATGCTAGCTATACAGATATAAACGGACTCGATTTTACAACCGATTTAACTATTGAAGAGTTTAAACTTAACGAACTCTTATTAAACGAAGAATTAGGAGCACTCAGTCTATCGGTAAAAGCCAGCGGAAGTGGTAAAAACATTAATACTTTAGATGCAAAATTAGAAGCTATGATTTCTAATTTTAAAATGAAAAATTACGAAATTATAAACCTTCCTATTAACGGAGAGATTGAAAACGGAGTTGGAGATATTAGTTCTAATTACAAAGACAAGAATATAAATGCAGAACTACAAACACATGTTATTTTAGATAGTATTTCTCCAGAAGTTAATGCTAATTTAAATATTATTGGAGTCGATTTACTTGCTTTAGGTGTTGTAAACAAAGACATCCGTGCAAGATTAAATCTAAATGCTAATTTTAAAGGAAATGCAGATAATTTTGATCTAACAAGCGCTGTAGATGAAGGGACTATTGTTTACGACAATAAAACCTATTTACTTGGCGACCTAGTTGCTAATGCCCATGTAGATACAGACTCTACTTTTGTTAGCGTTACCAATAAATTATTGAATTTAGAACTAGCGTCTAATGCCAATCCGCAAACTTTTAGCAAAGCTTTAGAACAGCATATTTCAAGTTATTTTGCTTCAGATTCTATACAAACGGATACTAATAAACCTGTTCGTTTACAATTTAAAGGAAAGCTTAGTGACGATCCGATTTTAACCGACTTATTCCTTCCTAATTTAAAGAATATTGACACGGTAGATATTGCAGTCGATTTTAATTCATCTAAAAAACTCTTAGATGCAAAAATGCTAGCACCACATATTAACTACGGAGGAAACGAAATTGACAGCTTAGCATTCACATTTAATTCCGACCCCGACACGTTTAAATTCGACTTTGGTTTTAAAGCCATTAAAGCCGGTCCAATCTATTTAAAGCGTACACAATTTAATGGGAATGTGTTAGATAAAGAATTAGATTTAAATATGTATGCGTACGATGGCGAAGCTGTGTTAATGCAATTAAAATCTAAAATTAAAAAGGAAGACGATAACTTTACAGTTCATATTTTACCAGATAATTTTATTGTAAATAAATCGGTCTGGGAAATTCCTAACGACAATTTAATCACTTACGGAGACGACAGCATTATCTTTAATAATGTTAATTTCTCAAAAGCCAATCAATCTATTTCCATCACCAATGGTGAGGCTACTGAAACAGAAACTAATGATATATCTATAAACTTCGACGGGTTTAATCTCAACGAATTTTTAACCTATCTAAACCCAGAGCAGGAATTAGCACAAGGGGTTTTAAATGGTAGTTTTACAGTGCAAAATCCATTTAGCAATCGTGGGTATTTAGCAGATTTATCTATAAGTCAATTTAACATATTAAACACCAATTTTGGAACACTAACCTTACAAGGTGATTCTGAAAGCAGTGCCCGATACAATTTTAGCTTGGCTACTAAAGAAGGTGATGTAGATTTGGATATAACAGGAGATTATACGGCTTCAGAAACCAACTCTAATATTAATGCAGTTGTAGATATAAATGAATTTAAAACAAAAGCACTTGAAGGATTATCTTTAGGCGAAATCACAGATGCGACAGGATCTTTTAATGGACATTTTGAAATTAATGGTGCTTTAGATGCGCCACAATACAGTGGGAATTTAGTATTTAATTCATCGCGATTTAAAGCCACAAAACTAAACAGCTACTTCGAACTACCAAACGAAACACTAACTATAGACAATTCGGGCATCAGTATGACCGACTTCACAATTAAAGATGAAAACAATAATACTTTTGTGCTTGGTGGTTTTATAAATACAGAATCGCTTATAAATCCAAAATTCGATTTAAAGATAAAAGCAGACAATTTTCAACTCTTAAATGCCAAAAAAGAAGACAACGATATGTTATATGGTTTCCTAGCTTTTAAAGCACAAGGAACCATTAAAGGCGATTTAAACGTACCTATTGTAAACATTAAAGCTGGAGTAAATCCAAAGACAAATATTACTTATGTTATGCCGTCTTCTACAGTGAATATTGAAGATCGCGATGGGGTTGTACTTTTTGTAAATAGAGATAATCCAGATGCTATTTTAACACGAAATCAAGAAGATATTACAACCGTTACTGGCTTCGATGTTAATGCCAATTTCTCTATTCCAAAAGAAGCAAAAGTAACTTTAGTTATCGATAAAAATACTGGAGATAATTTTATGACTTCCGGACAAGGAAACTTTCTCTTTAATATGGACACTAACGGACGTATGAACCTTTCTGGAGTATATACTGTTTCTAGTGGGCATTACGAGATGAGTTTGTATCAACTTGTAAAACGTAAGTTCGAGTTAGTTGCAGGTAGTCAGGTCACTTGGTCTGGCAATCCGTTCGATGCCAATTTAGATGTTCAAGCCTTATATAATGTAGAAACTTCTGCATCTGCTTTAATGGCTGCTCAAATCTCTGGATCGAGCAGTTCTACTCAAAATGAATTTAAACAAACCTTACCTTTCGAAGTGTATTTAAATGTAGATGGCGAGCTTATGCATCCAAAAATCTCGTTTAATCTAGATATGCCCGAAGAAGACCAAGGTGCAGTTAGCGGACAAGTATATGGGCGTTTACAACAGGTTAATCAGCAAGAAGGAGAATTAAACCGCCAAGTATTTTCACTACTCGTCATGAACAGGTTTTACCCAGAATCTGGTAGCGATGGTAGTGACGGAGGTTTTGCATCAATTGCTAGAGATAATTTAAACGACGCCATTTCAGATCAGCTTAATATGTTTTCAGACAAATTATTAGGAAGTTCTGGCGTAGAACTCGATTTCGGATTAAATAGCTTTACAGATTATTCGGGAGACTCTTCGCAACAACGTACACAATTAGAAGTTGCTGCTCAGAAAAAACTGTTTAACGATCGTGTAATTGTTCGTGTTGGTAGCGATGTAGATATTGAAGGAAGTAGCGCATCTGGTGAAGAAACACCACTTATTGGCGATGTAAGTTTAGAGTATTTAATTACACCTAGCGGAAAATACAGATTGAAAGCATTTCAGAAAAACGAATTCGAATCGGTTATAGACGGACAAACTATTGTAAGTGGATTGGCTTTAATCTTTACTAAAGAATTCAATAAGTTTGAAGAATTATGGTCGGCATTATTTAATTCTGAACAAGAGAAATCTAGAGCCAGACGCAGACTAGAAAAAGAAGAAAACAACGAACAACAGGAAACAACGAAATAAATATTTTGAAAAGCAATCTCAACACAACCGCAGTAATTAAGTCTTGTAAATTCGCATTTGCGTTACTTATTATTACTTTTTCTCAGGCCTGTAGTATTGTAAAATATATTCCTGAAGACGAATTATTATACACAGGAGCAACCGTAGAAATTAAAACAGATTCTATAGTAGAAAGCGAGTCTGAACTTAAAGCAGAATTAGAGTCCACCATTCGCCCTGTGCCGAACTCTAAAATTTTAGGGATGTATCCTGGTTTGTATTATTACTACAAAAATCAAAAAGAAAAACCAGGTTTTATCAACCGTTGGTTGTATAAAAAAATAGGAGAAGAACCGGTATACCAATCAAGTATTGAAACGTATGAAGTTGAAGACATTCTAGTCAATCGTTTAGAAAATCACGGATTCTTTTACAGTAGTGCCTCTTCAGAAGTTGTAGAAAACGAAGCCGATAAAAAATCAGAGATACAATATCAAGTACAAATAAAACAACCTTATAAAATGAAAACGTATCAGGTAGATTCTTTACCTGAACCTATTTTTTCTGAAATTAAAAATAGTGTAACCAATACTGAATTTAAACCTGGCATTCGTTTCGATTTAGATTTTCTAAAAACCGAACGCTTGCGTATTGATGCCGATTTAAAAAAAGCAGGATACTATAACTTTAATTCCGAATTTTTAATTTTTGAAGCCGATACAACACGTTATAAAAACAAAACTTTCGATTTATATTTAAGATTAAAAAGTGCTGTTCCTCAAGAAGCGATTAAACCCTATAAAATTGGTAATATTAATATCTATCCCGATTACGATATTAAAAAAGACAGCCTAAAACAGAAGTCTACACGCTACAACGAAAAAAACTATATACAAGACGAAATCTTTTTTAAAATTAAACATTTAGATCCATTTGTAACGCTTAACGAAGGTGAACTATATAGTCCTGAAGCTTCTAGAAATACAGCAAGACGCTTATCGACAATCGGGACTTATAAATTTGTAAACATTCAATACGAAGAAAGAGATAGCACCTTAACAGATAGCTCAAGAATTTTAGATGCTAACATATACTTATCGCCGTTAAACCAAAGATCTTTGAGAGCAGAATTACAAGCTGTTACAAAATCTAATAATTTTGCAGGCCCTGCTTTAGAATTCTCTTATAATAACAGAAATATTTTTAGAGGTGGCGAAATTTTAAGTCTGAGTACTAATTTAGGCTACGAACTTCAAATGGGTGGTGGTAGTACCATTAGCAACACGGCCTTGGGTATAAAATCTGAAATGATTTTCCCTAGAGTGATTTTCCCTATAAAAATTAACGACGATTTCTTTGAGTATTCTATCCCTAAAACAAAAACGAGCCTAGGAGTAGATTATTTAAAACGAACAGAATTATATGCTTTACTCTCCGGAACAGCAGAGTTTGGATATTCTTGGAATGCTAACAGATATACCACACACAATATCAACCCCATTTCAATCAATTACAATAATTTAATTGAAACTTCAGACGAGTTTCAAGAAATCCTTGACGAGAACACCTATTTAGAACAGAGTTTTGAACAGCAATTTATTGCGGGTTTAAATTATTCTTTCACGTATAACGAAATGGTTAATGCTTCAAAAAAGAATCAGTTATACGCTAATATAACTTTCGATATTGCAGGAAATGGTCTTAGTCTATTCGATTCTAAAAACGACAGTGGAACGCAAACTTTCTTCGGTTTAGAATATGCACAATATGTAAAAGCCGATATTGATTTTCGTTACCATTTCAACTTCAATAACGATAAAAAAATAGCTACTAGATTATTTGCAGGATATGGGATTCCTTATGGAAATTCTGAATACATGCCGTATATAAAACAGTATTATTCTGGGGGTCCAAATAGCGTTCGTGCGTTTAGAATTAGATCTTTAGGTCCTGGAACTTATGTGAGTGACGAAGAGACTGACGACGATTATTATATAGACCAAACAGGAAACATTAGGTTGGAAGCCAATGTAGAATACCGTTTCCCTTTATTTTCTTATTTTAAAGGTGCAATCTTTGCAGATGCTGGAAACGTTTGGAACTCTAAAGAAATTGACGATGTGCCTGGCGGAAAATTCAGTTCAGATTTTATTAATGAACTTGGTATTGGTGTGGGTGTAGGATTACGTGTAGATGTCCAAGGATTTGTTATCCGTTTCGATTTTGCGACACCAATTCACGATCCCGCTTTAGAAGAAGGTAAGCGTTACGATTTTCAGTATGAAGAAACCACCTTTAATTTTGCAATTGGTTATCCGTTTTAAAGCCTTTACTATTTATAATTTTGCTTAACTTATTTACCCAAGCACATAACTAATAACTAAATTTACAATCTAGTATTACACATATGACAAACAATTTTGAGTTAAGGCATGTACAGGTCACTCGATATATGATGGCGTTAAGAGAAGGCGGATCGCTTCCTGCTTTAGCTGAAGCTGATGACGATTTTAAATATGTTTTGAAATTTAAAGGCGCTGGACACGGCACTAAAGCTTTAATAGCAGAACTTATTGGCGGACAAATAGCGAAAGCTTTAAAATTACAATTACCAGAATTAGTATTTGCACATCTAGACGAAGCTTTTGGAAGAACGGAAGCCGATGAAGAAATTCAAGACTTATTACAAGGCAGTCAAGGTTTAAATTTAGCACTTCATTTTTTATCTGGAGCCATAACTTTCGACCCAGCTGTTACAATTATAGATGCAACTTTAGCTTCTAAAATTGTGTGGTTAGATGCATTTATTACCAATGTAGATCGCACTTTTAAAAACACCAATATGTTAATCTGGCATAAAGAATTATGGTTAATAGATCATGGTGCATGCTTATATTTCCATCATTCTTGGAGTAATTGGGAACAATCTGCTAAGAGTCCGTTTAAGTTAATTAAAGATCATGTGTTATTACCACAAGCCTCTGAGGTAAGAACTATAGACGCCGAATTTAAAGCACTTTTAACACCCGAAATATTAAAACACATCGTGAATACTATTCCAGATGAATGGTTAGAATGGGAAGACTTAGAACTTACTCCTGATGCCATAAGAACGGTTTACTTCAACTTTTTAAATACACGCTTAGCCCATTCAGAAATTTTTGTAAATGAAATTGAACATGCCAGATCTTAAATTATACGAATATGCTGTAATTCGCGTGGTTCCAAGATTAGAACGCGAAGAATTTATAAATATAGGCATCATACTATTTAGTAAACAAGCAAAGTTTATTACGGTGCTATACGATATCCCTTCAGAAAAAATTAAAGTTTTTGATGACGATTTTGATATTGAACAACTGCAATTAAATATGAGCGCATTTAAAACCATCGCAACTGGAACTTGTAAAACGAGTCCGATTGCTTTAATGGATATTCCATCACGTTTCAGATGGTTAACAGCTATTAGAAGCTCGGCAATACAAACTTCAAGACCTCATCCAGGTATGTGTAACGATCTTGAACACACAGCACAACGCTTATTTAAAGAATTGGTGTTGTAATGCTATTATGGATTCAAAAAAAAAAGACTTCATCTTTTCACATATTGAAAATGATGAAGTCTTTTTAGTTTATAATTTTAGGTGTTTAGTCTAATTTCAACAGACTTAACAATCTAATTTGGAGGATAACATAACAATATTTTTGAAGCTTCGTCAGATTTAAATGTAAGTTCTGAAATTGCAGCAGAGATAAAAATCTCATCACCTTGACTGTACGTATATTTTTTTCCGTTACACACCATAGTGCCTACTCCTGAATAAATTACGGCAACATAAAAGCTTGAACTTCCTTTAATGGTATGACTTCCATTTAAAAGTAATTCACTTAACCCAAAGCAATTGGTATGTTTGGTATTAAATAATGTTCTTAAAGTGAATTCGTCTGAATGTTCTAAAACTTCTGGAGTAATTTTCCAAGCTTCCAGCGCTTCATCTAGTGTATAATTATCGTAATGAAAACACTCTAACATTTTTTCTTCACCAACACCTTGATGAATTAATTCCGGTCCAATAGTTAACCCATTAGGCGTTGTTTTTTCTACACGCATGGTGTAATCTGTAGGTTCCTGAACTTCCATTAAAAAACAACCTGCTCCAATGGCATGTGGCACACCGCCGTAGATCATGAACGCATCTCCGGGTTTAACTTCAATTTTATGTAAGCAATCTAACATGCCTTGAATGTTCTGATTCTCAAAATGGGTCTTCCACTCTGCTCTAGTCACATGTTTTTTGAATCCCATATACACCACACTTTTTTCGCCATCTATTTCGCGCGTGTTTAATACATACCAAGATTCTGTTTTACCAAATTCAGAATTAAAAACAGTTCTAGCATATTCTTTATCGGGATGCACCTGAACAGTTAAACGTTCTTTAGAGTCTAACATTTTAATCAGGACACCTGTAGTTCCGAATTTTTCAGCAAGGGGTTTTCCTAAATATAATTCTAGATCAGAATTGATTAATTGTTTTAAAGGAATAGTTCCTTCTTCAGTTTCAATAAGCGACAATCCTTCATCTTCAGGTCTGTTATTTCCACGTGCAGTAACGGCAGACATAATCCATTCTTCTGGCATGCTTCCGTCTGTTTCAGGAGTTGTTTTTTTCCATCTATCAATCAATGCGCCACCTTCATACGTTCTCCAAACTCTATTTTGAAGTTGTTTTAAAGGCATATGTGCATATTTTTGTAAGTGATCACTCATGATTTCTCTATTATATTTTAAATGTGTATTTGTAAATTTAAGATGTAATTTGATGCTATAAAAATTTAGAAGGCGGAATTCATACACCTTCTAATAAGGGGGCTTTATATATAACTCATAAACCCAGTTAAGGCCACGTAAAGCATATATATATTAAAAACTAATGTTGCGCCTAAAGCGATATTCATCCATAAGCTTGTTTTAAACTCTTTCATAACCTCTTTTCTATTCAGTAAAATAATTAAAAACAGGGTTATTAAAGGCATTATAAACGGACTTAAAGCCTGAGATGCAATTAATATCCAAACGGGTTTTCCGCCAAAAAACGGCACGATTGCACCACTAAATGCGACCACAACCACAAGAATTTTAAACAAAGGTTTTTTCATATTACGCTCTGTTCCTGTGTAGTCTGCTATTAACCAAGGAAACAACAGTAAGTTAGGAAAGATTGAAGATAGTCCTGCACCAATGATTCCAAGCGTAAATAAAGTTAAAGCGAAATCGCCTGCCCAAGGTCCTAAGGCACTCATCATATCGGTGGCATCATTCACTTTAATGCCTTGAAAATATAAGGTTCCGGTTGCACTAACCATAATTGCAAAACTAATAAAGAAGGTTAATGCCATAGACGACAAGGCATCTCTATTCTCTGTTTTTAAATCTTCTATTCCCCAGTGTTGTTCTTGTACTAAAATACTTCTAGATGCTAAACAGACACCAGCCATAGTTGTTCCTACAATACCAGCAATAACAAGACCGGAATTATCACCAACGGGTAATTCAGGAAAGAAATCTGCAATATTTGTACCCGTCTCTTTAACAACCATAATACTAGTCGCTATAAACGAAAGCGCCATAAAGCCTACCATGACACTCATTGCTTTTATAAAATTTTCGTGTTTCCCAGTCCAAAATAATCCAATAAGTAAACAGATAAAAAACACAGAAACCATAGGTGCATTAAGAAACGAAATGGAGGTTTTTACAGAGATCCATTCCATCGTTACTTCTGCAACAACTCCCATTACTCCAATAACCGAAGACACAATAGAGACTAAGAGTGCGACAATTATAAATATAGTAACTGGTTTACCGAAAGATTTCTTGAAATTAAACATCAGTGTTTCACCAGAAACAATTGTTAATTTACTAATAGATACAAGTAAAAAGTAGGTGAAAAAACAGGATAATAATAAAGCCCAAGAAAGACTTAAACCGTAATTGGCTCCGGAAACGACCATAGATGTTACACTTCCTGTACCAACGACGTACCCTATAATAAAGAATGCAGGCCCGAAATCCTTTAGTCCTTTTTGAATTTTATCCTTAAATGATAATTGAGTTGATGCCATAAGTTATTAGTAGTTTTATAATTTAGTTTTGTTTATATAAAATGCTTATACGCTCTCTTTTAGCTATTTAGAATTTTATTCCAAATTCAGCTAAATATCAAATAGTTATTTTGCTTTTTAATATTCTAAATTAAAATACTAAAAGATCTTAAACGCCGTGGTTACTGGCTTTAAAAGCATATAGGCTCAATAAAGTTAGGCATTTAATGCCTAAAAACACTTACAGAATTAAAGAAAGATTTTTTTTACAAATTACACGATTTAAGGACTCTAACTTACACCCCCTTTTTCTTAAAAAAACAGGATGTATGTTAGTTTCGTTTAAAATGTGATTCTGAGTTTAATTCTGTTGTAAAAAAAAATACTGACCTAAAACTTAGATCAGTATTTTTCATTACATAAACACAATCTCTTACAAGTTTTGTTTATATTATTTTAAATGGTACTTAGTACCCAGGGTTCTGAGTTAAGTTTGTATTTCTTTCTAATTCATCTTCTGGTAATGGTAATAAATAGTCGTCTGAACTAAAGAATGGTTTATCACCTTCTAAGCCGCTTGCACTAAATACTTCATCTCCAATTTGTCTTCTTACAATATCATACCATCTAATACTTTCAAAAGCAAATTCTAATTTACGTTCTTCTAAAATATCGTCAATAGTAACTGTTCCTGTAAGATCTGCTGGTACTGCACTAGCTGGGAATGTGTATTCTACATCTGCTCCAGTTTTAGTATCTCCACCCATTCTTGCTCTAGCTCTTACTTGGTTTACATACATAAGGGCGTCTGCATTATTTCCTAATTCTACTGCAGATTCTGCTGCAATTAATAATACTTCAGCATAACGAATCATAGAGTAGTTAAGACTTGTTGCTCTTGCATTTGCACGAGCAAAAGGTCCTGGGTAACGCATAAACTTAGCGATGTAAGGATTGTTTTTAGCGAATTCGTGTCCACTAATATCAAATTCTGTGTAGTCTACAACAGTACCGTTAATAGATGCTTCATCGTCTAAACTAACAGCTCTTCTGTAATCTCCTTCGTCCCAAGTTGTATATACTGCAAGTGTAGGTACGGCTACAGACCATCCACCACCTAGGTTTCTGTCGTCTCCTCTAATTCCTGTCATTGGAGCAACTTGATCGTAAGCATTATCTTCTGCTTCAAAGTTGTTATAATCTACAGCAAATATTGGCTCTAAAGAATTGTCAATAGCTTCTCCATCAAATAAGTTTTGGAAATTAGAATCTAAAGCTAAATTATATGTTCCTGCATTAGCAATAACTTCAGTAGATTCATCGTAAGCATTTTGGTATTCTCCTAATGTTAAATACACTAACGCTAAATAAGAACTAGCAGCTGCTTTAGAAGGAGTTGCTCTTGATGATTGTGTATCTGGCAACCACGTTTTAGCAAATTCTAAATCTGCAATAATATTATCATAAACTTCAGAAGCTGGTGTTCTACTAATAGAAGTTGCAGCATCAATATCTGTAATTGGTTCACTAATGTAAGGCACTGCTCCAAATAATCTTACTAAATGGAAGTAATAAAATGCTCTTGCAAAATACGCCTGAGCTGTTACTGGGTTCTTAATAGACTCATCTACATCTACATCTTCTGCTCCTGCGATAGCTTGGTTAGCCGCTGCAATACCTTGGTATGTTCTTGGCCAAAATTCGCTAATCATACCGTTACTTGCTAAGGTAGTAAATTCGTTCATTTCTACCCTTCTTGTTTCGTTAGAAGCAAGACTTACCATATCTGAACGTAGCATTAAGGCGATAGATAATTTTCTTCCCCAGAATTGTTCGTTAATAGCATGAGTTAAAGATCCATTAACTGCTGTTTCTATATCACTTGTTGTTTGAAAGAAACCGTCTGGTGATAGTAACCCTACCGGTTCTTCCTCTAAATCTGAACATCCTACAATTGATATACTTACCAAGAATAAGAATAAATATTTATATATTTTCATTGTGTTTCTTTTTAAATTATTTATTAAAATTTCAAGTTAAGACTGAAGTTTACAGATTTTACTGTTGGATAATTTCCAAAGTCAAATCCTTGAGCTGTGTTAGCCGATGTATTATTATCTCCTCCAGCACCGTAGTAGTTTACTTCAGGATCTAAACCTGAATAACTAGTAAATGTTAATAAGTTTTGTGCACTAACTGAAAATCTTAATGCTTCTAAACCGAATTTCTCTATAACATCGCTAGGTAAGTTATATCCAATTGCGATGTTTTTTAATCTGATGTAACTTCCGTCTTCAACAAAACGAGAAGACACTTCTCTGTTACTATTGTTTCCTACTCTTGGATCGTTAGTATCTGTATTTGTAGATGTCCAAGCATTATTGTAATAGTTTTTAGTTGTATTAGCATCTCCATTAGTTAACTGAGAATCTGTTAAGTTAAAGATTTCACCGCCTTGAGAACCTTGGAAGAAGATACTCATATCGAAGTTTTTGTAGCTAAAGTTGTTTGTAAATCCGAATGTGAAATCTGGATTAGGATTACCAATAGTTGTTCTATCTGCTTCAGTAATATCTCCACTTCCATCTAAATCTGCAAATAAAGGATCTCCTGCTACACCACCTGATAAAGTTGCTGTACCTTCTGGTAAATCATTTCCTTGGTAAACACCTTCGTACTCATACCCCCAGAATAAACCAACTTCTTCTCCTTCTCTTAATACGTAACTTCTATCATGACTCCAGTAACTTGGTGTCGCATCGAAGAATAAATCTGCTCCGTTAGCTAAGTTTACAACTTCGTTTTTATTAAACGCAATGTTGAAATCTGTAGACCAACTAAAGTTATCGTTAGTAATGTTTCTAGTGTTAATAGCGAATTCAAAACCTCTGTTGTTAATTTCACCAATGTTTGCTAAGATATCATCTCCTGTATACCCTAAGTATTCAGTAATCGTATTATCTGTTAAAATTAAATCTTTAGTATCTATATTATAATAATCTACAGAGAAAGATATTCTGTTATTTAAGAAAGCGACATCAACACCAAAGTTAGCTTGGTAAGAAGATTCCCATTTTAAATCTGGGTTAGCAGCTTGTTCTGGAGTAATAGCACTTACTGTTTCACCATTACTTGAAGCGTAAAGTGTTTCAAATCTAGCTAAAGACTCGTAAGCTCCAATAGAAGGGTTACCAGTTACACCATAACTCGCTCTTAATTTCAAGTTAGATATTGTTTCGCTATCTTTTAAGAAATCTTCGTTAGATAATTTCCAACCTAAAGCTCCTGAAGGAAAGATTGCATATTTTTCGTTTTCAGCAAAGTTAGAAGCTCCATCTCGTCTTACTGTAGCAGTTATTAAGTACTTATCGTCCCAATCGTAATTTAATCTACCAAATTGAGATTGAATTTCTACTGTAGAAATAGAAGAATCTGGAGTTAATACATTTGTTGCTGAACTTAAACCGTAGTAAGAAAAACTATCTGAGATAAATCCTGTTGCTTCAGTATAAAAATTTTCATTTACTGTTTTTTGATAAGAATAACCTGCTAATACTGTTAAGTTACCCTTTCCAATCTCTTTAGTATATGTCAAGTAGTTTTCACTTAATACACTAGTTTCTCTATCTGTTTCTACAGATGCTCTACCATTATCTCCACCAGCTGTTTGAGTTAACACAGATGGCAAGTATATACCACGTGTAGAATTTTCTGTACTTAAACCAAATGTAGTTTTAAACGTAAGGTTTTCTAAGATATCGTAGTTTGCGTAGAAGTTTGCTCTAAAATCATCTGCTTTAGTTTCGTCTATTCTTTCTTTAGCAACTGCATATGGATTATCTACTGGATCTCCCACTGTGTTACCATAGTTATAAGTTCCATCTTCATTATAAATACCTTGGTCTGGAGCATAACGCATTGCTAATGTAATAACGTCGTCACCACCTGCAGAAACTGAACCGTTAGATTGAGTCGCAGCACCATTTTTAGTACCTCTACTTCCAAAAAGATTCATTCCTAATTTTAATTTGTCTGTAACTTGAGCATCTACGTTAGTTAAGAATGTAGCTCTTTCGAAATCTGAATTAATTAAGATACCTTCTTGATTAAAGTAGTTAGCAGAAGCATAGAAGTTAATTTTTTCTGTACCACCTGAAAAAGAAAGTTGGTGATTTTGAGTACTACCAGATCTGTAAATTAAATCTTGCCAATCTGTATCTGAATCGCCTTGAACATAAGCAGAAGACACACCGTTGTTAGTTCTGATTTGATTTTGGTAATCTGCAAATTCATCTGCATTTAACAAATCTAATTTGTTAGAAATAGAGTTGATAGCATAAGTAGAATTAAGTTCTACAACTAATTTACCACTTCTACCTTTTTTAGTAGTTACTAAAACCACACCGTTAGATCCTCTAGATCCGTAGATTGCTGTAGCAGAAGCATCTTTTAAAACTTCCATAGATTGGATGTCGTTTGCTTGAGGCATTGAAGCTCCAACAAAACCATCGACAACAATAAGCGGAGAACTACTTGCATTAATAGAAGTATTACCTCTAATCTTAATACTAATAGGAGCACCAGGCTCACCACCATTATTAGATTGAACAACCACACCAGCAGCACGTCCCTGAAGCGCTTGCTCTGCGTTTAATACAGGAAATGCTGTTAAATCTTCAGATTTTACTGAAGATACAGCTCCTGTAATGTCACTCTTCTTTTGAGAACCATAACCTACAACAACAACCTCATCTAATTCACTAGCATCTTCTACTAAAGAAACAGTAAGTGTTTGTTGATCTGTAATTGTAACCGATTGTTTAATGTAACCTACATAAGAAAACTGTAGAACGTCTCCAGGAGAAACTTCTAATTCAAAATTACCATCAAAATCTGTAGCGGCCCCTGTTGTGGTCCCTACCACAAGTACATTGACACCAGGAATGGGCATATTGCCCGCATCTGTTACTGTCCCGGATAATTGATATCCGTCTTGTGCGAATAATGATATATTGAATATCAATACTAGCATTAAAGTTAGTTTAGTTTTTAAATTCATTTGTAATTTGTTTTGGTTAAAAAATACTTTTAAAAAAAATCAATAATGATCTATGAAATTGGTTATCTAGATTGGTTATCTAGATTGGTTTACCAATTTCATAGTGCTAAGATATGTTATTATAATGTTAAAACCATAAGTATTTTGTAAGAAATATAAAAATAACCCCGAAAAAACAACAATTTAACAATAGAGCGCCATAGTAATTACATATATGACATCTTTTGGACTACAAAAAATTGTAAGAATTAACTTGTATTTATATTTTTTAATATTTACGAAAACCTTGTAGTTACCGAAATTATTGACTTTTGATTACCGTATCGAAGTAAGATTAGAGTCTAGATTACACTAATTTTTACTTACAATTTCCAAATGCACTGAAATTTTAAATAATATATCTCATAGTACTTAATGCAAGTCTGAGCACTTAAAACCATAATATTTAAACACATAAACTTGTAAGGCAAAATTAAATGTGATTTTATACCCATTAGGAAGAAAAAATAAAAAAACAGCACCCTTTTTAAAACAACACGACCTATTCCATGATTTTTAATTCGCTTTAAAAATTATAAATAGCTACTAAGAAGTCTCCTAACTTGAAGTCGTTTTTATAAGATAGGTATACCTATTATATTATCACACCATAATATGTTATACAATAGGTATGAAATCTTAATTTAAAAAATGATATAGAAAAGCATATTTATACAAGATTTCATCGAACCAATCATTAACTGTTAAAGCACCTCCATGCCCCTTACCTGGAGTAACATACATTATAGACAAAGACTCGGGGTTTGCTTGCTCTTGAAGTGTTGCTAAAAATTTATAGGTGTGTAATGGAGGTACTCTGTCGTCATTCTCTCCAGTCATAACTAAAAAGTTAGGATACTCTAGTCCTGCTTTAATATTATGCATAGGCGAATAAGATTTTAAATTATTAAAATCGTCTAGTTCTGAAACATCTCCAAACTCTTCTACATTGGTAGTCATAGAACCTACCGTAAATTTACCAAATCGTAACATATCGTATGGTCCAGCTTCTGCTACTACAGCGTTAAATAAATCTGGTCTTTGTATTGCGGCTGCACTAACAAGCAAACCTCCATGAGAACCTCCATTGCTACCTAAATGCTCGGGACTGGTGTAATTTTGAGTTACAAGATATTCTCCTGCAGCAATAAAATCGTCTATAGCGTTTTGCTTTTTTAAACGTCGGCCTGCTTTACCCCATTCGGAACCACCTGCACCACCTCCTCTAACATTAGGAATAGCAAGTACACCGCCATGTAGAACCCACAATACTTTAGACCGATCAAAATTAGGCACCACAGTCGAGCCGTATCCACCATACCCATAAAGCAGAGTTGGATTCTTTCCATCTAGTTTTGTTTTCTTTAAACACGTTATATACATAGGAATTTCTGTCCCATCTTTAGACTTATATTTTACTATACGCGTTTCCAACGATTCCGGATCGTAGGGCACAGAAACTGCAACACTTGGTTTAAAAGACAGATCTTTTAAAGACAATTCGTATTCTAAGTCCGGATGGTAAAAAGCTGACACATAAAATTTAGTAGTTTGGGCATTCTCATCATATTCAAAAAGGCCTTTAACCTTTTTACCTTCTGGAAAGTCAATTTTATTTAACAACTCGCCTTCTAAATTAAAAAACAAAGCCAAGTCACTGTTTCCGTTTTTATAAATACATACAAATTTATCTTTCCCCAAGCGATTAACCGCTAACAATCGCACATCATATTCAGGCACAAGTTCTATTGGTTGATTGGGTTTATTTAAATCAGACAACAATACTCGGCCATTTGGCGCTCCCCAATCGGTTTGCAATAATATCTTGTCACCAAAAGCTTCTTCAACAGTCATGGCAATATCTTCACCCCTAGGATAAACAAGAAAATTTTTAAGATTTAAAGCTGTAGAATCTTTTTCTGAAACGGCTAAAGCGTTATATTTTTTTCCTTTATGCTCAAATAGTTTATAGAAAAACAATCGGTCACCAATTTCCTTATATGTAAAGTTATTTACACCTGAACTATCTAAACTAGTAAGAAGGGCAACATCTTTATCTTGAGTATCTCCAAACTTATGATAGTAGAGTTTCTGACCCTCTGCACGATCTAAAAGTTCTCGCCCAGCTTTTGGTGCCGCAAAAGCATCGTAATACACATTCATTTCATCCCAAATCACATGGCTCCCTATTCTAAGATTTTTCAAGGGACTATGCATTTGCCGTCCGTTTTTTAAATTGTAAAAATACAATTCCATCCAATCACCTCCTCTATGCGATAAAGTTACGGCCAACATATCATAATCTTCATTGACAAAATAATCCCTAATCAAGATATTATCGTCTTTGGACTTCATAAAGGATTTAGTATCAACCAAAGTCATAAAGTTACCTTGATCTCTTAATCTAAATAATAAATTGGGGTTACTATTAGAACTTTGCACTTTGTATTCAAACTCGTATTTACTATTAAATTCAGAATCTTTTTCTGTAAAACGATCGACCTCTTTATTTTTAATACCATAATACATGGCAGATATTTGAGCTTTTAAATCAAAAGTTTTAAGGTATTTACTTTTTATTTTGTTGGTAAATTTCTCTTGCTCTTCTAACCAAACTTGAAGTCTTGGATCTTGAGGATTTTCCATCCATTGGTACGAATCGCTTATTGTGGTATCAAAATAGATATCCTCTGTATTATCTTTTGGAGCCGACACATATTCGAAAGATTTTTGAGCAAATGCAGTTGGAGTTGCTATAATAAACAACAATAAAAATTGGGTAATTTTAGGCATAATAAAGTAGGTTTATACAGCTAATTCGAGGGTAAAAAATTTGAACTAAAAATAAGAAATCTAAAATGTTATTTCTAATAATTTATGCGATAGTTTATCAAACAACTACATAGCTTTAAAACCGAAGCATTGAAATAAAAAATAAGGACATAAAAAAACCAAGCACGTTATTAAACATACTTGGTTTTTATTACTATAAAGTAATACGATGTGACCGCGAAGGGATTCGAACCCCCAACCCTCAGAGCCGAAATCTGATATTCTATCCAGTTGAACTACGCAGCCAATTCTCCCACAAAAATAGGAGGTTTTTTATATTAAGCTAATTTTGCTTTAACAATGTTAGATATGGTTTTACCATCGGCTTTACCAGCTAATTCTTTATTAACTATACCCATAACCTTACCCATATCTTTCATGCCTGCTGCACCAACTGTTGCAATCGCATCTACAACTACTTTTTCAATAGCTGCTTCGTCTAATTGCTCTGGTAAAAACTGACTAATAACTTTGGCTTGTGCCAATTCTGGCTCTGCTAAATCTGCACGGTTTTGTTCTGCAAAAATTACAGCACTATCTTTACGTTGCTTCACTAATTTAGACAGTATTTTGATTTCTTGTTCTTCAGTAATTTCTTCTTTAGAACCGGTCTCGGTTTGTGCTAATAATAATTCAGACTTTACGGCTCTTAAAGCGGCTAAAGCTGTTTGGTCTTTTGCTTTCATGGCAGCTTTCATAGCTGTCATGATATCTTGTTGTAAACCCATAATTTTAATTTGTTGCGAAGATAAAAAGAAAAACCCAAAAAGCTCTTAGAGTTTATGGGTTTAACCTTAAAATATTAATAGATTTTTACTGTAAAATTAGTCTACATTATCATGTAAAAATGAATTGTTACTTCTTAACTGAATATCGTTGTTATCATCTACACTTAAACTCGTTCCAGACATATTATTTTCTGAAGAATGTTGAGTTTCGTCTAAATTTACCCCTTGACGTTTGTAAGCAGGAACTTTTTCTATTTCTTCAATTTTTGAAGTATTGAATTTATAGTTAAAATCCTTCATTTTTCTACGACGTTCTGCTGCTCTTTCTTTAAGCATTTCAGAAATTGGCGTATTCATAGGGTCGATAGGTTCTGAAGGCGTTTTCGGTTCAGCTTTTACAGGTTCTTGTGGTGTATCCTTCTTAACAAAACTAACCTCTTGGTTAAAATTATTTAAGGTTTCATCTTGTACTCGTTTCTGCTCAGGCTTACGCGTAACAGGCTTCTCTTCCTCTTCGTAATCATCAAGTGCATATCTTACTTCACCTTTCTTATTAGACTCTGTAACATTAATAATTTCGACATACTCATTTACAGGCGTATTTTTAACATCGTCTGTATCTTCTAAAGCATGTTTTATTACCTCTGGTTTTTCTGATGACTCTGCATTACTGTTCTGTAATGGCATATCAAAAGTTAACGTAATTTGCTTTTCTTCTTCCTCTACAGGTTCAGATTGAGGGCTACCAGCTTTAACTTCTGTAAAAACAAAATCTT
The DNA here is from genome assembly GCF_001439665.1 of Formosa algae. Lineage (GTDB taxonomy): Bacteria > Bacteroidota > Bacteroidia > Flavobacteriales > Flavobacteriaceae > Formosa > Formosa algae. The sequence goes on from NZ_LMAK01000062.1 coordinate 41,743, forward strand.
TAGCATCGATATCTAAATCTTTAAATTGATCTAATGCAACCTCAATATTTTTTATAGCTTCTGTAGTAGGCACTAAATCCATGTTATTTGTAGGTTTTGGTGTTTCCTTTTTTGCAGGAGCATCAAAATCTTCAAAATCGTCTAAATCTAAAGTGTGTCTTACTACTTCTGGAGCTTTTTCAGTTTTTAATTCTATGTTTGGTGTAATAATAGCAGGCTCACGGTCTACCTTATTAGACTCTTGTTTATCTAAATTTTGTTCTTCGTCTAAAGAATGAACTACTTTTTTAGCTTCTGTATTAGAAATTTCATTTTGCTGATCTAAATTAAAACCTGTTGCAATAATTGTTACTGCGATAGATTCTTCTAAAGATTCGTCTTCACCAACACCCATAATAATGTTTGCACCGTGACCGGCTTCACTCTGGATATGATCGTTAATTTCTCCAATCTCATCGATAGTGATTTCTTGAGAACCAGAAACAATAAGCAACAATACGTTTTTGGCACCTTGAATTTTATTATCGTTTAATAAAGGCGAATCTAAAGCTTTCATAATCGCATCTTGAGCACGATTTTGACCAGATGAAATTGAAGATCCCATGATTGCAGAACCACTGTTACTTAAAACGGTTTTGGCATCACGTAAATCGATGTTTTGTGTGTAGTGGTGTGTAATAACTTCTGCTATACCACGAGCAGCTGTGGCTAACACTTCGTCTGCTTTAGAGAACCCAGCTTTAAAACCAAGGTTACCGTAAACTTCACGAAGTTTATTGTTATTAATTACAATTAAAGAATCGACTACATTACGCAACTTTTCAATTCCTTTTTGAGCTTGTTCGTTACGCATTTTACCTTCAAATTGAAAAGGCATAGTAACAATACCAACAGTTAAGACATCTAAATCTTTTGCCATTTTAGCGATGATTGGTGCAGCTCCAGTACCTGTACCACCACCCATTCCGGCAGTTATAAAAATCATTTTTGTGTTGGTATCCAACATACGTTTTAAGTCGTCGTAACTTTCTACGGCAGATTGCTCTCCTATTTCAGGATTTGCTCCTGCTCCTAATCCTTCAGTTAAATCTAATCCTAACTGAATTTTATTGGGAACGCCACTATTTTGAAGCGCTTGTGCATCTGTATTACAGATTACAAAATCTACTCCTTTAATGCCTTGTTGGAACATGTGATTGATAGCGTTGCTACCTCCACCACCAACACCAATAACTTTAATGACATTTGATTGGTTCTTTGGTAAGTCAAATGAGATACTTGCGAATTCTTTGTTGCTGCTCATAAATTCTTTTTTACTGGTTTTTTAATCTTAACTTTTGTCTTTACTCTTTATCTCTTGCAATAGCTTTTTTAGGATATTGCGTATCTTTTTTATTATTCGGCGTTGTCCAAAAAATCCTTGATCTTGTCTGTAAACTTGTCCAAAAAATTTCTGCGCTCCTTTCTTTCTGGTGGTGTTGTTTCTATTAACTCCTCCTTTTCTTCTAAAACGTCTTCTGAAATAGTGGTTGGATTTTGAATTTCCTCTTCTTCTATTTCTTCAATTCTCGTTTCTCTTTGTTTGCGTTCTTGATGTTTTAATCCATCTAAAACTAAACCGACACTGGTTGCGTATAACGGACTTGTAATATCTTCATTACTATCGCCAGCTAAATGCTCGTTCGGATAACCAATTCTGGTATCCATTCCAGTGATATATTCTACCAATTGCTTTAAATGTTTTAATTGTGCTCCTCCACCGGTGAGTACAATTCCTGCAATTAATTTCTTTTTTTGTTCTTCGTGACCGTAGTTTTTAATTTCTAAAAATACTTGCTCAACGATTTCAACTACACGTGCATGAATAATTTTAGATAAATTCTTCAGTGTAATTTCTTTTGGTTCTCTGCCTCTTAACCCAGGAATAGAGACAATCTCATTATCTTTATTTTCTCCTGGCCAAGCTGAACCAAATTTTATTTTTAATAATTCGGCTTGTTTTTCAATAATAGAACAGCCTTCTTTAATATCTTCTGTAATGACGTTTCCGCCAAAAGGAATCACTGCTGTATGGCGAATAATACCATCTTTAAAAACAGCTAAATCTGTTGTACCACCTCCTATATCAATAAGGGCTACACCAGCTTCTTTTTCTTCCTGACTTAAAACGGCATTAGCAGAAGCTAAAGGTTCTAACGTTAAACGTTCCAACTCTAGATCTGCACTTTTTATACAACGTCCAATATTTCTAATAGATGACACTTGACCAACTACCACATGAAAATTCGCTTCTAAACGTCCGCCATGCATCCCGATTGGTTCTTTTATCTCTGCCTGACCATCAATTTTGTATTCTTGAGGTAAAACATGAATAATTTCTTCTCCAGGAAGCATCACCAATTTATGTACTTGATTGATTAATTTATCGATATCTGTTTCATCGATAACGGTTTCAGAATTAGGACGTGTAATATAATCGCTATGTTGCAAACTACGAATGTGCTGTCCCGCAATACCCACGGTAACACCTTCTATTTTATTACCCGCAGAAGCCTCTGCTTCTTGCACGGCTTGCTGTATAGACTGTATGGTTTGTGTAATATTACTAACTACACCACGGTGTACACCCAAACTTTTAGAGCGTCCTATACCTAAAATTTCTAATTTTCCGTAATCGTTTTTACGACCAATCATGGCCACAATTTTTGTGGTCCCAATATCTAATCCAACTGCTATATTATGTTCCATAGTTTAGTTTTTGGTGCACACCACTTGGTTATCGAATTGCAAATTAATAGTCTTATAATCATCAAGAGTATCCTCTTTTAAAGCCTTTTTATAAAAGACTTTAAGATTATTTATTTTTTTATCTAGTTGATTTAAATCTCCTAAATACACATCGAAACGGTGTTGTCTTAACTTTAATGACACGTTTAGATCTTCAGTTTGATGAATTTCTACAACATGTGTCTTTAAAAAAATATCATTATAAACTTTCTGGGCGATTTTAAAAACATTACTCAAATTATTTTTTTCAATATATCCCACAACAAAGGGCACTCTTGCCGTATAATTTGAAGACAATGGCATATATCCACCTTCATCATCTATATAGAAAGATGTTGCGTCTTGGACGCGAGCAATAGGTTTTTTCTGTTCAATATCAGCGGTTAACATGCCATTTACATCTACATAAACCTCTGCCGACTTGATTAATGGATTAGAATTCAGGGCAAACTCTAAAGTATTCAAATCTAGAGCTTCTTTGCTCAAATTTAAAACCTCTTTCTCATTTTGTATTAACAAGTTACTAACATTTTCATGAGTAATATACAGGTTATCATCGCCTCCAAAATGAATCACCGGTTCAGACACTTTTCTATGCCCATTTCTTACAGCTGCAAATGCAAACAGAAACAAAGTTAATCCCGCCAAAACAAATAGTTTTATATACCCCCAATGTACTCTAATTGCCATATAATGCGGTTTTAATAGGTTCAACTTCTACTCCGACATCTCCAGCACCCATGGTAATAATAACTTGAGCATTGCTAGCTTTTATATTTGAAATAAGATCTGATTTTGACACCAAACGCTTATGTTCATGTTCTATTTTACTTAATAACCATTCAGACGTCACCCCTTCAATAGGAAGTTCTCTGGCTGGATAAATATCTAATAACAAGATTTCGTCAAATTGTGACAAACTCTTAGCAAAATCATCTATAAAATCACGCGTTCTCGTAAACAAATGAGGTTGAAACACAGCCAACACTTGTTTTTCAGGATACATTTCTCTTACCGCTTGATGCACAGCATTAATCTCTTCTGGATGATGCGCATAGTCATCAATAAACACCAAATCTTCTGTCTTAATCTGGTATGTAAATCGTCTTTTAACCCCTTTATACAATGCTAAAGCGTTGGCGAGCTGCGGGTGAGGGCAACCATATTCGGCAGCCATCGCCAAGGCTATTAATGCATTCGACAAATTATGTCTACCAGGTAGGTCAAATTTAAAACCTTCAATAATGGCAGTAGGTGTTTTTACATCAAACACATAACCTCCATTTTCAATCTTTATATTTTGTGCGGTATAATCAGAATCATCTTCAATACCATATGTTATCCCTTTAATAGGCAAGCCATTTTTAACAAACAACATGCCATGTTCTTTTATCCTTTGTGAAAATGCTACAAAAGAGTCGTGCAACGCTTCCGCTTCACCATAAATATCTAAATGATCTGCATCCATAGAAGTGATGCAAGCAATATCCGGTGATAACGTTAAAAATGAACGATCGAATTCATCGGCTTCAACCACAGAAACCTCTGTGCCCTTAGAAATATAATTCGAATTGTAGTTCTCACTAATCCCTCCTAAGAAGCCCGTTACGGGTACATTACACTCATACAATAAATGAGCTAATATACTAGATGTTGTGGTTTTTCCATGAGTTCCAGCCACAGCTAAACAAAATGTGTTTTTAGTAACAATTCCTAAAACTTCAGAACGCTTTAAAACACTAAAACTTTTGTTATTTTTAAAATACACAAGCTCCATATTATCTTTTGGAACAGCTGGTGTATACACCACTAAAGTAGTATCATAATTAAAAAATGAATTTGGAATATTTGCCACAGAATCATTAAAATGAACCGCAATATCTAATGCTTCTAAAGCACGCGTAACCTCACTAGGCGTTTTGTCGTACCCAGCAACACGTTTGTTATTAGCCTTGAAATAGCGAGCTAAAGCGCTCATACCTATTCCGCCAATACCAATAAAATACACGTTATCTATGGAGTCTAAATTCATTTAAATATTTAATAATTTATCTACTTCGTTAGCAATATCTTTAGTTGCATTTACTAATGCTAATTTCTTTATATTTTCACCTAAAAGGAGTTGTTTTTCTTTTGATTCTATTAATTGAGAAAATTTATTTTCAAAATCGACTTCCAAATCTTGCTCCTGAATTAATAAGGCTGCATTTTCTTTTACAATAGCCATCGCATTTTTAGTCTGATGGTCTTCAGCAACATTTGGAGATGGTATAAAAATAACAGGCTTACCAACTATACAAAGTTCTGATACCGAACTCGCTCCCGCTCTAGAAATAATAACATCTGCAGCAGCATAAGCAAAATCCATATTATTTAAATACGCATGCACTTGAACATTTTTAGTATTACCTGAAATTTTATACGTGTTATAATACAACTTTCCACATTGCCATATAATTTGAACGTTTCGTGTTTGCAAGTAATCTATCTCTTTCTCAATCAACTCGTTTATACGCTTAGACCCTAAACTTCCACCCAAAACCAACAAGGTTTTTTTCTCCGGCACCAATTTGAAAAATGCTTTCGCTTCTGCTGTTTTAGACTGAATATCTAACAAGCCTTGGCGTACAGGATTTCCAGTTTTAATAATTTTTTGCTTCGGAAAAAAGCGCTCTAAACCATCGTAAGCCACACAAATTTTCTGAACCTTTTTAGACAACAACTTATTTGTTATTCCTGGAAAAGAGTTCTGTTCTTGTATTAAACTCGGTATTTGTTTTCCTGATGCCATCTGCAATAAAGGTCCGCTAGCGAAACCACCAGTACCGATAACTACATCTGGTTTAAATTGTTTTAAAATTTTTCTAGCAGCGAACAAACTGCTGATAAGTTTAAATGGGAACATTAAATTCTTAAGCGTCAATTCGCGCTGAATCCCTGAAATCCATAACCCTTTTATATCGTACCCTGCCTGAGGTACTTTCTCCATTTCCATTCTATCTTTTGCACCCACAAATAAAAACTTAGCATCTGGATGACGCTGTTTTAATTCGTTTGCAATCGCAATCGCCGGATAAATATGTCCGCCGGTTCCTCCTCCTGATAATATGATACGATACGTTTTACTCATTATATTGCTTCCGATAATATTTCTAACGGATTTTCTTCATCTATTTCTTCTTCTTTTGCCGAAGCTTGACTTCTAGCACTCACACTTAAAATTATTCCTACTGCTAAACACGTCATCCAAATAGAGGTTCCCCCACTACTAATTAGCGGCAATGTTTGTCCCGTAACGGGAAACAACTCTACAGCTACTGCCATATTTATTAATGCCTGAATTACAATTGGCAACCCTACACCCAACACAACAAGCGCACCAAAAATAGTTTTCGCTTGATGCGAAACGATTATTACTCTAACTAGAAACCACAGATAGACCGACATTAAAACCACACCTCCAATTAAACCATATTCTTCAATAATTATGGCATAAATAAAATCTGATGACGATTGTGGTAAAAAGTTTTTCTGAACACTTTTACCTGGTCCAACCCCCTGAATTCCTCCAGAAGCAATAGCAATCTTAGCCTTTTCTATCTGATAATCTTCTTCTGTATCTTCTCCGTTAGAAAAGTTTTCAATACGACTCATCCATGTATCTACACGGTTTGGCATGGCATCTGGAAACGCTTTAGCAACCAAAATAAAAATCGCTAAAGACAATACACCCAACCCGATAATTAATGCCAAGTATTTAATAGGATATCCGCCTAAAAACACCAAAATCAATACCGTTAAAAATATTAAAGCTGCTGTTGAAAAATTGGCTGGCAAAATTAATATTAATACTAGAAACACAGGTACCCAAAGCGGTAAAATAGATTCTTTTAACGTAATGGGTTTGTCTTCCATTTTCGACATATATCTGGCGACATATACCATTAAAATCACCGATGCAAATGTTGATGTTTGAAACGACATCCCAACAATAGGTATCTGTATCCAACGGCTTGCATTTGCCCCTTCTATAGTGGTACCCTGAAACATAGTAACACCCAATAACACTAAAGCTACAGGTATAAAAACCATAGACAGACCTCTTAGATAACGGTATGGCATAAGATGCATGGCATACATAATAAAAAAGCCAACACCTAAATGCATAAAATGTTTTAAGAAAAAAGCAAAAGTACTACCGCTACCACGTAAATACGCCAAGTTACTTGCCGCACTGTATACAGGTAAAAATGAGAACAAAGCTAACAATGCAGCTATGGCCCAAATGGAACGATCTCCTTTTAATTTTTTTAAAAACTCTTGCATTATAAATTTCTAACGGCGTCTTTAAACTGTCTTCCTCTATCTTCGTAATTCTCAAACAAATCAAAACTAGCACATGCTGGAGACAACAATACATTATCACCTGCTTCAGCTAATTTGTAAGCTATTTTAACTGCTTCACTCATATATTGTGTTTCCACAATAACATCAACCATATTGCTAAAGTTTTGCAACAATTTTTCATTGTTTACACCCAAGCAAATAATAGCTTTCACTCTAGTATTTACAAACGAATACAACTCTTCATAACTATTTCCTTTATCTTCTCCGCCAACAATCCAAACTGTAGGTGCCGACATACTTTCTAAAGCATAATATGTTGCGTTAACATTAGTTGCTTTTGAATCGTTTATATATTGAACTTTGTTAATTTTTAACACATGTTCTAAGCGGTGTTCTACACCTTGAAAATTTTCTAAACTCTCACGAATGGTCTGCTTTCTTATTTTTAATAAGTGTGCTACTGTTGATGCAGCCATTGCATTTTTAATATTATGCTTACCCTCTAATGCTAGGTCTCTTGCTGACATAATTATTTGGTTGTTATCTATTGTTATTTTAATATTATCTTCTTCTAAATAGGCGCCATTTTCTATAGGTTTTACTAATGAAAAGGGCAATAATTGCGATTGTACAGGATGACGTTCTAACCAATCGACTAAAACAGGATCATCGGCATCATAAATCAAATAATCGTTTGTTGTCTGATTCATTGCAATTCTAAATTTTGAAGCGATATATGCATCAAAATTATAATTATACCGATCTAAATGATCTGGTGTAATATTGGTTATTACTGCAATATGCGGTTTAAAATCGACCACACCATCCAACTGAAAACTACTAATCTCTAACACATAGTTTTTAAAATCGTCTTCTAAAATCTGTTTGGCAAAACTGTCTCCAATATTACCTGCCAACCCCACATCTAATTCCTTGTTTAAGATGTAATGCGCTAAACTTGCTGTAGTTGTTTTTCCGTTACTACCAGTAATGCCCACTATAGTTGCCGATGTATATTGAGCAGCAAATTCAATTTCAGAAATTACAGGAATTCCTTTTTCTACTAGCACTTTAACCAAAGGCACTTTATCTGGAATTCCAGGGCTTTTCATTACCACATCTGCATTCAGTATTTGTGCTTCTGTATGCTGTAGTTCCTCCCAAGCAATCTCATTATTTATAAGAACGTCTTTATACTTTTCTTTTATTTTTCCCTTATCGGAAACAAACACTTCAAATCCTTTCTCCTTTCCTAAAAGCGCTGTTCCCACACCACTTTCTCCACCTCCAAGAATCACTAACCTTTTCATCTTATCTGATTTTTAAGGTTACCACTGTAATTACAGCCAACAATATGCCTATAATCCAGAATCGGGTTACTATCTTACTTTCATGATATCCTGATTTCTGATAATGATGATGTAAAGGCGACATTTTAAAAATGCGTCGGCCTTCACCATATTTCTTTCGGGTGTATTTAAAGTAACTTACTTGCAATACCACCGATAAATTCTCTGCTAAGAAGATTCCGCATAACACCGGAATCAACCATTCTTTTCTAACTGCAATAGCGATTACCGCAATAATTCCTCCAATAGTTAGACTTCCTGTATCACCCATAAATACTTGAGCTGGATAGGTATTATACCACAAGAAACCAACTAAAGCCCCCATAAAAGCCGCGATATAAATTGTGATTTCCTCAACTCTTGGGATATACATTATATTAAGATAATCTGAGAAAATAATATTCCCCGACACCCATGCAAAGATCCCTAGAGTAAACACAATAATTGCAGATGTTCCTGCCGCTAAACCATCTATACCATCGGTAAGATTAGCACCATTAGATACTGCTGTAATTATAAAAATGACGATTGGAATAAATAACATCCAAGCGTATTTCGCTAAACTCGGATCGATCCAAGTAATTAAATCTGCATAATCAAACTCATTCCCTTTAATAAAAGGAATTGTGGTTTTTGTAGATTGCTCTTCATCTGCGAAAAACTTACCGGGTAAAGCATTTGGGTTTTCTGCTAAAATCTCTAATTGCTGTGCTTCTGGTAATTTTTCTTTTATAGCCACATTAGGATTAAAATATAAAGTCGCTCCTACAATTAGACCTAAGCCCACTTGACCAAGCACTTTAAACTTTCCTTTTAAACCTTCTTTATCGTTTTTAAATTTCTTGATATAATCATCTATAAACCCAATAGTCCCCATCCACAAGGTGGTAACCAACAAAAGAAGGATGTAAACATTATCTAATTTGGCCAATAAAAGCACAGGAATTAAAGTGGCTAGAATAATAATAATTCCACCCATGGTTGGCGTTCCTGCTTTTTCAGTTTGACCTTCTAAACCCAAATCACGAATAGTCTCTCCAACTTGCTGACGTTGTAAAAAACGAATAATACGTTTTCCGTACACCGTAGAAATCATTAGAGACATCAGGACTGCAATAGCCGCACGAAAGGTGATAAACCCAAACAACGACGCTCCTGGGAATTGATAATGTGTTTCTAAATACTCGAAAAAATAGTATAGCATTTTACTTCTCTAGCTGTTTTAAATAGTCCTTTACAATTTCGAAATCATTAAAATCGAAACGTTCTCCTTTAATTTCTTGGTAAGTCTCATGACCTTTACCAGCAATTAATATAATGTCGTTCGCTTGCGCCAATTGGCAAGCCGTTTTTATTGCTTGTCGTCTATCTGAAATAGACATTGTCTTCTTAAAATTAATAGGCTCAACCCCTTTTTCAATCTCCTCAATAATGACTTCTGCATCTTCATTTCTAGGATTATCGCTTGTAAACACCACTTTAGTACTTAACACAGAAGCGATATGCCCCATTTTCGGACGTTTAGTTTTATCGCGATTTCCGCCACACCCAACAACCGTAATTAAATCTTCGTTTTTTGTTCTGATACTATTTATAGTTTCCAATACATTTTGCAAAGCATCTGGAGTGTGCGCATAATCTACAATAGCCGTAATTTTTGAATCCGAAATCACATACTGGAATCGTCCGCTTACACTTTCTAAACCACTAATCAACCTTAAGGTTTCAACTTTCTCCAACCCTAATAATTCGGCAACACCATAAATAGCTAATAAATTAGACGCATTAAAATGACCAATTAACCTAGACCAAACTTCGTTATCATTTATCTTCAACAATAAACCCGTGAACTGATTTTCTAAAATTTGAGCTTTATAATCGGCATAGTTTTTTAACGCATAGGTATATTTTTGTGCTTTCGTATTCTGAAGCATGACCTCACCATTCTTATCATCTACATTCACCAACGCAAAAGCCGTTTTAGGCAACTGATCAAAAAATGTTTTTTTAACATCGCGATATTCCGCAAAAGTGTTATGATAATCTAAATGATCGTGCGACAGATTTGTAAACACACCACCAACAAAATGAAGTCCTTCGGTACGTTTTTGATGAATACCATGCGAACTCACTTCCATAAAACAAAACTCTACACCAGCCTCATTCATCATACTCAAATACGAGTTTATAGTTAATGAGTCTGGAGTGGTATGCGTTGCAGGATATTCTGTATTATCTATTAAAATTTTAACTGTTGAAAGCAACCCTACTTTGTAACCTGCAGCTTTAAACAATTGATACAACAAGGTTGCTATAGTTGTTTTTCCATTGGTTCCAGTAACTCCAACAAGCTTTAAATTTTCTGAAGGATTCTGGTAAAAATTTGAAGCCATTACAGCCAAAGCCACTTTAGAATCGGCAACCTGAATATAAGTCACCCCATTAACTCTTTGCTCTGGCATATGCTCGCAAACAATTACTAAAGCCCCTTTATTTACAGCAGTCTCTATAAACCCATGGCCATCGGCTACAGTTCCAGATATTGCCACAAATACATCATTCAATTCAATCTGTCTTGAATCGAAAGCAATATTATTAACCCGTACGTTAGTTGGTCCAACTACAGTATCAATAGCAACTTTATATAATATGTCTTTTAATAAACTCACGATATCTTTAAAACTACTTTTTGATTCTTTTTTATTTTTTGTCCTTTAGGAATTGACTGCGATTTCACTCGTCCTAAACCTTCCATCTCGACTTCCAATCCTAAATTTTCTAATAACGCTACAGCATCCATAACCGGTAAACCGACCACGGTAGGCATAATGGTTTTGTAAGTCTGAGCAGTTTCATAAAACCCATCAAACTCTTTATCTACAGATTCATCTGCCACCTGAAGCGTATTTACTTCATCTATAATTGGTGTATCTGTAAATATTTTTTGCGCAATTCGTTTAAACACTGGACCAGACACATCTGCACCATAAATCCCTTTCTTTGTGCTTGGTTTATGAATAACTACAATACAAGAGTACTTCGGATTTACCGCTGGAAAATACCCTGCAAAAGACGACACATAACGCTTGTTTTCCTTCCAATCTGCCATCCAATATTCTGTTTGCGCAGTTCCCGTCTTGCCTGCCATAGAAAAATATGGATTATATAACGACTTCCCTGTTCCGTGTTTTACTACATTTTCAAGAATAGCCTGAATTTCTTTTAAAGTCTCTGTGGAACAGATTTTTTCATTAATAACTTCTTTATCAAAAGTTTCAATAGGCTTATCTAATTCTTTTACACTGTAAATAAAACGCGGCTTCACCATAACACCATCATTAGCAATGGCATTGTAAAACGTTAACGTTTGTAAAGGTGTTAATCTTAAATTATACCCGTACGACATAGACGGCAAAGCATTTCTACTCCATTTAGCATGTCCAGGCTCTGGAATCATTGGCAACCCTTCACCTTTAATTGGTATTCCCAGAGGCTGATCTAAATGCCAATCCTTTATTCTATTAATAAATTTCTCTGGATTTTTAGAATATCCTTCATCAATAAGTGTTGCTAAACCAATATTAGAAGACACCTCCAAGGCACGTGCCACAGAAATTTTACCAAAACCTCCATGATGAGAATCATAAATAGTTCTTCCATAAAAGCGCTTCCATCCTTTCCCGGTATCTACCACAGTAGCCGTATCAACCACTTTATCTTCTAAAGCCGCCATTAAAGCCATTGTTTTAAACGTAGAACCCGGCTCATGAGATTCACCAACTGCATAATTTAGTTTTTCGTAATACCCGCCACTCTTTGTTCTTCCTAAATTTGAAATCGCTTTAATCTCGCCCGTTTCAACCTCCATCACAATAACACAACCATGTTCTGCCTCGTAATATTCTAATTGCTTTAGTAAGGCATGGTGTGCGATATCCTGAATATTTACATTAATGGTTGTATACACATCGTAACCATCTTTAGGCTCGACCTGATTGTAATCTGCAATAGGCTTCCATTGCCCTTTACCAATATTTTGTTTTAGACGCTTCCCATCTGTTCCGCGTAAATATTTTACTCCAAAAGCCCCATCTATTCCTGGACGCGTTACATTTCCTTGATCGTCTATACGCTCGTAACCAATAGTACGTTCCGCCATTCCACCCATTGGATGCTCTCGCTTTGTTTTTTGCTCTACAATTAAACCACCCTTAAATGCCCCAAGACTTAAAAGCGGAAAATTGCGCAAACGGATATAATCCGAATACCCAATATTTCTAGCAATTAAATGGTATCTATTTCTATTTGCCCGCGCCTTACGCAAAATATTCTGATAATAACTTGAAGGCTTACCCGTAAACACATGCAGCGAATCGCACAATGGTTTTAAATATTTCTCGAACGTTTTAGAAGACGGCGTAACAGCATCGAAGCGAATATCGTATTTAGGAACTGAAGTCGCCAAGAGACTTCCTTCGGAATCGTAAACATTTCCGCGATTTGCAGGAATAGTTACCGATTTAATAGTCCGCTTTTCAGCTAGACTACGATATTTATCACCATCTATAAACTGAATAGAACATAACTTAAAAAGTACAGCCACGGCAAAAATAAACATACATCCTGCCACAAAATACAATCGGTTTAATATGTTCTTTTCGTTTGTTGCCAAGTTTAAACTCTAATTTTTAATTTTAACTTTAATTTTTCTTGGTGGAATTTCCGAAGGCACCAAGCCCTTGTTTAACATTTTCTTTACTATTGATGATTCCATCTTCACCCGCATTAACCGGGATCGGCCATCTACAAACGCAGACCGTAATTCTTTAACCTCATCGCCTAGCCTTGCAATTTCATGTACTTTCCGATCTGCACTATGCGAACTTGCAATCATGATAAAAGCCAGAAACGAGACAAATACAATAATTCGCCAATTTTTAAACGAATCGTCGCTAACAAGAAAAGTTCCTTTTAATAAACTATAAGCTCCTTTTCTCATAACTTCTCTGCAATCCTAAGCTTAGCACTACGCGCCCTATTATTCAATTTTATTTCTGCAGCAGACGGCACTATTAATCCGCCCACTTTTTTTAAAGGCACTTCATAATTCCCAAACACATCACGTTCCGGCTCCCCTTCAAACATTCCGTTTCTAATAAAGCGTTTCACCAATCTATCTTCTAAAGAGTGATAACTTAATAAACTCAATCTTCCATTAGGTGCTAAAATTTCTGGAGTCTGCATTAAAAACTCTTTTAAAACTTCAATCTCCTGATTCACCTCTATACGGATGGCCTGATAAATTTGTGCTAAAATTTTATTTTCGTGTTTAGGAGATAAAAACCTCTTCAACACTAATTTTAACTGGTTACTCGTTTTTATAATTTCATTCTCACGAGATTCGACAATCATTTTTGCCATTGCTGGAGCAGAACGCAATTCACCGTACTGAGACAACACTTGCTTAATTTGCTCTTCATCATATTCATTCACCACATGATATGCAGACAGCTGACTCGTCTGATTCATACGCATATCTAAATCTGCCTCAAAGCGTGTTGAAAACCCACGTTCTGCAACATCAAATTGATGAGACGACACCCCAAAATCTGCCAACACTCCATCTACTTGTTTTACACCGTAAAAGCGTAAAAATCGTTTTACGTATCTAAAATTTTCATGAATTAATTGAAAACGATCATCATCTATAGCATTTTCTAAAGCATCTGGATCCTGATCGAATGCAAACAATTTTCCATTCGGACCAAGACGTTTTAACATCTCTTTACTATGTCCGCCACCACCAAAAGTTACGTCTACATATATACCGTCTTCTTTAATATTAAGACCGTCTACCGTTTCCTTTAATAATACCGGGTTATGATATTCCATAATCTTCATCATCTTGTCCCATAACTTCTTCAGCTAAATCTGCAAAATCATCAGCCGAACCACTTATGCTTAATTCATACTTATCTTTATCCCAGATTTCAACAATATTTACAGCCGAAGCCACAACTATTTCTTTTGAAATCCCTCCAAAAACTGCTAAATCTTTCGGAATTAACAACCGACCCGTTCCATCTACTTCAACCATTTTCACACCTGCAGTAAATTTTCTAATAAAATCGACGTTCTTTTTTTTGAACCTATTTAACTTATTTATCTTCTGCATTAGCACATTCCACTCCTGCATTGGATACAATTCCAAGCACGGATTAAACACAGATCGTTTTACCACAAACCCATCTTGCAATACGGCACTCAACTGCTTTTTCAACGAAACAGGAAGCATCATTCTGCCTTTCGCGTCTACTTTACATTCGTATGTACCTATTAATGAGTTCAAAACAATTTTTGGGAATTAGATTCTTCAATTGTCAAATATATTGAAAAATATACCACTTTTTACCACATTATACCACTTTGTTGATAAGTTTATGATCTCAGTTTCTATATTTATAGGTTTAAATACCTAAAAAATCGCTTAAAGCCTGACTTAAAATATATTAGAGCCTAAATTTTCGCTTTAATTTTGTTGTTAAAATTTAATCTTAAAAAGTATTTAAGCTGAGAGGCATTAAATAGGTCTTTATAAAAATGAAATACCTATATTTGTTTGTTGATGATAATGACTAATTAATGACGCATCGCTTAAAAAAAGAAAAGAATTTTAGCTACATGGAAGTGGGTGAAGGACAACCCATAATTGTATTACATGGGTTAATGGGCGGATTGAGCAACTTCGACGCAGTATCTGATTATTTCAGCGCTAAAGGCTACAAAATAGTAATCCCTCTGCTACCTATATATAGTATGAGCTTACTAAAAACGAATGTAAAAAGTTTCGCAAATTACTTACACGAATTTATTGAATATAAAGGATTTGACAATGTTATTTTACTAGGAAACTCTCTTGGTGGACACATTGGTTTATACCATACAAAACTGTTTCCTGAAAAAGTAAAAGCACTTATTATAACTGGAAGTTCTGGGCTATATGAAAGCGCTATGGGAAGCGGATATACAAAGAGAAGTGACTACGAAGTAATTAAGAAAAAAGCACAAGATGTGTTTTACGATCCAGCTGTAGCAACTAAAGAAATTGTTGACGAAGTCTACGAAACTGTAAACGACCGCAACAAATTAATAAAGACTTTGGCTATCGCAAAAAGTGCGATTAGACATAATATGGCAAAAGATTTGCCTGTTATGAATATACCAACGTGTATAATTTGGGGTAAAAACGATATTGTTACACCTCCAGAAGTTGCTGTTGAATTTGATAACCTGTTACCCGATTCGGATTTATTTTGGATTGACAAATGTGGGCACGCAGCTATGATGGAACACCCAGATGAATTTAATAACATACTAGATGCTTGGCTAACAGCTAGAGCGCTATAACAGTAAAATATTATGCAAATTAAATCGGCTGAGTTTGTAGTAAGTAATTCGGATGTTTCCAAATGTCCGAAAGATAGAATCCCTGAATACGCCTTTATTGGACGTAGTAATGTGGGAAAATCGTCGCTTATTAATATGCTTACCAACCGTAAAAGTCTTGCCAAAACTTCTGGAAGGCCAGGAAAAACTCAATTAATAAATCATTTTTTAATAAATAAAACGTGGTTTCTTGTCGATTTACCTGGTTACGGATACGCTCGCGTTTCTAAAAGTGCTAAAAAAACCTTTCAGAAATTTATTACAGAATATTTTAGTAAGCGAGAGCAATTAATCTCTGCATTTGTTTTGGTAGATATTCGCCACAATCCGCAACCTGTAGATTTAGAATTTATGACATGGTTAGGAGAACACAGCATACCGTTTTCTATTATTTTCACTAAAGCCGACAAGTTAAAACCAATGGCTATAGAAAATCATATAAATTCTTACCGCGACATATTACTTGAAACTTGGGAAGAGATGCCTAACTATTTTGTAACCTCGTCCTCTAAAGAAATTGGAAAAGACGAACTCTTACAATATATAGACGACACAAACTCTAATCTTAAAATAGATTAGATTAGCTTTTTACATCTAAAGCATCTCTCAAGGCATTCCCCATTAACATAAACGCCATTACTAAACTCATAATGCACAATCCTGGAATTATTGCCAAATAGGGTTTACCTAGTATGATGTAATTATAATGATCTTTAATCATGGCTCCCCAACTTGCCATAGGAGGTTGTGCCCCAATACCCAAAAAACTAAGTCCGCTTTCAATTAATATTGCCGATGCAAAATTAGCGGCACAAATAACAATTACTGGCGCCATAATATTAGGCAGTATATGTTTTGTTATAATTCTATAATCTGTATAACCTAGCGCTCTAGCCGCTGTAACATATTGCATCTCTTTAGCGCTTATAATTTGGCCTCTAACCACACGTGCAACTTCTACCCACATGGTTAAACCAACAGCTATAAAGACTTGCCAAAACCCTTTACCCAACGCTAATGTAATAGCTATTACTAATAATAAGGTAGGAATAGACCAAGTTACATTAATAACCCACATAATAACAGCATCTACTTTACCACCATAATATCCGGCTACGCTTCCTAACGTTAACCCAATAATTAAAGAAATAAACACGGCTACAAATCCTATAAAGAACGATATTCTTGCTCCTACTAAGACACGACTTAACACATCGCGTCCATATTTATCGGTACCAAGATGAAAGGTTTTAGGCGCAACTAAATTGGATTCTTCTACTTTTGAAAAAGCATTTAAATCTAAGCTTTTTTCTTCTCCAACTAAACCATCTGAAGCATACTCAGTATATAATAAGGTATAGTCTTTAATTTTGAATGCTGAAACAGGCACTTCTGTTTCTGTATTCACTGTGCCAAAAAACAGTTTATCTAACGCATTTTGAGTGTTCTGAATTTTAGAAGGTAGCGTTAGCATATCTATTGTAAAACCCGGTCTTTTAGAATGGATAGACAAATGCATTTGATTGGCATATTGCGAATGATCTGGCGCTAAAACATAAGCAAACACAGATACTAATCCTACTATTATAATAAAACAGAAACTAAAAACGCCCCAGAAATTGTGTTTAAATTTCTGAAGCGCTAATTGTTTTAACGATTGTGTTTTACCACCCATTCACTACTTAATTTTTTGCAGATTTTGCAGTGGTTGATTTTATATCTGTTTTAGATTGTGTTGATGCAAATTCATCTTTTAATGTATAAGCATTTTTTAAATCTTCAAGCACATTAACAGCTTCTTCTACATAAACATCTTGCGTTAAACTTTCGTGCCAACGGTCGCGTTTCTCTTTTAACGTAGAATCTTTAGCGAAAAGCGCTTCCTCATAAGGTAAAGACGAATAGGTTAAATTAGATTTATAATCAGAAATTTTTTCAAAACGTTTTGCTTCATCTTCATTTAAATCTAACTTACTTTTATACTTAGCATAGTTTAAGTTAAATGTGTTTTCATCCATTTTCGTCTTTATCCATTTAGCATTTTCAGCAATAAGGTTAAGTTGCTCATTATTACTCATACGCTCTTTACTTTTCTGTATGGTAGTATCATAATCAAAATAGCCATTCCATAATGTATAATCTGCAGGTGCAATTTTATCCCATGGTAACGGATTCTCTTGATCCTTTTCCCCGATATCAATAAAGCTATAACGGTCTGGAACAACCACATCACTTTTAACACCTTCTAACTGAGTAGAACCTCCATTTATACGGTAAAACTTTTGCGTTGTTAATTTAAGAGCTCCTAAGTCGCCATTACTATTATTACGTACCATACGGTTTAAATCTAATACATTTTGTACTGTACCTTTACCATAAGTTTGTTCGCTACCTATAATAATACCACGTTTATAATCTTGCATAGCTGCAGCCAAAATCTCTGATGCAGAAGCCGATAATTCGTTTACTAAAATCACTAAAGGTCCGTCCCAATCTATAGACTCGTCTTTATCTCTTAAAATTTCTTTAGGTTCTCCAGTAGAACGTACCTGTACAATCGGACCATCTTTTATAAATAAACCGGCCATATCTACAACGGTTTGTAAAGACCCGCCACCATTATTTCTTAAATCTAACACAAGACCTTCCATACCTTGTTCCTTCAATCTATCAATTTCAATTTTAATATCTGAAGCGGCATTTCTGCTGTTATAATCTTCAAAATCTACATAGAATTTAGGAAGATTAATTACGCCGTATTTTATAGCATTTTTAGTAACAATCGAAGATTTTGCATACGTTTCTTCAAGTTCTACAATATCTCTTACAATGGTAATTTCTTTAGTAGAACCATCTACCTTTTTAACCGTTAAGATAACCTCAGTTCCTTTAGGACCTTTAATATATTTAATGGCATCGTCTAAACGCATACCCACAATATTAACGGCTTCTTTTTCGTCTTCTTGGCGTACTTTTAAAATAGCATCTCCAACTTCTAACTCTTTTCCTCTCCAAGCAGGACCTCCCGAAATAAGTTCCATGATTTTAACATTGTCCATTTTCTTTTGCAGTCTAGCTCCAATACCTTCTAACTTACCAGACATTTGCTGGTCGAATCTATCCTTGTCTTCAGGGGCGAAATAAAATGTATGCGGATCGAAATTTTCAACCACAGCGTTAACGTACATTGTAAACCAATCGCTACGTTCTAGATCGTCTATATAATCTGTGTAGTAATTGTCTATAGATTTTAAAGTTGACTCACGAGACTCTTTTTCCATCTCATTTTCAGACTTTAAAACATACTCAGGATCGTTTTCTTTATTAAGACGTTCTTCTGTTTGTAAATCGTCATAATTAGAAATTGTAGAGAATTTAAGTTGTTGTCTCCAACGGTTTCTCATTTCTTTCTTAGAATTTACGTAAGATTTATTTTCATAATCTACATTAAAATCTTCGTCTACAGTATAATCAAAAGGCTCGTCTAAAATTGCTTTATATAGCACTTTAGATTCTTCCATTCTTTGCAACAAACGTTCATGAGTAATATTGAAAAAAGTAATATCGTACTCTTTTAATTGCTCATCAATATTGTGCTTATACTTTTCAAATTCCTTTATATCGGATTCGTAGAAGTATCGTTTAAGCGGATCTATTGCCTGTAAATAATTATTGTAAACTTCTTCAGAGAAATTATCATCCAATGTTTTGGGATCGAAATGACCACGTTCCAATACGTAAGTTATAACTTGAACTAATAATTTGTCTTTATCTGGGTCGCTAAAAGTTTTAGTAGTAAAACTGCAAGAAGCGAAGCCTAATAACAATAGTAATACTAAATATCTGTAATTCCTTTTCATAAGCCTATAAAAATGCATCGTATATTTTTCACTAAAGTAGAGAAAAAACTATGCCAATAAAAATCCATGAAAGGTAATTTTTTGTTAAACTAAACAAATTCGAGGTTTCAGCAAGATTTTATGTATTTTAGCATAGCTATTTAAAACACGAAATATGTCTAAAAAGCCCCTCATTTTAGTGACTAATGACGATGGTATTACTGCCCCAGGAATTAGAACTTTAATACGAATTATGAATACTATTGGAGATGTTGTGGTGGTTGCACCCGACAGTCCACAGAGCGGAATGGGACACGCTATTACAGTAGATTCTACCTTATATGTTGAAAAATTAACTATAGATAATGGTCCGCAAGAAGACTACAGTTGCTCGGGAACACCAGCAGATTGTGTTAAATTGGGTGTCCGTGAAATTTTAAAACGAAAACCAGATTTATGTGTATCGGGAATAAACCATGGGTCTAACTCATCAATCAATGTTATTTATTCTGGAACTATGAGTGCTGCCATTGAAGCAGGTATAGAAGGTATTCCGGCTATTGGTTTTTCATTATTGGATTACAGTTGGAGTGCAAATTTTGAGCATACAGAATCTTTTATAAAAAATATTACATTAAAGACCTTAGAGCACGGTTTACCTTTGGGTGTGGTTTTAAATGTAAATATCCCTAATGTTCCTAAAAAAGACATAAAAGGTATTCGTGTTTGTAGACAAGCCCGTGCAAATTGGGTAGAAAAGTTTGATAAAAGACAAAGCCCAATGGGTAAAGATTATTATTGGCTTGCTGGAACATTTGAAAATTTAGACCAAGGCGAAGATACAGACGAGTGGGCCTTAGAAAATAATTATGTTTCTATAGTCCCTGTACAATTCGATCTCACAGCATACCAAAGCATAAAACAAATTAACACTTGGAATTTGAATGATTAAAAAAGAAGTTTTTATAGGATTTATAGTTGGTGTTATAGCCAATGGAATGGGCTTACTTTTAGCCGCTTTATTACTAGGTCGTGGAGATGATGTTACCACAGTAATAAAAGCAGCAGCTGCAGAAGATTTTTTAGGAAAACTAATAAGTATTGGTGCCATTTTAAATTTAGCAGCATTTTTTATTTTTATTAAAAAGAGACAAGATTACAGAGCAAGAGGTGTAATATTAGCCACTGTTTGTATTGCCATTTTTACCTTTATTTTTAAATTTATATAATGAAATATTACATTATTGCAGGAGAAGCCTCGGGAGATTTACATGGCTCGAATCTAATTAAAGCGCTACAGGTTGTAGATACAGATGCTGAATTTAGATTTTGGGGAGGTGACCTTATGCAAAATGTAGGAGGTACTTTAGTTAGCCATTATAAAGAGCGTGCCTTTATGGGGTTTGCAGAAGTGATTTTGAATTTATCTAAAATTTTAAAAGCCATATCGTTTTGTAAAGCAGATATAGCTACATATCATCCCGATGTTATTATTTTTATAGATAACTCTGGGTTTAATTTACGTATCGCAAAATGGGCAAAAGAGCAAAATTACCGTACCAATTATTATATATCACCACAAGTTTGGGCCTCTAGAGCAGGACGTGTTAAAAAAATAAAACACGACATAGATAATATGTACGTGATACTTCCGTTTGTAAAATCATTTTATGATACATATGATTATGATGTCACTTTTGTGGGACATCCATTAATTGATGCCATTGCAGACAGAACTCAAGTAGACGAGCATCAATTTAGAGCCGAATATAAATTAAGCGAAAAACCAATTATTGCTATTTTACCTGGTAGTAGAAAACAAGAAATTAATAAAAT
The DNA here is from genome assembly GCF_001439665.1 of Formosa algae. GTDB lineage: Bacteria > Bacteroidota > Bacteroidia > Flavobacteriales > Flavobacteriaceae > Formosa > Formosa algae. Next base: position 63,347 of record NZ_LMAK01000062.1, read on the forward strand.
GCTAACGGTAATGCTTAGCATTATTGACGATTATCCGGACTATCAATTTGTAATTGCAGGTGCACCTAGTCAAGAATTTGAGTATTATCAACAATTTATAAAAAATACAGACGTTCATTTTATAGCCAATAAAACTTACGATTTACTTAGTGTTTCTTATGCCGCTTTAGTAACCTCTGGTACTGCAACCTTAGAAACGGCCTTATTTAAAGTCCCACAAGTTGTCTGTTATAAAGGTAGTTGGTTATCGTACCAAATTGGTCGCCGTATTATCACTTTGAAATATATTTCATTGGTGAATTTAATTATGGATAAACCTGTAGTTAAAGAACTTATTCAAGATGAATTTACGTCTAAAAACTTAAAAAAGGAATTAGACTTGATTTTAAATCCGTACGAACGCACAAAGTTTTTTATTAATTATTACGATTTAGAAAAGAAGCTTGGAGGTAAAGGCGCAAGCAAAAAAACTGCCGAACATATTTACAATGCCCTAAAACAGAATGCCTAATATGCATAAACTATCTTTTATACTTTGTTTACTTATTTGCGTAAGCAGCTGTAAATCATCTAAAAAAACAACAACCTACAGAAAGTCTAACAACGTTACCGTATCTCCTACGAACTCTATTAAAACAGATCGGTCTGAAGACAACGCCTTATTAACTCCTAAAAGTAATGCCGAATTAAAATCGTTAGGAATAGAGATTAGCGATTATGCCAAACAGTTTGAAGGTGTACGTTATAAATATGGTGGCACGACAACCAAAGGCATGGATTGTTCGGGTTTGGTATACGAAACCTTTAAAGCGTATGATATAAATTTACCTCGTGTATCTAGAGATATGGCTTTAGAAGGTTTAAAAATAAATATAGACGATGTTAAAGTTGGTGATCTCTTATTTTTCCAAACTAACCCTAAACGAAAAACCATTAATCATGTGGGTTTAGTAGTAGCTTCTAGCACAGGAAACGTAGAGTTTATACATTCCACGACAAGCAAAGGCGTTATAACATCTTCACTTGCAGAACGTTACTGGTATTATTCTTTTAAAGAAGCACGTAGAATACTCTAATTATTAGTACCTTACTGTTATGAAGTTAAGTCGCTTTATAATAGTAAAACTCACACTTTTCTTAATTCTCGGTATTTGTCTGGGTTATTTTACCCACTTCCCTTTACTTTGGAGTGTGGCAACTTGCGCAATATTACTTGGTATTTTAGGACTCCTTTTAGTATTGAATTCTTCTAGCTATAAACCTCCAATATCATTTGGCCTAATAGCATTTCTTTTAATGATTGCTATCGGAGTTTTAACGGTAGCAAGTCACAATCAAGCCCTACAGTCCTCGCATTACTCGCATTTAAAAACACCAAAATCACGTATTACTTTTAAGATTAAAACAGTACTAAAACCTAATACATATTATTATAAATATGTAATTGATATTTTAAAGGTGAATAATCATTTAGTTACCGGCACTGCTTTATTAAACATTAAGAAGGACTCGCTAACAAACACTTATTTCATTGATGATGTATTTGTAGCTGCAGACACACTTCAGGATATACTTCCTCCTTTAAATCCTAATCAATTTAATTACAAAGCTTATTTGGAGCGTCAATATATTTATCATCAAATGACGACGACTCCAACTAAACTATTAAAACTTAAGAAATCTAAATCAACACTTTTAGGAGAAGCGTATCAGTTAAATAGACATATAAATAATCGACTACAAACCTATCCGTTTGGAGCAGACGAACTCGCTATTATGAATGCGCTGTTCCTTGGGCAGCGACAAGACATCTCAGCATCATTATATACCAACTATACAAAAGCAGGAGTTATACATATACTCGCTGTTTCTGGATTGCATGTTGGTATTTTACTCATGATCTTAAATTACTTACTTGCACCTTTAGAACGCTTTACACATGGCAAGATTCTAAAAACCATATTGATAATTATTATCATGTGGTGTTTTGCGTTTTTAACTGGTTTATCACCTTCTGTAAGCAGAGCAACATTAATGTTTACATTAGTTGCTATTAGCATAAATTCTAACAGACCATCTAATATTTTTAACACGGTTGCCATCTCTGCCTTTTTGTTACTCTTATGGAAACCTTTATTACTTTTCGATGTTGGTTTTCAGTTAAGCTATGCAGCCGTTTTAAGCATCATAACATTTCAGCCCACATTAAATAGTTTATGGTATCCTAAACACAAATTAAGCAAACTATTATGGAATACATTAACTGTAACTACAGCGGCCCAAATAGGAGTATTACCATTAAGCATCTATTATTTCCATCAGTTTCCGGGCTTATTCTTCCTATCTAACGTATTAATTGTACCCGTTTTGGGCTATGTTTTAGGTTTAGGCATCCTTATTATTACACTTGCAATGCTTCAACTGTTACCAAATATTTTAGTGACATTATTCAATGAAACCATAACTATAATGAATGCGATTGTAAATTGGATTGCAGCTCAGGATGCATTTATATTTGATTCATTAACATTAGAATTAAACACTTTATTTTGCATTTACGCCCTGCTATTTTGCTTTATTTATGTGTATACAAAGCCAAAATTTAAATCTGTAACTTTAGTGTTGTTATCAGTTATAATACTTCAAACCACATTGCTTTATAATGCTTGGTCTCAAACGCCAACAGAATGGATTCTGTTTCATAAAAATAAACAAAGTATTTTGGCACATCGTAACTCACGTGCCTTAACCATATACCAATCAGACACTTTAAATTATGTAAACGCATATCCTTTAAAAGATTATATGCTTGCAAAAAACATGCGCACTTTTAATAATTCACCCTTAAAATCGGTGTATCGAATTCAAGGAAAAAGTACATTAATTGTAGACAGTTTGAGTGTTTATCAGGTTCCTAGTTTCAAACCACATTATGTACTGCTTAGAAATTCACCTAAACTAAATTTGAATCGTTTAATTGACTCTTTAAATCCAAATAAAATTATTGCAGACGGAAGTAATTATACTTCTTATATTGCTCGCTGGGAGACGACTTGTAAGCATAAAAAAATCCCTTTCTACCACACAGGTAAAAAGGGAGCTTATAACTTTAAAGAATAAAAATTTTACTCTACGAATTCTGGTTCGAAAGATTCAAAGTAAGCATTAACAACCTCTTGACTGTCTAATTCTTTATACTTATCTGTTGAAAATAATTTTAAATACAGTTCTAATTGTTGTGGTTTTTGGTAGCCACGAACTGGCGTAATAACTTGAGCAGCCTCGTCTAAAAAGACAATAGTAGGATAGGCATTTACACCTAAAGCTCTTGCAAATTCGTGTACACTATTTCTTTTGTTCTCTTTTGCAGGATCAAAATTTGGATTTTCGTAGGTATTCCCCTGATAAGAAACAGCCTCTTTACCTTCTGCATTAAATTTAACCGCATAGTAATTTTCATTTACATATGCCACAACATCTTTATTTTGAAATGTATTTTTATCTAACATTTTACATGGACCACACCAATTGGTATACGCATCCATCATTATTTTTTTTGGCGCAGTTTTCTGAAGTTCTAACGCTTCATTAAAACTTAACCAATTAATTTCTTGGGCATTTACAATTCCTACCATAAACATAAGAACCAATAAAAGTAATCCTTTTTTCATCCTCTAATATTTTTACACTTTAAAAACCAGTGTATATAATGTATGTGTCTAAAATACAAAAAGCACCTTACAACGAAGATGCTTTTTATGATATTAAGATTTTTTTTAGAATTATTTAACACCGTGCATTAACTTCTTAAGCAACGGATTTAAAACTAAGATAAACAGACCTGCTACTACGGGAACAATAGTAAAGATTAAGAAAAACGTGGATAAGCTATACGCTTTTGTAATATTTTCGATTTGCCCACCCAAGACGGCTGCTAATTTATTTCCGATGGCAATGGCTAAATACCACATACCAAACATAAGTGCAATCATACGTGCTGGCACCAATTTACTTACGTAAGACAGTCCCACAGGAGATAAACATAATTCACCCAAAGTATGAAATAAGTACGCTAGAATTAACCAAATCATACTCACTTTAACGCCTTCTTGAATGCCATAAGCTCCAAACGCTAACAATCCGAAACCAATAGCCATAATGATCAAACCATACGCATATTTTGCTGCTGCTGATGGGTTGTATTTACTTTCCCACCATTTAGAAAAGAATGAAGCAAATACGATAATAAAAAATGAATTTAGAATACTAAACCACGAGACTGTAATTTCAGAAACTTCAGCTGTAAATTCTCTAGATAACATCCACCCCACTATGGCCCACATGAGTAAAAAACAAATGGCAAGCACAATGTTAGAATAAGGGATTTTCTTATACGTTTTCTTCCATAAATCGTATAACACATAGGTAATAATAGCTAAAGGGATAACGGTTAATAATGCATTTATTATATTAAAAACAAAGGCCGAGTTTCCTGTAAGCACACGATCTACGTTATCTCTTGCAAACAACACTAAAGACGATGCCCCTTGCTCGAAAGACAACCAGAAAAATACGGTAAAAAAAGCAAAAATAATAAATGCTAACATACGGTCTCTTACCACCGTAGAGTATCTTAAAATCCTACTGATAACGAGATATAAGAACAAAATTAATCCTATCAAAACCACCACATATTGCCCTTCTATACCGCCTATTTGGAACGCAGAAAACATATCTATATTTGCAATCTTAGACATTGGATCGTTTAAGGCATAACCTAATCCAATTACTGAAGAAATTACAATTAGCACTTTATCTAATACTGTAAATGGGTTTTCTTTTTCTATTTCTTCATCTTCGCTAACTTCTGCTATAGAATTATCGGCATCTTGAACGTCTTCTATTTCATGAACTTTCGATGGTTTTTTTCCAATTTCACCAAAAAGATTTCCAGAAAATGCAAATTGCAAAGTTCCTAATAACATAAAAATACCTGCCAATCCAAATCCGTAAGACCAACCTACTTTTTCTGCTAAATACCCACAAAGCATCATGCCGAAAAACGCTCCGGCATTTACGCCCATATAGAAAATGGTATAAGCACCATCTTTCTTTTCTGGGTGTGTTTTATACATTTCAGAAATTATAGAAGTAATATTAGGCTTAAAAAAACCAGTTCCTACGACCAATAAACCAAGACCAAAATACAAGGAGAATTCTGTTTCTATAGCCATTGAAGCATGTCCCATCGCCATGATAACAGAACCAATTATAACAGCTAATTTGTAACCCGTTAATTTATCTGCAATAATCCCACCAATAATAGGTGTGATATATAGTAACATGGCATATGTACCAAATAAAGCAGTCGCATTTTCTGCAGACCATCCCCAACCAGGATTATCTCCTATTACAGAAAAAGTTAAAAAATTTACTAAAAGCACGCGCATTCCGTAGAATGAAAAGCGCTCCCACATTTCAGTAAAAAACAGTACAAATAAACCTGCTGGATGACCAAGAACCTTGTCTTTAAAAAGGTTATCAATATCAGTTGTCATATAATATTACATTAATTTAATTTCCTTTAAAAGTGTAGTGTGAATTAATGAGCCATTTCGTGTTCGTTGTCTTCAGCACCGTGAGTTAAAACTTCCAATTTCTTTCTAAACAGAAGCATTAGCAATCCGAAACTAACACAGAATACTGCTATTCCTGTAAATATGGTATACTCTCCTAAACTTTCTGAAGCTTCTCCTAAAAGACCAGCTAGTTTATTACCAATTCCAGTCATAGCAAAATATACTCCCATTATTAATGAAGCATATTTAACAGGAGCTAATTTAGTTATATAAGATAGCGCTACTGGAGATAAAGAAAGCTCTCCTATAGTATGAAATAAATATGCTAATACTAACCAATACATAGCAGAACCACCTTGACCATCGATAACTGGTCCGTTTGCATTAAATTGTGCAGCAGCAGCAGTCATGAAAAAGAATCCCATCCCCATTATAATAAGCCCTACAATCATTTTAAAAAGTGACGTAGATACCTTTCCTTGTAGCTTTCTTTTAGCCCAATAACCAGCAACTGTTGTTCCTAGTAAAATGATAAACATCGCATTAAAAGATTGAAACCATGATGCTGGAAAATCAAACCCCATGATTAATCTATTTGTCTTTTCTGAAGCATAAATATTCATTAGTCCTCCTGCCTGTTCAAAAGCTCCCCAAAATACAATGACTAAGAAGAATGAAATAAACAACACTATAATTCTATCTTTTTCAACTTTTGTTAAAGGTCTATTTTGATCTACAACATCGGCAGAACCCTCTTCATGACTTAATGCATCATGTAAATATTTTTGACCAGCAATATATTGCAATAAACCTAACGCCATTCCGATACCTGCTAAACCAAAACCGTAATGCCAACCGTAAACTTCCCCTACATATCCTACAATGATACTTGACAAGAATGCTCCAACATTAATTCCTATATAAAATATTGTAAACCCTTTATCTCGTCTTATATCTCCTTTTTTATACAAACCTCCAACCATGGTAGAAATGTTTGGTTTTAATAAACCCACTCCTAAAATAATTAATCCTAATCCGCTGTAAAACGCCCACATTTCTTCAACAGCTAGAATACCATGACCTGCAACTAATAAAATTCCACCGTATAATACTGCTTTCTTTTGACCTAAAAACTTATCGGCAATCCAACCTCCGGGAATTGAAGACACATATACAAACATAGTATACCAACCATATAATGACAATGCTTCTCCATTTGTCCACCCTAAACCAGCATTAGCATCTTTAGTTTCTGCAACTAAATACAATACTAAAATGGCACGCATACCATAATAAGAAAAACGTTCCCACATTTCGGTAAAGAACAACACGTATAGTCCTACTGGATGACCAAATAATTCCTTTTGTTTAACATCAATCGTATCTGCCATAAGTAATTTGTAATTAAAGTTGTTATATAAGTTTAGTTATTATTTAATTTTATCTCCTAACTTCTCATCTAAGAAATTAGTCATTTTAGTATACAAGTGCAATCTTGTGTTTCCACCGTAAATACCGTGATTTTTATCTGGATAAATCATCCAATCAAACTGTTTGTTAGCTTGAATTAATGCTTCAATCATTTGCATAGAATTCTGTACATGTACATTATCATCTGCAGTTCCATGCACTAACAAAAAGTCACCTTTAAGTTTATCTACATGATTTATTGGAGAATTTTCATCGTAACCAGAAGCATTTTCTTGGGGTGTTGTCATGTAACGTTCTGTATAAATAGAATCATAGAATCTCCAACTTGTAACCGGAGCCACGGCAATAGCCATTTTAAAGACATCGTTACCTTTGAAAATAGCGTTACTACTCATAAATCCACCAAAACTCCATCCCCAAATTCCGATGCGTTCTTTGTCGATATAACTTAAGTCTCCCAATTGTTTTGCGGCTTGAATTTGATCTTCTAATTCAAATTTTCCTAATTCTTTTTGTGTAGCTTTCTTAAACGCAGCACCTTTAAGTCCTGTACCACGACCATCTACACAGGCTACTATATACCCCTTTTCTGCTAACATTTCATACCAAAAATCATTAGCACTTAACCATGTATTGGCTACACTTTGTGAGCCTGGTCCAGAATATTGATACATAAATAATGGATACGTTTTAGACGGATCGAAATCAGATGGCTTAATCATCCACATGTTTAAATCGTTACCATTTACTTTTATGGTACTAAACTCTTTTTTAGAAATATCGTATGCCGTCTTCTGCTTGAAAAAAAAATTATTATCGATAATCGTTTTAAGGACTTTACCTGATTTTGCACTATTTAAAGTATATAGTGGTGGTGTTGTCGCGCTAGAATATGTATTGATAAAGTATGTGAAATTAGCACTAAAAGACGCCGAGTTTGTTCCTTCTTTATCAGACAAACGTGTTTTGTTTTTACCCTTTAAAGAAATACTATATACATCGCGATTTATAGAACCATTTTCTACAGACTGATAAAATATTTTTTTAGATTTTTTATCGTAGCCGTAATAATTTGTAACCTCCCAATTACCATTTGTAATTTGGTTGATTAATGAACCATCTTTTTTGTAGTGATAAATATGATTGTAACCATCTTTTTCACTTGTCCAAATAAAGCTATTATCTTCTAAAAAGGTTAAGTTATCTGTAACATCTACATAAGCTTGATCTTTATCTGTAAGCACCAATTTAGATGTCATTGCAGACGCATCAATCATCCATAAATCTAATTCATTTTGGTGTCTGTTCGTATATTGTGCACTTAACACATTAGCTTCATTGGTCCATTTAATTCTAGGAATATAAAAATCTGAGTAGCTTTTATCTAAAGTCACTTCAGTTATTTTATTCTGCTTAAGGTCGAACACATGTAATGATACGTCTGAGTTTGCTTCACCCGCTTTTGGATACTTAAATACATCTTGTGTAGGGTATAAATCTTTACCAAAAAGATCCATAGAGAATTCAGGAACTTTGGTTTCATCAAATCTTATAAATGCAATTTTGTCTCCAGTTGCATTCCATTCAAAAGCACGTACAAAAGCGAATTCTTCTTCGTAAACCCAGTCTGTAATACCATTAATTATTTTATTGTCTACACCGTCTGACGTAAATTGAGTTGTTTCTCCCGTTTTTAAATCTTTAATAAAAAGGTTATTGTTTAAACCGTAAGCTACTTTTGTACCATCTGGAGAGAATGTAGGTTCTTGTATTTTGTCATCAGATATAGCTGTAACAGATTTTGTTGCTGTATCGAAAACAAAATAATAACCTAAAGTTGAACGTCTAAAAATAGACTCGACTTGTGTTGCTAATAACACTTTACTTTCATCGTCACTAAAGGTGTAATCTGTAAAGAAATCAATGTCTGATAAATCACTAGAACTCACTAAGGTTTTTACCTTACTTAAGGTTTTGTAATCGTAAATATCTATAGACGTCGATCTGGATTCTCGATTAAAATCTAACACAGAATACTCTTGCCCGTTTGCCATAGAATGCAGTGATTCCATACGTTCGGTTCTAAAAGTTCCATTCCAGATATCTTCTAAAGTAATTTGTTTTTGTTGTGCTGAGATTAAGCCTGTCATTAGAAAAAATAACAGTAATAGAGGAGTGTAATGCTTCACGAATATTTTTTTATAAAAGAGTTAAAATTGAAGAATTTTAAAAAGTCCCCAAGTTTACTAAAAATTAACGAAATTACCACTTCAATTAACAGTTTATATCGTCAATACAGTGCTATAAAACCGTATTTTACCTCTAATAAGTACTATATTTGTGGCGTTAAATTAAAATTGAATGCACAACAAAACGATTTCAGGTTTTTCGAAACTATCTAAGTCAAAAAAAATAGATTGGATTGTAAATACTTATTTTTCAAACCAAGATCAAGCTAAAACAATTCTAAAACAGTATTGGAATTCTGATGAAAAACTTCAGCAATTACACGACGAGTTTATAGAAAACACTATTACAAATTATTACTTACCCTTAGGCGTTGCTCCTAATTTTTTAATAAACGACCGTATGTATGCCATTCCTATGGCTATCGAAGAAAGTTCTGTGGTTGCAGCAGCAAGTAAAGCGGCTAAGTTTTGGCTGGATCGCGGCGGATTTAAAACCTCTGTTATTTCTACCACAAAAATAGGTCAAGTCCATTTTATGTATCGCGGTGATACCACACATTTAAAGCATTATTTTAACACGGTAAAACCACAACTTTTAGAAGCCGTAAAGCCACTTTCTAAAAACATGGAAAAACGTGGCGGTGGTATTCAAGACATTGAATTACGCGATAAAACAGCAGATATTCCTAATTACTTTCAGCTGCATGTTTCTTTTGGCACTGCAGATGCTATGGGTGCAAATTTTATAAATTCATGCTTAGAACAATTTGCAAAAACATTTAAAGCTGAAGCACTAAACTTCGAAGACTTCTCTGCAGAAGAACAACAGATAGAGATTGTTATGAGCATTTTATCTAACTACGTGCCAGACTGCTTAGTCCGTGCCGAAGTGAGTTGTATGGTTGAAGACTTGAGCGATAGTAAAACAATAGCTCCAGAAGCCTTTGCCAATAAGTTTGTACAAGCCATACAGATTGCCGAAGTTGAACCTTTTAGAGCCGTAACTCACAATAAAGGCATTATGAATGGTATAGATGCCGTGGTTTTAGCTACAGGAAATGACTTTAGAGCGATTGAAGCTGGTGTACACGCCTATGCCTCTAGAAATGGTGCTTACAGTAGTTTGTCGCATGCTAAAATTGAAAATGGAATATTTACATTTTGGATGGAAATTCCATTAGCTTTAGGTACGGTTGGCGGCTTAACCAATTTACACCCATTAGTAAAACTATCCCTAGAGATGCTAGGTAAACCTTCAGCAAAAGAATTAATGCAAATCGTTGCTGTTGCAGGATTAGCACAAAATTTTGCAGCCATACGTTCACTGACAACAACAGGAATTCAGGAAGGCCATATGAAAATGCATTTGATGAATATTTTAAATCAGTTTGAAGCCAATGCTGAAGAAAAAATCAATTTAGTGAATCATTTTAAAACGCACACAGTTTCGCATAGCGCTGTGGTTGAAGCAATTGAAAAACTACGTCAGTAATGAATCGATTTTATAGTCATGGTAAACTTTTAATTACTGCAGAATATTTAGTATTAAACGGAGCTGAAGCTTTGGCGCTTCCTACTAAATTCGGGCAATCCCTTATAGTAGAAAACAATCAAACTTCTGTTTTAAATTGGCAAAGTTTTGATCATGAAAACACCGTTTGGCTTGATGTGCAATTCTTTCTAAAAAATGGTAAATTAGAATCTGAAACCACTAATGAAATCACTGATAGATTAGCTTCCATATTAAATACGGCTAGATCTATGAACTCGGAATTTTTAAAACACCATATTGGATATACCATAAAAACACATCTCGATTTTCCCAATAACTGGGGATTAGGGACATCGTCTACGTTAATAAATAATATTGCTAATTGGGCCGATATAAACCCCTACAAACTTTTAGAACTAACGTTTGGAGGTAGTGGTTACGATATTGCTTGCGCGAGTAATAATACCCCAATTACATACACATTACATGAAACATCACCGATTGTAAAGCCGGTAACATTTCATCCAGAATTTTATAAACACATCTATTTTGTACACTTAAATCAGAAACAAAACAGTCGTGAAGGTATTGCACACTATAAAGCTAACACTGCAGACAAATCTAAAGCGATTGCAGCCATTAATACCATTACTGAAGCGCTTATGAATTGTGACGACTTAAATGCATTTAACAGCCTAATTGAGATGCATGAAGCCATCATTTCAGATGTAATTAAACTGCAACCGGTAAAAACTGTATTATTTCCAGATTTTAACGGAAGCATTAAAAGCTTAGGGGCTTGGGGAGGAGATTTTGTTATGGTTTGTTCTAAAGACAATCCAACACCTTATTTTAAAGAAAAAGGCTACCACACCATATTACCTTATCAGGATATGATATTGTAACACGAGCACACGTTTAAAACAAAGACACCTTATGATAACAAAAAATCCTCATCTTTCGATGAGGATTTTTTTATATCAATTTACTACAGACTATTGTACAGTCTCAGCTCTATTGTCATCAATTTCAGAAGCATCTTTTAACGCTTCGTATAATTTAGTGTTTACTACATTAGCTTTTTGCTGTCCAACACGGTTTGCAAATGCTTGGTAGTTTTCTAAGGTTGCAGCAGGCGACACTTTAGTCACTTCTACCATATAAACTCCATTAGCACCAACAATTAATTTAGACGTTTCTCCTTCTTTTAAACCAAAAGCAGCACCAACAATAATTGGCTCTCTACCCGCACCAGAAATAGTTGGATTTTTCATATTTAAAGCAGAAGCGGTTTTAATGGTTTGTTTTTCTTCTGAAGCTAAAGCATCTAAAGTTGTTGCTTTAACACGGTCTTTAATAATTGCCGCTTTTTTCTCTTTACGTAATTTTGGAAGTACAATTGCAGATGCATTTTCTACAGACATTAAGCCAGCTTCATTTTTAGCAGCAAGTTGTACAATTGCATATCCGCCAGGAATATTAAAACGCTTAACGTCTCCTACACTTGTCTCTTCGTTAAATGTCCAACGTACAATTTGACGTTGACTACTTAAACCAGGGATGTTTTCTTGAAGAATTTCTATGCCTTTAACAGGACGTACAGCATAATCGTTTTCTTTAGATACGGCTTGAAAATCTTTATCTGCAACTGCGATTTCGAATTTAGAAGCATCTCTAAACACTTTATCTATTGTAGCATCAGATGGTTCGATTTGTCTAGCGATGGTTGCTATTTTAACCGCTTTCTCTTTAGAGGTTTGATCTAAGATTTCAATAACGTGGTATCCAAAATCTGTTTTAACTACACCAACATCTCCTTTACTATTTTGGAATGTATAGTCTCTAAATTCAGGAACCATAGCATTGTATGTAAACCAGTCTAAAACACCTTCTTTTTCGTTACTCACTTTATCTGCAGATAAATCTAACATATCTACAAATTTAGAAGGATTAGCTTTTACAATAGCCATAACACTGTCTGCTGTTTTCTTAGCAGCTACTTCTGTTAGAGTCGTTTCTGCAGTTGCACCACGAGATCCTACAAACGGAATTAAAATATGTCTTGCTTTAGCAGAATCTGGCATAAATGTTTCTGCAACCAATTTAGACAATTTAAGGAAGCCATTATCTTTATAAGGTCCGTAAATACTTCCGATTGATTTATTGTATAAACTATCTGCTAAATTTTTAGGTAAAGCTGATTTGAATACAAAACGGTCGTCGAATTTAATATCTGAGTTAGAATTTACAAAAGTTTCATTGTCTTTAACTTGAGCAAAGCCTAAAATAGTATCGTTTGTTTTTGAAATGTCGTTATAAACAACAGAGTTATTTAATAAACCTGTTAAGCTTGAAGCAATTTCTTTTTCATCATCTAATGAAGCAACTTCTCTAAACTCTACATAGTTAATATCTCTAGATGCTTCTACCTGAAATTCTTTCTTGTGATCTTTAATATAGCTAGAAATTTCTGATTTAGAAACAGCTACAGTACTATCTGAAATAGAAGAGAACGGTACTTGTACATATCTAATATCTACTTTATTGTTTTCTAATTCATGCTCTACTTTTCCTTCAGCTAAAGTTCCAGTTACACCAGCTTTAACCATATTTACGTAATCTTGTTGCATACCACTAGCAGCGATAGATTGTTCGTAATCTATCCATTGTTGGTAAGCCTCTTCAGATGTTGCTTTTAAATTAGCAATATATTCGTTTAGTTTATTCTCGTCGAATAACCCAGCTTCATTTTGAAATTCTGGACTACCGGCTAAAGTTGACTTTAACAAATCTCTCATTTGATCACGCTCAACAGTAAATCCTAAAGTTTCATACTGAGACTCCATTACGGCTTGTCTTACTTCTTGATCCCAAACACGGTTCATTGCTTGTGTGTTTGTTACTCCTTGTCCCATTTGTCTTTGTGCGTACTCAACTTTACGTAAAAAATCTTCTCTAGAGATTTCTTTACCATTAATTGTAGCGACAACATTTTGTGATTTATTCGATAATGCACTTCCGTTTTGGAATAATCCTGAAAGCACAAAAGAGAATAATGCTAATGCAATAATTAAGATTAAGAAAAGCGAACGTTGTCTAATTTTATTTAAAACTGCCATTTGTCATTTAAATTATATGAAATATTGGGCGCGAAAATACCATTTTCTATTTAATAATAAAAGTAGAAAACATCAATAATTCATTTAATTTCTAGGAATTAGAAAAATTAATCGGGCTTAACTATGCTTAGTGCGACTAAGTCTATTTTAGTATTAGAAACTTCAAGGATTGTAAATTCAAAATCATTAATACGAACAACCTCATCTTGTTCTGGAATTTCTTCAGTATGATTTACAATAAAACCTCCTAAAGTTTCATAATTTTCACTTTCGGGAATGTCTAACTTGTAGTTTTCATTTAAATAATCGACTTCAATACGTGCAGAAAATGTAAAATTCTCGTCGTCTATTTTTTCTTCTATCAAATCTATGGTGTCATGTTCATCTTCAATTTCACCAAACAATTCTTCAATAATATCTTCTACAGTCATAATTCCAGAAGTTCCACCATATTCATCTAAAACAACAGCAATACTTTTACGCTTTTTAATTAGCACACTTAGCACATCTTTAATAAGCATGGTTTCTGGCACTAGTTCTACTGGAAGTATAATAGATTTAATGCTTTTAGGTTTTTTAAACAGCTCGAAGGAGTGTACATATCCTAAAATATCGTCTATAGTTTCTTTATAAACTAAAATTTTAGAGCAGCCTGTTTCTATAATTAGACTGTTAAGATTCTTTGTAGGTTCTTGAATTTCTACCGCTATAATTTCTGTTCTAGGCACCATAACTTCTCGGGCTTTAACTTCTGAAAATTCTAATGCGTTTTGAAATATTTGAATTTCAGAATCAATATCGTCATGCTCTTCTACAGACTTCATTTGTTCTGAAATATAATTCCCTAATTCAACTTTTGTAAAGGCCAATTGCACCTGATCGCCTTCTGTTTTAAAAAAGCGTCTTAATACAAAATTAGACACCCACAATACAAAATCTGAAAGCAAACTAAATAACCAATAAAAAATATAAGCAGGAACAGCAAAAAATTTAATTAATGAATTCGCATAAATCTGAAAGAAAACTTTAGGTAAAAACTCTGCAGTAATTAAAATGATAAGTGTAGACACTACCGTTTGGGTTAGCAAACTTAAATCGTCTAACATGTAATTGACAAAAGTAGAACTAGAAGGCAGCATAGACTGAAACCAATCGACCAACAAATCGCCCATAAAAAAACCATAAATTACCAAAGCGATATTGTTACCAATAAGCATGGTCGCAATAAACTTTGAGGGTTTTGCTGTGAGTTTTGTTAAAATATTGGCAAGAAATCCATCTTGCTTTTTTTCAATTTCAATATGGATTTTATTAGACGACACATAGGCAATCTCCATACCTGAAAAAAATGCAGATAGAATTAAGGATACAATGATAATGATGATAGCGGTTGTCATCTATAGCAACTAGTCTTTATTATCAAATTTCTTATTGAATCTCTGTCTAAAGAAAAACATAAAAATAGCAGCAGCGCCTAGCAACAAAGATGCATAAGACACTACTCCTGTTGCCATATATTTAGATACCACATCGTAAAAAAACACAACAGCAAATATTAAATAAGCATATTGAAAAAGCTTAAATGATTTATTCATGATTAAAGAAAAAATTAATTTTGCTGTAAAGGTAGCGAATTATTCGTCAAGTGTAATAATTCCGTTTATTTCAAGCACTTCGGCTTCTTTGAAATTCACATCAGAATCGAAACCATTTCCGTTTATTAAATCGCCTTTAGTTCTAAATTTAACAGGTTGGTTGGTAGACAGCCATTGTTTATTCTGGTCGTAATATAACTGATCTGCAAACAAAGTATCGTTTGTAGATGTTGCTAAGACAACATTACCTTGCAAATCTATTAATCCGGTTTGGTCGTACACAATAGCATAATCTGAAATCACAGTACTTTTGTTATTGTCTTTATCAAACAAATACAAATGCACACCTTCTGGAAATTCTGAAAAAGCAAACTCGCGATTAGAATAATCCAACATTTTTGGGCTTACCAAATTAGCTTTTAACCGACCTGAATCTGTGTATTTAAGATTTAAAACCTCTGCAACACCAATGGGTTCGTTCGCAGAAACATCTAAGCCATTTACTTCGCTTAAATTTTTACCGCAAGAAACAAACATGGTCATAGCAATTGCTATGACCATGAATATATTTTTAGAATGTTTTAGAAACATGTTATATACTAGGAACTGTTACACTAGATCCGATCCAGCATCCGATATTAATTGTTTGTCCTCCATTTCCTTCAGAGAAAATATCAGATTTTTGTGGTGCTTTAGCTCTATAACTCGTAGCAGATTGTGACGCATGAGATTTTAAAGTTGGATCTACACGTCCAGCTTTTGCAGCTTCGTCTGCAGCTAACCAGAATACAGCACGCTTGTTAAATGTTGAGTCTCCACAGTTGTTTGCACTTGCAGCATACATAGCAGCGATTTGTAAGTGAGGACGACCATTAGATGGATTTAATTTTAAAGCCTCACGGTAATAGCTTCTGGCTTTAGAGTAAGAGTTGCTTCTTTTTAATTTATCAGCAATTTTACTGTATAATTTCGCTTTTTTATAAGAATCTGTTTCTAAACTTAAAGCTTGCTCGTAGTATTTAAGCGCCTCACTACTTTTGTTTTCTTTATCTTTTAAGATCCCTAAGTAGTATGCAGAGTTTGCAGAAGGATTTAAGTTATGATATGCGTTTACTAATTTAAAGAATAACGGATCGCTTGTACATTCTTTATCAGACATTTTACCAGCAGCTCTTTGTAACCAAACAGCATCTGTTTTATGTGCCTCGAAGTCTTTTTCGTATAAAGGAATTAAGTTTTCACAGTTTGCACGCTCACCTAACTTACCATTAATACTACCACCAATTTTATCGTAAGCATCTAAATAATCAGAATAGTATTTTTTATACTTTAATTCTTTACTTGTTAAAGCAGTACCTGCTTCTTCTTTTTCGATTAACTTGTTTAATTTTTCAGAATAGTTAGCAACTTCTTCATCTACACGTTCAACAACATCATCATATTTATTAAATAAATCTTGAGGTGTTTTTTCTTTAGCATCATATAAATCTACCATTAAAGAAAAGTAAGCGTAGATAGCTTTAGGCTTTACAAAATTTTCACGATCTGTAGTATATGCTTTATCGAATGCATTATAAACATCTAAATTAGACAATCCTAATTCTGATCTGAAATCATATTTTTCCAAAGCTATATCAGTCAGCACCTCTCCGTCAGAAGATCTACTAGGGAAATTAGCATATTCTTCATCGTAGAATTTAATTAAATCTTCGATGTAAGCTTTTTTCTCTGCACCTGCAGAGTTTTCAATTTTATGATTTAAAATTTTAAACCCATCTATATAGATCGCTTTATTAAATTTAGGACAAGCTTTTCTAACTTCCATCCAAGGTGTATACGCTGCGTCGTAATTTTTAGCTTTTACGTATTCGTGAAAAATAGATAATTTAGTAGTACATTCTTCTTGAGTTTGAGCAAAACCGTTTGTTAGCCCTAAACATAATACTGCTACTATTAAAGTAACTTTCATTTTCATAATTTGTTTTTTTTGAGTAAAGTTAATCATATTTCCGTATAACGATCAATCTATCATTAGTAGATAACTTGGCGCTAAAGTTAATAAAGTTTTCTTTAAATTGGTATGAGATTAATATCTCGCGTACTTCTTTTTCGAATCTTATAAAAAAAATCAAAGAAAACATATTTATTATCAATTCAATACCAAATTATATGCCAAACTTATAAATAAACTAGTTTTTAATAAACAAATATGCAAATCCTACTGCATATCTATTAAAAATAACCAGACCATTAATTCAGACAAAATAGCATCTTACTTAAATAGTAGAAGCACTTTTTAAAGACTTTATTAATTTTTTAATTGGCCACTAAGGTTGTATTGTAAAATAGAGTTCAATCCTTCTAAAAGAAAATTCGAGTTAACAAATATGGTACTTTTTAATTGCTTAGACAAGAATTCTGAATCGCCTCCGGTTAAAATAATTGTTAAATCTTCATACTTATCTTGGTACCTTAAAACATTTCCTTCTATTTCATTTAAAATCCCAAAGACTACTCCAGAATGAATAGAAGCTTTTGTAGAGTCTCCAACGACACCTTTTGGGACTTCTGGAGATAACAACGGTAATTTTGCGGTATAATTGTTTAAAGCTTTATATCTTAAATATAATCCTGGAGAAATCCCTCCTCCGAAATACTCAGCTTCACTGGTCACAAAATCATAAGTAATACATGTACCAGCATCTATTATAAGTACATTTTTGTTTTTATAGTGATGCACTGCTGCACAAACCAAAGCTATTCTATCTATACCTAATGATTTTGGCGTGGCATATAAATTAGAAAAAGGTACTGGAGTATCCTGATTTAAGACTAGCATATCGCAGGACTTTTTTATGCATAAAAGATCAGCCTGAGTTAAGTTTCCAACAGAAGACATGATGCCTTTTGCTATAGTTTCGTGCTTTTCAATAAATTTTTTAAAATTTTCTAAAAAATTTTCAGCATTCATTATTTTTTTATCCAGAATTCTATCCAATTCAAATACAGCAAGTTTCACAAAAGAATTTCCGACATCGATTATTAAATTCATAGTTAATTTTTAAAAAAACGAATTTACGAAAGCATTTTTTATAAAATAGTTTTGGAGAAGTAAAAAAAGGTTGTATATTTGCACTCGCAATTACGCACTGGTGCCTTAGCTCAGTTGGTAGAGCAAAGGACTGAAAATCCTTGTGTCCCTGGTTCGATTCCTGGAGGCACCACCAGAAAACCCTGAAAACATTACGTTTTCGGGGTTTTTGTTTTTATAGCCCAACCTAAAAATTAGTAGCATTTAGATTATTTTTTAACTGTATAGAGTTCAGTTTTAGCGCACAGCTTTACTATTTTTACTTCAGAATTCTTATATAAAACGTTATGGCTATTATTGGTAATATTATTAAAGGTGTGATACAGATAAAGGACACATTAACTCCAGATTCTAATCCTGTAGAAAATCAAAAGGAAGTTTTAAAATCGCTTTTAGAAACTGCAAAAGATACCGCATTTGGTAAACACTATAATTTTGACGCTATATTAGAAAATCAAAATCCGTCTACACGCTTTGCAGACTCCATACCTTATTTTGATTACAATAAAATTAATGATGAATGGTGGCACCGTTTACACCAAAATGAAGAAGATATTACCTGGCCCGGAAACCCTGATTATTTTGCACTGAGTTCTGGAACTACAGGAAAATCTAGCAAACGTATTCCCGTTACAGAAGCCATGATAGAATCTATCCGTAATACTGGAATTGCCCAAGTTTTTGCACTTAGTAATTTTGACTTGCCTGCAGATTTTTTTGAAAAAGAAATCATGATGCTCGGAAGCTCTACAGATTTAATTGAAAAAGAAGATCATTTCGAAGGTGAAATTAGTGGTATTAGCGCAAGCAATATCCCGTTTTGGTTTCGCGGCTATTATAAACCAGGAGAAGATATTTCTAAAATTGATGATTGGGACACTCGTGTACAGAAAATTGCAGAACATGCTAAAAACTGGGATATTGGAGCATTAAGCGGCATACCATCTTGGTTAGAACTCATGCTAAAAAAGGTTATAGAATACCACAACCTTGACAATATTCATGACATTTGGCCAAACCTTCAAGTTTACACCACTGGAGGTGTCGCCTTTCAGCCTTACGAAAAAAGTTTCAACGCCCTCATGGGAAAGCCCATTACAGTTATAGACACTTACCTCGCTTCTGAAGGATTTATTGCTTTCCAAGCACGACCAGAAACAACGGCTATGCAATTGGTAACAGATAATGGTATTTATTTTGAATTTGTGCCTTTTAAAGCTGAATATATTTTAGAAGATGGTGGTTTAGCAGCAGATGCACCATCTATAACTTTAGCAGAAGTTGAGCCCGACACAGATTACGTACTAATTATGAGTACTGTTGCTGGTGCTTGGCGCTATATAATTGGAGACACTATTATGTTTACAGATGTAGAACGTGCCGAAATAAAAATTACTGGTCGTACAAAATTCTTCTTAAACACTGTAGGCTCTCAACTTTCAGTAAATAAAATGAATGATGCCATGATGCATTTAGAAGATAAATTTGGTATGAAAATACCTGAATTTACTATTTGCGCTAAGGAATTTGAAGATGGCTTTTACCACTGTTGGTATTTAGGAACCGAACAGACTACAGAAGACACAACTAAAATAGCAGAAGCTATAGACGCATTTTTAAAAGATGCTAATAAAAATTATGCGGTAGCCAGATCTAAAGCATTAAAAGGACTTAAAGTAAAACTTACCTCTACAGATACATTTAATAACTGGAGCGCTAAAAATAAAAAGAAAGGTGGTCAAGTAAAAATGGAACGCGTTATGAACGAGGAAAAATTTAAAACTTGGGAAGACTTTGTAAACCAGAATTAATCTATTTCTAAAGCTTTATCACGCTCGTCTATTAACAACATAATTTCTTCTGGAGACAAGTAAAAACGCTTAATTCTGTTTTTATAACTCTCCGGAATATTTGCATTATCTAGAATGAAATTTTTAGTTTCAATAATGTAATCTTCCATACCATGCACGATGGCAAAAGAATCGGCATTACGCTCTGCTTCTTTTATAAACTTTTCTGAAAATAAATATTTAAAACCAAATATAATCAGACCAAAAGTCGTTCGGTTTTGGTAATCACAAATATGCCCCAATTCGTGACCTAACCAACCAACAATCACTTTAGAAGGAATACTTTTAGTAGAAAATTCTGTATTCGAAATTTTAATCTTTTTACTAATAAAGATAACATAGCGTCTACCCATTTTACCTTTTAGTAAGCTACCAAATTGTGGCTGAGCTTGCATAGTAGATTTTTTAATCTCCTTTTTAAACCGGATATCAATCTCAACATCTTTCAATTCCGGATAAAAAGATAGAGCCTCTAAAGCCTCCTTTTTAATAGATTCTGGAGCAGTATGATGTTTTGATATTAGAATACTTGACATAGCTTGTGATTGTAATAAAATTACACTTAGAATTAAAATTATTTTTGAAAGAATATCCTTCAACAAAATATTAATTTACGGGTTAGTATTGGTCGGATTATTTTGCGTATTTGCACCTAAAAACCCTTCAGGAAAATCTAGCGTTCTAATTGGGAATGGGATATTAATATCATTAGCATCGAATACAGCTTTAATTGCTATAATGGCTTCTGATTTGGCTTTCGCTACCTCCAAAGCAGAAGTAGAATCTATCCAAAAGCGCGTTTCAAAATTTATAGAACTATCGGCAAACTCTTTATATAAAAACAAAACATCTTGTTTATTGGTTACCGCATCAAAGGTTTTGTAAATGGTATTCATCACTAAATCTTTAACTAAATTTAAATCAGAATCGTAATGCACACCACACCCTAGAATAACACGAGATTGAGACGTGGTTGAGTAATTTTTTATGGGACTATCTACAACCATTTTATTTGGAATGTAAACTAAATTATTATCAACCTGCTTAAGCGTTACCGAACGCAAATCGATATCTATAATTTCACCTTCAAAACCATTACTTTCTACCCAATCTCCAAACTTTACAAAATCAACATAAGACAAGACAATTCCTGAATAGAAATTAGCCAGAGCACCTTGTAAGGCCAAACCTACTGCTAAACCTAATACTCCTGCACCTGCTAAAATGGTATTTAACGTTTTACTGAGGTTTAAAATTCCTAAAATAAAAAAGAGACCCAATAAGATTATAATTGCCGAAATAAGTTTTGAGATCAAATTTTTCATTGACCGCTGAAGTTTGCTTTTATCTAAAAACCTTAGCGTAATCTTATTGATGTTTTTAGAAATAAACAACACAATTAAAAACACTACAAAAGCAATGATGAAGTTGGGAAGATTCAATACAATATTATCAAACCAAGTTTCTAGCTTATCTAGCATTTTAGTCCAAGCACTTGAAAATTTGTCGTCCATTACAAAGAGAGGGTATTAGTTGGTTTGAAAATTACTAAATAATAGCTTACCAAATTAACGCATTTGGATTTATATCTAATTCAACCCGTATATCCCCTCATTTCTACACAAAACACATATAACATAACTCCAATTAGACTTAAAACATAATACTTTGGCATTACTTAATTAATCGTTTTACAAGCACGCTTAAAGATAAACCTTGCACTAAAATTGAAAACACCACTAACATATATGTAATCACTAGGAATAATTCTCTATGCATTTCAGAAGTTAAACTTAAAGCAAGTGCGATAGAAATACCGCCTCGCAAACCGCCCCAAGTCATAATTTTATTTGTTTTAGGTACAAAATCTAACCGTTTTTCAAACAGACTTATTGGCCCATATAAAGAAATATATCTACTGATTAACGCTATTGGAATGGTTAATAATCCAGCAAAAATATAAGTCCATTGAAATTCCAAAACCAACATTTCCATACCTATTAATACAAATAAAATGGTATTCAAAAGAATATCTACAAGCTCCCAAAATTTATCCACATAATTCTCTGTGATTTCAGACATAGCAGATCCTCTTACCGTATCGTTACCAACTACCAATCCCGCAGTTACCATAGCTAAAGGTGCCGATAAATGAAATTTCTGAGCGATTACTGTTCCAACCATTACTGTTGCCAAAGTAATAATTACTTCAACATCGTAATCATCTATAGATCTCATTAAACGATAGGTTCCATACCCTAAAAGTAAACCTAACACTATACCTCCTATAACTTCACGTATAAATAATTCTACAACAGCACTCACTTCAATACCACCACCTCCGGAAACATTTGCAATTTCAAATATGGTTAAAAACACCACAACGCCTACTCCATCATTAAATAGTGATTCGCCTACAATTTTAGCTTCTAAGTCTTTAGGCACTCCAACCTTTTTTAATATTCCAAGCACCGCAATAGGATCTGTTGGCGAAATTAAAGCTCCAAAAAGCAAACAATACACATAGTCTACGCTTAAACCTAAAAGCATTAACACACCATAAACTAAACTACCAATTAAAAATGTAGACAGTAAAGTTCCTACAGTAGCAAAAACAAAAACTGGCCATCTCTGAATTTTTAATTGTTCAAAATTGGTATGCAAAGCGCCAGCAAACAGCATAAAGCTCAGCATAATATCTAACAAAACAGTCTCAAAATCTATCTCTGTAATTAGCTGTCTTTCTGCTAATAAAAGTGTTTTGTCTATAGTCGCTATGCCGAGTACCACCAACGTAAACACTAAAGTTATTAGCATTAAACCAATAGTGTTAGGCAATTTTAAAAACCGCACATTTATATACCCAAAAGCTGCAGAAAGAAAAACAAGACTAGTAATGATGATAAAATAATCCATGGCACAATTTTAAATCTATTAAATTAAATCTAATTTATGCAGTTTTACAAGAACTCGGTAAATTCAATTTTAGAAAACCGTAAATTAGCTGTAAATAAATTAAAAAATAAACGACTTACCTATAGGTCTTTATTTTTAATAAACACCTGCTTAAAATACATTTCAGATTATAATGAAGAAGCTCTCAACCACAAAACTATTGTAACAACCTAATTGTATTACAATTAAACTACGCGTTTGGAACGTAATTACTGAAATGTACAAACATATCAATTTAAATAATTAAACATGGGATTTTTAACCTCGAACGATAATGAAAATGATGATGAAGCTATAGCAACATTTCATTTTCCAACATCAAAAAAAGCGCTTATTATTTTTGCGAGAAACCCCGAATTGGGCAAATGCAAAACCCGTTTAGCCAAAACTATTGGAGACGAAAATGCCTTAGATATTTATAGGACACTTTTACAACATACCGCTAAAATTTCTGAAAACGTAAAAGCTGATAGATTTGTATTTTATTCTGAACACATTCATAAAAATGATACTTGGGACGATAATAATTTCAGAAAGAAACTTCAACAAGGAGACGATTTAGGCGAACGCATGCACAATGCCTTTTCAGAATTATTTCAAAACAATTATCAAAAAGTAATTATAATAGGAAGTGATCTTTTAGACCTCACTACCGAAATGATTAACGATGCTTTTGACGAATTAGAACATCATGATACAGTTATTGGACCTGCAAAAGATGGCGGTTATTATTTATTAGGTATGAAAACGTTGCAGACAGAATTGTTCCAAAATAAAGCTTGGGGCACATCAACCGTGCTCGAAGCATCCTTAAAAAACTTAACGAACAAATCGGTATATTTCCTTGAAGAATTAAATGATATCGATACATTTGAAGATATAAAAGATTATCCTCAACTTAAAAAATATAGAATGCATTATGATTAAGTACATTAACGAAACCACCGAATTTTTACAAAACAAAGGCTTCGACAAACCCGAAATCGGAATTATTCTAGGTACCGGATTAGGAAAACTATTAGAATACATCACTATTATCCACGAAGTAAGTTACAATCAGATTCCTTATTTCCCAACGGCAACAGTCGAATTTCACAAAGGAAAATTAATTTATGGCGAATTAGAAGGCAAAAAAGTAGTGGTTATGCAAGGCCGTTTTCATTTATACGAAGGCTATACTTTGCAAGACATTACTTACCCTGTTCGTATCATGAATCAATTAGGTATTCACACCCTTTTAGTATCTAACGCTTCTGGTGCGGTTAATTTAGATTACAACAAAGGCGATTTAATGTTAATAGACGACCATATTAATTTACTTGGCGGTTCACCATTAGCTTTTAAAGGTGTATCTAAATTAGGAGAACGTTTTGCAGACATGAGTGCGCCTTACGACAAAGCTATAAATGCAAAGTTTAAAGAGATCGCAAAAGCACACAATTTCACATTACACGAAGGCGTGTATGCAAGTATGTTAGGTCCGCAATTAGAAACCCGCGCAGAGTACAGAATGCTTAAAGTATTTGGTGTAGATGCCGTTGGAATGAGCACGGTTCCTGAAATTATTGTGGCTAACCATTTAAATTTAAAAGCTGCTGCGGTTTCTGTAATTACAGATAAAGGAGATCCGGATAATTTACACCCCGTAAATATAGAAGATATTATTGCTATGGCAGAAAAAGCAGAACCAAACATGATTACCCTCTTTAAAGAACTTATTAAAACATTGTAATACACTTCTCGTTTTATAATGTATTAATAGACTGTTATTCTCATATCAGTGCTACTTATTAATGACGAAGGAGGTCTTAACCTCCTCCGTCTTACATTAGACCCATTATCATTACTTTTTACACATGGAAAAATACATAGACCTTATTCAAAACTCGTATTATGGTTATTGGCGGTATTTAAAATACGAGTTAATTTCTATAAACCATTGGGACAATTATTTCTATGGCTTAATTGCTATTTCTTTAGTGGTTTGGGGTTTAGAGATTGCCTTTCCGTGGCGTAAAAATCAATCTGCGTTTAGAAAAGATTTTTGGTTAGACACCTTCTACATGTTCTTTAATTTTTTTCTACTTAATTTAATTATTCTCATTGCACTTTCAAATACCGCTGCAGAAGTTTTTAACGATATTCTAGCTGTGGTTGGATTATCTTTAGACAACCTACAATTGTTTAATGTAAACAAATTACCAAAAGTTGTTGGCCTATTTATCTTTTTTATAGTGAGTGATTTTGTACAATGGAACACACACAGACTTTTACACCGTTTTCCGTTGCTTTGGGACTTTCATAAAGTGCATCATTCCATAAAAGAAATGGGATTTGCCGGACACTTGCGTTACCACTGGATGGAACCTGTAATATACAAGTCGTTACTTTACATACCTATTGCAATTATTGGCGGATTCGATGTACAAGACGTGGTTTTAGTTCACTTTTTCGCGATAGCTATCGGGCATATAAACCATGCTAATTTAGGATGGAATTATGGTCCGTTTAAATACATTTTAAACAATCCTAAAATGCACATTTGGCACCACGCAAAAGAGTTGCCACCAAACTCCATTTACGGATCTAATTACGGTATCACTTTAAGCCTTTGGGATTATATTTTTAAAACAGATTATATACCACATAACGGAAGAGATATTGAATTAGGATTTGAAGGCGACGAAGAATTTCCAACACATTTTGTAGAGCAAACCTTTTACCCGTTAACTAAAAAGAAAGACAATAAATAATAGTTAAATTATTTAATACAAAACCTCCCCAGATATAAATGCATAGTATTTCGATACTAATTCCTGTTTTAAATGAAGCTGAAAATCTTCAGGAATTAATTCCATACCTTTTAAAAAACTCGTCTACTCAAAACATTAAAGATATAATTATTGTTGATGGAGGAAGCACTGACGGCACAAAAAATATAATACAGCATTTTAGTCAAGTAAAACTCGTACAGTCAGAGAAAGGACGCGCTAAACAAATGAATTTCGGCGCTAAAATAGCCAAAGGAGATATTTTATATTTTTTACACGCAGACTCTTTTCCTCCAAAAGATTTCGACAAAGACATTTTAGAGCGTATAAATACTAAAACGCAAGCAGGTTGTTTTAAAATGTCATTTAACTCGTCGCATTGGTGGTTAAAATTAGCAGGTTGGCTAACACGTTTTTCATGGAAAATTAGCCGAGGCGGAGACCAAAGTCTGTTTATTACCAAATCGCTTTTTAATGCACTTAACGGCTACAACGAATCTTACATAATTTACGAAGACAATCATTTAATACATCGTATTTATAACGCTTCAAACTTTGCTGTCATTCAAAAAAACATAACCACATCTGCACGTCGATATCAAACCAATGGCATTTGGAATTTGCAATATCATTTTATGGTAATTCATTTAAAATACAGATTAGGACACCCACCTAACCTCCTGTACAACTATTACTTAAAACACATTTATGTTAAAAAATAATAAAGTTTACTTAATAAAAAACTAAAGTATATTTACCGTTTCATGTAATCATTTACTTTCACGTAAAACTACCAATATGAAACACCACTACGCTTTAATTTTTCTTTGTTTAATTTTTACAGTTCCAACTGTACTTGCACAAACGCAAATACATGCCAGGGTTTTAGATTCTACAAACCAAGAACCAATACCTTTTGCAACCATCTCTTTTAATAATACATCTGGTGTTATTAGTAATGATGCTGGACAATTTCAGCTTCAAATACACTCAGCCATTTCAGAACAAGATTCCTTATTTTTTAGTTGTCTGGGTTACGAGTCTAAACAATTTTCTGCCAAAACATTTCAGGACAGCTTAGTGTTTTTAAAACCAAAATCTATTGAGCTAAATGAAGTTATGCTCTTCAACAAAAACTATACGGTTGAAGAAATTATTGATAAAGTTGAAGAAAATTTAGATAAAAATCACGGCGGCACCTTCGAGAAAAGCAAACTCTTTTTCAGAGAAACTTACGGTTCTACCATTCTAAAAAAATCGATTAAAATTAAAGCCTCTACAATTCCAGAATTTAATCAAGCGCTAACAGATAGTATTTTAAGCGATATCCCATTAAACTCTTACCAATACACAGAAATTCTAGGCGATTTATACAAAAACAAACTTGATAAAAAGGCAGACACTATTGTAAAATTAGACATTTTAAAAGCTTCAGAATTA
This sequence comes from Formosa algae, assembly GCF_001439665.1. Taxonomy (GTDB): domain Bacteria; phylum Bacteroidota; class Bacteroidia; order Flavobacteriales; family Flavobacteriaceae; genus Formosa; species Formosa algae. The sequence goes on from NZ_LMAK01000062.1 coordinate 90,859, forward strand.
TACGACAAGAATAACGAAATGACATTTGAAGCTTATGAAAAAAAGCTGAATGCCATAGTTAAGAAAACAATTAAACGCGATTCTTATTTTAAAATAAAGTCGGGTATATTTGGCACTAAACAAGATATAGATTCTTCATTTTTTCAAGATGAAACCAGCGAAAAAACAGAAGCTTTTATAGAAGCCGAAAAGGAAAAAGAAAAGCGCAAGAAAAAGAACTTTCTTAAATACAGAAAAAACGTGATTAATGGCGTTGAAAAAAGCAGTTTTGCTAGCGAAGCATCTAGCTTAAACGTAATTTACAAATCTAACCGTTACGAATTCGAACTCTTAGATTATTCTTTCCTAAACGACCAATACGTGTATAAAATTGCTTTTAAGCCAAAGCGCAGCGAAGATTACAAGGGTGTACTGTATATAAACACAGAAGATTTTGCAGTAATAAGACTAGATTTTAAAAACGTAAAATCTTTAAAAACGTTTAAACTTTTAGGCGTATGGTTAGACGTCTATCAGCGAGAAGGTAGTTTTATTTATGCTAAAAACAAATCTGACACTTATAGTTTAAAATATGCCGAAATAGAGACGGCAAACAAAACAGGAATAGACAGACCTTTTAAAATTATCGAAAAAAACAAACATGTTAAAGGCCGACGAAAACAAAACGAACTTTCTGGAGACATAGACTTTATAGCAACTAATTATTCTAAAAGAGAATTGGTGGTGTTTGAAAATGAGACCATAACAGAAACAGATTTTAATACCTTTAAAGAGAAAGCAGAAGTTACTCCTATTTACTTACCAGAATACGATCCTGAATTTTGGAAAGGGTATAATATTATAGAACCTAATAAAGCCATTAAAGCATTTAAAAGTATAGAAGTAGAAGAAAATTAAATTCTTTGAAAGTAAGTTCACGCTTTATAGACTAAGCACAACAGTACAGTTGTTAAACAGTAATTAAAGCTTTATTTTAGTTAAGATCGCTTTTTAAGATTAGACAAGCTCTACCTTAAAAAGCGATCTTTTTGGTGTTTAGCTCATTACTAAAACAATACAAGAAGAAGAATTTAAAAAACACAAAAGCAAATCCAAATAACTAAGTATATTTGCTATCCCATTCTATAATCCCAATATGGCTCTAATTAAAGTTATTATACCTGCTTATAATGAAGCAGATTCTATTCCGCACGTTATTCGTGACATACCAGATCTTGTAGATGAAATTATTGTGGTGAGTAATAATTCTACAGACTTAACCGTAGAAAATGCCACTAAAGCCGGAGCTACCGTTTTAACAGAAAATAATAAAGGTTATGGCTATGCGTGTTTAAAAGGCATGGATTATATTTCTAAACAAAGTATTAAGCCAGATATTATTGTATTTTTAGATGGCGATTATAGCGATTACCCAGAACAATTAACAGAGATTGTCGCTCCAATTCTAGAAGAAAATATTGATTTTGTAGTGGGCGCTCGCTCTAAAAACCTCAGAGAAACTGGTTCAATGACGGTGCCACAAGAATTTGGAAATTGGTTAGCAACTAGTTTAATGAGACTTTTTTTTAACTCTACCTTTACAGATTTAGGTCCATTTCGTGCTATAAAATATTCTAAACTATTAGAATTAAACATGTTAGACAAAACTTATGGTTGGACTGTAGAGATGCAACTTAAGGTTTTAAAAAAGAATTTTTCTTATCGAGAAATTCCTGTAAAATATCGTAACAGAATTGGAGTTTCAAAAGTTTCAGGTACAATAAAAGGTGCTATATTTGCAGGCATAAAAATCTTGTACTGGATTTTTAAATATAGTATAAAAAAATGATCTTAGAAACAATAATAATTGCAATATACTCAACGTCTTTAGCTCTAATTTTCATGTACGCTTTAGCACAGTTAAATTTATTGTTAAACTATCTTTCTGCACAAAAGAAAGACACACATTTACCGCCTTTAGACCTTTCCAAGGAAAACGATGTCCCTTATGTTACCATTCAACTTCCGGTTTTTAACGAAATGTATGTTATGGATCGCTTGTTGGAAAACATTGCGACTATAGATTATCCTAAACATAAATTAGAGATTCAAGTTTTAGACGATTCTACAGACGAAACGGTAAAAACTACTTTTGATCATATCCAAAAATTAAAAGCTACTGGATTAGATATAGTACACATTACAAGAACAGACCGTAGCGGATTTAAAGCAGGAGCTTTAAAAGAAGGTTTAGAAATCGCTAAAGGTGAATTTATTGCCATTTTTGATGCCGATTTTTTACCAGAAGCAGACTGGTTACTAAGAACATTACCTTATTTTAATGACAGAAATATTGGCGTGGTACAAACCCGTTGGGGACATATTAACCGCGAATATTCTTTACTTACTCGCATTCAGGCATTCGCTCTAGACGCGCACTTTACGCTTGAACAAGTTGGAAGAAACAGTAAAGGCCACTTTATAAATTTTAATGGTACAGCTGGCGTTTGGCGTAAAGATTGTATTCTAGATGCTGGAAACTGGGAAGGCGACACACTTACAGAAGATTTAGATTTAAGTTACCGTGCCCAACTTAAAAACTGGAAATTTAAATATTTAGAAGATGTTGAAACTCCTGCAGAGCTTCCTGTAGTTATTAGTGCTGCACGTTCTCAACAATTCCGTTGGAATAAAGGAGGTGCAGAAAACTTCAGAAAAATGCTTTGGCGCGTTTTAAAATCAGATAATATTTCTGGTAAAACCAAAGTACATGGCGTGCTACATTTATTAAACAGTACCATGTTTTTAAATGTATTTATAGTAGCCGTTTTAAGTATCCCAATGCTATATATTAAGAACGAATACGCCCACTTAAAACCATACTTTTATGTTATGAGTTTCTTTGTAGTAAGTAGTGTTATTTTCTTTATTTGCTATTGGTTTATGTATCGTAATATTTATGGTGGAGGTATTAAAAACTTCATCAAATATATAGGTATGTTTTTTACGTTTTTCACTGTAGCTATGGGCTTTTCATTACACAATTCTATTGCGGTTTTAGAAGGTCATATCGGGAAACGTAGTGAATTTGTACGCACACCAAAATTCAATATTAACAATCTTAAAGACAGCTGGAAAGGCAACAAATACATCAAGAAAAATATTTCTGTAAATGTTATTTTTGAAGGACTCCTTACTTTGTATTTCGCTTTCGGAATGTACAGTGCATTTGTTGTAGGAGATCAAGGTGGAGATTTCGGATTATTCCCATTTCACCTGATGTTATTTTTAGGTTTTGGCTATGTATTCTTAAAGTCGTTAACTTCTAAAGTTTAACTTATTTGGGCGTTACCCTATGGGTCGTGCTTTCCGCTTCAATCTTTTGCAAAAAAGCAAAAGGATTTACACTGCAATCACTAACGCAAAATCATCATAAATACAATATTGTTTACTTAAAAAACAACACCGTATTTATGGTGATTTTTGTAGTTATAAGTATCTTTGTATAACACGATAAACGTCTTTACGTTATTAATTTACAGCGATACAATGAAGGTATATAAACCCAAAAACAGATTAACAGCTCAAGCATATATCGATGGCGTATTACAGGGCAGTAGAGTGATACTTTCTCGTGCTATTACCATTATAGAAAGTAATCTTGAAAGTGATAAAGTCCTCGCTAAAGAAATTATTCAATCTGTCTTACCGCATTCTGGTAAATCTATCCGCATTGGTATTACTGGAGTGCCTGGTGTTGGTAAAAGCACCTTTATAGAAGCTTTTGGTAAATACTTAACATCTTTAAATCATAAAGTCGCCATTTTATCTATAGACCCTAGTAGTCAGCGTTCCAAAGGAAGTATTCTTGGAGACAAAACCCGAATGGAAGAATTAAGTAATAACGATAATGCCTACATCAGACCCTCTGCTTCTGGAGACACCCTTGGAGGCGTAGCCAATAAAACAGGAGAAACCATGATACTTTGCGAAGCATCTGGTTACGATGTTATTTTGGTAGAAACTGTTGGTGTAGGGCAATCGGAAACTGCAGTTCATGGCATGACCGATTTCTTTCTCCTATTAATGCTTGCTGGTGCTGGAGACGAACTGCAAGGCATAAAAAAAGGAATTATGGAAATGGCCGATATGGTTGTGATTAATAAAGCCGATGGTGACAACATAAGAAATAGCGAAATGGCACGATTACAATACCAGAATGCTTTACACATTTTTCCGCAACCAGATTCGGGATGGACGCCAATCGTTACAAAAGCATCTTCGACTAAAAACACCGGAATACGAACCGTTTGGAAACACGTATTAAAATACAAAACACTAGTAGAGGAAAACGGCTATTTCAATAAAAACAGAAATCAGCAAAAAATAAAGTGGATGTATAATAACATCAACGAAGAACTCAAACATTTGTTCTACGGTTCCCCACAGATAAAAAATAAACTTTCCATATTAGAAAGCGACGTTATATCTTCGCAAATATCTCCTGTAAAAGCAGCACAATATATTATGGAAGATTTTAAAAAAAACATGTAAAAATAGCCCCCAAATCTATACTTGCATATTATTTAATAGCTATTAAACATTATTAATCAACTTAACCAAAACCTATGAACAAACAATTACTCTGCATTCTAATTACAATTCTAAGCATTCATTCTTATTCACAAATCTCATTCGAAAAAGGTTATTTTATAGATAACTCTAACAAAAAAACGGAGTGTTTAATTAAAAATTATGATTGGAAAAACAACCCTACTCAATTTGAATATAAACTTTCAGAAAACTCAGAAGAAAAAAATGTAACTATCAGAACCGTAAAAGAATTCGGAATAGACAATACATCTAAATACATTAGACAAACTGTAAATATTGATAAATCTAGTGATATTACAAGCGATTTATCTGATGTGAGAAATCCTATCTTTAATGAAGAAGAATTATTTTTAAAAGTGATTATAGAGGGAAAAGCAAACCTGTATAGTTACGAAGACGGGAACTTGAAACGTTATTTTTACAATACCAGCAATACTATTATTGAACAACTTATTTATAAGAGGTATAAAACATCAGACAATACTATTGGAACTTATTATAGATTTAGACAGCAACTGTTAGTTGATTTAAAATGTGATGCCATTTCAACTAATTATATTGAAAAGGTTGACTATAAAAAATCCGATTTAATAAATATTTTTAAAAAATACAACGAATGTAATGGCACTGAATTTCAAAATTTTGAACAAAATGATAATAAAGTTTTATTCAATTTAAGTATCAGACCGGGTATAAATATATCTTCTTTTTCAACTAATAATCCTTCAGGAGCTAGTAGTAGAAACCTCGATTTTAAAAATGAAATAGGTTTTAGATTTGGTTTAGAAGCCGAATTTATTATGCCTTTTAATAAAAACAAATGGGCATTAACTATAGAGCCTACTTATCAGTATTTTAATGCCAAAAAGACAAACATAAACGATGATCTTATCTCTGTAAACTACGAATCAATTGAAATACCTATTGGAATAAGACATTATTTCTTTTTAAACGATACGTCTAAATTATTTATAAACGGATCTTTTGCTATGGATTTCAGCTTTAATTCTGAAATAAAATATACAGAGTTCAATTCCTTAGATTTTAAATCTGGATCGAGATATGGTTTTGGTATAGGCTATAAGTATAATGACCTTTATAGTTTAGAATTAAGATATCTTACCGGTAATGATGTCCTTTCAAATTACAGAAGTTGGGAATCTAATTACGATACAGTATCTGTAATATTTGGATATACATTATTTTAATTTAAACTCATTTATATTCGAGTTCACAAAACTCACAACACATAAAAAACCCCATTACTGACGCATATCATCAGCAATGGGGTTTTTCTGCAAATCAACATATAAAACTACTAGGTTACTCCATATTTTAAATATGTCTTTAATATTTTAATCCTCATTTTAAAATTACAGTATCAGATCCAATAATTATAGCAATATTAGCACATAAGAAATATTGGTAATCTTTCTCTATAATTTTTTAGTATTAAACTATATACCTAAAGCCTGACCTCCTCCAATTTGTATTGTTTCAGCAGTGATGAAAGACGCATCTTTACTTGCTAAGAAAGAGATAACACCAGCAACTTCTTCTGGCTGACCTAATCTTCCTAATAAAACACTGTTTGCCCAAGAAGCAAAAACTTCTGGTTTAGTCGCTTTAATTTGTGCATGGAAAGGAGTATCAATAGTACCCGGAGATACTGCGTTTACTCTAATTCCATATTCAGCTAAATCTTTAGCCAAGGCTCTAGTTATAGATTGTACTCCACCTTTAGATACCGAATAAATTCCAGCTCCAGGTCCTGCACCATTCCATGCTGCGTTTGATGTATAGTTTATAATTGAAGCGTTTTCTCCTTTTTTAAGAAAAGGAATTGCTGCTCTTGAAGCAAAGAATACTGAATCAAGGTTTAAAGCCATTACAAATCTATATTGATCAGTTGTCATCTCTTCAAATCTAGCTCTAACACCAATACCTCCTGTATTGTTTACAAGCACATCTATTTTACCGTATTTTTCTCCAATTTTAGTGATATTTTCAGTAACAACTTCAGGTTTTGTCATGTCAAAACCAACATACTCTGCCGTTATTCCTTCCGCCGTAAGCTCTTCTACTTTTTTAGCTCCTTCTTCATCTTCAATACCATTTAAAACAACAGTATATCCGTCTTGACCCAATCTTTTTGCAACTTGAAAACCAATTCCACCAGTTGCACCTGTAACTATTGCTACCTTTTTGTTTAAATTACTCATTACGTTTTTAATTTTAAATTGTTTATTTCTATTAATTGAATGTCTTACAAAATCACAATTAACCACTATTGCAAGAGGCAATACATATTATAATTAATTTGTGAAAATTTAATTGCTGTGCTGGAGCTAAAAATTCATTAAAATTATAGAAAACACTACAGTCTAAATGTGATTTCTAATTATATAATTCCTTGTTTTTTACTGTTAAGTCATTTAGATAATTGTAGAATAAAATGACTGTAACTTTATAATACAAATATACAATGTTTATACCTTTATTGCAACTTGGTTGCAATAATGAATGAAAAATCGCCATATTATAAGGCTTTGAAAAAGCAAGAAGCGATGGTTTAAGAGCTCTATGATTAGAAAGTCAATTACCAAATTTTAATCGTGTTTAAATTCACAGAGTGGTAGAAAGTTTTATACACGAAGGTGTTATTCATAAAGTAATTTCTGATAATGGTAAATTTCACTACTTTAAGTACTAAAAATGTGAAGAAATTCATTAACACCCTACAATCACTATGATTTTTAGTGTAGTATTTGTGAAAAAGTAAAGTGTATGGAAAGAGATATAGAAGTGAAAAGTTCTTCTGGAAATACTATTGAGAATGTAAACTTTTGGATTGCGGGAATTTGTGGTAAAAGCAAAAAAATAATAATTTAATTAAAAGATAAAAAACCCCACCACTGACGCACATCAGCATTGGGGTTTTTCTGCAAATCAATACTACTACTAATACTAACACTAAACTTCTTCGTGCTCTAAATACTTTTCTAAAATGGTTATTGCTGATTTTGAAATTACTGTTCCAGGACCAAATATAGCAGCCACTTTATGTGCTAATAAATAATCGTAATCTTGTTCAGGAATTACTCCTCCTGCAAACACCATAATATCTGGTCGACCTAATCGAGCTAACTCTTCTATAAGTTGCGGAATTAACGTCTTATGTCCTGCAGCTAAACTTGAAGCACCTACAAAATGTACATCGTTCTCAATGGCTTGTTTTGCAACTTCTTCTGGGGTTTGGAATAATGGTCCCATATCCACATCAAATCCTAAGTCGGCAAAACTAGAGGCAACAACTTTCGCACCTCTATCATGACCGTCTTGTCCCATTTTAGCCACCATAACACGCGGACGACGTCCTTCTATTTCAGCAAACTGATCGGCTAGTTTTAAAGCTTTAGCAAACGTACTATCGTCACTAACTTCTTTACTATAAACACCACTTATTAGTTTAGTATCTGCTTTATGTCTACCAAAATGCACTTCTAAAGCATCGGATATTTCACCAAGTGTAGCAAAATTTTCTGCTGCCTCTACTGCTAATTCTAATAAATTACCTTTTCCTGTTCCAGCACAATCTGTTAAAGCTTTAATTTTAGCATCTACAACCGCTTGATCTCTATTATCTCTCAGTTTTTTCAAACGTGCAATTTGAGAATCTCTAACCACTGTGTTATCTACTTCTAAAATATCGATAGCCGATTTTTCTTCGGTTTTAAATTTATTCACTCCCACTAAAATATCCTGACCAGAATCTAAACGGGCTTGTTTTCTTGCCGAAGCTTCTTCAATACGCATTTTAGGCACACCAGTCTCAATAGCTTTTGCCATACCTCCAAGCTCTTCAACTTCTTCTATAAGTGTCCATGCCTTTTTAGCGATTTCTTGCGTTAAATATTCAACATAATAAGAACCCGCCCAAGGATCGACAGCCTTAGTCATTTGCGTTTCATCTTGAATATATATCTGTGTATTACGTGCAATTCTGGCAGAAAAATCTGTTGGTAATGCAATCGCTTCATCTAACGCATTGGTGTGTAAAGATTGTGTTCCTCCTAAAGTTGCGGCCATCGCTTCAATACATGTTCTAGCCACGTTATTAAAAGGATCTTGTTCGCTTAAACTCCAACCCGACGTCTGACTATGCGTACGCAACGCCATAGATTTTGGATTCTTCGGATTGAACGTTTTTATAATTTTTGCCCAAAGCATACGAGCCGCACGCATTTTAGCAATTTCCATAAAGTGATTCATTCCAACCGCCCAGAAAAAAGATAAACGCGGAGCAAATTCATCTATTTTTAATCCTGATGCTAAACCGGTTCTAATGTATTCCATACCATCGGCTAAAGTATAAGCCAGCTCAATATCTGCAGTTGCACCCGCTTCTTGCATGTGGTACCCACTAATTGAAATGGAGTTAAACTTAGGCATGTTATTCGTGGTGTATTCAAAAATATCACCAATAATTTTCATAGAAGGTAATGGCGGATAGATGTACGTATTACGCACCATAAATTCTTTTAAAATATCATTTTGTATGGTTCCGCTTAATTGATCTAAAGCAACACCTTGTTTTTTGGCAGCCGCAATATAGAATGCCATTATGGGAAGCACAGCCCCATTCATAGTCATGGATACGGACATTTTATCTAACGGAATTTGGTCGAATAAAATTTCCATATCTAATATAGAATCTATCGCTACACCAGCTTTACCGACATCTCCTGTTACACGAGGGTGATCGGAATCGTAGCCACGGTGGGTTGCTAAATCGAAAGCTACAGACAATCCTTTTTGTCCTGCGGCTAAATTACGTCTGTAAAATGCATTAGATTCTTCTGCTGTTGAAAATCCTGCATACTGACGAATGGTCCAAGGACGCAACGCATACATAGCACTATAAGGTCCTCTTGTAAACGGAGGCAAACCAGACATAAACTGTAAATGCTCTGCATTGTCTAAATCGTATTTAGTAAAATGCGTTTTCACGGGAATACCTTCTGGTGTATTCCAGATGTCTGTATTATCTGAGGGCACTGCATTTTGTTTGGTTGCAGTGTCTAATGTTATATTTGAAAAATTTGGTTTCATGTGTTTCTTTTTTTGTTAATCAATGGTCACATGCTATTGATAAAACCTCAACAAAGACGTTTTTTCAATGTCACACCGCTACTTTTTAATATGTTTCTGAATTTTACCCTGAATGCTAGAAATGGTTTGAATGACATCAGATTTAATATGGACACAACCATCTAAACCTGCTGCTGTAAGGTCTTCTAAAATCGCTTCAGGATAACCTGCCAATAACAACACTTTATCACTATTTAAAGCTCTAAACGTTTTTACAAAAGCTAAAGCATGGGCATCGTAATCAGGGTCTGAACTACAGATAACAACCACACTCGATTCTGATTTCGCACTTGTTTCGGCAGCTTCTTCTGCACTATTATAACTTTTTTCTTGCCACACTTCAAATCCGCTAACTCCAATAAAATCGTAGGCAAATGCTGCTCTCGCTTTACGCATCGTTAAGTTTCCAAAACTAGTAAGCTCTACAATTGGGCGTTTACCAGCTTCTGCAACAATATCTTCAGAGGCTTTACGTAACATTTCAATTTCTAAAGACGCACGTCTTGGTTTTAAAACTTTAGTATTTACATCTGCTCCAGAACACAACACCTCAGCATTTAATTTTTCCATCAGATTTGGATATTTATTAACACCAACCATTGATAAACGTCGCTGACTTATTAGCTTGATTTTTTTCTGACGAATTTCTGCAATCTGTTTCTGAATACTTTCGTTTTCAAAAGCGGTAAAGAATCCGCCTGCACTTTCTATCGCTTTAAATAATTCTAACGCTTTAGCTGCCACTTTAGAACTCACTTCTTCAACATAATAAGAACCATCTACAGGATTTGATACTTTTCCGAAGTAAGATTCCTCTTTTAATATCGTGGTGATATTTCCTGAAATTCGATTTGAAAAATCTGAAGATGCATTAAATTCTTTATCGTAAGCATCGACTAAAATCCCATCTACATTTCCTAAAATAGCCGACATCGCCTCTGTTGTAGCACGTAACATATTTGTATGTGCATCGGTTACAGACTTAGTCCAAACAGATGTTTTAGCGGTTAGGGTGAATTTAAAATCTGTTATCCCATAACTATGTGCTATTTTATGCACCAAACTGTTCAGGGCTCTGTATTTACTCATCTCGACAAAATACTCCGACCCAATGGCTAATTGAATGTGTAAGCTGTCAAAAACATGTCCTGCAGAAACACCTTCACGTTCTTCTAATTCTTCAATCACATAAACCAAAGCATTTAAAGTATATGCCACTTCTTGTACTTGATTGGCTCCTGCATCTAAAAACGTAGTTCCAGAAATGGTTACTGTTTTAAAGTTTGAAAACGCCCTTCCTAACACCATCACTTTTGCTAAGATTTCAAATGTATGGGGTTTTAAAGTTGCTGTTCTGACATAATTTGAAATAACACCAAGGTCAAAATAGCCTTTTAAGTTCGCTTTATTTGAAACATTTTTTTCGGCATATGTAAAGAAATCTGTCGCAAAATCTAATACCGAGTCCGTTAAAACAAAAGACACCGTAATGGTATTTAAATCTATACCTTCTATTAAAGTTGATACAACTGTTTTAGATTCTATTTGGAAAATTATTCCGTTTATACCTTCTTCAATCGCTTTTAAAGCCAAAGCATTTCCTTGTTCTGCTGAAGCCACTTCTACAGTTCTGTAGTTTACCAATGCTTGAGCATTTTCTCCAGTATTTTTAAGATACTTAATAGTATCTTCAGTATTGTATAAAGGTTGAATATCAATACCATTTAAGTTTTTCCAAACCAATCTTTTATTGAAATCGCCTCCTTTTAAATCTATATTAACTTTTTCCAACCAAGCCTCCTTAGTCACTGGACTAAACTCGGAAAAAAGCGTATTATTTTTAGTACTCATACTATTTATGTTTAGTGTGATTAAATCATGATGCTACTTCCAAATCTCTCAAAAATAGCTTCATCTAATACTTCTCTATATTCGGGGTGTGCAATGTCTCTTAAAGCCATAGCACGTTCTTTTAACGTTTTACCAAAAAATTCGGCAACACCATATTCTGTAACCACATATCTGGCATGAGCTCTTGTGGTAACCACACCTGCACCAGTTCTTAATGTAGGTACAATTTTAGACACGCCTTTTAAAGTTCTAGAATTTATAGCGATAATAGGTTTTCCGCCTTCAGACAAGGCTGCTCCTCGCATAAAATCCATTTGTCCGCCAACTCCAGACAACATTCTCGTACCAATAGAATCGGCACAAACCTGTCCTGTAATATCTATTTCTACTGCTGAATTAATAGCTGTTACTTTAGGATTCTGACGAATAACCGACGTATCGTTTACGTAACCAATATCTAACATTTCAATTTCAGGGTTGTCATCCATAAAATCATATAAACGTCGAGTCCCCATGGCAAATCCAGAAACTATTTTATTTGGATTTACTTTTTTCTGAGACCCATTTACAACACCCTTCTCTACCAAATTTACGATTCCTTCAGAGAACATCTCGGTATGAACCCCTAAATTTTTGTGATTGGTGAGATATGTTAATACCGCATTAGGAATACCTCCAATTCCCATCTGTAAGGTTGCGCCGTCTTCAATAATACCAGCTACATTTTTACCAATCGCTTTCTCTTCTTCTGATGGCGCTACAAAGTTCATTTCGTAAAGCTCTTCTTCCACTTCAACACAAGCTGCAAACTGATTAATATTCACAATTGCATCTCCAAAGGTTCTTGGCATTTTAGGATTAATTTGTGCGATAATTGTTTTTCCCATTTCAATTCCAGAAATCACAATATCTACAGATACGCCTAACGAGCAGAACCCGTGTTTATCTGGAGGAGAAACGTTCACTAAAACCACATCTAATTTCATATAACCTTCTCGAAACAGACTTGGAATATCACTTAAAAACACAGGAATATAATCGGCTGTAACCCCAATCATTTTTCTAATATTTCCTCCAATAAAAAAAGCACTTGTATAAAAACTATCTTTTAATTCTGGTGATACATAACCGCACTCACCTTCTGTATGCAAATGCACGACATTTACACCTCTAAGTTCTGAAGCTCGCCCTACCATGGCTTTTATAAGCGCTTGCGGAGTTGCTGAACCTCCTTGAATTAAAACACGATCTCCTGACTTGATTAATTTCACTGCATCTGCTGCAGACATTTTATTTGGTATATTCATAATCTTAGTGTGTTACATTAACATGACGATTATCTATTTATCCGAAGAAACTTAAAATGATACCCGCAGCAATTGCCGACCCAATAACACCAGCCACATTAGGTGCCATGGCATGCATTAATAAGTAATTCTGAGGATCTGCTTTTAAACCTTCTGCATGAACCACTCTCGCACTATCTGGGACAGCAGAAACTCCTGCAGCACCAATAAGCGGATTAATTTTCTCATCGCCTTTTAAGAATAGGTTCATAAACTTAGCAAACAATAATCCTCCCATAGTTGCGATAACAAAAGATACAGCTCCTAATCCGAATATTAATAAAGAATCTGAGGTAATAAAGATATCTGCTTGGGTAGATGCTCCTACAGTTACTCCTAATAAGATGGTTACAATATCTATTAATTTAGTACGAGCAGTATCTGCTAAACGTTCTGTTCTTCCTGATTCTTTTAATAAATTTCCAAAGAATAACATTCCTAATAACGGTAATGCACTAGGAGATATAAATGTGGTTAGTAATAAAGCCACCACTGGAAAAATCATTTTTTCTTTTTGCGACACCGCTCTTGGGGGTTTCATTCTAATTAAACGCTCTTTTTTAGACGTAAGCAACTTCATAATTGGGGGCTGAATTACCGGAACCAATGCCATATAAGAATACGCTGCAATGGCTATAGGACCAATTAAGTTTTTAACCGTAGTTCCATCGGCGAGGATGTTGATACCATTTGCTAATTTAGATGATAAGAAAATAGCTGTAGGGCCATCTGCACCTCCAATAATCCCTATCGCTCCTGCTTCTGGCAAATTAAACCCGAGGTAAAGTGCGCCTAAGAATGTTGCAAACACTCCAATTTGTGCAGCACCACCTAATAACATTAATTTCGGATTTGCGATAAGTGATGAAAAATCTGTCATCGCGCCAATCCCTAAAAAGATTAATGGCGGATAAATTCCTTTTACAACTCCAAAATATAAGTAGTTTAGCACAGAACCTGTTTCGTAAATTCCGG